>NZ_JBFBBI010000001.1:1516690-1562158 GCF_040682535.1 Kribbella sp. NPDC051137
TTCCTACCTCCCCGTGCTCACCTTTCTGGAGCCGGCCGCCGCCGCCCCCCCCCCCCCCCGGGCTTTGCCGGCGGGGCGCGCCGTCCCCGGCGCCCACGGCTTCAACATCGGGCTGAACCAGGGCGAGATCGCCGGCGCCGGCATCGCCGGGCACCTGCACCAGCACGTCGTACCGCGCTGGTCCGGCGACATGAACTTCATGCCGGTCATCGGCGGCACCAAGGTCCTCCCACAGCTCCTCTCCGACACCCGGGCACTGCTGGCCAAGTCCTGGCCGTGATCAGTCCCCGGCGAGCAGCGGATCGCCGAACGCGGCCCACCGGAAGTAGACCGGGTCCTTGAACGTCGCGGGCACCTTGCCGAGGCCCTGGACGGTCGTGGCCAGTCCGTTGGCGTGCCCAACGGAGTACAGGTAGCCGTTGCCGGTGTCCCGGTCGATGCCGAGCAGGATCGTGCCGCTCCCGCACGGTGCCGCGACCAGGGTCTCGAACACCTGCCAGGTCGAGGTGCGGACAGGCTTGACCTCGGTCCGCAGGGGCTGTCCGCGGACCGCCGAGAACCGTACGGTGGTCAGCTTCCCGTCGCTGCGCGACATCAGGAACGTGTCGTACGTCGCCGTCTGGCTGATCTGCGCGAGGCCCTTGGCGTTCGGGAAGTTCCCGAGTACGCCGTCGTAGTGGTAGTACTGCCGGCCCTCGACGGTCTCGATGCTCCGGCGTTCCATGTTGCCGTTGATGTTCAGCGACCAGGCCGTGTCCCGCAGCCCGAACCCGGTCAGGTCGTAGCTGCGGTAGTTCTGCCAGCCCGGCCCGATCCGCGTGAGGTACTTCTCCAGCAGTGCACCGCCGCCGGCCGGTGTCCGGTACGAGACGTTGTACAGGACGGAGCCCAGTACCGCGTTCCCGATGTGCAGCTCGGACCCTTCGCCCAGGCCGTACCGGAGTTGTGAGCTGATCCTGGCCTGACCCGGCGCGTAGACGCCCTTCGCAACGATCTTGTCGGTCACCTTCGTGACCGGCGCCGTCGCGGTGAACGTCTGCATCCGATGATCCCCGGCGGCCGTCACCGAACCGACCGAGATCCTGCACGGCGTCGTCGTCCCGCTCTGCTCGGCCGTCGCCGTACCCGGCGTGAGCAGCCCCGTAGTGAGTACTCCGGCGGCCAGCAGTCCGCCGTACCCGAGAAACCTGCGCATTCTCCACCACCCCCATTGATGATCGATGGTGGTTGGATGCTGGTCTGGACCGGAAAGTTCGGTCAGCGGAGGAAGAGCGGGAGCATCGGATCGACCAGAGTGGTGAGAGTGTCGAGGGTGACCGGTTGGGGTGGGTCGGTGAGGGCGGTGACGCGGACTACTCGGCGGCCTTGGCGGAAGACGAGTTCGGGGTCTTGGGGGAGGTAGTAGCCGGGGTCGCCCAGCGGGGCGAACTGGGGCGGCGGGATCTGCTGGGCTTCCGGGATCGTCTTCTGGTCGAAGGCCTCGACGATCGAGACCGTGGCGTCGGCCGTGCCCCAGATACAGGTGAGCGCGCCCTTCACCCGGTAGTCGCGGCGCAGCTGGACCTGGGTGCGGACGAACCGCTCGGCCGCCGAGTTGGACAGCTGGCACGTTTCGTCGGCCTGCCGCGCCGGTCGCAGACTCCGCGGTACGGCGTCCCGCACGGCCTCGGCGATCGCGACCGCCGTGGCGCGGTTGACGCCGTCAGGTGTACCGAGGTCGATGCCGCCGGCGGGCGTGACCCGGACCGCGCGGCCGTCGGCGTGGAAGACCAGGCGGGACTCGCCGATCAGCGCCTCCGGGCCGAGTTCGGGCAGCGACCGCACTCCGCCGGCGTCCCGCATCAGCCGGACCAGTGAGTCCGGCCGGCTCGGCAAGGCGCTGACGCCGATCGTGACCCGGCGACCGTCGACGAGCAGTGTGCACAGGTCCATCGCGGGGAGCCCGCCGTCGTTCCAGGCGTTCGGCTTCGCGGTGACGGGGTGCCGCAGGCGGACGGTGAGGGTTCGCGTGATCGCCGTACACACCTGCGGCCCGGGTGCTCCCTCGGTACCGTCGAGGCCCTCGGCCTGTGGGGGAGCGACCCCGGTCGGGAGCACCGTGGTCGGCTGGACGGGCAGCGGCGCTGTGCCGTTCGCCCGCTGCGCGACCGCGCAGCCGCTGGTGAGGAGCAGGAGCACGAGCGCGCCGGACAGCTCTCGTCGCATGTGTCACCTCCTCCCAGACCCAGCATCGCCCCTGGGAGGCTCGATCGCAGGCCGAAAGTCGTGCCTCGTCATCGGATGGTGACCCCGGTGAACTACGATCGCGCTGCCATGCTTAACAGATTCCGGCAGTTCTGGACCAAGGTGATCACGCCGATCGCCACCCTCCTGCTCAAGCTCGGCGTGAGCGCCGACATGGTCACGCTCGTCGGCACCATCGGGGTGTCCGCCGGTGCGCTGATCTTCTTCCCGCGCGGGCAGCTGTGGATCGGCGTCCTGGTGATCACGCTGTTCGTGTTCTCCGACCTGATCGACGGCTACATGGCCCGGACCTCGGGGACGTCGTCGAAGTGGGGCTCGTTCCTGGACTCGACGCTGGACCGGATCGCGGACGGCGCGATCTACGGCGGTCTCGTGATGTACTACGCGAACTCGAAGGCCGGCAACTCCACGCTGATGGCCGCGGTGACGCTGTGGGCGCTGGTGATGGGCGCGGTCACGTCGTACGCGCGGGCCAAGGCGGAGAGCCTCGGCCTGAAGGCCAGCGGCGGCCTCGCCGAGCGCGCCGACCGGCTGGTGTTCACGCTGATCCTGGCGTTCTTCTCGGACCTGTTCGACCTGCCGATCCTGCTCGAGATCGTGATCTGGTACGTCGCGGTGGCGAGCACGATCACCGTCGTCCAGCGCTCGCTCTCGGTCCGCAAGCAGGTCATGTCCGACCCGGCGAAGAACGACCTCGAGTCCTGATGGAGGCCGCCCGGCAGCGGGCCGTCGACCTGGCGTTCGCGCTCGCCTGGATGGTGGTACGGCGGTTGCCCGAGCGGACGGTGATCTGGCTGTTCACGAAAGCGGCCGACCGGACCTACGCCCGGAACGGCCGCGGCGTACGGCGCCTGCGCTCCAACCTGGCCGCCGTCCGCCCGGACGCCACCGACGCCGAGCTGGACGCGCTGACGAAGGCCGGGATGCGGTCGTACCTGCGCTACTGGCAGGAGGCGTTCCGGCTGCCGGAGTGGTCCGGCGAGGAGATCGTCGGCCGGGTCCGGACGGTCAACGAGAAGCTGCTGCGGGACGCGTACGCCGCCGGGCAGGGCGTGATCTGCGCGCTGCCGCACCTGGCGAACTACGACCACGCGGGCGCCTGGGCGGGGCTGACCGGGATGCCGGTGTCGACGGTCGCGGAGCGCCTGCAGCCGGAGTCGTTGTTCGACCGGTTCATCGAGTACCGCAAGCAGCTCGGCATGGAGGTGCTGCCGTTGACCGGCGGCGACGAGGACGTGACCGCCGTACTCGCGGACCGGCTGCGGGCCGGCGGGTTCGTCTGCCTGGTGGCCGACCGGGACCTGTCCGAACGCGGCGTACCGGTGACGTTCTTCGGCCGCCCGTCGCGGATGCCGGTCGGCCCGGCCGCGCTGAGCCTGAAGACGGGTGCGCCGCTGATCCCGGCGACGCTGCACTACGACGGGCCGGACCTGGTGATCACGTTCCACGACACGATCGAGCCGGACAGCGCGGCCGAGATGACCCAGCGCTGCGCGGACGCGTTCGCCCGGGGGATCGCCGAGCACCCGGGCGACTGGCACATGCTGCAGCGCATCTTCCTCGACCAGTAACAATCTAGGGGTGAGGATCGGCGTGGTGTGCCCCTACTCGCTGGGTACGCCCGGCGGGGTGCAGAACCACGTCCGCGACCTCGCCGAGGCCCTGCTCGCGGTCGGGCACGAAGTCTCGGTGCTCGCCCCGGTCGACGACGCCGACAGGGTCCCGCCGTACGTCGTCTCGTCCGGCCGCGCGGTCGGTGTGCCGTACAACGGGTCGGTCGCCCGGGTGACGTTCGGCCCGCGGACGGCGGCGCGGGTGAAGAGCTGGCTCGCCGACGGGAACTTCGACGTCGTGCACGTCCACGAGCCGACCACGCCGAGCGCGTCGATCATCGCGCTCTGGTCCGCGGACGGGCCGTTCGTGGCGACGTTCCACACCTGGCAGGTGCGGTCCCGGGCGATGAGCGTGGCGGCCGGCCTGCTGCGTCCGGCGCTGGAGAAGATCGACGCGCGGATCGCGGTCTCGGAGAACGCCCGCTCGATGATGGTGCAGCACATCGGCGGCGAGGCGGTGGTGATCCCGAACGGGCTGTACACCGCCCGCTTCAAGGGCAGCCCGCGGGCGGAGTGGATGGGCGCGGACGGCACGATCAGCTTCCTCGGCCGGCTCGACGAACCCCGGAAGGGCCTCGGCGTGCTGCTGGACGCCGTACCGCTGCTGCTCGCCGAGCGTCCGCGGCTGAAGATCCTGGTCGCCGGGTCGGGGCGCGCGGACGAGGTGCGGCGTTCGCTGCCGCCGCGGTACCTGGACAACGTGCTGTTCCTCGGCGCGATCGACGACGAGGCACGCGCCGACATGCTGGCCGGGTCGGACCTCTACGTCGCACCGCACCTGGGCGGGGAGAGCTTCGGCATCGTGCTGCTCGAGGCGATGGCCGCCGGCGCGCCCGTGCTGGCGAGCGACCTGGCCGCGTTCCGCCAGGTACTCGACGGCGGCACCCTGGGGGAGCTGTTCGAGCCCGGCAACGTCCCGGAGCTCGCCGGTCGTGCACTCCGGCTCCTGCGCCGCCCCGAAGAACGCGAACAGCTCCGCTCCGCGGGCCTGGCCGCCGTACCCACGTACGACTGGTCGGTCCTACTCCCAGAGCTCCTGTCGGTCTACGAGCTGGTCGCCCGCCGGTAGCGCTCGGCCAGCTTCTCCAGGTACGTCGTGAGCTCCGGCGGGCCCTCCACCACCACGAAGTCCTCGTCCAGCAGGCTCAGGTGCACCGCCAAGCTCTCCACCCGGTCAGCACCGGTCCGCAGCAGGCACCGCTCGTCGTCGATCGGCTCGACCACTCCAACAGCCGGCGTCAACCGCTCGGCCAGCACAGACGCCGGTACGGCGACCTCCACCGAAGCCTTGTACCGCCAAGCAGCCGCGGACGCGCCCCGCGACACGTATGCGGCCACATCCCCGTCCGACGGCAGTTCGCGCGGAGTGAATCGCGGCCCGGTCGGAATCCGCGGCCGTACCCGGTCCACCCGGAACGTCCGCCAGTCGTCCCGCTCCAGGTCGAACGCGACCAGATACCAGCGCCGTCCCCAGTTGACGAGCCGATGCGGCTCCACCCGCCGGAGGGTCGCCGTACCGTCGTGCGAGAGGTAGTCGAAGCGCAGTTGCTCGCGGTCCCGGCAGAGCCCGGCCAGCTGTGTGAGGACCTCTGGGTCGACCTGCGGGCCGGCCTCGTCGGCCGGGACCTGCACCGTGTAGTTGGCGAGCGTGCTGACTCTCCGACGCAGCCGGGACGGCAATACCTGCTCCAGCTTCGTCAACGCACGCAGCGACATCTCCTCGACGCCGGCAACGCCCGCAGCCTTCCGGAGCCCGATCACCACCGCCACGGCCTCGTCGTCGTCCAGCAGCAGCGGCGGCAGCGCGGCACCCGCCCCCAGGCGGTAACCGCCGACCGAACCGCGGGTCGCGTCCACCGGATAGCCCAGCGACCTCAGCCGCTCCACGTCGCTCCGGACGGTCCGCGGGCTGATCTGGAGCCGCTCCGCCAGCTCTGCGCCCGTCCAGTCGCGAGGCGACTGCAGCAATGTGAGCAGCTTCAGCAGTCGTGCCGATGTCTCGATCATTCCGAAAGTCTCGCAGACCATTAGGAAGCTAACTCGCCTAATTGCTTCCTAGATTGAATCCATGACGAACAACACCGAGATCCGACCCTTCCGTATCGACATCCCGCAGGCCGACCTGGACGACCTGCGGAGCCGGCTGACCCGGACGCGGTGGGCGAACGAGCTGGACATCGACTACACGGACGCCGTGCAGACCGGTCCGATGCCGCCGGAGTGGGAGTACGGCGTACCGCTGTCGTACGTCCGGCGGCTGACCGAGCAGTGGCTGACGTCGTACGACTGGCGGGCGTGGGAGCAGCGGCTCAACGCGTACCCGCAGTTCGTGACCGAGATCGACGGGCAGAACGTGCACTTCTTCCACGTCCGCTCCGCCGACCCGGACGCGATCCCGCTGATCCTGACGCACGGCTGGCCGAACACGTCGCTCGAGTACTTCGACCTGATCGAGCCGCTGACCAACCCGCAGGACGGCGAGCAGGCATTCCACCTGGTCATCCCGACCGTTCCCGGTTTCGGCTTCTCCGGGCCCACCAAGGACCGCGGCTGGAACAGGTACCGCGTGGCGGCTGCCTGGGCCGAGCTGATGAGCCGGCTCGGCTACGAGCGGTACGGTGCCCACGGCAACGACGGCGGGTCCTATGTGTCCCCGGAGGTCGGGCGGGTCGATCCGGAGCACGTGATCGGCGTACACGTGACCCAGCTGTTCTCGTTCCCGAGCGGCGACCCGGCCGAGTTGGAGAACCTGACCGAGGAAGAGCAGGGCTATCTGCACTTCTTGCAGTTCTTCAACGAGAACCTTGGCGCGTACGCGAAGCTGCAGGAGCAGGCGCCGCAGAACATCGCTCACGCGCTCGCGGACTCGCCCACCGGTCAGCTGGCGTGGATCGCCCAGCTGCTCAGCACCTGCTCCGACGAGCACGTGCTGACCAACGCGACCATCTACTGGCTGACCAACACCGCTGCGTCGTCAGCGCGCTTCTACTACGAGGACAAGCACGCGGAGCACCCGAAGGAGCCGACCACGGCGCCGACGGCGCTGGCCAGCTTCGCGTTCGACTTCCGTCCGCTCCGCCGGTTCGCGGAGCGGGACCACGCGAACATCGTGTCCTGGCACGAGTTCGACCGCGGCAGCCACTGGGCGACCCAGGACGCACCGGACCTGCTGGTGCAGGACCTCCGCGAGTTCTTCGTCAGATGAGCTTCTCGTGCACGGCCTTGATCTCGTCGAGGTCGCCGGACTCCGGCTTCCACGGGAGGACCATCGGGTCGTCCGGATAGCGCGGGATGACGTGCAGGTGGGTGTGGAAGACGCTCTGCCAGGCGTCGGCGCCGATGCAGCTCAGGAGGTTCGCACCCGTTGCGCCGTCGAGCCGGTCGATGACGCGACCGACCAGGGACTGGGCGAGCAGGGTGGCGGCGGTGAGGTCCTCGGGGGCGGCCTCGCGGAGGTCGGTCGAGTGCGCCCGGGGAACCACCAGCAGGTGCCCGGGCGTCGCCGGCGCGATGTCCATGAAGGCGATCGCCCGATCCGTTTCCGCCACCCGGGTCGAGGGGATGGTTCCGGCCACGATCCCGCAGAAGATGCAGTTCTCGCTCATCCGCCCAGGCTATACACTGCGCTCGCTGAACCTGCCCGACACTAGGAGCCCGATGCCGGACGATCTCCTGCGCCCGACCGTCGGCGCCGGCGTGAACATGTCGGCCCGCCCCTGGCGGCTGATGTCCCAGACGTACGTCGCGTTCTTCGGCGGCGTGATCGCGTCCACGGTGGTCGCCTACCTGAACGCGGGGCGGCTCGGGGTGGACGCCGCGAAGCGCCGGCTGATCCTGCTGTCGGGGCTGGCCGGCCTGGTCGTCGTGGTCGGTGTGTTCCTGCTGCTGTACTCCGACGCCGGCGTCCTCTCGGGGCTCCGGGTCGGGATCCGGGTGGTGGCGGTGTTGTGCTGTATGGCGCAGATCCGGTGGCAGCGGCCGATGGACCGGGCGTTCCAGTTGCGTGGTGCGGAGTACGGGTCGCTGTGGGGCCTGGGGATCGCCGCGACGGTCGGCGGCGCGATCATCGAGGCATTGATCCTCCTTCTGGTGACGGTGGTGCTGTGAACGATCCGAGTGAGTCACGCCTTCAGATGGCCGCGCACTGGTTGCGGATCGCCCGTCCCGACCGGACGCTGGAGGAGCTGCAGGGCCTGTCCGGTGACGCGGCCGTCGACTACCGCGCGTACCTGTTCCGCGGCGCTGCGCTGCATGCGCTCGAGCGGAACGAGGAGGCAGTCGAGGTGCTGCGGGACGGCCTGGCGCAGCACGGACCGTTTCCGGCGATGCTGCACGTGCTGGGTGCCTCGCTGCGGTCGGAAGGCCGACTGCCCGAGGCCGAGGCGGCGTTCCTGCAGGGCCTGAGCCTCGACCCGAACGACCCGGACCTACTGCTCGGGTACGCGCACGTGTGCCTGGCCGCCGGGCAGGCCGAGAAAGCCGGCGCACTGGTCGAGCGGGCGGCGTCGCACGCGCCGGAGAGCGTGGCCGTTTCGGCGGCCCGTGCGCAGGTGGCGTTCGCGCTCGGCAAGGACCGCGATATGCACCGGCACAGCACCGAGGCGCTCGCATACGACCCGGAAGACCCGAACGCCCGCGCCTTGCACGGTACGGCGTCGATGCTGACCGGCGACGCCCGCGCCGGGTACGACTCGCTGCGCTCGGCCGCCGCCGCGCAGCCGGGCGACCCGGACCTGCGCGCGGCCGCCCGGGAGGCGAAGCTGTTCAACCACCCGCTGATGCTGCCGCTCCGGCCGTTCGCCCGGGTGAACCCGCTGGTCGTCTGGGTCGGCGCGGTCGCGGTGATCTACGGCCTCCGCGCCGTCGGCGCCGCCCCGCTGTCGTTCGCGTTCGCGATGATCTGGCTCGCGTTCTGCGTGTACTCCTGGGTCGTCCCACCACTCGTCCGCCGCTGGATCAACCGGAGATGGGGCCAATGAGCAACGATCGGATCGACGCGCTTCGCAAGGCGGTCGAGGCGAACCCGGACGACGTGCTGCTGCGGCTCGTGCTGGCGGAGTCGTTGAACGCCGCGGGTGCGACCGAGGAGGCTCTCGACCAGTACGTCGTGCTCCTGGACCAGCAGGGCCTGTCCGACGACCAGTTCGTACCGGTCGGGGAGCTGGCCGCCGCCAATGGGCGGCTCGCGCTGCTGCGGAACCTGCTGGAGGCGGCCCGCCAGCGCGGCGTGGTCGAGGGCACGGGGCGGCTGCAGCAACTCGTCGACGGGATGATCGCCGAGCGCAGCGGCGTCCGGATCAAGGTCGGTCCCGAGGCGGAGACGGCGCACGAGCAGGAGCTGGTGAAGGAGACCACCACCTTCGACCAGGTCGGCGGCATGGACGAGATCAAGCGCGTCATCCACCGGATGGTGATCCTGCCGCAGAGCCGCCCTGAGCTGTACGAGAAGTACGGGCGGAAGGCCGGCGGCGGCGTGATGCTGTACGGCCCGCCCGGCTGCGGCAAGACGCTGCTCGCGCGGGCGACGGCGGGGGAGTGCGGGCTGCCGTTCGTGAACGTCCGGATCGAGGACGTGATGGACCCGTACCTCGGCGTGTCGGAGCGGAACCTGCACGAGGCGTTCGAGCGGGCCCGGGCGAACGGTCCGTGCGTGCTGTTCCTCGACGAGCTGGACGCGCTGGCGTTCGCGCGGCACAAGCACGGCGGGTCCGAGGCGCGGCGGCTGGTCGACGTACTGCTGCAGGAGCTGGACGCGATCGGTTCCGAGAACGAGGGGCTGCTGGTGCTCGCGGCGAGCAACGCGCCGTGGGACGTGGACGAGGCGATGCTCCGGCCGGGACGGTTCGACCGGGTGATCTTCGTCCCGCCGCCGGACGAGCCGGCGCGCGCCGACATCCTGAGCGTGCTCACGAAGGACGTGCCGGCCGACGGGCTCGACCTGAAGGCGCTGGCCGCGCAGACCCCGATGTTCAGCGGCGCGGACCTGCGCGCGCTGATCGAGCGCGGCGTCGACAAAGTGATCGACGAGGCGCTGTCCACCGGCGGCGAGCCTCCGCTCGGCATGCAGCACCTGACCGGCGCGCTCGCCGCGGTGAAACCGTCGACCCTCGACTGGCTGCACCGCGTGCGCTCCTACATCGAGTTCGCCAACCAGAGCGAGCGCTACGACGACGTCGCCGCGTACCTGAAGTCCCGCGACGTCCGCCGCCGCCTCAACAAACCCTGATCGATCACTTCAGCTTGGCGGCCACGGAGTCCGGCATCGCCTCGTAGCGGGAGAACTCGCGGCTGAACGACGCCGCGCCGTGGGACAGCGAGCGGAGGTCGATGGTGTAGCGGGTGATCTCCACCTGCGGCACCTCGGCCTTCACCAGGGTCCGGCTCTCGCCGACCTTGTCGGTGCCGAGCAGCCGCCCGCGGCGCCCGGACAGGTCGCTCATCACCGCGCCGACCAGGTCGTCCGGCACCAGCACCGAGACCAGGTCGACCGGCTCGAGCATCGCGACCCGGGACGCGGCCGCGGCCTCCCGCAGCGCCAGCCCGCCGGCCATCTGGAACGCCATGTCGGACGAGTCGACGCTGTGCGCCTTGCCGTCGGTGAGGGTGACCCGGATGTCGACCATCGGGTACCCGGCGGCGACGCCCTTCTCCATCTGCGCCCGGACGCCCTTCTCCACGCTCGGGATGAACTGCCGCGGCACCGCCCCGCCGACCACCTTGTCGACGAACTCGAACCCGCTGCCCTCCGGCAGCGGCTCGACCTCGATGTCGCAGACGGCGTACTGGCCGTGGCCGCCGGACTGCTTCACGTGCCGCCCGTGGCCCTTGGCCGGACCGCCGAACGTCTCCCGCAGCGGCACCCGGAGCTCGACGGTGTCGACGGTCACGCCGTACCGGTTCGCGAGCGCGTCCAGGACGACGTCCGAGTGCGCCTCGCCCATGCACCACAGCACGATCTGGTGGGTCTCCGGGTTCTGCTCGATCCGCAGCGTCGGATCCTCCGCGGCGAGCCGCTGCAGGCCGACGCCGAGCTTGTCCTCGTCGGTCTTGGCGTGCGCCTGGACGGCGATCGGCAGCAACGGCTCCGGCATCGTCCACGGCTTCAGCAGCAGCGGATCGGACTTGTCGGACAGCGAGTCGCCGGTCTCCGCGCGGGTCAGCCGGCCGATCGCGCACAGGTCGCCGGCGACCACCTCGCCGGCCGGGCGCTGGGTCTTCCCGAGCGGGAACGACAAGGTGCCGATCCGCTCGTCCTCGTCGTGGTCCTCGTGCGAGTTGTGTTCGCCGAAGAACGACGTGAAATGGCCCGACACGTGAACCGTCGCGTCGGGCCTGATGGTGCCGGAGAACACCCGGACCAGGCTGACCCTCCCGACGTACGGGTCGGACGTCGTCTTCACCACCTCCGCGAGCAGCGGGCCGTCCGGATCGCAGGCCAGGCCCTTACGGGCGACCCCGTGCGGGTTGAAGGCCTCCGGGAGGGTGTGCTCGGGCGGCGACGGGAACCCGCTGGTGATCACCTCGAGCAGCTCGTAGGTGCCGATCCCGGACGCGCTGCAGACCGGGATCACCGGGAAGAACGAGCCGCGGGCGACCGCCCGTTCGAGGTCCTGGATCAGCACCTTCTGGTCGATCTCCTCGCCGCCGAGGTACCGGTCCATCAGCGATTCGTCCTCGGACTCCTCGATGATGCCCTCGATCAGGGTGCCGCGGAGCTCCTCGATCTGGTCCGCGTACGCCGGGTCGGCCGCGGCGGCGGAGCGCTTGCCGCCGGAGTACTCGTAGTACGACTGGGAGAGCAGCCCGATCAGCCCGTCACCGGCGGGCAGGTACAGCGGCAGCACCTTGTCGCCGAACGCGGTCTGCGCGGTGGCCAGTGCGTTCTGGTAGTTGGCCCGGGCGTGGTCGAGCTTGGTGATCACCACGGCGCGCGGCATCCCGACCTCCTGGCACTCCTGCCAGACGGTACGGGTCGGCTCGTCGACGCCCTCGCTCGCCGAGATCACGAACAGCGCGCAGTCCGCGGCGCGCAGGCCGGCCCGCAGCTCGCCGACGAAATCGGCGTACCCCGGGGTGTCGATCAGGTTCACCTTGACTCCGTCGTGGGGGAGCGAGGCGAGCGAGAGCCCGACCGAGCGCTGCTGCCGGATCTCGGCGTCGTCGAAGTCGCACACGGTGGTTCCGTCGACGACGGTGCCGGGTCTGTTCAGGACTCCGGAGGCCACCAGCAGGGCCTCGACGAGGGTGGTCTTGCCGGCGCCCGACGGGCCGACCAGCACCACGTTGCGGATGGCGGCCGGGCTGTCCACAGCGGGCGCGGCTCCGGTGCCTTGGGAAGTGTTCGTCTTGTCTGCCATGACGTTCCTCCTGGTCCACCCACGATTCCCCTATCGGACACTTCGCACAAGTGCCCTCACCCGTGCGGACCCCGCGAATCGATAGGGTCCCGGGTATGCGTAGGGCACTCGGGGTCGTCATCAGCACGTTGTTCGCGGTACTGGCGGTGGCGGGTTTCGCGCTGCCCGCGAGCGCGCGCCCGGCGGAGTACGGCGACAAGGTCACGAACTTCGCGATCGACTACACCGTCACCCCGGACGGCGTCCTGCAGGTCACCGAGACGATCGACTATCACTTCGCGTCCAGCGGCCGGCACGGCATCTTCCGGAACCTGGTGACCCGGGAGCCGTACGCCGACGACGACTCGAAGGACCAGGAGTACCAGGTCTCGAAGATCGACGTCTCGTCACCGAGTGGTGCTCCTGCTGACTTCACCGTCCACACCACGTCGTCCAATCACGGACGGTACGAGACGACCCAGATCAAGATCGGTGACGCCGACAAGACGGTGCCCGGCACCGAGGCGACGTACAAGATCACCTACGACGTCCGCGGTGCGCTGCGGCACTTCGCCGACCACAGCGAGCTGTACTGGGACGCTACCGGCAACGGCTGGGAGGCCGACCTGGAGAACGTCCAGGTCAACGTCGCCGTCCCGCGGGGCGTCACCAAGGTCGAGTGCTTCACCGGAACGCACGGCTCGAAGCAGAACTGCCCGTCCAGCGACGTCGTCGGCGGCAAGGGCGTGTTCCAGGCCACCAACCTGACGAACAGCGACCAGTTGACGATCGTCGCCGGCATCACCGCGGGCGCCGTCCGGAACGACGCGCCGATCCTGGTGAAGCCGCCGAGCTGGCTGGAGCGCAACGGCCTGTCCTGGCTGCAGGTGATCGGCTCCGGCGTCGTCACCGTGCTCGCGCTGGTGATCGCCGCGCTGTACGCGAAACTCGGCAACAAGGACCAGCGGTACGCCGGGATGCCGCCGGGCACGTTCCCGCCGGAGGGGACCAACGCCCAGCCGGTCAAGGACGACCTCCGCGAGGACCAGATCCCGGTCGCGTTCGCGCCGCCGAAGATCCCGGTCGCCGAGGGCGGCCTGCTGATCGACGCGAAGGCGACCACGGTCGAGACGGCCGCGACGCTGATCGACATGGCGGTCCGCGGCGGGGTCCGGATCGACAACGACGGCGAGACCCGGAAGGCCGTGCTGCTGAACCCGGCGGCCGCCACCGCACCGCACGAGCAGGCGCTGATGCTCGGGCTGTTCCCGAGCCTGCAGCCCGGCTCCGAGGTGGTGCTGGAGCGCGGCGCGGTCGGCGACCACACGATGCGCAACGCGCACGACGCGATGATCAAGGCGCTCCGCGACCAGGTGAAGGCGCGGCAGTGGTACCTGCGGATGCCGCGGGCCGCCGGCGGCTCGCCGTTCAAGAGCGGTTTCGGGTGTGCCTGCCTGGCGATGATCGGGATCTGGGGCGTCGGCGGCGGCCTGTTCGGGATCATCGGTAGTGCCGCGACCGGTGGTGCAGGCCGAGCGATCGTGGTCGCGATCCCGGTGGTCGCGGTGGTCATTGCCATCGGCACCTGGATCGCGATCCGTGGCCGGGGGCAACGGAATCCGGCCGGCCGGGCGGTCACCGACCAGGTGGTGGGCTTCCAGACGTACCTGGCCACCGCCGAGGCGCAGCAGCTCCGCTTCGAGGAGGGCGAGGACATCTTCTCGAAGTACTTGCCCTGGGCCATCGCTTTCGGTCTCGCCGACCGCTGGCAGAAGGTCTGCGAGCAGCTCGTCGCCGCCGGCCGCATCCCGCCGGACCCGTACTGGTACTCGGGCCCGTCGTACTACACGTCCGGGTGGACCGCGGGCGCCGTCGGTTCGACGGTCGCGCACAGCTTCGACGCACCGCCGACGCCGTCCAGCTCCGGCGGTGGCGGCGGCAGCTCGTCCGGCTTCAGCGGCGGCGGCTTCTCCGGCGGCGGTGGCGGCGGTGGCGGCGGCGGCAGCTGGTAGTGGCCCGTCGAGCCGCTACGGTCCCGGGTATGCACAGGGGGATCGGGGTACTCGTCAGCAGCCTCTTCGTCGCGGTTGCGGCCGGTGTTCCCGCCGCGGCGGCGCCGGCGGAGTACGGCGACGAGATCGAGACGTTCGCGGTCAACTACAGGGTTTCGGCGGACGGCGTACTGCATGTCACCGAGTCGATCGACTACAAGTTCGCGGGGACCGGACGGCACGGGATCTACCGCGACCTGGTGATCCGCGAGCCGTACGCCGACGACCGGTCGAAGGACCAGAAGTACGTGGTCTCGAACATCTCGGTGTCCAGCCCGGACGCGCCGGACCAGTTCACCACCTCGACGACGAAGGCCAACGGCGATCGGGACCAGGCGCTCCGGATCAAGATCGGCTCCAAGGACCGGACGATCTGGGGCGACGAGGCGACGTACCTGATCTCGTACGACGTCCGCGGCGCGCTCCGGCACTTCGCGGACCACAGCGAGCTGTACTGGGACGCCACCGGCTCGCAGTGGGACGCCGAAATGGCCAAGACAACCGTCAGAGTCCAGGTGCCGGAGGGAGTCCAGAAGGTCGCCTGCTACAGCGGCCTGCCGGGCTCGACGAGGGAATGCGACAGCGCGTCGGTGAACGGCGGCGTCGGGCAGTTCAGCACCGAGGACCTGGCGAGTGGGAACCAGTTGACGATCGTCGCCGGCATCAAGCCCGGCGTGGTTCAGAACGACACCCCGATCGTCGTCGGCCCGCCGAACTGGCTCGAGCGCAACTCGCTGTCCTGGCTCGCGGTGGCCGGCGCCGCGGTTGCCACCCTGCTCGGGATCGGCGGCGCCGTCCTCTACCGCCGGCTGGGCGTCCGCGACCAGCGGTACGCCGGGCTGCCGCCTGGGGCCCTGCCGCCGGACGGCGCGACCGCCCCGATCGCGAAGGACACGCTCAGCGACGCCCAGCTTCCGGTCGCGTTCGCGCCGCCCGCGGTACCGGTCGGCGAGGCAACGC
This sequence comes from Kribbella sp. NPDC051137, assembly GCF_040682535.1. Taxonomy (NCBI): domain Bacteria; kingdom Bacillati; phylum Actinomycetota; class Actinomycetes; order Propionibacteriales; family Kribbellaceae; genus Kribbella; species Kribbella sp. NPDC051137. The sequence continues at coordinate 1,531,895 of NZ_JBFBBI010000001.1, forward strand.
TGATGATCGACCCGGCCGCGAACGACTCGGTGGTCGCGGCCACCATGATCGACCTGGCCGTGCGCGGCGCCGTACGGCTGGAGAACCCCGAGGCCGGCGCGCGGAAGGCCGTCCTGGTCGACCAGGAGGTCGCGAGCACCGCGTATGAGAAGACCCTGCTCAAGGGCCTGTTCCCGACGATGGAGGCCGGCTCGGAGCGGCTGCTGCAGCGTCCCGAGGCCGGCGACAACAAGGTCGCGGAGTCGGCGGCCCGGACGGTGCTGGAGCTGTGGCAGCAGGTCGGCGCGCGGGGCTGGTACCTGAAGTTGCCCGCCGCGTCCGGGTACGGCGACGGCACGGTCGTCGTGGGCGTCTTCGCGACGATCGTGCTCTGCCTGATCGCCGTCGTCCTGGCCCGGCTCGGCGGCGTGGTGACCGGAGCCCGGGTGTTCATGCTGCTCGTCGCGGGCAGCGCGCTGCTGGTCCCCGTGTGGATGTGGGTGCACGGGGTACGCCGTGGCCGGCGGAGCGCGGCCGGACGCGCCATTGCGGACCAGGTGCTCGGTTTCCGGATGTACCTGACGACCGCGGAGGCGGATCAGTTGCGCTTCGAGGAAGGCGAGGACATCTTCTCGAAGTACCTGCCCTGGGCGATCGCCTTCGGGACGGCGAACCGCTGGCAGCGGGTGTGCGCGGAGCTGGTCGAGGCGGGCCGGTTGACGCCGGATCCCGTCTGGTACGTCGGCACGAGGCCGTACTACTACTCGAACTGGCTGGCGTCGTCGATGAGCCAGTCCGTCCAGACCACGTTCTCGCAGCCGCCCGCCCCGGCGTCCGCGGCCGGTTCGGGCGGCGGCAGCTCGTCCGGCTTCAGCTCGTACAGCGGTTCGTCCTCCTCGTCGTCCGGCTCCGCTGGTGGCGGAGGCGGCGGTGGGGGCGGCGGCAGCTGGTAGTCGCGACCTCGGCCCTCGGTAGGGTCGCGCGCATGCGTCGTACGCTCGGGGTCGTCGTCAGTCTGCTCGTCGTCGCGATCGCGCTGGCCGGGTTCGCCGTACCCGCGTCGGCGGCGATCGGCGACCGGGTGCGGTCGATGACGATCGCGTACGACGTGTCCGCGGACGGCGTACTGCACGTGAGCGAGACGATCGAGTACCACTTCGGGGACTCCGGCCGGCACGGGATCTTCCGCGACCTGGTGATCCGCGAGCCGTACGCCGACGATCGGTCGAAGGACCAGCGGTACGACGTGTCGAACATCCAGGTGTCGTCGCCGAACGCGCCGGCCGGGTTCAGCACGTCCACGACCAGGACGAACAAGGCCCGCAACCAGGTGCTGCGGATCAAGGTCGGCTCGTCGGACAAAACGGTGACGGGCCAGGACGCGACGTACAAGATCAGCTACGACGTCCGTGGTGCGCTGCGGCACTTCCCGAACCACAGCGAGCTGTACTGGGACGCGACCGGCAACAGCTGGGAGGCGCCGCTCGACCACGTCGCGGTCACGGTGACGGTTCCGCACGGCGTGACGAAGGTCGCCTGCAACGAAGGCCGGTCCGGCTCCACGGCGAGTTGCAACGAGAAGGCCATCGTCGGCGGGAAAGCCACGTTCACCCAGGAGACCGACGTGGTCCGCGGCGAGGAGCTGACGATTGTCGCCGGCATCAAAGCCGGTGCCGTGAGCAACGACACGCCGATCGTCGCGGACCCGCCGGGCTTCCTGGCCCGGTACGGCGTCAGCGGGCCGGCCGCGGTTGTATCGGTCGCCCTGACCCTGCTCGCGATCGCCGCCGGCAAGCTGGTCGTCCGCCGTCGCCGCGATCTCCGGTACGACGGTCTGCCGCCGGGCACCGTCCCGCCCGCCGGCCTGGCGACTCGTACCGTGCCGGACCGCCTGACGGAGAAGGCGATCCCGGTCACGTTCGCGCCGCCGGAGATCAGCGCGGCTGAGGGCGGCCTGCTGGTCGACGGCAAGGTCGACACGACCGAGGTCGCGGCGACCCTCGTCGACCTGGCCGTCCGCGGTGCCGTCCGGATCGAGGGCGAGAACGACGTCCGGACCGCCGTACTGGTGGACGCCCGGCTCGCCACGGCGCCGCACGAGAAGGCGCTCCTGAGGGGACTGTTCCCGAAGCAGCAGCCGGGCGGGCAGGTCCGGCTGGTGCGGCCCGCGGTAGGGGACACCCGGCCGCAAGACGCTGCCGAGAGCATGGGCGACGCGCTGTGGAAACAGGTCGCGGAGCGGAACTGGTACGCGCGGCTGCCGCACCGGTCGACCGTTGTGGAATCTTCCGGTTACGGCTGGGTGCCGCTCGGCTGCGGGCTCTTCCTGGCGGCTCTGGCCGGCCTCATCTCGCTGATCGTGTACGTGATCAAGTTCGACGCGCCGCCGTGGCTCGGGCCGGCGGTCGTGGTCGCGCTGCCGGTGCTCGCCGTACTGAACGCCGTCGTCGACCTGATCCTGCAGCGCCGCGCCGGGCGCCGGAACGCGCTCGGCCGGGCGGTGACCGACCAGGTCGTCGGGTTCCGGCAGTACCTGAGCACCGCGGAGGCGGACCAGCTCCGGTTCGAGGACGGCGAGGACATCTTCAGCAAGTACCTGCCGTGGGCGATCGTGCTGGGGCTGGCCGACCGCTGGCAGCAGGTGTGCAAACAGCTCGTCGACTCCGGGCGGCTGACCGCGGCGCCTACGTGGTACGCCGGTACCAGCTCGTACTACGACTCCGGCTGGACCGCCGGGAGCATCTCCACGACGGTCTCCAGCACGTTCGCCGAGCCTCCGTCACCGTCGACCGGGGGCGGGTCGTCCTCCGGGTTCTCCTCGTCGTCGAGTTCGTCGTCGTCCTCGGGTGGCGGGGGCGGCGGCGGTGGCGGCGGGAGCTGGTAGGCCGGACCGTCTCAGGTCAGACCACGCCGCCGGCGGCGGTGGGTGCGGTCGGGTCGGCGCCGGCGTCGCCGACCACCTCGCGGGCCAGGAAGTCCTCGAGGTGGAACAGGTTGTCACCGGCCCGCTTGGCGACGTTGACCAGCGTCTTCATCGCGGCGACCTCCTCGACCTGCTCCTTGAGGAACCACTGCATGAACTGTTCACCGATGTAGTCGCTCTCGTCGCGGGCGGTGCGGGCGAGCGTCTCGATCTGCTTGGTGACGCTGATCTCCTGCGCGAGGGCGAGCTCGAGCGGCTCGATCGCGGACCTGAAGTCGGACTCGACCTCGCCGACCGACGGGATCGTCGGCCGGATGTCCTTGTCCAGCAGGTACTGCACCATCATCATCGCGTGGTTGCGCTCTTCCAGCGACTGCTTGTAGAAGTGCGCGGCCAGCCGGGGCAGATCCTGGTCGTCGTACCAGACAGCGACTGCCACGTACTGCTGCGACGCCGTGAATTCGTTACGGATCTGGTCCTGCAGGAGTTTCTCGTACGTGCTCATTCGGTCAATCTACTCTGTCCCAGCTCGACCACTTCGGAGTCACCGCCGGGCAGCCCGATCCGCACCGTAGTCCCTTGCACGTCCACATCGATGCCCTCGGCAATCGCCTCCACCCGGAGCGCGTCCCGCGTCAGCACCACCGCATTCACCAGCACGAGCGGCTCCCCGTGGTGCGCGGCCGTCAGGTAAGGCGTGGCCGAGTGCACCCCGAACGGGTTCACCCCCACCGCCCGATGCACCCCAGCCTGTTCATATCCGTACAAGCCAACAACAGCAGACAACAACCCATCCGTGTTCCGGGCCGAGGCGGCGTGCACCTCCTTCGGGGATGCGGTTGCCTCGGGCAAGGAGTCGCCGGCGACCGCGAAGCCGGCGCTGCGGACCACTGCACCCTCGGGTCCTTCGACGAGCGCGCAGCGGATCTCCCAGCCGTTCCACACGAGCGAGGCGACCTCGATCGCCCACGGTCCCTCGTCGCCCAGCCACGCCTTGTGCCACGAGGACGCCGTACGGCCGTCGACGCCGAGCCGCCGGATCCGCCCGCGCCCGCTCGCCGTACCGTCGGGCGAAACCAGCGAGATCAGGTTGTCGATCCCCGGCTCGTGGTCCGACAGGTCCGGCCCCGCGTGGTTCGCGTACGCCAACCGGTTGTAGTGCGGGTCGCCCGCCGGCTCGACGCCGGCAGGCTCGGCCACCGGCGCGTGATCCGCACCGTGGTTCACCAACTGCACGACCTGGTCGTGGCGGCTGGCATGCACGATCCACCCCGGCTCCGGCATCGCCTTCTGCTGATCCGCGTCGTCCAGCGGGATCGAGTCCTCCGGATCCGACCACACCGGATGCTCCGGCGGCAGGATCAACCCCACGAACCCCTTGGAGGCCCAGTACGGCGATCCCGGCCCGGAGTACTGCTGCGTCGTCGGCAGGAACGTGTCGTACCACCCGAGCGTCAGCACGCCCCGCTCGTCCGGCACCCCGTGCTGTACGAAGTGCCGCGCGATCCCGGAGCACAGCCGCCGCGTCTCACCCGGCGTCAGCGGCGTCGAGTCGAGCAAGGCGCCCATCCAGTACGGCGCCGCGGCCGCCATCCGGTACGTCAGCGACCGCCCCTGGTACAACGGCGCACCGTCGTTCCCCACGAAGTACGACGCGTCCTGCAGGAACAGGTTGATCCGCTCCTTGTAGACCTTCAACCGGTCCTCGTACTGCGCTCCCGGCGTGGCGGCGGCCATCCGCGCCCACAGCCCCGGGTACAGGTGCATCGCCCAGCCGATGTAGTTGTCGAAGTTCTGCCCGTCGCCGTCGGAGTACCAGCCGTTGCCGACGTACCAGTCCTCGATCCGGTCGAGGCCGCCGTCGATGTCCTCTTGCTTGTACGGCGCTCCGACCGAGGCGAGGAACTGCTCGCTGACGACCTGGAACAGCCGCCAGTTGTTGTCGTGCGTCGTCGACCCGTTGAACCCGCCGAGCCAGTCGGCGACGTGCTGCTGAGCCTTCGCGTCGAGCCGGTCCCAGATCCACTCGCGGGTCTCGTGCAGCGACACCGCGATCGCCGCCGCCTCGACCATCTGCTGTGACCGCGGGGTGAGCCGCAGCCAGGCCTCAGGGTGGTCCGGGTTCGCGCCGTTCGCAACGCCGCGCGCGTACCGCTCGATCAGCCGCTCACAGCCCTTGCCCTGCACGCCGGCGATCCGGAACGCGGCCAGCATGAACGACCGGGCGAACCCTTCGAGCGCGTCGGACGCCGTACCGGAGCGGCTCGGCCGGCCCGGCAGCTCGACCAGCGACATCCCGGGGGAGAAGTACGGAACGAGCGAGTCGAGCAGGTGGTCGGCAAGCGCCTCCCAGTGCGCCCGGGTCCACCCGGTCTGGCGGGACAGCTCGCGGTCGGTGTCCGGCAGGATCAAGCGGGTCACTAGGCCAACCTTCCGAGTTCGGTGGGGCTGATGGCGTGCTGCAGGGGTTGCCCGGCGGTGAGGCGTTCGAGTTCGCTGACGGCGAGTTCGCCGAGGCGGGCGATCTCGTTGCCGACGGCACCGGCGACATGCGGGGTGACGAACACGTTCGGCAGGTCGAGCAGCGGCGAGTCCGGCTCCAGCGGCTCGGGGTCGGTGACGTCGAGGATCGCGTCGATCCGGCCGGACGCGCACTCGCGGAGCAGCGCCTCGGAGTCGATGATCTTGCCGCGCGCGGTGTTGATCAGCGCGGCGCCGTCCTTGAGCAGCCCGAGCAGGCGCCCGTCCACCAGCCCGACGGTCTCCGGCAGCAGCGGCGCGTGCACGCTGAGGATGTCGCTGCGGCGGAACAGCGTGTCGTTGTCGACCAGCTCCGCGCCCAGCGCGGCGGCCTCGGAGGCCGTCAGGTACGGGTCGCTGATCAGCACGTGCAGGTCGAACCCGCGCAGCCGCTCGGCGACCATCTTCGCGATCCGGGACGCCCCGAGCAGGCCGACGGTGGTGCCGTAGTTGCCCGGCATCCCGTGGGCGTCGCCCTTGCTCCGCTCCAGCCGGTACTGCGCCGCGAGCCGGAACGCCCGCTTGCCGGCCATCACGATCGCCGCGACCGTGAACTCGGCGACCGGCTGCGCGTTCGCGGTCGCCGCCGACGAGACCTGGATGCCCCGGTCGAAGGCGGCCGGGTCGACGATCGCCTTCACCGAGCCGGCCGCGTGCAGGATCGCCTGCAGCTTCGGCGCCGCGTCCAGGACGTCCGGCCCGATCCGCGGGCAGCCCCACCCGGTGAGCAGGACGTCGACGTCGGGGAGCGCCGCCCGTACGGCGGGGTCGGCGAGGAAGTCCCGGACCGGCTGGTCCTTGGTGCTGCCCTGTCCGGGGCCGACCGGCAGCACGGTGGCGACGGCGTCCAGGCGCTGCCGGACGGACGGGACCAGGACGTGCGCCCGGGTGCCGTCGTTCATCGCCAGCATGACGGTCAGGGCGGAGTTCGGTTCAAGGCTCACGACGCTAACCTAGCAAGCGCTTTCCGGGATTGTCTCGCCGCCGCCGGGTCGTGGACGCTTCCTGAAACTTCGCTGATCCCGGAATTTGTCCGCGCGGCCCCGGCGTTGGGGAGAATAGACGTGACTGTTGGTGATGCGAAGGAGACGACGATGCTGCGACCGGACGACCTCTACGAGATCGTCGACGAGTCGGTGGCGACCGGCCCGGCGGCGACGCCGAAGGTCATGGTGCACTCGCTGGACGGCTTCATGGACGCCGGCCAGGCGGGGCGCGTGACCGCCGACCACCTGCTCGAGGTGCTGGACCACCGGTTGCTGGCGCGGTTCGACGTCGACCTGCTGCACGACTACCGGGCCCGCCGGCCCGAGGTGACGTTCGCCGAGGACCGGTTCACCGACTACACACCGCCGCACCTGTCGCTGCACCTGGTGACGGACGACGCGGGTGTCGACTTCCTGCTGCTCGAGGGCGTCGAGCCGGACAACCACTGGGACCGGTTCGCCGGCGCCGTCCGGCAGCTCATCGAGCTGTACAACGTGACCCTGACCGTCGGCGTGCACGGCATCCCGATGGGGGTTCCGCACACCCGGCCGCTCGGTCTGACCGCGCACGCGACCCGGCCCGAGCTGGTCACCCGGTCGAACATCTGGGACGGCGAGATGCAGCTGCCCGCGAGCGCCGGCACGATGCTGCAGGTCCGCCTCGGCGAGGCCGGCAAGGACGCGATGGGCTTCGCCGTCCACGTCCCGCACTACCTGGCCGAGAACCGCTTCCCGGGCGCCGCGCTGGCGCTCGTGCACGCGATCTCCGCGGCGACCGGGCTGCTGCTTCCCAGCAAGGCCCTGCTCGACGAGGCCGCGGTCACCGGCCGCCTGGTCGACGAGCAGGTCGACGCCTCGGAGGACGCCAGCGCGGTCGTCAAGGCCCTGGAGACGCAGTACGACGCTGCCGCCGGTTCACTGAGCCGGAAGAGCCTGCTCGCCGACTCGACGCCGTCCGCCGACGAGCTGGGCGCCGAGGTCGAACAGTTCCTCGCCGAACTCAACCGCGAAGACGACAACTGACCCGTCGTACGTGACGGTTTCCACAGCGCGTACCGCGTAGTACTGCGTCCGGGCCTGTCAGGATGAGGCATGCCTGAGTCGTTGGAGGATCTGGTCGAGCTGCTCGACCTGGAGAAGATCGACGTCGACCTGTTCCGCGGGCGGCAGCCGCAGACGTCGATGCAGCGCGTGTTCGGCGGGCAGGTGCTCGGCCAGGCGCTCGCCGCCGCGAGCCGGACGGTCGAAGCGGAGCGGGTCGTGCACTCGCTGCACGGGTATTTCCTGCGCGCCGGTGACACGTCGGTGCCGATCGTGTACCGCGCGGAGCCGACCCGCGACGGCGGTTCGTTCAGCAGCCGGCGAGTGGTCGCCTCCCAGCACGGGAAGCCGATCTTCTACATGTCGGCGTCGTTCCAGCGCCCGGAGCCCGGCCTCGACCACCAGGATCCGATGCCGGACGACGTCGTACCGCCGGAAGAGGCGCCCCGGCTCGCCACGGTCCTCGAGGCGCAGAGCGGGCGGCCCGCCGCGGACTGGGACCGCGAGTGGGCGTCGCTCGACGTACGGCTGGCAGGAGTCAGCGGCCGGCAGTTCTGGATCCGGGCCGCCGGGAAGCTCCCGGACGATCCGGCGTTGCACGCGTGTGTGCTCGCGTACGCCAGTGACCTGACCTTGCTCGGCGCGAGTCTGCTGCCGCACGGGATCGTGATCGGCGACCGGCGGATCCAGCCCGCGTCGCTGGATCACGCGCTCTGGTTCCACCGCCCGTTCCGCGCGGACGAGTGGCTGCTCTACGACCAGGCGTCGCCGTCGGCGTCCGGTGCGCGCGGCTTCGCGACCGGCCGGCTGTACACCGATGACGGGCGTCTGATCGCCTCCGTTGCGCAGGAAGGGCTGATTCGTCCGGTCGGTCTGGATTCGGATCTGCTAACTTAGGAGCATGTCGCAGCGCGCAGTAGTGACGACGACGCCGGAGTACGTCCCGGCGCGCTGACACCTGACTGTCTGACCAAGCCCCGGGGCGAGTGCCCCGGGGCTTTGTCGTACCCGTGGTTCCTCGCCCCATTCTCAACGAGGAGACCACCATGTACGACCACCGCAAGATCGGCCGCGAGCTCGGCCTGTTCGACTCCGACCCGCTGATCGGCGCGGGCCTGCCCTACTGGTTGCCGGCCGGGGCCGCCGTACGCCGGGCACTCGAGAGCTACATCGCCGAAGTGGAGCGAAGAGCCGGCTACCAGCAGGTGTACTCGCCGGTGCTCGCGAAGAAGGAGCTGTACGAGATCTCCGGCCACTGGGCGAAGTACCACGACGACATGTACCCGCCGATGGACATGGGCGGTGAGGAGCTGATCCTGCGACCCAGCATTTGTCCGCACCACGCGCTGATGTTCCGCTCCCGCTCGCACAGTTACCGCGAGCTCCCGCTGCGGATGTCCGAGCTCGGCGGGCAGTACCGCGCCGAGCTGTCCGGCGCGATCGGCGGCCTCAGCCGGGTCCGCGCGATGCAGCTGAACGACGCGCACATCTTCTGCCGCCTCGACCAGGTCGCTTCCGAGGCCGCGGACGCGCTGCGGCTGATCAACCAGGCGTACGCCGACATGGGCATCGCGGCCTCCCGCTACGTGCTCGCCCTACCTGCCGAGGATGCGGAGTTCAACAGCCCGTCGAGCAAGTACGTCGGGGACGCGGCGAGCTGGGCACAGGCGGCCGAGCTGCTCCGCGGGGTGCTGAAGGACGCGGGTATGGACTACGAGGACGCGCCGGGTGACGCGGCGTTCTACGGGCCGAAGATCGACATCCAGCTGATGGACTCGGCCGGTCGCGAGTTCAGCCTGTCGACCGTCCAGATCGACTTCCACCAGCCGGCCGCCTTCGGGCTCGAGTACATCGGTGCTGACGGCAACAAACACCGGCCGGTGATGGTGCACCGGGCGATCGTCGGCAGCATCGAGCGGGCGATGGCCCAGCTGATCGAGGTGCACGGCGGCGCGTTCCCGGCGTGGCTCGCGCCGGTGCAGGTCGTCGTACTGCCGATCTCGGACGCCGAGGAGGAGCTCGCCGTCCAGGTCGCGCGGCGGGCGTCGGACCGCGGGCTGCGGGTGGAGATCGCGCACGCCGACGAGGGCAGCCTCGGCGCGCGGATCCGGGAGAACCGGCTGGCGCCGTACCAGGCCGTCATCGGCGCGCGCGAAGCCTCCAGCGGCGAACTCGCGGTCCGCGAACGCGACGGCAGCAAGTGGGACGCTGCGCCGATCGGGCAGGTGCTGGATCAGCTCCGCGACCTCAGTGTTCCTGCAGCTGTCCGATCAGGTGAGTGATGTCGTGTGACTCGTCGTACAGCGCGAAATCCAGGGTCTTGCCGTGCTGCTGGTGACCGAACTGGACGCGGGACGGGAGCAGCAACGGCTTGCGGAAGTCCACGCGGACCGTGAACGCGTCCGGCAACGCGCCGGCCCGCTGGATCGACGCGAGCGCGGCGGCCTTGGCCCACATGCCGTGGGCGATCTGGCGCGGGAACCCGAACGCCTGGGCGGTGAGCTTGAACAGGTGGATCGGGTTCCGGTCGCCGGACGCGGCGGCGTACCGGCGGCCGAGGTTGCCGCGCAGGTCCCACCACGCGCTGCCGGCCAGCACCGGGTCCGGCAGCAGGTCGGCGTGCTCGTCCGGCGTACCTGCCGACCGGCTGAGCAGCGTGGTGAGGTCGCTCCACACGAGCTCGTGATCGACGAACACCTCGCTGATCACGTCGAACACGGTGCCCTTGGGATGCGGCCGTTCCGGCGTACTGTGCACGCGGATCGACGGCTCCGCGTGCAGCGGGACCGGCTGCTTCTGCGTGATCGTGTTGGACAGGTGCACGATCCCCATCGGCTTGTACGGGAACGAGGGGTCGGACATCAGGTCCAGGTGCAACGGGAACGCCAGGACGTGCGGGTACGTCGGGGGCAGCGCCGGGCCCGCCTGGAAACCGGTGACATCGCGGTACGCCGTCAGGTGGTCCTGGTCGACCGCCGACCGCGGCAGTTCGAGCGTGAGGCCGTCCTCGTTCGGCGCGTAGTCGGCGCGCCGCAGCGTGGCCTTGACGGTCCGCGCGTACAGCGCGCCGAGGCCGGGGGAGTCGTCGTACCGGCGGGTCGGCATCAGGCCCCCAGCAAGCTCTGACCGCAGACGCGGACCACGTTGCCGGTCAGGCCCGCGGACGCCGGATCCGCGAACCAGGCGATCGCCTCGGCCACGTCGATCGGCAGCCCGCCCTGCTGCAGCGAGTTCATCCGGCGGCCGACCTCGCGGATCGCGAACGGGATCTTCGCGGTCATCTCGGTCTCGATGAACCCGGGCGCCACCGCGTTGATCCGGATCTGCTTGTCGGCGAGCACCGGCGCCAGCGCCTCGACCAGCCCGATCACGCCGGCCTTCGAGGTCGCGTAGTTCGTCTGGCCGTTGTTGCCGGCGATCCCGGCCATCGACGAGACGCCGACGATCGAGCCGCCGTCGCGGATCGCGCCGGACTCGACCAGGTGCTTGGTGATCCGCTCGGGGGCGCGCAGGTTCACGTCCAGGACGGCGTCCCAGGCGTCGGTCCGCATGTTCACCAGCCGCCGGTCGCGGGTGATGCCGGCGTTGTGGACGACGATGTCGAGCCCACCGTGCTGCTCCTGCGCGTGCGCCGCGATCCGCTGCGCCGCGTCGACCGCGGTCACGTCGAGGAGGAGCTCGGTGCCGCCGATCTTCGAGATCACCTTGCGCAGCGGATCCGCGTTCTGCGGTACGTCGACGCCGATCACGGTCGCACCGTCGCGGGCGAGCGTGTTCGCGATCGCGGCGCCGATCCCACGGGCCGCGCCGGTGACGAGCGCCGTCCGGCCGGCCAGCGGGCGCTGCGGGTCGTTGCTGACGAGCGGGCCGGTGCCGATCCGGGCGACCTGCCCGTCGACGTACGCGGACTTCGGGGAGAGGAAGAAGCGGAGCGTGGAGTCGAGCTGCTCGTGCGCGTCCGGGGCGACGTACACGAGGTTGACCGTGGCGCCGCGCTTCACCTCCTTGCCGAGGCTGCGGGTGAAGCCTTCCAGCGCGCGCTGCGCGATGTGCTGGTCGGTGCTGCTCGCGAGTTCCGGCGTACGGCCGACGACGATCACCCGGCCCGCCGCGGCGAGCTGGCGGATCACGGGGGAGAAGAACCGCTGCAGGCTGGACAGGTCCGCGGTCGAGGTCGCGCCGGTCGCGTCGAAGACCAGAGCCTTCGGGCGGATCTCGCTGGACGCGACGCCCTCGGTCGCCGTGCTGAAGCTGGCGCCGATGTCGCGCAGCAGGGCCTGGATCGCCTTGCCGGCGTCGGACTCGCCGATCGCACCGAAGACGACCGGTCCGTCGATCACCGGTGCGCCGTCGGTCCAGCGCGGCAGCGGCAGCGGGTCGGGCAGACCCAGGTTCTTCACCAGGGTCTTGCCGAGCGGCGTCCGGGTGAAGGTCTGGTAGCGATCCGTCATCTCAGCTCCTACTTCTCGAGGATGGCGACGACACCCTGGCCACCCGCGGCGCAGATCGAGATCAGCCCGCGGCCGCCGCCGTTCTCGTCCAGTTGCTTCGCCAGCGCGGCGACGATCCGCCCGCCGGTCGCCGCGAACGGATGCCCCGCGGCCAGCGAGCTCCCGTTCACGTTCAGCTTGTCCCGATCGATCTCCCCGAGGGGCGCGTCGAGACCCAGCCGTTCCTTGCAGAAGATCGGGTCCTCCCACGCCTTCAGGGTGGACAGTACCTGGGAGGCGAACGCTTCGTGGATCTCGTAGTAGTCGAAGTCCTGCAGTGTGAGACCGGCACGCTGCAGCATCCGCGGCACGGCGTACGCCGGGGCCATCAGCAGGCCCTCGGCTCCCTTCACGTAGTCGACCGCTGCGGTCTGCGAGTGGGTCAGGTACGCGAGCGGGCGCAGGCCGTGCTCCCTGGCCCACTCGTCGGTGGACAGCAGGACGGTGGACGCGCCGTCGGTCAGCGGGGTCGAGTTGCCGGCGGTCATCGTCGCGGTCTCGCCCTTGCCGAACACCGGCTTCAGCTTCGCGAGCTTCTCCAGCGTGGTGTCGGGCCTCAGGTTCTGGTCCTTCTCGAGCCCGAGGTACGGCGTGATCAGGTCCTGCTGGAAGCCGCGGTCGTAGGCGGCGGCCAGGTTGACGTGGGACCTGTAGGCGAGCTCGTCCTGCGCCTCGCGGGTGATGCCCCACTCCAGCGCGGTCAGCGCGGCGTGGTCGCCCATCGACTTCCTGGTCCGCGGCTCGGCGTTCCGCGGGATCTCCGGTACGACGTCCTTCGGGCGGACCCGGGCGAGCACCTTGAGGCGGTCCGGGTACGTCTTCGCGCGGTTCAGGTCCAGGAGGACGTTGCGCAGGTGGTCGTTGACGCTCAGCGGCGCGTCGGAGGCGGTGTCGACGCCGCCGGCGATCCCCGCGTCGATCTGGCCGAGCGCGATCTTGTTGCCGACCAGGATCGCCGCCTCCAGCCCGGTGCCGCAGGCCTGCTGGATGTCGTACGCCGGAGTGGTGGGCGCGAGCTTCGACCCGAGCACCACCTCGCGGACCATGTTCCAGTCGCGGGCGTGCTTGAGGACCGCCCCGGCGACCACCTCGCCGACCTCCTGCCCGCCCAGACCGGCCCGGTCGACCAGGCCGTTCAGCGCGGCGGTGAGCATGTCGGAGTTGGAGGCGTGCCGGTAGGTCTTGTCCTGCCGGGCGAACGGGATCCGGTTCCCGGCGACCACGGCCACCTTGCGCGGTTCGGTCACGATGTCTCTCCTGCTCTGGCTCTCGCGGAACGGGTCTTGGCTGTCAGGGCTTTCTGTCCCACCGCGGTTGCCAGGGTCGCGGTGATCGCGGTCGACCGGACGGTGCCGACATCGGCATGATGCACCACCGGGTGTCCCGGGCGGCTGCCCGACACGATCAGACCGACCCTTGCCATGTGCAACGATCCCAGAGTCTGCGTGTACAGGTGGTTGGCGAGGTACGCGGTGTCGACCTCGTCGAACACCCCGGTCCGCTGGCCGGCCTTCAGGATCGCGGCGATCCGGTCCAGCGGCGCGGCCATCGCCGTACCGAGCTTGACCATCACCGGCTCGGTGATCTCGCCGAACAGCTCCTCGCCGGTCCTTCTCAGCAGACTCATCGCGCAGTCGGTGAACGCCGGGTAGCCGAGACAGAAGTCCACGAACGTCTCGCTCAGGGCCTTGAGCCGGTTGAGCGGAGTTCTTCTCGGGCTGTCCTTCTGGTGCAGGCGGTCTTCGAGCTCCTGGAGGTAGTCGACGAGCGTCAGCGCGAACAGCTCTTCCTTGCCGGCGAAGTGCCGGTAGATCAGTGCCTTGTTGATCCCGACCCGCTTGGCGATATCGTCGATCTGGGCGTCGATCGTGCCGCGCTCGTCGAAGATCTCCCGGGTGGCACGGATGATGTCCCGCTCCCGGTCGCGCCGACGCTCCGCCGTGGTCCGGCGGCGTCCGATCGCGAGCAGCGCGGAGCTCATGAACCGATCTTAGCCACAGCGGTACCCGATGGTGCAAACGACAGTTACACTCATCGGTAACATCGTAGTGCCGCCGCTGGAGGATGTTGATGACGATGACCGATCCGAAGCCCGCTGTCTCCGCCGACGTGATGGCGCTCGCCGGTGAGCTCGGCGCCGAGCGGTCCGCACCGGGCTGGAGCCCGTTCTCGCTGCAGCTGAACGACGAGCAGCGGGAGATCCGCGACTGGGCCCACACCTTCGCCGCGGACGTCATCCGCCCGGCCGCCGCCGAGTGGGACGAGCGCGAGGAGACCCCGTGGCCGGTCATCCAGGAGGCGGCCAAGATCGGCCTGTACGGGCTCGACGCCAACATCAACCTGTTCATCGACCCGTCCGGCCTGCTGATGCCGCTCGTGCACGAGGAGCTGTTCTGGGGCGACGCCGGGATCGGCATGTCGCTGAAGGGCACCGGCCTCGCGTCGTCGGCGATCTTCTCCAACGGTACGCCGGACCAGTGGAGCCAGTGGATGCCCCGCTGCTACGGGACACCTGACGACGTACGCGTGGCCGCCTTCTGCTCCTCCGAACCGGGCGCCGGCTCCGACGTCTCCGCGATCCGCACCCGCGCCGTCTACGACTCCGCCTCGGACGAGTGGGTCATCAACGGCCAGAAGGCCTGGGCGACGAACGGCGGCATCGCGGACATCCACGTGGTCGTCGCGACGGTCGACCCGTCGCTGGGTACCAAGGGCCAGGCCGCGTTCGTCGTACCCCGGACCGAGGTCCACGGCCTGCAGCAGGGCACAAAACTCCGCAAGCACGGCCTCCGCGCCTCGCACACCGCCGACGTCTTCTTCGACAACGTCCGCATCCCCGCCGGCAACGTCCTCGGCGGCAAGGAAAAGCTCGACGAACGCCTCGCCCGCGCCCGCGAAGCCGCCCAGAACCCCGGCAAGGGCTCGACCGGCCGCAACGCCTCGATGGCCACCTTCGAAATGACCCGCCACATCGTCGGCGCCCAGGCCATCGGCATCGCGCGGGCCGCCTACGAAGTGGCGTTGGAGTACGCCAAGACCCGCGAACAGTTCGGCCGCCCGATCATCGACAACCAGGGCATCGCCTTCAAACTCGCCGACATGGCCATGGAGATCGACGCCGCCCGCCTCCTCGTCTGGCGCGCCGCCAACATGTCCGCCGCCCTCATGCGCGGCGAAACCCCCGACTACCGCCACGGCGAAGGCTCCATGGCCAAACTGAAGGCCGGCGAGGTAGCCGTACGCGTCACCGAAGAAGCCATCCAAATCCTCGGCGGCAACGGCTACACCCGCGAATACCCCGTAGAACGCATGCACCGAGACGCCAAGATCTACACCATCTTCGAAGGCACCTCCGAAATCCAGCGCCTGGTAATCGCCCGAGCCATCTCCGGCATGCGCATCAGGTGAAATAGCCCCCACGCGTGCTCCGCAGGGGCTCCGGTCGCTCCGCTCCCTCCCGCCCCTGCTCCGCGCGCTACCCACCCACCCTCCGGCTGGCGCCGGCCTCTTGCCCGCTGCCGCGGGCGACTTGCGGGCTGGCGCCCGCGATCTGCTCGCTTCGCTCGCGTGCGACTGCTCAGCCGGCGCCCGTGGGTAAGCGCGGAGGTGGTGACGGGTGCACGACTCCGTGCTGCAAGGCTTCGGCCGCACGCGGCATGCCGTGCTCCCCGGGCAGCTGCTCGACCGCCCGGGCCAGCTGCAGCCCGACCGGCCCACGTAGGTCTGGCGCCAACGCGACCATGCCGCCAGTCTCTGCCCCGAGCAGCCCTATCCGCATCACAGCGCCGTCTCGGGATGTCGGCGACGTCGCCGGCACTCGGCGCATCGCCTGCCCGACCGGCGCAGGTGTACTGCGGGTCAGCCGGCCAGTCGGTTGAGCTTGCGGATTTGCTTGTCGAAGGCGCCCGAGGGCACGATCCGGCGCAGGAGGCTGACGCGTGCGGCCATCGAGCCGGCGGTGTAGCGGAGCTTGGGCTTGGCATCGGTGGCGGCCGCGACGATGACCTTCGCGACAACGTCCGGGTTGTCGGCGTTGCGCACGGCGGTGGCCAGTACGTCTCGGGCGACCTG
This sequence comes from Kribbella sp. NPDC051137, assembly GCF_040682535.1. Taxonomy (NCBI): domain Bacteria; kingdom Bacillati; phylum Actinomycetota; class Actinomycetes; order Propionibacteriales; family Kribbellaceae; genus Kribbella; species Kribbella sp. NPDC051137. Next base: position 1,547,905 of record NZ_JBFBBI010000001.1, read on the forward strand.
CCGCTGTGCGGCGTAGACGGGCAGGGGCGAGTCGGGTGCCTGGCTGCTCGCCTCGAAACTCGTGCTGGTGTAGGCCGGCTCGACGAGCAGCATCCGGACGCCGTGCTCGCGAAGCTCGTGGTCGACGGACTCGGAGTAGCCCTCGACCGCATGCTTGGCGGCGGCGTAGACGGCCATGAAGGGGGCGGGGATGAGACCGAGTACTGAGGAGACGTTGAGCACGCGGCCAGTGCCCTGGGCGCGCATGTGGGGCAGCACTGCGTTGGTCATCCGCATCAGGCCGAAGACGTTGATGTCGAACACCTCCTTGGCCTGGTCGATCGAGCTCTCCTCGCCGGCGCCGACCGCGCCCACGCCCGCGTTGTTGACCAGGACGTCGATCCGGCCGAACAGCTCGATCACCTCCCCGACCAGGGCGCGGACCGACTCGTCGCTGGCCACGTCGAGATCGAGGAACGTCACCCCGGCGAGCGGCTCGGCGTTCGCCGCGGTCCGGCTCGTGCCGACCACCGCGAAGCCGGCGTCCACGAGAGCGAGCGCTGCCGCCCGCCCGATCCCGGAGGAGGCGCCCGTCACGAGGGCCACTGGGTGAACTATCTGCATGTTGGTTCCTTCTGAGTTTGTCGTGCGTTGTGCGGGGGTCGCCTGTGCCGCACCGAGAGCGGCCGGCCCTAGTGGGCCATCACGGGCTCGCCCTCGGACGGCTCCAGCGCCCGATTCGGAATCAGGCACGCGGCGATCACCGCACCGGCCACGAAGAACCCGGAGCCCCAGGCCAGAGTCGCCGTATAGCCCTCGACACCGGCCTGCGCCGCGGCCAGCGCGCTGGGCTTGTGCGAGGTCAGGTAGTCGGTCGCGGCCGACGAGGCAACGGTGGTCAACAACGCCGTGCTGATGGAGCCGCCGATTTGCTGACCGGTGTTGATCAGCGCCGAGGCAACACCCGAGTCCTCGGGGTGAATGCCCGAGGTCGCGCCCTGGAACGCGGTGCTCATCACCGCGCCGATGCCGAGCCCCAGCAGGATCAGCCCGGGCATGATGTGGGTGGCATAGGTGCTGTCCAGCTCGAGCCGGGTCAGCAGCGCCATACCGGCTGCGGCGACCAGGAAGCCGGCGCTGACGACGATCTTCGGGCCGACCTTGGGCAGCACCAGCGAAGGCATCGTGGTCGACGAAGTGACGACGGCCGCGACCATCGGCAGGAACGCCAGACCGGTCTTGATCGGCGAGTAGCCGAGGCTGGCCGCGAAGTAATAGGTCAGGAACAGGAAGATCGAGAACATCCCCATGCCCAGGACGAACACCGCCAGGAACGAGCCACCGCGGGTCCGGGCCAGCACCACTCGCAGCGGCAGCAGCGGATGCGCAACCGTGGACTCCAGCCAGACGAACACCACGAGCAGCACCACGCCGACGATCATGGAGCCGAGAGCGACCGGGTCGGTCCAACTGGTGGACTCTACGTGCGCGAACCCGTAGACGATCGCGAACAGCGCGGCGCTCACCGCGACGATGCCCGGAATGTCGAGTTTGGGCTTCTTGGTGATCGCGGGCTTGGCCAGCAGCAGCAACGCACCGATCAGGGCGGGGACCGCGAAGGCGACGTTCACGTACATCACCCAGCGCCACGACGCCCACTCGGTGAGCATGCCGCCGAGCAGCAGCCCGACCGCGCCGCCCGCACCGCCCAGGGCGCTGAAGATCCCGAAGGCTTTGGCCCTTTCGGCCGGCTCGGTGAAGGTCACGCTGAGCAGTGAGAGTGCGGCAGGCGCGAGCACTGCAGCGAAGAGCCCCTGGGCCACACGTGCCGGGACGAGGATCTCGAAACTGGAGGCTGAGCCGCCGAGAACGGACGCGGCCCCGAAACCCGCCAAGCCGATCACGAAGAGGGTACGTCGGCCCAACAGGTCACCGAGCCGGCCGCCGAGCAGCAGCAGGCTGCCGAACGCCAGCGCGTAACCCGTGATGACCCACTGCCGGCTGCCGTCGCTGAAGCCGAGGTCTTGTTGCGCCTCGGGCAGCGCGATGTTCACGACGGTCGCATCGAGCATGACCATGAGCTGTGCCATGCCTATGACGACCAGCACCCACCAGCGCACGGCATGGGAGCCGCGAAGGCCCGAGTCCTTCTTTCCGGAGGCAGGCGCCCCGCGGTCAACACTGGTACTCATTTCTCCCCTTGCTTGCTGGACATGACTGGTAGCCGTCTCGGCGGCTTCAAGACGGGCTTACCTCGGCCATCGCCCGGAGGGCCGCGTCGGTGTCCGCGGTGGCCAGCATCTTGTTGATGTCGATGCCGGCCAGTGCGCCGGCCGCTGCGGAGGCCCCGACCTGGGCGACGGGGTCGGTGACGTTGCCTGCCACCCACACACCCGGCACTTCGGTCGTGCCGGCCGGGCCGGAGGCGAAACCGCGGCCTATGTTCGGCAGGTCCTGCAGCGGCAGGCCCAGACCTTCCAGGCCCTGGGTGCGGGCCTGCGTCTGCGGGACGACGGCCAGGATGCGGCGGTCCACGACCTGCCCGTCGGCCAGGCGCACCCCGGCGATGGCACCGTCCTGGTCGTTGACGATCTCGGTGACCGGCGTGTCGATGACACGGATGCTGCGGGCGGCGAACCGGGCGCGGCTGTCCTCGTCCAGATCGGTGCCGTGGGTGAAGTAGATGAGGTCCTCGGTCAGCTGACGGAACAGAAACGCAGGGCCGATGGAGGCCGGGCCGGTGGCGAGGACGCCGATGGGCTCATCGCGCACCTCCCAGCCGTGGCAGTACGGGCAGTGCACCACACTGTGCCCCCAGTGCTCGGCGAGCCCAGGCACCTCCGGCAGCACATCCGTGAGCCCGGTGGCCACCAGGATGCGGCGAGCGGTGATGCTGCGGCCGTCGGCCAGGGTGACGCTGAACCGCAGGTCCCCGTCCGCCGACGGGGCGGCCGGCTCAGCCGAGACCACCTCGTCGTGCACGACGCGTCCGCCGTACTGACGCACCTGCTCCCGGCCCCGCCGAAGAACCTCCGACGGCGGGGTGCCGTCCAAGGCCAGCAAGCCATGCACGGCCTCCGCGGGCGCGTTGCGCGGCGAGCCGCTGTCGATCACGACGACCGAGCGGCGGGAGCGGGCCAGCATCAACGCACCGTTCAGCCCCGCGCCGCCGCCGCCGATCACCACCACGTCGACGGCCCCCTCGGGCAGTGCGTCGCTCGCGGAATCCTCGCCGACGGGCGTTCCCTCGGTCATGACTTCAACCTCCAAGCCGCCTTCGCGGCGTCGCGGTCCTGCAAACACAGACTGGTTATGTACTGAACTGTCAGAAACGTAGCCAGTTCTGTACTGAGTTGTCAAGAACGACGCGTTGGAGCTACCTTCTCCGTATGGCGAGACCACGAAGTTTCGACCGCGACCACGTCCTGCACGCCGCCGAACGGCAGTTCCGCACCACGGGCTACAACGGCACGAGCGTCGACGACATCAGCGCTGCCACCGGCATGGGCCGCGGCAGCCTCTACGCCACGTTCGACGGCAAGCACGGCGTGCTGCACCAGGCGATGTCCGTGTACTTCACCCGGCTGGCGCAAGGTGCACCGAAGGCGCTCGCCGGACCGGACGAGAGCGCCATGGAACGACTGCACGCGTACCTGCTCCGCGCCGTCCACGGGGTGCCACTCGCCGCCGACGTACCCCCCGCCCCTGACCGGGCGGCGGCGGCCTGCTTCGCCGCCAAGATGGCCATGGAAGTCGGCGCCTCCGACTCCGAGGTCAAACGCCTGGCCAACGACTGTTTCTCCGTGCTGATGACGGCAGTGGCCGACTGTGTGCGAGCGGCACAGCGCAACGGCGACCTCGACCCCGACGCGGACCCCGACGACCTCGCATACCTTCTGCTGACCATCGTCCGCGGCACCGACGTCGTAGGCGCCTACGGCCACAGCCCCGCCCGCCTGACCTCGATCGCGGAGAGCGCATTCGCCTTGCTGCCGCGCCCCCGCCACCGCTGAGAAGGGCACGGCCGGGTCTCGTTGCGACGCCCCTGGTGCGGACCCTGAAGCTGAGCGTTCCAGAAGTAGTGAGCAATTCAGCAGAGAATGCCGTCAGTCAGGCGAAGGAGACCCATGACCAGCATCCCGGTTCCCGACGAGATGACCCACTACTCGTCGCGACGCCGACGGGACGAGGCCGACGAGCTGGCGTGGCCGGTCTTGAGCGAGCATCTGCTGAGCCTGCTCCGATCGGGCGGTGAAGAGCTGCGCCCCGAAGCTGGCGAGTTGTTGTGGGATGCCGGAGACCCGTACGACCTGTACCTGGTGCTCGCCGGAGGGCTGCTCCTGGTAGATCGTCGGGAAGACCGGGTCGTCTGGGTCGTGGAGCCAGGCGACTTCGTCGGCGAGTTGGGCATGTTCATGGGCCAGCGATCCGTCTTTCAAGGTGTCGCCATGACCGGCACTGTGGTTCTCCGGGTGCACCTTGGGGAGCTGCGGCGACTCGTGGAGATCTCGGCCGAGCTGAGCGACGTTGTGCTGTCCGCGCTCGACGCCCGACGGCTCTTCCTGACGAGGAGGGGCGAGGGCGGTCTCGTCCTCGCCGGAGACGACGACCGCGATCTGCACCGGCTCCAGGAGTTCGCCGGACGCAACCAGATCCCCTACCGGACCGTGCTGCGCTCGGACCCCGTGGCGTGGGCCGAGCTGGCGAAGACGACCGCGCTGCCCGCGTCGGGTACGGCCGTGGTCACCGGCGAGCAAAGGGTCATGACCGCGCCGACGACGCGCGATCTCGCCAGCGCGCTCGGGATCGACTTGTGGGGCCTTGCCGACAACACTCGATGCGACGTGCTCGTCGTCGGCGCCGGACCAGCGGGCCTGGCGGCAGCGGTCTTCGGGGCATCCGAGGGCCTCGACGTGGTTGTCGTGGAAGACGTTGCCATCGGGGGCCAAGCGGGTAGCTCCTCGCGGATCGAGAACTATCTCGGCTTTCCACGAGGCGTGTCCGGGACCGAGCTGGCGCGGGCAGCGATGATGCAGGCCGTCAAATTCGGAACCCGGCTGGTCTCGCCCCGATCGATCACGGGCTTGACCCAGACGGCTTCAGGCTTCCGCGTCCGCCTTGACGACGAGCACGACATCGACGCGAGGGCCGTGATCATTGCCAGTGGGGCTCACTATCGACGTCTGGACGTGCCTGGGCTGGCCGACCTCGAGGGGCGGGGCGTCTACTACGCGGCGAGCGACCTCGAGGCCAAGGTCGTCTCAGACCAGAACGCTGTGGTTATCGGGGGCGCCAACTCGGCCGGCCAAGCCGCTCTGTTCCTGACCCGGCACGCCGCTCACGTCCACATCCTGATCCGGCGGGACGATCTGCGAGAGACAATGTCGGCCTACCTCGCGCAGCGTCTGACTCACCATGAGCGCGTCACCGTCCATCCCCGTGCGGAGCTCTGCGCGGTCAGTGGAGCGACGCGGCTGACAGGTGTGATGTGGCGAGACCACGCCCAGGAGGCCACTGTCCGACTCGACGCCGCCGGTCTCTTTTTAATGATCGGCGCGGAGCCACGCACCAACTGGCTGCACGGAGCAGGTGTGGAGCTCGACGGCAAGGGCTTCGTCGTGACTCGGGAGGGGTTCAATGCGTCATTGCCCGGGTTGTTCGCCGTGGGCGACGTACGCGCCGGATCGGTCAAACGAGTTGCCTCGGCCGTCGGCGAAGGCTCAGTGGTGGTCTCCGCTGTCCACGCCTACCTCGCCGACGCGAGCCGATCCTGACATCACAAGCATCACGGGGCTTGTCGTCGACCAGCCAAGTGAGCTTGGCACGGGCTACAACGGCACGGGCGCTGCCGGTGCGCTTGACGAGTTCAGTGAAGGAACCCGTCCCATTTCAACTCGAAGCGTGACTCGCCGGTCATGCCGTGCTCGCCTGGCAGTTGCTCAATCGCCTTGGCCAGCTCGAGCTGGACCGGCCCGGTGAGTTCGGGCGACAAGTTGCCCATGGCCACAGTCTCGCCCCGGCACACCGCCACGAGCACCCGCAGGCGCGTCCCAGTTCAGCAACAGCGCCGAGCCCCACGCTGGGTGTCGCGACTCTCGCACACCCTCGCCACGACCGGCGGCGGTCAGGCAGAGGCTGCGGTGGTTGTCCTCACTGATGTCGTCGCTGAGGTTCTTGTCGGGGTGGTCGGCAATGGCACAGCGGTTGGTCCAGCAGCGACGCGGCCGCTGCAGGCCAGACGGGTCATGAAGCGCCCAGACGCTCGCGTCGTGCGCACCTTCGAGCTCAATGTGGCCGAGGCGCGCGGCGCCGAGCCCGATGCCTTACTGCGCGCGTGGCAGAGTTGCCCAGGAACGCGCCGAACGAAAGGAGCCGATAGACGTGCGTGCAACGGGTGCCGACATTCCGGTCGTGGTGCTCTCGGATGGCGTGGTCACTCTCCGCCCTTGGTCGAGAGATGACGCCGGGTTCATGACGGAAGCGTTCGCCGATCCAGCGATCCGACGCTACAACGGGGCCCACGACCGTCTCGGACGACCGGCGCCGCCGCTCTCGATCGAGGACGCTGAAGCGATCATTGACGAGTTCGCGTCGAGCTGGCGGGCGTTCGGCGCGGCCGAGCCACCATCTGGTGTTGCATTCGCGATCACGAACGCAGCCTCTGGTGGCCTGGTCGGCTGCTGCGGCGTCGATAACTGGTCGAAGGCAGACGTAGCGCAGTTCGGCTATTGGATCGGGCCGAGAGCGCGCGGGCGCGGGTACGCGACTCGGGCGGTGGTTCTACTCACAAGGTGGTTGTTTGAGCTCGGCGCAGCTCGCGCCTTCCTGACGGTCGAGGCGGACAATGAAGCGTCAGCTGCGGTGGCCCGCCGAGCAGGGTTCCTGCACGAGGGAACGATGCGCGCACACAGCGTGTGGCTGGGCGAGCGCATCGACGTGATGTGGTTCGCGGCGCTGCCGCACGAATGGACGACGCGCGAGCCGGACCAACCAGCGTGATGTGCAATGCGATCGGAGCCGGGCTTGTCGAGTCCTTCGGCGAGGGCAACGAGTCGGTCATGCACGCCATGGCCCGAAGGCAATGCCTGACCCCAGCCTGACCCCAACGACCTGCATCGGCGAGCGGCCACGGCTCTTGGCCGAACCCAGCCTGTCCTTGGACCTCCGCCAGAGCATCGAGACATGGCTGGAACTCGAGGACGCAGGGCGGGCGCCGACTGCACCGGCAAACTGCGCGACCAGCTGGCGTCACTGCCACAGCTCGACAGCTCGACAGCTCGTCGGCCAAGCAATGGGCATCCTCATGGAGCGCTTCGACCTCGACGGCGATCGCGCCTTCACAATCCTCAAGCGCTACTCCCAAGACAACAACCGCAAACTGCGCGACGTCGCCCAAGAACTCATCGACAGCCGCAAGCTGCCCCGCTAACCAGAACAGCTCTACCAATCGCCCGCTGGCACCAGAGCCAGTCGTTTGACATGTTCAGTGAATGAATCCGTCCCACTTCGGCTCATATCTGCAGCCGCCCGGCAAAGCCGATTCCGCTGGAATCGACTCGACGGGCCTTGACCACTCGCGCCTTCGCCGGATTCCGCTTGATCGCCTCATCGTCAACAGCAACCTCCAGCGTCCCGTGCAGTACGAGGTACGCCGTACGCGCCGTAGACGCCCGAACCGCGCATCGAGCCCCGCCACCCCCGCCGCGATCTCCGAAGGCTTGCTCGTCCGACGAGCGGGGATACCCTCCGTCGACAGATACGCGATACTCGTCCGCCAGGTGATCTGCGACAGTCGTATGCGCGGATCGCGGCAGTTCCGGACGTCTCGGATGCCATCATGCGGCCATGACAAGACGCCTAGCTCAAGCCGGGAACACCGTCGTTCCGGCCATCCTGGCCATCGAGTCGCTCGGCTTTGAACTTGCCGCTGATGGAGACGGAGTCGTCGCGCACAGGGGTGACGAGGAGTACGTCGCGGACGATCCTCTTGCGCTCCTCGGATTGATCCGCTTGGTCGAGTTGCGCTCTTGGAGGTGGTACGCCAGCGACCAGGAGATCGATCTAACGCTCCGTCGGTTCGGCTGGCACTGACGCGCGCACATCAGCTTGGCCGCGCGTCACTCTCGGCGGCATGTGCGATCACTCGTAGACTGTCGCGGCCCTGAGAGCATCGTTTACGACTTCCCAGCCGTTGCCAGGCGGTACGGTTCGTCGATTCAGGTAGTAGCCGCCCGAATCGGCAAGCCAAGATGCGAAGGCTTCGAGGTACTCGTGGAGCGCTGCATTTGTCCACGGCGCACCCAAGGCCGCCTCTCCAGCGAGTTCACGGGCCGTTGCTATGACCCGATCCCGGCCCTTCGCCAGAGAGGCGGAAGGGCATCCACCAGCTGTGCACTCCTCGTCTACGTCAAACTCACCATGCTCGAACTCGTAGTGAAAGCACACGTAGTGCATCCGCTCGAAGACCTCGAACTGTGCTGCCGAGACCTTGACGGGTCGGTGGCATCGTCGGCACTCGAGATCCATGCCCGCAGCATGCCACGGGCCTTTCGCGGTTGATAGGCCGTTCGCGTGAACGCCCGCACATCGGCAGATCCGTGCGTTGCTCCGACACGTGGACAGATTTCTAGCGAACATCAGTTGGACATGTGTCGCGTATCTGTTGGCGGATCACATGGGGACTAGCGGGGATGTCCTCCGTCGACAGATGCGCGACACTCGTCCGTCAGATGATCTGCGCCAGCCGAAAGCTCGAATCGCGGCTGGGTGAGTGTCGCTGAGGACGTGAGCGTGTCGCGGGACATGGTGGCATTTGCTGCTCCGCAGGGTTGGGCGTGTGCGATGCTGCTCGCCGTGGAGAGCCGCGACGATTACGACTACGGGTGGCTGTTCGGTCTGGTCGATCCCGACCCGGCGGTCCGCGCTGCGGCCCTTCGCCGCTGCGAGGCGGACGTCAGTGACTGGCGGGATGCCCTGGATCGCAGCAACGCGGCGTACTGGGCCAACGGCGGCAGTTCCGACTTCTCGGATTCACCGGCCCTGGGGGCGGCCAGGGACCAGGCCGCGGCCGCCATGCGGGAAGCCCGGGACCGCGGCTTCTCCGGCATCCTGTCGGAATTCATCACCGAGAGCCGGCCTTTCGGCCGCCGGGATCCCACCACTCTGCGCCGTCTCGTGCCGTTCGCCGTGCTCTTCTTACAGTGGGAGGTCGCCTACCCGCAGGACTGGTGCTCGCCGCGGCCGCCATGGGGTCTCAAGAAGGACGTCCTACGGGGCCTTGCCGGCATCGAGATACCCCCAGACTCGCGGGCGGCGCTGGTCGAGCTGGTCGTGGCTTCGGTCCGCCGCGAGCACCGCTGCGAGGACCGCGGGTTTGTGCTGCTGGCGCGCCGACTGGACGGGCCCGACCTGCGCAATCCAGTCGCCCAATGCCTTGACTCGCCCGACCCGATCGTCGGCCTGCGAGCAGGCTTCCTTCTAGATGTCCTCGCCGATCCGAGCATGCCCCCGACAGTCGCAAGCTGGAAACGCTGGCTGGCATCAACCGCCACGTGACGCCCACGTGACGACACCCGCGCCGCGTCTACTGCAGCCGAATCAACGACTCACGACACTAGGGGAATCAACCGAACGGCTAGCTGCGGATCTCTGCACTCGACAGTGCACCGAGCTACGTGCGCTCAGGCGCAGGGCCCCGAGCGGACGCAGCTTGGGGGCGGAACGCCGCCCGACTCAGTGAGGTGGATCGGGCAGCGCTCCCGGTGGAGCGGCGGAACGGACGCGGAGTGCAGGGGACTTGAGGAGAACGAGGGATGCCCCCTCAGCACGTCCGCTCCGCCGGCTTGATGGCGATCAGGACGTCGTGGGTGCAGTGGCGGAGATGGTCTCTGATCTGCGCGGGGTGCCCAAGTACGGCGAGGTGGTGCAGCGTTGGAACGACGAGCGGCTGCCCGTCGGACTCCAGGAGCGATTCGAGAAGGTCGAAGGCCGCGGTGGGCGGTCCGGGTTCCTCGACGTACACCTTGATGAGCTGGAGCCCGTGCTCGGTCGCGAACGCCTTCAGCCGTCGATGGATCGCGAGGAGCTCGCCGGCATTGCGCACGAAGGACATCGAGATGAACCCGAGGGCTGGGGTAGCCGACATCTGCAGCACCTGTTCCTTACGGCGCGGTGCCTAGCCGCCGACCACGATGGTGATGCCATTCGATTCAAGGCGTTGCTTCACCGACGACGGATCGCCCGCAACCTCGAGGTGCTGGACGTGGGGCGTGATGATCATTCGCTGTGCCTCCTGCATCACGACCGCGAGCAGATCGTGAAACGCCTCGGGCGACGTCTCGATCTCCTCGACGTGAATCGCTACGAGCTGAACGCCACGACTCTGAGCAGCGTCGACGACGAGCTTCCGAGCGCTGGCCAACTCTGTCTCGTTCATCAGGAAGTGCTTCCGGATGTAGCCGTACGCCCGCATGGCGTTGCCCCGCTCGTGCTGATCGGTACTTGAAATGGTGCTGGTCATCTGTCCCGCTGCCCTGTCATTCGTTCCGGCCGGAAAGGTCGCGGAACAGGTCGGTGAGCATTGCGATCGTCAGCCCCGTGGTCAGGCAGATCACGATGAACAGTGGCGTCGTCATGGTGGGCGTCCTTTGTCAGTGGATGTAACACTCTGTGTCCACACCATGGCGCTGTGACGGCGGCCACCACTACAAGCTGTGCTCATCGAGCCGACCTATCGGCCGAGCCGATAGACGCACCGGATGCGCTCGGGCTAACTTCACAGAGCCGCCTAGAGACAAGGAGTGACGATGACGGCATCGCAGCCGCAGCTCGACTCGTCCTGGTGGGATCAGGCGGAGCTGCGTCCTGTCCTGGCGTCGCGTGACGTTGCGGGCATCTTCCGCTGGCTGCAGCGGCACGGCTGGAGTCAAACGCAGATCGGAGCCCGCACCTATCAGTCCCAGGGCGAGGTCTCAGAGATCCTCAACGGTCGCCAGGTAAAGGCGTACGACGTCCTTGAACGTGTCGCCGACGCGTTCGAGATTCCGCGCGGACGGATGGGGCTCGCATACAGCTCATCTGCCGAGGGGGAGAGCGACAAGTCGAGTGAACTGACCTGCGAGGATCGCCGGGACTTCGCCGGCGCGGTTGCGAGCGTCGCGTTCGGCTCCGTCAGTGACCAGGCACGGAAGTGGCTTCCCGAGGTGCCGAACAGTTTGGCCGCGGTACCGCCTGTGATCACCGATTCTGACGTCGAACAAGTCGGGTCGATGACCCTAGAGTTCCGGAAGCTCGATCAGCGCTATGGCGGGGGAGCAGCGGTTGACGCGGCCCGCGGTTTCTATGGGTACGCGCGGCGGATGATCCACTCGACCGCGGACCAACGCACCCACCGGGACCTCAAGGTGTCTCTAGCGGATTTCAGCAGCATGCTCGGTTGGTCGTTCCACGACATCGGCGATCAAGCAGCGGCTCGACGCTTCCTGATGAACGCTCTCGTCCTCGCCAAAGATGCCGATGAGCCCTCCCTCGCAGCTTCGATCCTGTATCGGTTCGGTCGGGTCAGCATGCAAGAAGCCCAACCAGTCGAGGCTCTGAAGATGCTCCAGCTTGGCCAGCTCGCGGCACAGGACGCAGGCGATCCAGCCGAGGTCGCACGACTGCACGCCAACGAAGCGCTCGCCTACGCGATGCTCGGCAAGCACGATCACGTCCTCGACGCATTCGCTCGTGCAGAACACGAGATGGGCCGTGCCGACAGAGCCGGGTGTCACCGTGGACGACGCTGTATTTCACGCCAGGCGACTACACCGGCCATCAGGCGTTGGTCTACAACTCGCTGTCTGGTTACGCAAAGGACGAGACACAAGCCCGCCAGTACGCCGTACGCGCTGTCGAATTCGCGCAACAGGCCATCACCGAGTCCGGCCCGGACAGATCGCGCCGAAGCCGCACCTTCAACCGAATCATCTTGTCGACGAACCTGCTGCGTACGAACGAACTGGACGCCGGCGTCGACATAGCTCGCGACGTGATCAAGGTAGCCCAAGTCCTCCGCAGCGGCCGCGGCCTCAGCCGGCTCGCGGAGATCGGCACCGCAGCGTCGCACCATTCCGGTAGCTCCGACGCCGTCGACTTGCTCCACCATCTCGAATCCGTCCGCATAACCGCGCCGAAGGCCCTCACCGCATGACGAACCTGTCCCCAGAGCTCGACCAGCGGCTCAAGCACGCCCTCAAAGGAATCTGCCAAGAAGCAGGCCTTCTCCCGGACGAAGCCGAACTCATCAAGTACACGAACAACGCCGTGTACCGACTTCCCAGCCAAGGCGTCGTCGTCAGGTTCGGCGCCGGCGACCTCGCCAGCCAACGCGCCGACCACGTCGCCCGAATCGCCACCTGGCTCGAGCATCATGATGCGCCAGCCGTCAGGCTCGCTTCAGATCTGACCCAGCCAGTCCTGTTCGAGAACTACTCGGCCACCATTTGGCAACTCCTCGAAGGCAGCAACCCGGCGTGGACCGGCGCCGCGCTGGCAGCACCATTACTCGGCTGGCACAAACTAGAACCGATGCCCGACCTCAAGGCCTGGGATCCCTTCAGCAGCGCACGCAGCCGCCTCGCGTTGGCCGACGACCTAACCGCTGACGACCACGCCTGGCTCACCGAACAGTGGGCGAATACCGAAGCCGACTACCGAGACCTCACTCCGACCTCCAGGTGGGCCTACTCCACGGAGACGCCTACATAGGGAACCTGCTGAGGGAGCCGACCGGCCGCTTCGTCCTTTGCGACTTCGACGGCACCAGCATTGGCCCTCTCGCCTACGACCTAGTAGTAGCCGCCGTCAGCGCCCTCCGCTTCGGCGCCACCCAAGACCACGATGCCCTAGCCGCCACCTACGGCCTGGACGTCACCACCCTTCCCTCCTGGCCCACCCTCCGACGGATCCGAGAGCTAGTCCTAGTCACCAGCGTCATCACTGACCTCCGCAACCGCCCCGACATCGCCAAGGTCCACGCGCACCGGCTAGCCACGCTCCGATCGGGAGCTGACGAACTGTGGCACCGCTACAAGTAGCGGCTCAGAAGAGGGTCGGGGACGCCTCAACCGCCGCCTTGTTTGATGCGGTCTTGCCAGCTGTCGTATCCAGCAGTTCGGCGAGTGTGAGCCGCTCGTGGCCGGGAGGCGTCGCCAAATGCGCCAGCAGCCGGGCGCAGACCAGCGCGTCGTAGGTCGCGCGGTGCGGCACCAGGTCGGCCGCAAGCCCTCTGGCTAGCCCGAACGCGTCGACGAGCGCCCCGAGCGTGTACGAGTCGCGGCCCGGAAGCAGTCGTCGCGCGAGCTTGAGAGTGTCCACGACACGCGCGGGTTGGAAGCCAGGCAGTTCGCGGCGGAGCACTCCGAGATCGACACCGGCGTTGTGGGCAACGAACGCCTTGCCACTCAGCGCCTGGCGCAGTTCTGGTTCGACGCCGGCAATGGCCGGAGCGTCGACGACTTGGTCGTCCGTGATCTTGTGGAAGCGTCGCACCATCGGAGTGATCGGCCGTGGCGGGCGAACCAACCAGCTCTGCGGCTGGCCGATCAAGCCGCCCTTGATCGCCACAATCGAGATCTCAACCAGATCCGGTGGCCGCTGCCCATTGCCCTCTACGTCGACAACGGCGTAGTCGAAGGCCGTCCACAGGTCCGTAGGTTGCGCCATTCTTCGTCGCCCACCCTCCGATGATCGTGCCGCGGCGCGGTCGCGTGTGTGTGCCGGTCTGTGGTGTGGACGTGTCGAGCCACTCCAAGTCTGCCGCCGCCGGCAGGTCCGGCGCTGCGTCCGAACCGGCGCGCGTCGGGCGCAACTGGTGGGCCACCGCACCCAACATCCGGCTGGACCTGAACTGCTTCAAGGCGCAAAGCCAGGACGGATCAGTGCTCGTGGCTCGCCAGACTTGGCCGATTTCAGCCCCAAGATCCATGGGGCCGCCGAGGCCACGGCATCGCGGCGATCAAGCGTTCCTGTGCTGAATCGCCCCGGGTGTGGTGGAGGCTCTCAATCCATGGAGGATGAGAGTTATGGCGGCACCGAGGAAGTAGGCGACGAGCTGCGTGAGTGGGCGACGCGGATGGTCGTGGAAGCGCGCAAGGACCCGGCGACGAGGGCGGGAGCAATCCCGCGGATCGCTGAGCAGTTCGGTGTGCATCGCGAGACGTTGCGGGGGTGGGTCCGGCAGGCCGAGATCGACGAGGGGACGCGCGCGGGGACCACGACCGGCGACGCGGAGCGG
>NZ_JBFBBI010000002.1:0-530452 GCF_040682535.1 Kribbella sp. NPDC051137
CCAGAGGTGGAAGCGCCGTAAGGTGTGGAGCTGACTGGTACTAATAGGCCGAGGGCTTGTCACTCACCCAAACTTTGGGCAAGCTGCGCTTCAATCAATGTTCGCGTTCACTGTACGGTTCCCAGGATACGGTCAACCCCAGCCCGTGTGGCTCGTGTTGGTTGATAGTGTTCTCATAGAGTTTCGGTGGCCATAGCGTCGGGGAAACACCCAGTCTCCATTCCGAACCTGGAAGTTAAGCCCTTCAGCGCCGATGGTACTGCGACCGGGAGGTCGTGGGAGAGTAGGACGCCGCCGGACATTCACACTGTTAAGGGCCACCCCCACCGGGGGTGGCCCTTAACATTTCCCCAGACAATTGTTCTGTTGCTAGAGGTCGATGACGACCTTGCCATGTACGTGCCGTGCCGCCTGGAGTTCGACCGCGGCGCGGATCTGTTCGACCGGGAAGCTTGCGGCGATCGGCACCCGGAGCCGGCCGGCCGCAACCAGGTCGGCGATCTCCTCGAGGGCGGCCGGAGCGGCGTTGGCGCCGTTCGCCGGCGTGATCCCGTCGACCTGGGCGGCAATCGTGGTGATGCGCTGGTCGGGTACGCCGAGATCGCGTGCGGCCTGCGCCGTGTCCGTCCCGTGCAGGTCCATGACTGCGTCGATGCCGGCTGGAGCCAGTGCGCGGACCCGGTCGACCACTCCATCGCCGTACGCGACAGGCTCGGCCCCCAGAGCCCGCAGGGCATCGGCCGAGGTTGCTGATCCGGTCCCGATTACTCGTGCGCCCGCAATGCGCGCGAGTTGGACGGCGAAGACCCCGACCCCTCCTCCCGCACCCCCGATGAGCACCGTTTCACCCGGCCGCGGGTTGACTACGGCGAGAGCTGCGGCCGCCGTGCGGCCTGCGATCGTAAGGGTGGCGGCAGTGTGGTCGTCCACGCCGTCAGGCGTACGGTGCGCCTCGCCGCCCACCGCGATCGTGCCCGCGACATCCACGAGGACGTGGTCGGCCACCGCGCGTGACATGGCACCGCCGTACACCCGGTCACCGACCACGAACTCACTCACCCCTTCACCGACCTGGTCCACGACCCCGGCGTAGTCGGTGCCGAACCCGCACGGCAGGCTCAGGCCGAATCGCCCGGCGGTCTCCGCGTCCGACGTCATGTACCAGTCCATCGGATTCAGGCCGGCCGCGGTCACCCGTACCCGGATCTGTCCCGGACCGGCCTGCGGCGCCTGTACGTCACGGATCCTCAACGCCTCCGGCCCGCCGAACGACTCGAATTGGACCGCCCGGCTCGTGGTCGCTGTCGTGTCGAGGCTCGGTTCCTTCACGCTCACTTGTCTCCCCTAGCAGCTGGTCGTCCGAAGTAAACGGAGTATGCTCCGTTTCAATATCGAATCTAGCACAAGTGGAGCGTGATCCGTTTTGGCTGCCGCGCAGACCCGTCGCCCGCGGGCGGACGCGACCCGCAACCGCGAACAGCTCCTCGACGTGGCGACCCGGCTGTTCGCCTCGGCCGACGCCGAGCCGTCGATGCGCGCGATCGCGAACGAAGCCGGAGTCGGCATCGCCACGCTGTACCGGCACTTCCCCACGCGCGAGTCGCTGGTCGACGCGGTCTACCAGGACCAGGTCCTGCGGCTCACCGCCGGTGCTCGTGAGCTGCTTGCCGAGCTGGACCCGCCGGCGGCGCTGCGCCGCTGGATGGACCTGTTCGGGGACTGGATCGCCACCAAGAACGGGATGCTCGGCACGCTGCTCGCCATGGTCGAGTCGGGCGAGATCGCCCATGCCCACACCCGGGGCCAGTTGCTCGCGGCCATCAACGAGATCCTCGAAGCGGGTCGGACGAGCGGGCAACTCCGCGCCGACGTACCCGCCGAAGACATCGCGGCCGCGCTGATCGGCATCTTCACCGTCGCAGGTTCACCCGAGCATGAAGCGCTGGCAGCTCGGCTGTTGAACCTCTTGATGGACGGGCTCACGTCTTCCCCCGGCACGCGGCTGTAGGCGGCGTACGCGGCAAGCGGCGTACGCGAAAGTTCGGCGCCTGTGTGTTGTCGGCTTCTGCCAATTGTCGGAGCGGTCCGGTCAGGTGACGATCGGACGGTGACGATGCTAGAGGAACTCGTACAGACAGCTCTCAACCGCGAATTGCCGTCGCGTACGGCGGCGCTTCGGGTACTCGCCGGGGAGGACGAGCTTGTCGACGTGATCGCGGCCGCGTTTCGGGTACGGCGTGAGTTCTTCGGGCGGCGGGTCAAGCTGAACACGATCATCAATCTGAAGAGTGGGCTGTGCCCAGAGGACTGCTCGTACTGTTCACAGCGGCTCGGCTCGACCGCGGACATCCTGAAGTACTCGTGGATCGAGCCGGACGAAGCCGCGCAGCTCGCCGGACAGGCGGTTGCGGCCGGCGTGAAGCGGGTCTGCCTGGTTGCCAGTGGGCGTGGGCCCGGTGACCGCGACATCCGCCGCGTTGAAGGCATGATCGGCACGATCAAGGACGAGCACCCGCGGGTGGAGGTCTGTGTGTGCCTCGGGTTGCTTCAGGACGGGCAGGCCGAGCGGTTGCGGGACGCCGGCGCGTACGCGTACAGCCACAACCTGAACACCAGCGAGCAGCGGTACGGCGAGATATGTACGACGCACACGTACCGGGATCGGGTCGAGACGCTGCAGCGGGCGACGAGAGGCGGGTTGTCGCCGTGTTCGGGAGCGATTTTCGGCATGGGGGAATCGGACGAGGAGATCGTCGATCTGGCGTTCGCGCTGCGTGAGCTCGACCCGGACTCGGTGCCGGTGAACTTCCTGATCCCGTTCGAGGGAACGCCGTTGGGCGGGCGCTGGGAACTCACGCCTGAGAGGTGTCTGCGGATTCTCGCGCTGTTCCGGTTCTGCTTTCCGGATGTCGAGGTGCGGCTGGCCGGCGGGCGGGAGATCCATCTGCGGGGGCTGCAGGCGATGGCGCTGTACGTGGCGAACTCGATCTTCCTGGGCGACTACCTCACCAGCGAGGGCCAGCCCGGCGCGGACGACCTCCAGTTGATCGCGGACGCCGGCTTCACCGTCGAGGGCCTGGAACATCCGACGCTGCCGGAGCAGCGGCACGACCTGGTCGCCCTCAGGCACCGCGGCGCCGGCAGCACTCGGCGCGGCAGCTCCTGACACCCTGCGGTCTGCGGGCTCTCGCGCGTTGTGCGCGGTGGGTTGGCGGAGGAGCGGTGTGGAGAGTGAGCGATGCGGTGGAATGGTGGGTTGGACGGTAACGTTTGTCCGATTACTGATCTTCAGCATTGTTAGGAGTCATCGTGGCGACGCCACCTCGCAATCCCCGCCCCGGTTCTGGGGACCGACGCGGTTCCTCCGGGGGCGCCGGCCGTTCGGGCCGTACCGGTGGTGGACGTTCTGACTCCGGGAACCGGGCGGGTTCCGGTGGGGCCGGGCGGTCGGGTGGCCGGCCTGGGACCGGTGGGTCCGGCGGCGGTCGCGGTGGCGCCGGGGACGGGCGCGGCGGCTCGGGTTCTGGGCGTGGCGGTGCCGGTGGTGCTGGTGGCGGCCGGGGTCCGGCCGGCGCTGGACGTGGCGCTTCGGGGAGTGGGCCGTCCGGGACTGGTGCTGGGCGTGGCGGTTCTGGGACTGGGTGGTCTGGATCGGGCGGGGGACGGTCTGCTGGCGGTGGTTCGCGCGCGGGGTCCGGTGGGGCCCGGTCGGGTTCGGGGCCTCGGACGGGTGGTGCCGGCGGCAGTTCCGGCGGCAGTTCCGGCGGGGCGCCGCGGCGTGGCGGGATCGCCGGCGGGCGGTCCGGGTACAGCGATCGCGAGGAAAGCTCGTTCGAGAACCGGCGGGGGTTTGTGGGGTCCCGGGGGGATGACAAGGGGCGGCGCGATCCGTTCGGCGGGCAGATGTCGGGCGAGGGCCGCGACGATCGGTCCGGCGGGTATCGACGGGACGAGCGCGGCGGGCGTGGGCCCGGCGCGGGCCGTGGGGTAGCCGGCTCGCGACGCGACGACCGTGATGGATACCGGCGTGACGAGCGCGGGGATGATCGTGGGTTCCGGCGTGATGAGCGTGGTGGGGATTCGCGTGGTGGTCAGGGTGCTGGTGGGTATCGGCGTGATGACCGTGGGGACAGTCGTGGTGGGTTCCGGCGTGACGAGCGCGGGGATGATCGTGGGTTCCGGCGTGATGAGCGCGGTGGGGATTCGCGTGGTGGTCAGGGCGCTGGTGGGTATCGGCGTGATGACCGTGGGGACTCTCGTGGTGGGTTCCGGCGTGATGAGCGTGGGGAGTCGCGGGGGCGTGGGGCTGGGGCAGGTGCGGCGCGCGGGCGGCGTGATGAGCGTGGCGGTCGGGACGAGCGTGGGGGACGGGACGAGCGGCGTGGGGGGCCGCGGCGCGAGGAGCGGGAGGAGAAGGTCGGGCCCCGGCGGGACGATCCGAAGATTCCGGAGGGAATCACGGGAGCCGAGCTCGACCGTGGGGTGAAGGCCGAGCTGCGCTCGTTGCCGCGGACCTTGGCCGACCTGGTCGCGCAGCACCTGGTGGCGTCGGGGCGGTTCCTCGACGACGACGCGGAGCTCGCGTACCAGCACGCCCGGACGGCGCGGCGACTCGCGGCCCGGCTCGGCGGTGTGCGGGAGGCGGTCGCGATCACGGCGTACCTCGCCGAGCACTACGACGAGGCGTTGACCGAGTTCCGGGCCGTACGGCGGATGACCGGGAACCACGAGGTGCTCGCGATGATGGCCGACTGCGAGCGCGCACTCGGGCGGCCGGACAAGGCGCTGGCGCTGACGAAGGACAAGCACGTCCGCGAACTGTCGGAGCCGACGCAGATCGAGCTACTGATCGTGGCCGCCGGTGCGCGCCGGGACATGGGCCAGACAGCGGCGGCGATCCAGACGCTCGAGGTGCCGGAGCTGACGAAGCGGACGCGCGCGGACTGGCTGCCGCGACTGCGCTACGCGTACGCCGACGCGCTGGCGGAGATCGGGCGGACCGACGACGCGCTCGTGTGGTTCCACCGGGCGGCGGGCGTCGACGGTGACGGTGTGACCGGCGCGGCCGAGCGGGCGGCGGAGCTCGAGGGGCTGGAGTTCACCGACCTCGACGAGGACGACGCAGTGCTGGGTGACGAGTACTTCGAGGACGACAAGCCCGGCGACAGCGACGAACCGGACGCGGAGTAGGCCGTGGGGGTTGTGGGCCTGGCGGCCGAGAACCCTGTCGGTGAGTTGGTGGCGGCCGCGCTCGCCAAGGGAGCGCGGCGGCTGCAGAAGTCGGTCCTGATGGTGGCGAACGGCGAGGACGACGCCATCCATCAGGTGCGGGTGTCCTGCCGGCGGCTGCGGAGCGACCTGAAGCTGTTCCGCAAACTGCTGGCGGGGGACTGGGCGACCGGGCTCCGGGCAGACCTCGCCGCGCTGGCACAAGCGTGCGGCGAGGCCCGCGACCTCGAGGTGATCGCGGCCCTCGTCCGTGAGAACACCACCAGCGAGGACAACGCGGAGCACGTCGACACGATCCTCACCACACTCACCCTCGGACTGGACCGCGCCGCGGCCCGTTCTGCCGAGGCGGTCCTGGGCGAGTCGACGAAAGACCTGCTCGCAACCCTCGAGGCTGTCGCCGCAGCACCCGATCTGAAGCCCACAGCAGACATCCCCTGCGGCGAGGTCCTCCCGCAACTGCTGCGCTCAGCCACCGCCAAGTTCACCCAGGAAGCCGACAAACTCGAGCCCTGGACCCCTGACGACGACTGGCACGAGGTACGGCTGCTGGCCAAGCGTGTGCGGTACGCCGCCGACACCAGCGCCGCAGTACTCGGTGACGAAGCGAAGGCCACCGCCACGCACGCAGCGACGTACCAGGAGTTGCTGGGCCGGCACCAGGACCACTGTGCCGCTGCAGACGCTCTGACGGCCATGGCAGTGGACGCGGCCGCTCAGGACGACCCAGAGCTCTCGTTCACGCTAGGACGGCTCACAGAGCGCCACAGAGCCGCGCGGAAGCCACTGCGCGAGCAGTTCCTCAGCTTGTATCACCGGCCCTGACTCACAGAGTTCGGAACAGCAGCCCCACACGAGGTTTCGGGCCGAACGACGTCGCCTTCTGCGGCAGTACGACGCCTTGCGCGGCAGAACGCAGTACCTGATCCATGTTAGGGACCGTGAGCTCCACGGCGACCTGCTGCGCGTCAGCGAGAGCTAGGGCGTCCGCAAGGCTGTGGTGGAAGCTGAGCGTGTCTTCGGCGACTCCCCACGCCGGCAAGAGCACCTGGTGGAGCAGGGCGACAGTAGGCGCGTCCGATGACGCGTGCAGAGTCAGCCAACTGGAGCCGTCTGTCACCGAGATGCGGTTCGGGTCGCCTTCTACGCGACCAGGCTGCATCTGCCAGCCGGACGGCGTCCGTTGCTGCACGGTAGCGAGATCCAGACCCGCAATGACGCGGTGGATCGGGTCCAGCGTCAACGGGTGTCGTACGTAGTCCACCAGCATCGCCAGGCCGACCTGTGTGCTCTCCCGGTACGGCTCGCGCAGTTGGCGCTCCAGGTACGCCGCATAGCGGTGGTGGCCGTCAGCAATGAGCGCCTCGTGCTTCGCCAACTCGTCCGAGATGTCAGCCAGCACAGCAGGGTCGGCGATGCGCCAGATGCGGTGTTCGGCGCCGTTGTCGGTCTCAGCCTCCAGCCACGGCTCTCCGGCGCGTGCGGCGTCCACAGCATCGCTGGCGACGCCCCCGTCGGAGTAGGCGAGCAGAATGGGCTCCAGGTCCGCGTCGGTCGCCTCCATCAGCCGCAGGCGGTCGTCGACCCAGTGCGGCATCACGTCCTCGTGCGGCAGTACGACGTGACGCGTGGGATCCAGCCGCAGCGAGCCGACGAGTCCGCACAGTACGGCGTCCCCCAGCCGCTGCTCGTACACGTACAGTGCGGGCTGCTCGTCCTGCACCACGACACCGTCCCGCTGCCACCCGGACAGCCGGTGCGCCGGTTCGTCGTACCGGGCAGGTCCGAGGTCCGGATCGCGTGGAAGGATGAGCCTCACCATGTTGTGCAGATCAGAGTCAGTCAGCCGCCGGACGATGGCGGGTTCGAGTACGTCGTACGGCGGCGACGTGACCGCGCCCAGCGCGCTCACCTTGCCCGCCACGAACCGCCAGGCCCGCAAGGGATCGAGTCTCAGCACCGCATCCGGCATGCGCGGAATCGTACGGGGTGAGTCATGACCAAGGAACGAACCGCCCCGGAACCGCTGTCGGCGTGTGACGAACCGCTGGCGAGCCGGTACGACGTGGCGCTGCTCGACCTCGACGGCGTCGTGTACGTCGGCCCGGACCCGGTGCCGGACGCGCCCGAGAACCTGCGCAAGGCCGCCAAGGAAGGCATGCGGATCGGGTTCATCACGAACAACGCCAGCCGGCCGGCCGCGACCGTTGCCGAGCACCTCGCGTCGTTCGGGCTGGACGTGATCGCCGACGACGTGGTGACGTCCGCGCAGGCCGCGGCGAAGCTGGTCGCGAACGAGTTCCCGAAGGGCTCGCCGGTGCTCGTGGTCGGCGGCGAGGGGCTGTTCGTCGCGCTCGAGGAGTACGGGCTGACCCCGGTGCGCAGCAGCGACGGACGCCCGGTCGCGGTCGTGCAGGGCTTCGACCCGGACGTCAACTGGGTGATGCTCGCCGACGGCGCGCACGCGATCAACGAGGGCGCGAAGTGGTTCGCGACCAACATGGACGAGACGATCCCGACCGCGGCCGGCAAGGCGCCCGGGAACGGCACGCTGGTGCAGGCGGTCCGGGCCGCCGTCGAGGTCGACCCGGTGGTCGCCGGGAAGCCCGAGCCGCCGCTGCTCGAGACCAGCATCGAACGGCTGGAAGCCAAGCGCCCGTTGATGATCGGGGACCGGCTGGACTCCGACATCGAAGGCGCCCACAACGTCGGCATCGCGAGTCTGTGGGTGGCGACCGGGGTGCACGACGCGTACGACCTGGCGCGGGCGCCGAAGAACCAGCGGCCGACGTACGTCGCCGCCGGGCTCGGCGCGCTCGCGGAGAAGCAGCCCGGGGTGAAGGTCGAGGGCGGCCGGCACACCTGTGCGGGCTGGACCGCCGAGGTGGTGAACAACGCCGTCACGGTGAAGGGCGAGGGGGAGCCGTACGACGGCCTCCGCGCGATCCTGTCCGCGGTCTGGGCCGCGGTCGACGCGCCCGCCGAGCCGGCCAAGCCCGCGAAGGCGACCGCCCGGGGCCGCCGCCCGCGCCCGAAACCCGCGCCGACACCCGATTCCATCGCCCTGGACGCCGCCCTCCACCGGATCGGCCTGGCCAACTAGCCCCCTGAGCCGGAGCGTTGCCCACTGAAATTCTCAGGGGGCAACCCTCTGGCTCAGGGGTTGCCTGCCGAGTTGGAGGGTTCGCGCGTTGGGCCGGGGGTGGGTGGTGTTCGGGTGGGGAGGCGATACCGTTGCTGGGGACGACGCTAGGAGGCAGTCATGGTGATGGACGCGCTGCGCGGGTACGTACAACTGGCGAACGGGTTGACCGAGGTCACGAAGCAGAAGGCCCAGGCGGCTGCGAAGGCGCTTTTGCAGCAGACCGGGGCAGATTCGCTGACGACCAGGGTGAGTGACCTGGCCGACGAGATCGTTGCCACCAGCAAGAGCAACCGTCAGCTGCTGCAGGCGATCGTGGCGAACGAGGTCGAGGGCGCGGTCGCGCGGCTCGGGTTCGTCCGGTCCGAGGAGGTCGCGGCGCTCACCCGGCGGGTGAAGGCGCTGGAGACCGAGCTCGCCGAGGCGCATGCTGCTGCGGCGGAGCGGTCCGCCGAGCGGGCGCCGATCGTGGAGGACGTCGTCGAGGCGACGGTGGTCGAAGGCGTGCCGGCTCCGGTGAAGACGGCGGCACCCGCGAAGAAGGCCGCACCTGCGAAGAAGGCTGCGCCCGCCAAGAAGGCGGCTGCGAAGAAGGCTGCGCCGGCGAAGAAGGCTGCTGCGAAGAAGGCGGCCAAGAAGGCGCCGGCGAAGACGGCGAAGAAGGCCTGAGATGACCGAGCATCCCGGCGAGCAGTTCCCACCGGACGTGGACCCGGACGTCGAGCCCGGATTCGACCCGTACCGGTCGGGGGAGACGCAGGAACAGCCGGACTACGACACCGAACCCGGTTCGCAGGAGAGTTCGCACGAGCACGTCGATCCGGCGGCGGTCGAGTTCGGCCCGGAGTTCGCGCGGGCACCCGGCGAGGAGCACGAACACGCCTTCGAAGCCGGCTCCGCCGAGGACCCGGCGTACGACGACCCCTCCGCCGAGGTGTCGGCGTATGACGACACTGCGGATGGTGCCGGGGAAGGTGGGCATCCGTTGGTGGAGGAGACGATGGGGCGGCTGGACTCGTTGCGGGACAAGCCGGTGAGTGAGCACGGTGAGGTGTACGCCGACCTGCACGAGCGGCTGCAGACCGCCTTGGTCGAGGCCGACGCCGAGCAAAGCGACCGGGGCTGAGCGGCCCAAGGGCATGGGAGTCAAGCGGTCGCGGCTCGATGCGGAGCTGGTACGGCGGGGACTCGCGCGTTCCCGCGAGCACGCGAGTGAGCTGATCGCGGCCGGCAAGGTGAAGGTGTCCGGCACCGTGGCCGGCAAGCCCGCGACCGGCGTCGGTGCGGACGCGCCGATCGTCGTCGACACGTCCGAGCACGAGGACCCGGGGTACGCGAGCCGCGGCGCGCACAAGCTGATCGGCGCCCTCGAGGCGTTCCCGGGCGTCCGGGTGAAGGGCCGACGGACGCTCGACGCCGGGGCGTCGACCGGCGGATTCACCGACGTACTGCTGCGCAACGAGGCCGCGCACGTGATCGCGGTCGACGTCGGGTACGGGCAGCTGGTGTGGGCGCTGCAGACCGACGACCGGGTGACCGTGATGGACCGGACCAATGTCCGGACACTGACGCTCGAGGACATCGGCGGCGATCCGGTCGACCTGGTGGTCAGCGATCTGAGCTTCATCAGCCTGACGCTCGTGCTGCCCGCGCTGATCGGCGTGGTGAAGCCGGCCGGCGATCTGGTGCTGATGGTGAAGCCGCAGTTCGAGGTCGGCAAGGAGCGGCTCGGCAAGGGCGGCGTGGTGCGAGAGCCCGAACTGCGGGCGGACGCGGTCCGGTCGGTCGCCGCGAAGGCCGAGCAGCTCGGGTGGGGAATCGAAGGCGTCGCCGCCAGTCCGTTGCCTGGTCCGTCAGGAAATGTCGAATACTTCCTGTGGATACGGCGGGAAGCGCCGCCTCTCGATGAGACGATGCTCCGAACGGCCATCGAACTCGGGCCGCAGTGAAGGAGGCAGGGGTTGACTGAGCACGAGCCGCGGCGCGTGCTGCTGGTCACGCACACCGGTCGCGAGCAGGCGGTCGAGGTCGCCCGGGACGCACACCGGTTGCTGACCGACGCCGGGATGCAGGTCCGGCTGCTCGGCGGTGAGGCCGAGGAGCTCAAGCTCGACCCGGTGGAGATCGTCGACGATCCGGAGAAGGCGGCGAACGACGTCGAGCTGATCATGGTGCTCGGCGGCGACGGCTCGATCCTGCGCGGCGCCGAGCTGGCCCGCCCGCACGGTACGCCGGTGCTCGGGGTGAACCTGGGCCACGTCGGGTTCCTCGCCGAGGCCGAGGTGGACGACCTGGAGCGGATCGTCCAGGTGGTGGTGGACCGGACGTACACGGTCGAGGAGCGGATGACGCTGGCCGTCGACGTCCGGCTGGACGACGACCTGATCTTCGAGACCTGGGCGCTGAACGAGGCCAGTGTGGAGAAGGCCGCCCGGGAGAAGATGCTCGAGGTGCTGGTCGAGGTGGACGACCGGCCGCTGTCCCGCTGGGGCTGCGACGGTGTTGTGGTCGCGACCCCGACCGGCAGTACGGCGTACGCGTTCTCGGCCGGCGGGCCGATCGTCTGGCCCGAGGTCGAGGCGATCCTGCTGGTGCCGCTGAGCGCGCACGCGTTGTTCTCGCGTCCGATCGTGGTGGCGCCGACGTCGCGGCTGTCGATCGAGCTGGTCCCGACCTGGAACGGGCGCGGTGTGCTGTGGTGCGACGGCCGGCGGATGGTCGAGGTGCCGCCCGGCGCCGAGATCCAGGTCCGCCGGGGTTCGACGCCGGTCCGGCTGGCGCGCGCCCACGAGGCGCCGTTCACCGACCGGCTGGTGGCGAAGTTCGACCTCCCGGTGCTCGGCTGGCGGGGCGCCGCCGAGCGCAAACGCAACGGCAGCAACGGAAACGGATGACCCATGCTTTCGGAGATCCGCATCACCGGGTTGGGCGTGATCGAGGACGCGACGCTCGACCTCGACCCGGGGTTCACCGCCGTCACGGGTGAGACCGGGGCCGGCAAGACGATGGTCGTGACCGGGGTGAACATGCTGCTCGGCGGTCGCGCCGACAGCGGGCTGGTGCGGCACGGGACCCGGCGCGCCCGGGTCGAGGGCCGCGCGAGCGGCGTACCGCGGGCGATCGTGCAGCAGGCCGAGGACCGTGGCGGCGAACTGGACGACGACGAGTTGCTGATCGCGCGGGAGCTTTCGTCGGAGGGTCGTTCGCGGGCGTTCCTCGGCGGCGCGTCCGTGCCGGTGTCGGTGCTCGGCGAGGTGTCCGGTGACCTCGTCGCGATCCACGGGCAGGCGGACCAATGGCGGTTGCTGCAGCCGGCCAGGCAGCGCGAGACGCTCGACACCTTCGCGGGCAAGGCGATCCTGGTCCCGCTGCAGGAGTACTCCGCGGCGTACCGGCGGCATCGCGAGGTCGAGGCCGAGCTGACCGAGCTGATCACCCGCGAGCGCGACCGGCTGGCCGAGGCGGACCTGTTGCGCTTCGGGCTGGACGAGATCGCGAAGGCGGAGCCGTTGCCGGGCGAGGATCTCGAGTTGGCGGCCGAGGAGCAGCGGCTCGCGTACGCGGACGGTCTGCGGTCGGCGGCCACTACCGCCGCGGACGCGATCGCCTCCGAGGACCTGGACTCGACGCGGCCGAACGACGTACTCGGCCTGCTGGCGTTGACGAAACAGGTGCTGGACGGCGAGCGCGAGCACGACCCGAAGCTCGCCGAGCTGGCCGACCGGGCGGGCGAGCTGGGCTACCTGGCGGCCGACCTGGCCCAGGAGCTGTCGTCGTACGCCGCCGATGTCGACACCGATCCGGCGCGGCTGTCCGTGGTCAGTGAGCGGCGGGCGCTGCTGACCGCGTTGGTCCGCAAGTACGGCGCCGACGAGGGCATCGTCGACGAGGTGCTGGAGTGGGCGAAGCGGTCCGCGACGCGGCTCGCCGAGCTCGACGGCAGCGACGAGCGCGTGGAGCAGTTGAACGCCGAGCTGGCCGAGCTGGACGCGACGCTCGCCGAGCTCGGGCAGCAGATGCGCGCGGCCCGGATCGAGGCGGCCGAGCGGCTCGGCGTCGCGGTCTCGGAGGAGCTGACCGGGCTGGCGATGCCGCACGCGAAGCTGTCGGTCGAGGTGCACGAGACGACCGCCGGCCCGTTCGGGATCGACGAGGTCGAGTTCTGCTTCGCGGCGAACCCGGGCAGTCCGGCGCGCCCGCTGCAGAAGGCGGCGTCCGGCGGTGAGCTGTCCCGCGTGATGCTCGCGCTCGAGGTGATCCTGTCCGACACGCACCCGGTGCCGACGCTGGTGTTCGACGAGATCGACGCCGGGATCGGCGGCCGCGCCGCGGTCGAGGTCGGGAAACGGCTCGCCCGGCTGGCCGAGAAGGCCCAGGTGATCGTGGTCACCCACCTGCCGCAGGTGGCCGCGTTCGCGGATCGTCATGCGGTCGTGCTGAAGAGTGACGACGGGTCGGTCACCACCAGCGGCCTGGTCGCTCTGGACGACGACGCCCGGCTGAAGGAACTGTCCCGGATGATGGCCGGTCTGGAGAACTCCGAGGCCGCGCAGACGCACGCCGAGGAGCTGCTCGCACTCGCGGCGAAGCGCCGTAAACCGCGCCGGAAGGGTCGTTCCAAAGGATGATTTCTACCCCCTGACACACACAGTCACCGTTAATTCGGTGCGTGAACGAGGGCCTGGCCGGGTAAATACGCAGGTAAGGGGCTCTTGACATGGCAGGATGAGAGCGCGATGAAACTGCCCAGCCTGCGGAGAGCACGTACCACTGAACTGCCCGGCGTCACCGGTGTGGTCCGGCTGGATCGGCGTACCAAGAATCTCACCAAACGGCTCAAGCCGGGTGAGATCGCGGTCATCGATCACGTCGACCTGGACCGGGTGAGCGCCGAGGCGCTGGTCGACTGCAAGGTCGCCGGGGTGGTGAACGTGGCCGACTCGATCAGCGGCCGGTACCCGAACCTCGGGCCGGAGATCCTCGTCGACGCGGGCATCCCGCTGGTCGACGGGGTCGGTCGCGAGGTGTTCTCGGTGCTGCACGAGGGCGAGCGGGTCCGGCTCGACGAGGGCACCCTGTACCGCGGGCACGAGGCGGTCGCGAAGGGTGTCGCCCAGGACGGCCAGTCGGTCGCCGAGCTGATGGACGAGGCCCGGTCCGGACTCTCCACCCAGCTCGAGGCGTTCACCGCGAACACGCTGGAGTACCTGCGGCGCGAGAAGGACCTGCTGCTGGACGGCGTCGGCGTACCGGCGATCCACACGCCGATGGAGGGCAAGCACGTCCTGATCGTTGTTCGCGGGTACGACTACCGCGATGACCTGGTCGCGCTGAAGCCGTACATCCGCGAGTACCGGCCCGTGCTGATCGGGGTGGACGGCGGCGCTGACGCGCTGGTGGAGAACGGGTACGTCCCGGACCTGATCGTCGGCGACATGGACTCGGTCAAGGACGAGACGCTGAAGTGCGGCGCCGAGGTGATCGTGCACGCGTACCGCGACGGCCGCGCGCCCGGCTCCGAGCGGCTCGAGCGGCTCGGCGTGGACTCGATCGAGTTCCCGGCCACGGGCACCAGCGAGGACGTCGCGATGCTGCTGGCCGATTCCAAGGGCGCCTCGCTGATCGTCGCGGTCGGCACCCACAACTCGCTGGTGGAGTTCCTCGACAAGGGACGCTCCGGGATGGCGAGCACCTTCATCACCCGGCTGCGGGTCGGTGCCAAGCTGGTGGACGCGAAGGGCGTCGGCCGGCTGTACCGGAGCCGGGTCTCGACGTTCCAGGTGGCCGCGCTGATCGTGGCCGGCCTGTTCGCGGTCGGCATGGCGCTGGTCGCCATCGGCGCCGACGATGTGCTCTGGTCGATCCTGCGGGCGCGCTGGAACGACCTCGTCTACTGGATCCGGGAGCTGTTCACGTGATCGACTTTCGCTACCACATCGTCTCGATCGTGGCGATCTTCTTCGCCCTGGGCGCCGGTGTGGTGCTCGGGGCCGGCCCGTTGAAGGGCACCGGCAGCGAGCTCGTCCAGGCGCAGGCCGACAAGGACCGCCAGCAACTCGCCGACGCCCGGGCGGAGCTCGTCCAGGTGAAGGCGCTCGACAAGTACCGCGACGACTACGTCGCGAAGGTGACCGCCGGGCTGACCGACGGCAAGCTGGCGAACAAGAAGATCACCATCGTCTCGATGCCGAACGCGGACAGCGACCTGAGCGACGGCGTCCAGGCCGAGCTGGAGAAGGCCGGCGGCACGGTCTCCACCAAGGTGTCGCTGGACGCGAAGATGTTCGACAGCGGGCAGCGCCAGCTGGTCGAGACACTGGTCCAGCAGCTGGTCACCGCGGACATGGACTTCCCGAAGGACAGTACGACGTTCCAGCGGGCCGGTCTGCTGCTCGCGCGCGGGGTCGCAGGCAAGGAAGAGGGCAAGCCCGTGGACGCCGACGCGACCAAGGTGGTCAGCGGGCTGACGGGCGCGAAGCTGCTGTCGCTGAAGCCGTCGACGGTGAAGGACCGGTCGAGCCTGATCGTGGTGATCGCCGCGAAGCCGCCGACACCGGCGCCGGACAACTCGTCGTACACCGACGCCGTGGACTTCATCAAGGGCCTCGACCAGGGCAGCGGCGGCGTCGTCGTGGCCGGTACGCCGGACTCCGCGAGCGACGGCGGACTGATCAAGGCCTTGCGGAGTGACTCCGACGCCACCAAGATCGTTTCCTCGGTGGACGTGGCCGATCTCCCCGCCGGCCAGATGACGGTGGTGTTCGCACTCGCCGAGCAGCTCACCGGGAAGGCGGGGCAGTACGGCGCGATCAACGCCAAGGACGGCGTGGCGCCGGCAGCCGTACAGACGAAGGACAACTGACGTGGGAATTCTGAGCGCTGCCGTGGCGGCGGCCGCTACTTCCGGGCTCGAGCGTGCGGCGGAGAAGCTGCCGAAGGAGAACCGGGAGCCCTTCGAGCGCACGAACCACCGCGGTGAAGCGGTGACGCTGCTCGAGGGTCCGGGCGCGGTGCTCGGCGCCCTGGCCGGTGTGCTCGCCTCCCGGGGCAGCAACAAGGTCAAGGCGGCCGCGGTGGTCGCGGGCGCGGTGTCGGGCGCGGTCGGTGCGTACGACGATCTGCGCGGGACCACCCAGGCCAAGGGATTCCGCGGTCACCTGAGCGCGTTGCGGCGCGGCGAGGTGACCAGCGGCGCGGTGAAGATCCTCGGTGTCGGCGCGGCCGGGATCGCCGCCGCCGCGCTGCTGCCGCGCAAGTCGCGCGGTGTGAAGGCCGTCGCCGGGGTCGTTGCCGACGGCGCCTTGATCGCCGGTACGGCGAACCTCACCAACCTCCTGGACCTCCGTCCGGGCCGCGCGCTGAAGGCCGTGACCGCGCTGAACGCACCGCTGGCCGTGGTGAACGGTCCTGCGGGTGCGGTCGTCGGCGCGGCCGCCGCCTCCGCCCCGGCCGACCTCGGCGAACGCGCGATGCTCGGTGACTGCGGTGCGAACGGCCTCGGCGCGATCACCGGTACGGCGCTCGCCGCCGCGCTGCCGCGCCCGCTGAAGACGCTGGCGCTGGCGCTGGTCGTCGGCCTGAACCTGGCCAGCGAGAAGGTCAGCTTCACCAAGGTCATCGCCGACACCCCTGCCCTCGACAAGATCGACCAGTGGGGCCGACGACCCAGGTGAGTCGGGTCGCCCGCGCCGCCCTCGTCGTCGCGGCGGTCACCGTTCTGGCGCGGGTTGTCGGCTTCGGCCGGTGGCTGGTGTTCTCGAAGACCGTCGGCGCGGGGTGCTTGGCGGAGGCGTACACGACGGCCAACCAGCTGCCCAACATCCTGTTCGAAGTCGTGGCCGGCGGGGCGTTGGCGGGCGCGGTCATCCCGGTGCTGGCCGGTCCGGTCGCCCGGGACGACAGGGCCGCGCAGGGCCGCATCATCGGGGCGCTGCTGTCCTGGTCGTTCGTGCTGCTCGCGCCGGTCGCCGTACTGGCGTGGCTGCTCGCCGGCCGGTACACCGACGCGATGCTCGACCCGGGCGCCGAGTGCGGTAGCTCGACGGCGACCGCGACCCGGATGCTGGCGATCTTCGTACCGCAGATCTTCGGGTACGCCGTCGCCGTGATCGCGACCGCCGTTCTCCAGTCCCACAAGCGTTTCGCGGCTGGTGCGCTGGCCCCGCTGATCTCCAGCCTGGTCGTGGTCGCGACGTACTTCGTGTTCGCGGCCGTGGCTCCGGACGCGGATCACGCCTCGCAGGGCGCCAACGACGTACTGGCGTGGGGCACCACGGCCGGTGTGCTCGCTCTTGCGCTCACGGTCCTGGTCCCGATGCTCGTTCTGCGCCTGCCGATCAAGCCGACGCTCAGGCTCGACCCTGGCGTCGGTCCGGTACTGCGGCGGCTTGCGCTCGCCGGGCTCGCCGTACTGATCGCCCAGCAGCTCACGTTCGTCGTCACGACGTACCTGGCCAACCATCGCGGGGTAGCGGGCAGCATTGCCGTCTACACGTGGGCCAACGCGATCTACCTCCTGCCGTACGCCGTTCTGGCCGTGCCGATCACCACGGCCGTCTTCCCGCGCCTGGCAGCCACGTTCGAGGCAGGGGAGGGGTTCGACCGGTACGCCGCCACGTCCACCCGGGCCGTGATGCTGGCAGGCGGCGCAGGCGCTGCCCTGCTGGTCGGTACGGCGGTACCGGTCGCCAGGATCTTCGCGTACGACGACGGCGCGGTGCAGGCCGACAAGGCGACCTCACTGGCCAACGGTCTGCTGGCGTTCGCTCCTGCCGCTATCGGGTTCGCCGTACTCATGCACCTCGGCCGTGTGCTCTACGCGCGGCACTCGGGCCGTGAAGTCGCTGTCGTGACCTCAGCCGCCTGGGTGCTCGTGGCGGTAGCCGGTGTGGTGCTTACAGGTCACTGGGACGCCGTACCGGCGCTGGCGGCCGCCATGTCGATCGGGATGGTCGTCGGAGCGTTCGTACTGCTGCTGGTGCTCCGCCGCGAGGCTGGCCCGGGTGTACTGACCGGTGTCCCGCGTGCGCACCTCACAGGGCTCGCAGGCGCCGCGCTGGCCGGTGCTGCAGGCTGGTTGGTTGCCCTGCCCGCTGGGCACGGTGGAGTCGGTAAGGCGGTCCTCTTCTCGCTCCTGTCCGGGCTGGTAGTTGTCGTCGTGTACGCCTTGGTCGTGCTTGCATTGGACCGCGCGGACGCTCGCGCCCTCGTACGACGGGAGAAACCATGAGGATCGGGCTGCTGCTCGCGGAATCGCGGGGCGGGATCGGGCAGCACGTTGCCTCGCTGGTGCCGCGGTTCGTGAGTGCCGGGCACGAGGTTGTGGTGTGCGCCCCGCCCGGCACGGCGGAGCATTTCGACTTCGCTCCCGCGACCGTCGTGACCCAGGCGGCCGGGTTGCGTGGCTGTGACGTCATCCACGCGCACGGGTACCGCGCCGGCATGACCGCGCTGCGGGACAGGTCCCGGCTGCGGCCCCTTGTCGTCACGTGGCACAACGCCGTGATCGCACCAGGGCCCAAGGGGCTGGTGATGCGTATGGGGCAGCGACTGGTCGCCAAGGGCGCTGACCTGACGCTGGGCGCCTCCAGCGACCTCGTGGAGCTGGCCAAGAGCCTAGGCGCTCGCAACGCTCAGCTGGCGCCTGTAGCGGCTCCTGCGATGCCCACGGTGCGTACGTCGCGTGCGGCGGTCCGTCGTGAGCTAGGCCTCCGCGATCAACCCGTCGTACTCACCGTTGGCCGGTTGGCGCCGCAGAAGGACTACCCGACGCTCCTGTCGGTCGCGGCTAGGGTGCACGAGTCCACGCCGAACGCGGTGTTCGTAGTCGTCGGGGACGGACCGCTGCGGGACAACCTGCAGGCGCGGATCGACGCGGAGCAGTTGCCCGTGCGGCTGCTCGGGCATCGCAACGACGTCGCGGACCTTCTGGGGGCCGCGGACGTGTTTCTGCTCACGTCCCACTGGGAGGCCCGCGCGCTGGTGCTCCAGGAGGCGATGCAGGTCGGCGTACCGGTCGTCGCGACGGCTGTCGGCGGCGTGCCCGAACTCGTCGACGACAGCGCGGTACTGGCGTTTCCGGGCGACGCGGACGGGCTGGCGGACGGCGTACGGGCGGTCCTGGCGGAGCCCGAGACGGCGAACGCTATGCGGACACGAGGCCGGGAGTTGGCCGCCCGATGGATGGACGAGGACGCCGTGGCAAAGAATCTCCTCGACATCTACGCGGGTCTCGTCGCGACCGGTGCTTGACAAGAGGTAGGCTGGAGGCCCGTGGACAGGGCTTCGAATTCCCAGCAGACCAAGCACGTATTCGTCACCGGTGGCGTGGCATCCAGTCTCGGCAAGGGACTGACGGCATCCAGCCTCGGCAGTCTGCTGACGGCGCGGGGTATCCGGGTCACCATGCAGAAGCTGGATCCGTATCTGAACGTGGATCCCGGCACGATGAATCCGTTCCAGCACGGCGAGGTGTTCGTCACCAACGACGGCGCCGAGACCGACCTCGACATCGGCCACTACGAGCGCTTCCTGGACCGTGACCTGTCGGCCGTCGCCAACGTGACGACCGGCCAGATCTACTCCAGCGTGATCGCCAAGGAGCGCCGCGGCGAGTATCTCGGCGACACCGTCCAGGTGATCCCGCACATCACCAACGAGATCAAGGAACGGATGCTCGCGATGGCGGGCCCGGACGTGGACGTCGTCCTGCACGAGATCGGCGGCACGGTCGGCGACATCGAGTCGCTGCCGTTCCTGGAGGCGGCCCGCCAGGTCCGGCACGACGTCGGCCGCGACAACGTGTTCTTCCTGCACATCTCGCTGGTGCCGTACATGGCGCCGAGCGGTGAGCTGAAAACCAAGCCGACCCAGCACTCGGTGGCCGCGCTGCGCTCGATCGGTATCCAGCCGGACGCGATCGTCTGCCGGGCCGACCGGCCGATCCCGGACAGCGTGAAGCGGAAGATCTCGCTGATGTGCGACGTCGACGTCGAGGCCGTGGTGGCCGCCGTGGACGCGCCGTCGATCTACGACATCCCGAAGGTGGTGCACGCCGAGGGCCTGGACGCGTACGTCGTACGCCGGCTGAACCTGCAGTTCCGGGACGTCGACTGGACCCGCTGGGACGAACTGCTCCGGGTCGTGCACCACCCGAAGGACGAGGTCACCGTCGCGCTGGTCGGCAAGTACATCGACCTGCCGGACGCGTACCTGTCGGTCGCCGAGGCACTGCGCGCGGGCGGGTTCGACAACGACGCCCGGGTGAACCTGCGCTGGATCGCCTCCGACGAGTGCGCCACCCCGGAGGCGGCGGCCCGGCTGCTCGGCGACGTGGACGCGATCTGCATCCCGGGCGGGTTCGGCGTCCGCGGGATCGAGGGCAAGATCGGCGCGATCCGGTACGCCCGCGAGCAGGGCGTCCCGATCCTGGGCCTGTGCCTCGGCCTGCAGTGCATGGTGATCGAGGTGGCCCGCGACCTGGCCGGGCTCGACCAGGCGAACTCCAGCGAGTTCGACGCCGACGCCGAGCAGCCGGTGATCGCGACCATGGAGGAGCAGAAGCACATCGTCTCCGGCACCGGCGACATGGGCGGCACGATGCGGCTCGGGCTCTACCCGGCGAACCTGGCCGAGGGCTCGATCGTCCGTGGCCTGTACGACGCCCCGTCGATCCAGGAGCGCCACCGGCACCGGTACGAGGTGAACAACGCGTACCGCGACAAGCTGGAGGCCGCCGGCCTGGTGTTCAGCGGGCTGTCGCCGGACCACGAGCTGGTCGAGTTCATCGAGCTGGACCGGTCGGTCCACCCGTACTTCGTGGCCACCCAGGCGCACCCGGAGCTGCGCTCCCGGCCGACCAAGCCGCACCCGCTGTTCTCCGGCCTGGTCGCGGCCGCGCTCGACCGGCAGCGCGAGTCTCGGCTCCCGGTCGAGGACCCGAAGCCGGCCGCCGCGAAGAAGTCCGCCAAGCCAGCTGACAAGGCAGAGGCGGTCAAGGCCTGATGAAGGACTATCCCGAGCTCCGGTTCGGCGCCGGCCTCGCCGACCGGCCGGAGCGCTGGCCGGTCTCCGCCTCCGAGGTGGTGCACAAGACCGGCCGGGTGATCTCGGTACGCCGGGACACCATCGAGCCTCCGGGCGGTACGCCGTTCGTCCGCGACGTCGTCGTACATCCCGGGGCTGTCGGCGTGGTGGCGCTGGACGAGAACAACCGGATGCTGCTGGTCCGCCAGTACCGCCACCCGGTCGGCCACAAGCTGCTGGAGGCACCGGCCGGGCTGCTTGACGTCCAAGGCGAGCAGTACCGCCTCGGCGCCGAACGCGAACTATGGGAGGAAACCGCCACCAAGGCCGCCGACTGGCGGATCCTGGTGGACGCCTTCACCTCACCCGGCCTGACCAACGAGGCGGTCCGGATCTTCCTGGCCCGCGACCTCTCACCGGCCGACGAGACCTTCGAACGCGAAGCCGAAGAAGCCGACATGGAAACCGTCTGGGCCCCGCTCATCGACGTGGTCGGCGCCGTCCTGGCCGGCCAGCTCCAGAATCCGATCCTCATCATGGGCGCCCTCGCCACCTGGACCGCCCTCAACGGCCCCGGCTTCGACACCCTCCGTCCCGCCGACGCTCCCTGGCCGGCGAAGGACTAGTTCCGGAACTACGCGCAAGTCTTGACCGGTTGCGGTCGGTGCGGGTATTTGTTGCTGACAACGATGTCACCCATCCGCGAAGGTTGGTCCGCCCATGCGTCGTTCTGTGCTGCCCCGTGTCCTCCTGGCCGGTGCGTTGGTGGTGGCTGTCGCTCCCACCGCGCACGCTGTGCCGTCGCCCCCGCCGACGGACTCTCGTCCGACGACCGCGCCGCCGCCTGATCCGCTGGCCGCGCGGATGCTGGGGCCGGAGGCGGTGGGGAAGAGTCGGATCACCGCCAGTTCGGCGGATCCGGCCGAGCAGGTGGATCCGCTGGTCGGCACCTCGAACGCAGGGGACACCTTTCCGGGGGCGGTGCTGCCGTTCGGGATGTTCTCGTTCAGTCCGGAGACGAGCCGGGGGAACGCCTATCGGACGGCGGCGCCGGGCGGGTACTCGTACGCGGCGACGAAGATCCGCGGGTTCAGCCTGACCCACATGAGCGGGACCGGTTGTGCGGGTGGGTCGGGGGACATCCCGATCTACCCGCTGGCCGGCGAGGTGACGTCCTCGCCGCAGAGTGACGCCAAGGACGCGGTCTACGCGAGCACCTTCAGCCACGCGAACGAGGTCGCGAAACCGGGCTACTACAAGGTCGGCCTCGACTCCGGCGTGACCGCGGAGCTGGCCGCGACCACCCGGACCGGTTCCGCGGCCTTCACGTTCCCGGCCGACAAGGCCAAGACGGTGATGTTCCGTACGTCGAACTCCGAGGTCGGGTCCAGCGACGCGCAGCTCAGCATCGATCCCGCGCACCGGACCGTCAGCGGCTCGGTGACCAGCGGAAACTTCTGCGGGTACCTCGCGAGCGTCGGGCAGCGCAGCTACTACACGCTGCACTTCGTCGCCGAGTTCGACCAGCCGTTCGCGAACCAGGGCACCTGGACCGACACCACCGTGACACCGGGCAGCACGAGCGCCCACGGGGGTACGACGTACGGCAAGGACGGCTGGATGCCGGCCGACAAGGGCTCCGGCGGGTACGTCGGGTTCGCGAGCGACAAGGTGACGATGCGGATCGGCATCTCCTACGTCAGCGCTGCGAACGCGTTACAGAACCTGCGTGCCGAGAACCCACGCGGTACGTCGGTCAACGTGACCGCGGTGAAAGCCAAGGAAGCGTGGCGCGCGCAACTGGGCCGCATCGAGGTGGCAGGCGGTACGACGGACCAGCGCACCACGTTCTACACGGCGCTGTACCACGCCCTGCTGCACCCCAACGTGTTCAGTGACGTCAACGGCCAGTACTGGGGCTTTGACCAGAAACCGCACGCGCTGTCCCGCGGACAGCAGGCGCAGTACGCCACCTTCTCCGGCTGGGACGTGTACCGCTCGCAGCTACAACTGCTGACGTTGCTCGAACCACGCCGGGCCGCTGACATCGCACAGTCGCTGTACAACCAGGCCTCCCAGAACGACGGCGTCTGGGACCGTTGGACGCACGCCTCGGGCAGTACCGCGGTCATGACCGGCGACCCGTCCGCGCCGGCGGTTGCGGGCATCTACGCGTTCGGCGGCACCAACTTCGACGCCCGCGGCGCGCTGCGCTCGCTGGTGCGGGCCGCGACCGTGCCGACGGCCAAGGACCTCAGCTCGGCCGGTAAGCCGGTGATGTCGATCGGTCAGCGTCCGTCGCTCGACAAGTACCTCGCGCTGCACTACATCCCCACGAAGTCGAACGCGTGGGGTGGCGCGGTCGAGACGCTCGAGGACGTGACGGACGACTTCGCGCTCGCCCAGCTGGCGCGGCGTACTGGTGACGCGTCGACGTACCAGAAGTTCCTGACCAGGTCGCAGTACTGGCAGAACGTGTTCAACCCGGACAACGGCGGTTACGTGCAGAACCGGGACGACAACGGCGCCTGGCCCGCGTTCACGCCGTCGACGTACGACGGGTTCGCCGAGGGCAGCAGTGCGCAGTACACGTGGATGGTGCCGCACAACCGGGCCGGGCTGATCGAGGCGATGGGCGGTACGG
This sequence comes from Kribbella sp. NPDC051137, assembly GCF_040682535.1. Taxonomy (NCBI): domain Bacteria; kingdom Bacillati; phylum Actinomycetota; class Actinomycetes; order Propionibacteriales; family Kribbellaceae; genus Kribbella; species Kribbella sp. NPDC051137. The sequence goes on from NZ_JBFBBI010000002.1 coordinate 23,040, forward strand.
ACGCGGCGAACCAGCGGCTGGACGCGTTCTTCAAGAACCCCGACGGCACGTGGGCGCTGACCGGTGCGGGTGAACTGCACGCGGAGATGGACAACGAGCCGTCGATCAACACCCCGTGGATCTACAACTACACGGGTCGTCCGTACCAGACGCAGGAGACGTTGCGGCAGGCAATGAACCAGCTCTGGAACACCGGCACCGGCGGGATCCCGGGGAACGACGACCTGGGCGCGATGTCGTCCTGGTACGTCTGGACCGCGCTCGGCCTCTACCCGGACGTGCCCAGCCGGGCAGAGCTGCAGGTGGCAGCTCCGCTGTTCGAGCGGGCGGTGATCCATCGCGACGGCGGCAAGACGATCCGGATCAACGCTCCCGGCGCGGACGCGCAGTACGTGCAGTCCTTGAAGGTGAACGGGACGCCGACGAACCAGCCGTGGCTGCCGGAGTCGTTCGTGCAGCATGGTGGGACGCTGGACTTCACTCTTGGTACGACGGCCAACAAGAGCTGGGGTACTGGGCAGGCACCGCCGTCGTGGCGGACCGGTGAGATCCCGTTCCAGACGTCCACCGACACGAGCCGCATTGTCGTTGCTCCTGGCACCACTAGCGCTCCCGTTGCGCTCCAGGCGCATCGACTGAGCGGAACGGCACAGGACGTCACCTACACGGTCAGCGCGCCGGCTGGTCTGACAGCAACGCCTGCTACTGGCACCTTCCATGTCGATCAGAAGGGGAGTGCGGCCGTCACTATTACTGCTCCGGCTGGTACGCCAGACGGGCGTTATCCGGTGACAGTGCAAATGAAGGCCGCAGACGGCACCGCCTTGCCCCAGGTCGGTTTCACTGTGGTCGTGGGCCAGCCGAACTCGTTCTTCGTACTAAGAGAAGGCGCGGGCATCTCCGACGACAACGGAGACCACACCGAGGCCGACTTCGACGGCGGTGGCGTCAGCTACTCCCGCCAGGCGCTGGCCGCGGCCGGGCTGACTCCTGGCGGTACCAGTACCGTGCAAGGCCTCAGCTTCACGTGGCCCGACGTACCGTCCGGTGACCCTGACAACGTCCCCGCCGACGGACAGCTGCTCAACCTGAACCTGCCCGCCGGTACGACGAAGCTGTCGTTCATCGGCAGCGCGGTCAACGGCAACCAGCAGACGACCGCAACACTCAACTACGCGGACGGTACGACGTCGCAGGTCGACCTGTCGTTCAGCGACTGGACCCTCGGTGGCGGCGGCGACACCGTGCACTACGGCAACCTGATCGTCGCCACCACGCCGTACCGCAACGAGTCCGGCGGCGGCAAGGACAACGTGACCACCCACATCTTCGCCACCGCCCCGGTGACATTGACGCAGACCCCGGTGAGCATCACCCTGCCCAAGAACCGCGACCTGCGCCTGTTCACTCTCGCCAGCGGCTGACCGCCTCGCCGCCGCCCTGCGCCAGGGCGGCGGCGACCTGGTTGACGTTGGCGGTGAACTCGTCGGCGGGGATCGCGGGGAGCATGTCGTCCCAGAGCGCGATCATCGCGCCGCGGAGTTGCATCATGCCGAGCGGGCGGGCGAGGAACCACAGGTGGAAGTGTTCGCTGCCGTCGCCCCAGCGGTTGAAGTGGGTGCGGGCGACCGGGTCGAGGTCCTGGATCGCCTTCGCCACCCGCTGGATCGCCGGGCCGAGCGTGGCGGTGAGTTCGGGCGGCAGGTTGTCCAGCCGGTAGTGCTCGCGCGGCTCGAGGATCGCCACGAACGGCAGGCCGCTCGGCTTGCGGGCTTTCAGCTTCCACTGCTCGTCCCGCCAGATCATGTCGCGGTCCGGCTCCGCACACGACCAGCAGTCCGCGCCGCCCTCTCCGCCGCGGGCCGGCTCAGGCAGCACCGGCTCGGCCAGCGGCACGACCTCGACGTCGCCCTCGAAGGGGAACATCGGGTCGCCGGCGAACGGTGCCGCGGACATGCGTTCGCCGTACGGAAGCCGGCGGTGGTAGTCGGAGGTCATGGCCGCACTCTGCCGCAGCCTCGCGGAGGGCGGAAGTTTCGGTCGTCGTTTCACTGGTTGACTGGGTGACCGGAGAGCGGTCACGCTGCGGGGAATCGATTTCCGTGAGGTGGCTGATGGAGCTGAGGCGGCGGACTGTGGTGCTGGGCGGACTAGGGCTGGCAGCTACTGGACTGATCGGATTACCGGCCGAGGCCGAGGCCGCGGCCTTGGCCTGGGTAGGGGCGGGGCCGTTGCGGCACGTGTACGACCCGACGCCGGACGGGCCGCCTTACGAGTACCTGAACGACCACTGCGTGATCCAGGGAGCCGACGGGACCTGGCACCTGTACGGGATCATCGGCGACTCCGCACCGCCCGGCAGCTTCCCCGACGGCGCGAAGGAGATCCACTTCGCACACGCGACCGCCCCGGCGCTGGACGGACCGTGGACGACGCAGCCATACGTACTGACGGTCGATCCGAACTACTACGGCGAAGAACACCTGTGGGCGCCGCACGTGATCGAGAGCGGCGGTACCTACTACATGTACTACGCCGCCGGCGGAAGCGGCTGTGCTATCAACCTGGCAACGTCCACGGACCTGTTCACCTGGACGCGGATCCCGCAAGGCCCGGTGTTCCGCGGCCTGGTCGCACGGGACCCGTACGTCACCCGCATCGGTGACCAGTGGGTCATGTACTACTGCGAGCTGAAGGACTGGCAGTCGAACCACATCGTCGCGGCCCGTACCAGCACCGACCTGATCCACTGGAGTGCTCCACGGACCGTCTTCACAGACCCGAGCACCGACGCGAACGCCTCAGTCACCGAATCGCCGGTCGTGGTCGCGCGCGACGGCACCTATTACCTGTTCATCGGCCCGCGCTTCGGGTACGTCGGTACGGACGTCTTCCGCAGCACCGACCCGTTCAACTTCCAGTTGTCCAACTACGCCGGCCACGTGCCCGCGCATGCCATTGAGGTCGTGGGCGACCACGTGACCGCGGCAGGCTCGTTCCAGCACGGTATCTACCTGGCCGATCTGCAATGGCGCAGTACGCCGCCGGTCTGGCACAGTCCGGACAACCCGGCCGCCGGTCTGAACCCGCAGGGCGCCATCGAACTGTTTGCCCTCGACAACAACCATCGGATCGTGCGACGGGTGCTGCCGGGGGACTGGGAGCTGTTCAGCGACGAGGTGACCACCGTCCCGACCGTGGGCCGCAATACGGACGGCAGGCTCGAGCTCTTCACGGTCGCCAAGGACCAGGGCCTCATTCACCGCGTCCAACGGGCAGACGGGACCTGGGCCGACTGGGAGGTGTTCGGAGGCGCTGCTGGCGCCGCACCGGCCGTGTCACGCAATGCTGATGGTCGCCTGGAGGTATTCGCGCTCGGGCCGGCCGGCGCGTACATCACGCACCGCTGGCAGACCGGAGGCGGCTCAACGACCTGGAGCGACTGGGAGAGCTTCGGTGGCGCGGCTGGAGCACCACCTGTCGTCGGTGTGAACGCAGACGGACGCATGGAGGTCTTCGCACTGGGCCCCGGTGGCGCATACGTCGCACACCGCTGGCAGAACGCTCCGAACAGCGGCTGGAGCTCCTGGGACACGTCCTTCGGTGGACCGGCTGCTGCGCTCAGTACGGTCAACCGCGACGGACGTGGGCTGCTCAACGTGTTCGCACTCGCTCCGGTGAGTACCGGCGTACACAGGAGAGTGCAGGCCGCGCCGAGTGGTGGCTGGGCCGGCTGGCAGCAGGCGGACTCGTGGGCCGACGCATCCGCGCGTACTGCGGTCAACGCAGACGGGCGGCTGGAGATGTTCTGTATCCCGCCTGGTGGCGCACAGATCACACACCGCTGGCAGACGACACCTACCAGCGGTACGTGGAGCAACAGCGAAGTCTTCGACACACAGCCGGTCGCAGCCAGCCCTACGGTGATCGTGGACGCGAGCGGGCGTCAGCACGTGTTCGCCGTGTCACCGGACGGTGTGCTGCGGGAGCGTGTCCAGGTAGCCCCGAGCAGTGGATGGGGCTCCTGGCAGACGTTGCCAGGCGCGCCCATCCTGCCGCTTCCGACAGGACACCCCTCCTGAGTGGTCACAGTTGCCAGGACGACGAAGGCCCGGGATGAAGACCTACCGGAGGACGGTTGCCAGCGCCTCGTAGCCGGGTAGCAGGTCGATGCCTTCGTGGCCCAGCAGCTGGATCGCGACGTGGTCCGCGCCGGCCTCCAGGTGCGCCTTCAGACCGGCCGCGACCTCGACCGCGGAGCCGTGCAGCACCATCGCGTCGACGAGGTTGTCGCTGCCCCCGTTCGCGAAGTCGTCGTCGGAGAACCCGAGCCGCTTGAAGTTGGTCGTGTAGTTGCTCAGCTGCAGGTACCGCTCCAGCCAGTCGCGGCCCGTCGCGCGGGCGATCTCCGGATCGGTCTCCAGGACGATCGCCTGCCCCGGCGCGAGCAGCACCCCGCCGCCGAGGATCCGCCGGGCCTCCCGGGTGTGCTCCGGCGTGACCAGGTAGGGGAGCGCGCCGGCCGTCCGCGCGCCGGACAGTTGCAGCACCTTCGGGCCGAGCGCCGCCAGCGCCCGCCGGTCCTCCGGCACCTTCGCGTCGTCGAGTTCGTCCAGGTAGCCGACGATCGTCCGGTAGGGCGACTTGTACTCGCCGGTCGCCTCCCGGTGCCCGATCCCGACGCCGAGCAGGAACCGTCCGGGGTGCTCGTCCTCCAGCCGGTGGTACGACGCCGCGACCTCGGCCGCCGGCGACTTCCACATGTTGACGATGCTGGTGCCGACGGCAACCGAAGACGTTGCGGCCAGCAACACCTCGGCGTCGCGGAGGCCGGCCTCCGGCGAGCCGCCCAGCCAGAGCGTGCCGTACCCGGCGCGCTCGAGCCCGGCCGCCAGTTCCGGGCCGTAGTGCTGCCCCGCGTGCCAGATCCCGTAGCGTCCCAGTTCCATCGCCACTCCCTGCTCCTCTCGTCGGGCCGTCCTCCGCAAGCATCCCTGACCACTACGAATAGCCGTCAATGATGGTTGCCGCGTCAGCCGCAGTACCATCAGACCATCCGGTCGAGTGGTATGACCTCGGGAGGCATACACTCGGCAGCGACCTGGCAGCGTCCCCTCAACCGCCGGGCCGCGGACACAACGATGTGGGCCGCACACCTGGACGGGAAAGAAGGGCGTGTTGTGAAGGTCGGAGTTCCCAAGGAAGTCAAGAACCACGAGTACCGGGTGGCGATCACCCCCTCCGGCGTGCACGAGTTCGTGCGCAACGGGCACGAGGTTCTGATCGAGCAGGGGGCAGGCACCGGTTCACTGATCCCGGACGACGAGTACGTCGCCGCCGGGGCGCGGATCGTGGCGGAAGCGGACGACGTGTGGGCCGACGCGGAGCTGGTGCTCAAGGTGAAGGAGCCGGTGGCGGAGGAGTACCACCGGATGCGCAAGGACCAGGTGCTGTTCACGTACCTGCACCTCGCCGCCAGCCAGGACTGCACCGAGGCACTGCTCAAGTCGGGCATCACCGGCATCGCGTACGAGACCGTGCAGCTGCCGGACGGCACGCTGCCGCTGCTGGCACCGATGAGCGAGGTGGCCGGGCGGCTCGCGCCGCAGTCCGGTGCGTACCACCTGATGGCGCGGGGTGGCGGTCGCGGCGTACTGCTCGGCGGCGTGTCCGGCGTACACCCGGCGCGGGTGGTGATCCTGGGTGCCGGTGTCTCCGGGATGAACGCGGCCGCGATCGCGCTCGGTATGCAGGCGCAGGTGCAGCTGTTCGACCGGAACATCGCCCGGCTCCGCCAGGCCGACCAGATCTACCAGGGCCACCTGCTGACGATCGCCTCCAACGCGTACGAGATCGAGCGCGCGGTGCTGGAGGCCGACCTGGTGATCGGCGCGGTGCTGGTGGTCGGTGCGAAGGCGCCGAAGCTGGTCACCAACGACATGGTCAGCCGGATGAAGCCGGGCAGCGTGCTGGTGGACATCGCGATCGACCAGGGCGGCTGCTTCGAGGACTCCCGGCCGACCACGCACGCCGACCCGGTGTACAAGGTCCATGACTCGCTGTTCTACTGCGTCGCGAACATGCCCGGCGCGGTGCCGAACACGTCGACGTACGCGCTCACCAACGTGACGCTGCCGTACGCGATCGAGCTGGCGAACCTCGGCTGGCGCGAGGCCCTGAAGCAGGACCACAGCCTGGCGCTCGGGCTGAACACGTTCGACGGTCACGTGACGTACGGCCCGATCGCGGAGGCCCACGACCTGGCCCAGCTCAAACTGGACGAGGTGCTGGTCTGAGCATCACCAGAGCGGTTGGCGCCTACCTGGACCACCTCACGGTGGAACGCGGCCTCGCCGCCAACACTCTGGCGTCGTACCGGCGCGACCTGCGCCGGTACGGCGGCTACCTGGCGGCGGCGGGCATCGACGACCTCGGCGGGATCACCGAGGCCGTGGTCAGCGACTTCCTGATGCGGCTGCGGGAGGGCGACGCGGACCACCCGCCACTGACCGCTTCGAGCGCCGGACGGACCGTGGTGGCGGTTCGCGGGTTCCACAAGTTCTGCGTGCGCGAGGGACTGTCCGCAGTGGATCCTGCCGCGGCCGTGAAGCCCCCTGTGCCGCCGCAACGGCTGCCCAAGGCACTGTCTGTCGACGAGGTCACCCGGATCCTCACAGCGGCCGCCGGCGCCGAGGCCGAGCCCGCCGTTCTGGCCACTCGCGACGCGGCGTTGCTGGAGTTCCTGTACGGAACAGGCGCCCGCATCTCGGAGGCTGTCGGACTGGACGTCGACGACATCGACGTTGACGCCGGTGGGGTCCTGCTGCGCGGCAAGGGCGGCAAGGAGCGGGTAGTACCCATCGGTACGTACGCCCGCGAGGCCCTGTCGGCGTACCTGGTCCGTGGCCGTCCTGATCTGGTCACACGCGGCAGGGGGACGCCGGCCTTGTTCCTGAACGCCCGAGGCGGCCGCTTGTCCCGGCAGAGCGCCTGGACGGTACTACGTCGCGCTGCGCAACGTGCCGGCATCTCCAAGGAGATCTCGCCGCACACACTCCGCCACTCGTACGCAACGCACCTGCTGGACGGCGGCGCCGACGTACGCGTCGTCCAGGAGCTACTGGGTCATGCGTCCGTGACAACGACGCAGGTGTACACACTGGTCACCGTCGACAAGCTGCGCGAGGTCTACGCGACCTCGCATCCACGGGCCCTCTCCTCGTCGTAGACCCGGTCGCCGACGCCCGTGAACGGTGTGCGATCATCTGGTGACGGTTGGTGACTCGGGGAGGGTGATCGGCCGCGTTCGGAGCTTTGTCGACAAACAGCCCCACCCCGGTGCGGAGTGGCTGGTTGAGAGTGCTTGAATGCACGCTTACAGTCGCTGGGATCGCCCGTATCGGTTGAAAGGTTTGACGAGTCATGAACGAGTCGACATTCCCGGGCACCGAACACGTGATGGGCCACTACGCCGCCCCGGAGCCGGCCCAGCAGATCAGCACGCCCCTGAACCCTCAGGAGCAGCCCCAGCACAGCACGCCGGCCCGTCCGGCGCCCGTGCCGGCGCGAGCCCTGCCCGACAACTATGCGGAGATGCCGAAGCCGACGGCCAAGCTCACCGCGGAGGACCTTGCACCCGTGAAAGACCCGAACGGCCCGCGCCACACGATCGGGCCGACCGGCCGGCCGCTGCCGGACCTGCCGGAGCCGCAGCCCCCGACCAAGACCGGCCCGGCGCAGGTGATCGCGATGTGCAACCAGAAGGGCGGCGTCGGCAAGACCACCACCACGATCAACCTCGGCGCGGCGATCGCCGAGACCGGTCGCAAGGTGCTGCTGATCGACTTCGACCCGCAGGGGTCCGCCTCGATCGGTCTCGGCGTCCAGCCGCACGACCTCGAGCTGTCGGTCTACAACCTGCTGATGCAGCGCGACATCACCGCCGACGAGGTCATCCAGCCGACCAACGTGCCGAACCTCGACCTGCTGCCGGCCAACATCGACCTGTCCGCGGCCGAGGTGCAGCTGGTCCAGGAGGTCGCCCGCGAGTACACGCTGCAGCGCGTCCTGGACCCGATCATCCCGCTGTACGACGTGATCCTGATCGACTGCGCCCCGTCGCTCGGGCTGCTCACCGTGAACGCGCTGACCGCGTCGAACGGCATCGTCGTACCGCTCGAGTGCGAGTTCTTCGCGCTCCGCGGGCTGGCCATGCTGACCGACACGATCGCCAAGGTCCAGGACCGGCTGAACCCGAAGCTCGAGATCGTCGGGATCCTCGGCACCATGTTCGACGGGCGTACGACGCACGCCCGGGAGGTCCTCGACCGGGTGGTCCAGGCCTTCGACGAACGCGTCTTCCACACAGTCATCCGGCGTACCGTCAAGTTCCCCGAGACCACGGTCGTCGGCGAGCCGATCACGACGTACGCCCCGTCATCGAGCGCGGCCACGCAGTACCGCGATCTCGCCAAGGAGGTGCTGGCGCGTTGTCCCGCCGGGTGAGCCTGCCAGGTGCCAGCGAACTCTTCGGGGGTGCGGCACCGCAGCAGACCAGACCCGAGAAGCGCACCACCACTTCCGATGGGCCCGGCACCGTCCGGGCCCGGACGACGGTCGTCGACGACCGCAAGTCGAGTGGTCGGATCCGGCACGACACGAAGATCACCGTGTACGTGACGGAGGAGGAGCTGCTCGGCCTGGAACAGACCAGACTCGCGCTGCGCGCGGAGCACGGCCTGACGGCCGACCGGGGCCGGATCGTCCGGGAGGCGATCGACGTCCTGCTCGCCGACTTCGTCGACCACGGACCGGACTCGGTGCTGGTACGGCGGTTGAAGGCCTCGGAGTGACCGTGTCCGCCACGGACCCGCCGGACCTGGAACCCGAGGCGACAGTTGCCGAGGGCAAGGGTTTCAGCGTTCACCTGGTGAACTTCGAAGGACCGTTCGACCTGCTGTTGCAGCTGATCTCGAAGCACAAGCTGGACATCACCGAGATCGCGCTGTCGGTGATCACCGACGACTTCATCGCGCACATCAAGGCGCTGGGGTCGGAGTGGGACCTCGACCAGACGTCGGAGTTCCTGCTGATCGCGGCGACGCTGCTCGACCTGAAGGCGGCCCGGCTGCTGCCCAAGGGCGAGGTCGAGGACGACGAGGACCTGGCGCTGCTGGAGGCGCGGGACCTGCTGTTCGCGCGGCTGCTGCAGTACCGGGCGTTCAAGCAGATCGCGGCGCTGATGCAGGAGCGGATGGCGCTCGAGGCGCGGCGGTTCCCGCGGGCGGTCGGGGTGGAGCCGCGGTTCGCGGAACTGCTGCCCGAGGTACTGCTCGGGATCGATCCCGCCGGGCTGGCCGCGCTGGCGGCACGGGCGCTGGCGCCGAAGGACGACGTACCGCCCGGGGTCTCGCTGGCGCACCTGCACGCGCCGGCGGTCACCGTGCGGGAGCAGGCGATCGTGATCGTCGACCGGCTGCGGCGGCAGCGGAGCGCGACGTTCCGCTCGCTGGTGGCGGATTCGCCGGACACGGTGACGACTGTCTGCCGGTTCCTGGCGTTGCTGGAGCTGTTCCGTGAGGCGGCGGTGTCGTTCGACCAGGTGACACCGTTGGGTGAACTGACGATCCGGTGGACGGGCACCGACGAGGGCGAGATCGACGTCAGCGACGAGTTCGACGAAGAACACAAACCCGAGGACGAGTCCGGCGAGGCCCCCCGCGTCGACGACGACACCACCTTCCTCGAGCCCGGCGCCAGCGCCACCGACGAATCCGACGTCCCCCCGCCCCCCACACCCGACGAGACGGCAAACCAGTGACCGACGACACCAGCCCCGAGGAAACCCCCACGAACGCCGCTCCCACCGACGACGCGGCCGCGGCCGGGTCCACCGGGGTCGGGGACGATTTTGCTCCCGATTCGGCAGACAATCCTCCCCAGACCACCACGGCGACGTCGGAGGACACGACCGCCGAGGGTGCGGTAGCGGAGGCCGGAGGCGGCGTACCCGGGGACGACCAGGATCATCTGCCGGCGGGGCAGACTGCCCTGCCGGTGGGGGATGAGGTTGTCGTCGACGACGAGACGATGCGGCGGGCGCTCGAAGCGATCCTGATGGTGACGGACGAGCCGTTGCCGGTGCTCACGTTGGCGCGGGCGGTGGGGCGGCCTACCGGGGACATTGCGGCAGCGCTCGCGGGGCTGGCGGCGGAGTACACCGAGCAGGGTCGCGGGTTCGACCTGCGGGAGGTCGGCGGCGGGTGGCGGTACTACACGCGCCCGGACGCCGCGCAGTACGTCGAACGCTTCGTGCTCGACGGGCAGCAGTCGCGGATCACCCAGGCGGCGCTGGAAACGCTCGCTGTGGTCGCGTACAAGCAGCCGGTCAGCCGGGCGCGTGTCTCCGCGATCCGCGGGGTGAACGTCGACGGCGTGATGCGTACGCTCGTCGCCCGCGGGCTGGTGGAGGAGGCGGGCGCGGACACGGAGTCCCAGGCGACGCTGTACCGCACCACGACGTACTTCCTGGAACGCATGGGCATGCAGTCCCTGGACGACCTCCCGGAGCTGGCGCCGTACCTCCCCGAGATGGACGACATCGAGGAGGAGCTGGCTGCCCAGACCCTCCCACCCACCACCTCCCCGGACGCGGACGCCGCACCAGCGGACTCGGACGACCAGCCCGCCACCGAACACCCCCACCCGACAGACGAGCTGCCGGCGGACAACGACCTCGACCCGGGTACGCCGCACCCCGCGACCTCCGCCGATCCCACCACCCCCGACGAAGCCCTCGCACACGAGCCCCACACCCACCGCCAGCCGACGGACGAACCGACCGACGAGCCCGCGGACGGGCCGGCCGACGAGCCTGCGGACGGGCCGGCCGAGCCCGTGGATGGGCCGGGCGACGAGCCTGCGGATCGTGCTCAGATCGAGCACGCGTCGGCGGGCGAGGCGAGCGACGAGCCCGCGGACCACGCGTCGACGAACGGGCCCGCGGATGGTGGGCAGGCGGAGCACGCGTCGACGGACGAATCGGGCGACGAGCTCGCGGACGGTGGGCAGGCCGAGTACGGGTTGGCGGACGAGCCGGCAGATGCCGGGCAGGCCGACCGGGCGTCGGTGGAAGGGGCGGGTGGCGAGTCTGCGGATGGTGGGCAGACGGAGCACGCGTCGGTGGACGAGTCGGGCGACGAGCCCGCGGACCACGCGTCGACGAACGGGCCCGCGGATGGTGGGCAGGCCGACCGGCCGTTGGTAGATGAGGCGGCTGACAAGCCCGCGGATGGTGAGCAGATTGAGCACGCGTCGGCGGGCGTGGCGGGTGGCGAGTCTGCAGAGGGCGAGCTGGCCGAGCACGCGGCGGCGGACGGGCCGGCGGATGGTGGGCGGGCTGACCGGGCGTTGGCGGACGAGTCGGGTGATGAGCTCGGTGGGCGCGCGGCGGAGCAGGTTGTGGAGGACGGTGGGGCGGCCCCGGTGGGTGTCGGTGAAGGTGGTGCGGCTGGCGGCGACGCCGTACGTGAGGAGTCGGGTGGTGACGCCGTGCGTGAGGAGTTGGGTGGTGATGCCGTGCGTGAGGAGGCGGGCGGTCGGGGCGTAGGCGGTGCCGATGCCGGCGCGGCTGGGGATGGGGTGCGGTATGGGGGATGAGGCCGGGGTTCGGTTGCAGAAGGTTCTGGCTCGGGCGGGGGTGGCTTCGCGGCGGAACGCGGAGTTGATGATCGAGGAGGGGCGGGTCGAGGTCGACGGGCGGGTGGTGACCGAGTTCGGGGTGCGGGTGGATCCGGAGACCGCGGTGATCCGGGTGGACGGGGAGCGGATTCCGCCGGTCAGCGCGAACGTGTACCTGGTGCTGAACAAACCCCGCGGCGTCGTCACCACGATGTCCGACCCGCAGGGCCGGCCGTGTATCACCGACTTCGTGCAGGACCGGCCGGAGCGGTTGTTCCACATCGGGCGGCTGGACACCGACACGGAGGGTTTGCTGCTGCTCACCAACCACGGTGAGTTCGCGCACCGCCTCGCGCATCCGTCGTACGAGGTCTCGAAGACGTACGTCGCCGAAGTGGACGGCAACGTCAAACCGGCGGTACTGCGCAGACTCCTGGACGGCGTCGACCTCGAGGACGGACCGGCCCGCGCCGACACGGTGAAGATCGTCTCCACTGTCCCCGGCCGGACCCTCATCGAGCTGAGCCTGCACGAAGGGCGGAACCGGATCGTACGACGGATGTTCGACGCCGTCGGCCACCCGGTGAAGCGGCTGACCCGCACCGCGATCGGACCGGTCCGCCGCGGCAACCTGCACACCGGCGAGCTCCGCGAGCTCGATCCCAAGGAGCTCGGGCAACTGCTCGATCTCGTCGAGCTGTAGCTGCCTGGCGAACCATCAGCTACACCTGCAGATCCGCCTCCTCCGGCAGGACGACCTGGTTGACCATGTCGGTGATCCGTTCCGCCGGCAGGGCGACGGCGATCGCCCAGTAGTAGATGATCAGGCTGAAGACCGCCACCGCGCCGATGTCCCACCAGAGCGGGAACCACGGGTGCTTGAGTGGCCCGAAGTCGCTCAGGTACACGATCAGCCCCATCCCGATCAGGTACACGGGCAGCCACTGCGCGGCTTTCAGGTCGAGCTGCGGCGTGATCGGGTTCATCTTGAACACCCGGTTGGCGACCAGGATCACGTACCCGATCAGGATCGCGACGCCGAGCTTCCAGTCGGTGTCCCAGCCGGACCACAGGATCAGCAGGTTCGCGACGATGAACGCCAGCGGCGACAACCACACCGCCCCCGGCAGCCGGTACGGGCGGTTCTCGTTGGGGAGCCGGCGGCGGAACACGCCGAGCGAGAGCGGCGCCCCGGCGTACATCAGCACGCTGGCGCTGGTGATCAGCCCGACCAGCGACCGCCAGCTCGGGAACGGCAGGAAGCAGATGCACCCGATCACGAACGCGGTGATCAGGCCCACCCACGGTACGCCGCGCTCGTTGGTCTTCTCGAACACCGACGGCACGTACCCGTTGCGGCTCAGCCCGTACGAGACCCGCGAGCTGCCGGTGATGTAGATCAGGCCGGTACCGCCTGGCGAGACGATCGCGTCGATGTAGAGGATCGTGGCCAGCCAGCCGAGGCTGACCAGGGTGGCGACCTGCGCGAACGGACCGGTCAGCGTGTTGAACGCCGCACTCGCCCAGGTGCCCTGGACCTGCGACGCGGGCAGCGCGCCGAGGAACACGACCTGCAGAGCGATGTAGATCAGCGCACCGATCACGATCGAGCCGATCACCGCACGCGGGATGTCGCGCCGCGGGTTGCTGCTCTCGCCGGCCAGTTGGTCGGCCTGTTCGAAGCCGAGCATCGCGAAGATGATGCCGCTGGTCGAGACCGCGGACAGGATGCCCTTCGCGCCGCCCGGGTTGAACCCGTCGGCGGCGGTGAAGTTGCTGCCGTGGAACTGCGCGATCGCCAGCACGAAGATGGTCAGCAGCGGGATACCGACCTTCCACCAGGTCGCGACGCTGTTGGTGCGCGCCAGCAGCCTGATGCTGAGGAAGTTGATCGCGGTGATCACGGCCATGATGACGACCGCGGCCACGATCCCGGGTCCGGTCAGGATGTGCTGACCGCCACTGGTCCGCTCCCAGCCCTTCGCGAACGAGTAGTGGGTGCCGTAGGTGATCATCGCGAGCACCTCGATCGGTGCCACGGTGGCCGCCTGCAGCCAGGAGAACCAGCCGAACGACGCCCCGGCCGCGCCGCCGAAGGCGTAGTGCGGGAACCGCGCCGTCCCGCCGGAGACCGGGTACATGCCGCCGAGTTCGGCGTGTGTCAGCGCCAGGATGAGGATCGCGACACCGCCGATCACCCACGAGATGATCGCCGCGGGGCCGGCCGTCGCCAGTGCACCCTGCGCGCCGAACAGCCAGCCGGAACCGATGATCGATCCCTCGGACGCCCAGATCAGGCCGACGAAACCGATGTCCCGTCGTAGTCCGGGCCGGTTCCGCTCCGTCGAGGGATGTGCAATGGAAGTGGCCATACCCGCACCATCGCTCCGGTGCGCGGGCGGTGCATTAACGCTGCCTGGAGATCGACCCCCCTGCTAGCAGGTACGGCGGTGTTCCGGCCTGCACCGAGGACGTGACGGCGTACCGGACCGCATGCTGGCGGGGAGAGAACCTGCGGCGATCACGAAGGACGCACGATGCGAACATCATCCAGAGCTGTCGCACTGACCGGGACCACCGCGGTACTCCTGGCCGGTCTCGTTGCTTGTGGCAACAACAACAACTCGTCGTCGGGCGGCGGCACGTCGGCGCCGCCGGCGAACGCCAAGGTCGGCGTGCTGCTCCCGGACACCGCGACCTCGCCCCGCTGGGTGTCGGCGGACCCGAACGAGCTGCGCAAGCAGTGCACCGACAACAAGCTGACCTGCTACATCGACAACGCCAACGGCAGCGCGACGAACATGGAGTCGCAGGCCCAGGCACTGATCAACAAGGGCGTCGGCGTCCTGCTGGTGACGAACCTGGACTCCGGGTCCGGCAAGGCGATCGAGTCGCTGGCCAAGCAGCACAACGTGGTGACGATCGACTATGACCGGCTGACAGCCGGCGGCAGCGCCGAGTACTACGTCTCGTTCGACGGCGTGAAGGTCGGCCAGGAACAGGGCACGGCGCTGACCGCCTGTCCGCAGGTCGCGGGCAAGAGCGCGGTCGGGTACGTCGAGATCGACGGCGCGCCGACCGACAACAACGCGACGCTGTTCGCGGAGGGCTACAACTCGGTGCTGTCCAAGCAGAAGGGCTGGACGAAGCTCGGCGACCAGACCGGCAACTGGGACCCGGCGACCGCGCAGGCGGTGTTCACCACGATGCTCGGCAAGAATCCGAACCTGAGCGCGGTGATGGTCGCCAACGACACCATGGCGCAGTCGGTGATCAACGTGCTGAAGTCGCAGAACCTGTCCGGCAAGGTGGCGGTCTCCGGTCAGGACGCGACCGCGGGCGGCCTGGACAACGTGATGGCAGGCACGCAGTGCTTCACGATCTACAAGCCGGTCGCCGGTGAGGCGGACGTGGCGATCAAGCTGGCGGGGCAGATCCTGTCCGGCCAGAAGCCGACCGCGCCGGCCACGATCAAGGATCCGGCGAGCGGCCGTCAGGTCCCGTCGTACCTGGCGACGCCGACGATCATCACGAAGAAGAACGTCGCGCTGCCGGTGACGGACGGATACGTGCCCGCGAAGTCGGTCTGCCCGACGCCCGCGCTGGTGAAGCTGTGCGGCGAGAACGGGATCCACATCCCGTGAGGACTCTTGAACTGCACGGCATCGGCAAGTCGTTCGGGCCGGTGCGGGCGCTGACGGCGGTGGA
Source organism: Kribbella sp. NPDC051137 (assembly GCF_040682535.1). Lineage (NCBI taxonomy): Bacteria > Bacillati > Actinomycetota > Actinomycetes > Propionibacteriales > Kribbellaceae > Kribbella > Kribbella sp. NPDC051137. The sequence continues at coordinate 38,427 of NZ_JBFBBI010000002.1, forward strand.
CTTCGGCGCCGAGGCCGGCGAGGTGACCGCGCTGGTCGGGGACAACGGCGCGGGCAAGTCGACGCTGGTGAAGTGCATCGGCGGTATCTACCGGATCGACGAGGGCGAGATCCTGGTCGACGGTACGGCGCAGCAGTTGCACGAGCCGCGGGACGCCGCGCACCTGGGGATCGAGATCGTGCACCAGGACCTGGCGCTCTGCGACAACCTCGATGTCGTCGGCAACATGTTCCTCGGCCGTGAGCGGATCAGCCGGCTGCACACGCTGGACGAGAACTCGATGGAGCAGCTGGCCGCCCAGACGCTGGCGTCGCTGTCGGTCCGGACGGTGCGTTCGGTCCGGCAGAAGGTGGCCAGCCTGTCCGGCGGCCAGCGGCAGACGGTCGCGATCGCGAAGTCGGTGCTGTGGAGTTCCAAGATCGTGATCCTGGACGAGCCGACCGCGGCCCTCGGCGTCGCGCAGACCGAGCAGGTGCTGGAGCTGGTCCGGCGGCTCGCCGACCGCGGCGTGGCGGTCGTCCTGGTGTCGCACAACATGAACGACGTGATGCAGGTGGCGGATTCGATCGCGGTGCTGTTCCTGGGCCGGATGGCGACCCAGGTACGGCGTTCCGACGTGACGCAGACGCAGGTCGTCGAGCTGATCACGTCCGGCCGATCGGGAGACCTGGGACTGGCGGGAGCCGTATGAACACGGTGGTTGCCGACACACAACGGCACGGCAAGGCGCCCCGGCATCGTGAGGTCGCCGCGCTGAGTTCCTACCTGCGCGACTACCTCGCCCGGCTGCGCGGCGGTGAGCTGGGTTCCGCGCCGGCGATCGTCGGGCTGATCGTGATCACGGCGTTCTTCGCGATCGTCCACCAGGGCTTCCTGAGCGCGTACAACCTGGAGGCGCTGGTGATCCAGGCGGCGCCGATCATCGTGATGGCGATGGGCCTGGTGTTCGTGCTGCTGCTCGGCGAGATCGACCTGTCGGCCGGGACCACCGGCGGGCTGTGCTCGGCGATCACCGCGGTGCTGATGCTGCGGCACGGCTGGTACTGGTGGCTGGCGATCCTGGCCGGGCTCGCGGTCGGGCTGCTGATCGGGTTCGTGATGGGCTGGTTGCGGGCCAGGGCGGGGATCCCGTCGTTCGTGATCACGCTGGCGACGTTCCTGGCGTTCCAGGGCCTGACGCTGATCCTGATCGGCGGTCAGGGCTCGGTGACGCTGCCGGCCGGTACGCCGTTGATCTCGCTGGAGAACAGCTTCGTACCGCTGTGGCTGGGCTGGGTCCTGCTCGGCGTGTTCGTGCTCGGGTACGCCGCGGTGAAGCTGACCGATGCACAGTCGCGGCGGCACAACGGACTGCCCGCGACGCCGGTGGTGGTGATCGTCACGAAGGTGGTCGGGGTGGCCGTCCTCGGCGTCGCGTTCACCTACGAGATGGGCATCAACCGGAACCTGATCAGCAACGCGTTCTTCAGCAGCAAGGCGCAGGGCGAGCCGTGGGTCGTCGTACTGCTGGCGTTGCTGTTCGTGGTCTGGCACTTCACGCTCAGCCGGACGCGGTACGGGCGGCACGTGTACGCCGTCGGCGGCAACGAGGAGGCGTCCCGGCGCGGTGGCGTCGCGGTCTCCCGGATCCGGATCTCGGTGTTCGTGATCTGCTCCGGGATGGCGGCGGTCTCCGGCCTGGTCGCGGCGTCGCTGCTGCAATCCGTGCAGTCGAACGCGGGCGCCGGCAACACGCTGCTGCTGGCGGTCGGCGCCGCGGTGATCGGCGGTACGTCGTTGTTCGGCGGCCGCGGGCGGATGATCGACGCGGTCCTCGGCGGTCTCGTGGTGGCGGTGATCATCAACGGGATGAGCGACCTGATCCAGGGCTCGAACTCGTCCGGCTACGAGTGGGTCGTCACAGGCGCCGTACTGCTGCTGGCGGCCGGTTTCGACGCTGTCGTACGCCGTGGAAAGACAGCCTGATCAACCGTTGAGAAGGCGGCGGATCGCACCCGCGGACAGGCTGGTCTTGGCGACGAACCCGATCGCCGGGCTGGCCGCGATCAGCTCCGCGTAGTCCTGCTCGGCGTGGCTGGAGATCAGGATCATCGGCGCCGACTCGCCGGACGCGCGCAGCCGGGTGATCAGGTCGAACCCGCTTTCGCCGCCGAGGTCGATGTCGACCAGTACGACGTCCGGGCGGAGCCGGCCGATCAGTCCGGCGGCCTCGGCGGTCGTGGTCGCGGTACCGACGACCGCGACGCCCTCGCGGACCAGCAGGCGATGAGCCGCGTCCAGGAAGCGCCGGCTGTCGTCGACGATCACGCACCGCATGGCTACAGCATCGCAGCGCCGGACCGCGGTGGCATTCCTGCTGCCTGTACTACAGCGGCAGCGTGGCGGTGAGCGTAGTGCCTTTACCTGAAGGGCTTTCGACTGCGAGTGTGCCGTCGAGCGTCGCGATCCGGTCGGCGAGCCCGACCAGGCCGGAACCCTTCGCCGGGTCCGCACCGCCGCGGCCGTCGTCGCGGACCGAGAGCCGCAGCCGGTCGCGCTCGAGCCGTACGTCGACCACCGCGGCGGAGGCGTCCGCGTGCTTGGCGGCGTTGGTCAGCGCCTCGCAGACCACGTAGTACGCGGCGGCCTCGACCGGTTCGGGCAGCCGGGCCGGTACGTCGACCGTGACCTCGACCGGGAGCTTCGAACGGCGGGCGAGCATCCGGACGGCCGGCCCGATCCCGCCCTCGGTGAGGATCGCCGGATGGATGCCGCGGGCAATCTCCCGGAGCTCGTCCAGGGTCGCCGCCAAACCGTTGGCCACGCCATCGAGTTCGGCGGGCGCGCCGTCCGCCTGCAGGGCGCGGACGTCGAGGGCGAGCGAGACCAGCCGCTGCTGGATGCCGTCGTGCAGGTCGCGCTCGATCCGCCGCCGGGTCTCGTCCGCGGACCGCACGATCCGGGCCCGGGACGCCTCCAGGTCCGCGTTCGCCCGGCCGAGGGAGGCCGCCATCGTGTTGAAGGTCCGCTCCAGCGTGCGGATCTCCCCGACGCCGGTCTCCGGCACCCGTACGGCGAGGTCGCCCGCGGCCAGCCGGTTCGCCATCTCGGCGGTCACCCGGACCGGCCGGACGATGGCGCGGGTCAGGTACATCGTGAACCCGAGCACCAGGACGACCGAACCGAACAGGCCCTCGACCGCCGCCACGACCGCGCGGTCCGCGATCGTGTCCGTGCGCTGCTGCTGGGTTGCGGACAGCTGCTGCTCGGACGTGATCAGCGCGTCGAGCACCGACCGGATCGTGTTGACGCGTTGGGTGCCTTCGGCAATGGCCGTCGCGGTCCGGGCCGAGTCGGGGTCCTTCTGGGTGGCCTCGACCTGCGGGAGCGAGTAGTCCTGCAGGTACGACGTGATTCTCCGGTCTGCCTCCCGCACTCGCGCGACCTCGTCGGGGCTGCCTGCGACCAGCTGCAGCAGCGACTTGGTCTGTGCGGGCAGAGCCTCGGCGGCCTGCTCCCACGGCTGTAAGAACTTCTTCTGCCCGGTGATGACGAAGTCACGCTGCCCCGTGGCCAGGTCGGACACCAGCCGCTCTACCTGGTGCGCACTGGTCAGTACTGCGGACGTGTGCTGCGCCTGGTGCTCCGACGTACGCAGGCCTTGCACAGACACCAGCAGTACGACGAAGCCGGAGCCGACCAGCACCATCAGCAGTCCGCTGGCGATCACCACCCGTCCGGCAACGCCGGCGTGGCGGTTCATCAGCGACCGTCCAGGTACCTCAGGACGGCCAGGACACGGCGGTGGTCGTCTGTGGTCTCCGGGAGATCCAGCTTGGTCAGGATGCTGCGGACGTGCTTCTCCACGGTCCCTTCGGTGACCCAGAGCCGACGGGCCACCCCGGCGTTCGAACGGCCTTGTGCGACGAGCGCGAGCACCTCCCGCTCGCGCTCGCTCAGTACGCCCAGGGGATCGTTGCGGTGCTGCGCGTCGACCAGCTCCTGCACCAACGCCGGGTCGACGACGGACCCGCCACGGGCAACGCGGCGGAGGCTTTCGAGGAACTCGTCGACGTCGGTCACGCGGCTTTTCAGCAGATACCCCACACCGTGTCCAGCTGCCATCAGCTGCAGGGCGTGCTCGACCTCGACGTGTGCCGACAGCAGCACGACGGCGGTGTCCGGGCGTTCGCGGCGGATCACGTCCGCCGCGTCCAGCCCCTCGGTGAGGTGCTCCGGCGGCATGCGGATGTCCACGACGACCAGGTCCGGCCCGTGCCGACGTACCAGCTCCAGCAGCTCGGGACCGTCGCCCGCCGTACCGAGAACCGTGAACCCGGATCGCTCGAGCAGGCTGGCAAGTCCCTCGCGCAGCAGCACGTCGTCGTCCGCGATAGCCACTCGGGTCCGGGTCACGGTCTACCCCTTGGTTGCCTGGTGATTCCAGTGTCACCAGGCACTCAAGTCACTCTCCGTAGAGCTGCGCGTCCGCTTCTGTGCTCGACGGGTAGTAGCGGAAGTGCGTCTTGTCCTCAGGGGCCTCCAGCTGATCGCCGACCTGGCCGAGACCCTTGATGACGGTGGCCGCGCCGTTCGCGTGGCTCACGGCGTACAGGTAGCCCTTCCTGCTGTCCTTGTCGATCGCCAGCAGCAGGGTGCTCTGCTTGCCGCATTTCTCCGCGACGAGCGTCTCGAACTTCTGCCAGGTCGCCGTACGCACCTTCTTGACCACAGGAGCACCGCTCGACGGGATGCGGATCGTGTAGAGCGCCCCGCCGCGCGTGTTGGCCAGGAACGTGTCGTACGTCCGCGTCTGGCTGATCAGCGCCATCGTTTTGACCGCCGAGAACCCGGTGTACGTCGCTTTGTTGCGCCAGGCGGACCCCTCCACTGTCCAGCGCGTGATGACGTTGCCTTCCAGGGCGTACGTGTGGCTCGTCGACTTCTCGAAGTACGTCTGGTGGATCCAGCCGCCGCCCACCTTCGTCTTCTGGAACGACGTCGGGTCGAGCTGGCCTGTCGTGGTGTCGGTGACGTACCTGAACCGGTAGAGGTCGTTGACGATCCGTACGTACCCGCTGTTCGCCATGCCTGTCGGCGGATCCGGCTCCCAGCCGACCGACGACGCGAGTCGTACCTGGTCCACCGGGAACAGCGCCTTCGGCCCCACATGCGGTGCTCCGACCGTGACCGGTGCGGTCGCGGTGATCCGCTGGAACTTGTGATCGCCTTGCACGGTCGCGGTGCCCAGGGTCATCGAACAGGCAGCTGTTGCCTGCTGAGTGGCGGCCTGCGCGGGCACCGGGATCAGCCCTGCCACCGTCATCACCGCCCCCACGGCGATCGCCGTTCTGGCCATCCGGCCTCCTTCGGAGAGTCGTGTCACCCACCTCGATGCACGTCAACGCCGAAAGGTTAGGTCGAAGAATCCACGGACCAGCCGCCGTACTTCGGGCACGGCGCACGCGGACCTGCCGATCAGCTCGGCCCGTTGAGCTGCGGTCATGAGCCCGGCTCGCTGCAGTTGGGGTGCCAGCGCGGCGTAGTCCGTCCAGATCCAGTGGTTGGCGTCCGACAGTTGCACCCGGCGTACCGGGCCGCCTTGGGCCATCACCGCCGACCAGGTGCGATCGAAACGGGCGTCACGGAAGCCATCGGTTCCTGCCAGCAGCAAGGGCTTCTTCGCGATCGTGTAGAGCTCACCGTCAAGCGCGTCGAGGTAGCCCTCCAGGTTGATGGCGGCACGCACCTTCGGGTGTGCCAACGACACAGCGGCAGTCGCACCGCCGGCCGAGTGCCCGTACACGCCCACGGGCCCTTCCAACTGCTCCAGTACGAAGCGCATGTCCGCGAAGCGCGTGTCCATCATCAACCGCGACTGCACTGGGTCCGTTTGCACAGCCGGGCTGATCTCGATGGTCCGCAGCCGTCCGTCGGGGAACACGACCTCGCTGGCCTCACCAGGGTGGTCCATGGTGATCACGACGTACCCGTGGCTCGCCAGGTCCTCGGCCAGTGACGTGCCGACGGTCCGCGGGTCCGCACCGGCCGGGCTGTAGAGCAGGGTCGGGCGTCGTCCGGGCAGAGCGGGTGCGTCGACGTACGAGTGAGTCAGGGTGGCGGCCCAGTCGACACCGCTCGTGGGGAGCTCTGGATGCAGTACGCCGGCGTCCAACTGCTTGAACACGTCAGCCGCGGTGGGGGCGAGCTGTGGAGCGCGTTGACATCCACGTACGCCGGTTGCCGGGTAGAACACGGTCAACGCGATCTCACGGGTGGGAGAGCCGTTCCACGGGTCGGAGCGCGTCCGGTCGGTCAGCGCGCGGGTCGTCGTACCGACGGGCCACGCGCCGGTCGGGGCGGGGAGGCGCAGGGTGCGGTCGGTGGCCGCGGACGCCGTCCGGATCCCGGTCAGCGCTGAGGCGGCGGTGCTGGCGGATGCGGTGAGGAAGGTACGTCGTCTCATGCCGCCGACGGTGCCAGCCGCGGACGGGCGCGTCAGTAGGCGTCAGTGCATCTCCACCCGGAGTTCCAGCCCCGGGTGGAGCCGTAGGGCACGTCAGGCGCCGGTGAGGACGGTCCCGGCGTTGTAGTACCGGAAGTACGAGTCAGAGGCCGGGAACGTGGTCGGGACCTTGCCCAGTCCCTTGATCACTGTCGCGGTTCCGTTCGCGTGTCCGACGGCGTACAGGTAGCCGGCACCAGTGTCCTTGTCGATGCCGAGCAGAAGGGTCCCGTAATTGCCACACTTCTCGGCGATGAGCGTTTCGAAGCCCTGCCACGTCGACGTGCGGACCTTGGTCACCACGGGCTTCCCGGAGCCGGTCGGCACCCTGACGGTGTACAGGGCGCCACCGTGCGTCGTGGCTAGGAAGGTGTCGTATGTGCTGCCCTGGCCGATCAGGGTCATCGTCTTGACAGCCTTGAAGCCGCCGAACGTCGTGTAGTACTTCCAGCCGCTGGGCGTGACCGTCCAGCGGGCGATCAGCCCGTCGGTGAACTGGTCGATCAGCGAGTAGACGTTCGACCGCTCGATTCCTCCGGGGGCGGCATGGCTGAGCTCGACGTACTTGTGCAGGTCGTCCCAGCCCCCACCGATCAGCGTCTGCTTCAGACTCCCCGGCACGACCGCTGTGCCGGTGGCGTCGGCGAAGTAGCTCGTCGCGTACATCCGTACCCCGAGCACCACCAGACCCTCGCGCTGCTCGAGGCCGTCCCACGGCTGGAACGAAGTCCGGACGGCGGTAGGCAGGTGCGCCTGGCCGTCCGGGTACAGGTCCTTCGGCCCGACCTTGCGGGCACTCGCTGACGGGGCAGCGGTGATGGTCTGGACGGTGTGGTCGCCACCGGTGGTGACCGAGCCGAGCCGCAGCGAGCACGCCTCGGCGGTCGCGGTTGTTGCGGTGGTAGTGGCCGGTGCGGCACCGGCCGGAGCGGCGGCGAGACCGCCGGCGAGCAGCACCCCGGCAGCGAGCCTTCGCCCGAATCTGATCATCTGAACACCTTTCGTCACAGGTACCGATGCGGGCGGCCGGACCATTGTTGCGAGCATCAAAGGCATAACGGGGTACGACGGCGCGCCTGGGACGGCACCCCATTGTCGGAAGGGCGCCGTACTGTGGGTGATGTGAACCGGCGAATCTTCGGTCTCGAGAACGAGTACGGCGTCACCTGTACGTTCCGCGGGCAGCGGCGACTGACCCCGGACGAGGTCGCGCGGTACCTCTTCCGGCGTGTCGTGTCCTGGGGACGGAGCAGCAACGTCTTCCTCCGCAACGGCGCCCGGTTGTACCTGGACGTGGGCTCGCACCCGGAGTACGCCACCGGTGAGTGCGACTCGGTCACCGACCTGATCGCGCACGACAAGGCCGGTGAGCGGATCCTCGAGGGCCTGCTGGTGGACGCGCAGAAGCGGCTGCACGACGAAGGCATCTTCGGTGACGTCTACCTGTTCAAGAACAACACCGACTCGGCAGGCAACAGCTACGGCTGCCACGAGAACTACCTGGTCAGCCGGCACGGCGACTTCGCGAAGCTCGCCGACGTGCTGATCCCGTTCCTGGTCACCCGGCAGCTGATCTGCGGTGCCGGCAAGGTGCTCCAGACACCGCGCGGCGCGGTGTACTCCGTGTCCCAGCGCGCCGAGCACATCTGGGAGGGCGTGTCGTCCGCGACCACCCGGTCCCGGCCGATCATCAACACCCGCGACGAGCCGCACGCGGACGCGGAGCGGTTCCGCCGGCTGCACGTGATCGTCGGTGACTCGAACATGTCCGAGACCACCATGCTGCTCAAGGTGGCCAGCACCGACCTGGTGCTGCGGATGATCGAGGCCGGCATCGTGATGCGCGACCTGACCCTGGACAACCCGATCCGGGCGATCCGGGAGATCAGTCACGACATGACCGGTCGCCGCGAGGTCCGGCTGGCGAACGGCCGCGAGGCGTCGGCGCTCGACATCCAGACCGAGTACCTGACCAAGGCGCGGGACTTCGTCGACCGCCGCGAGCTCGGCACGCCGGCCGTGGAGCGGGCGCTGTCGCTGTGGGAGCGGACGCTGAAGGCGATCGAGTCCGGCGACCTGTCCGGGATCGAGCGCGAGATCGACTGGGTGATCAAGTACCGGCTGATCGAGCGTTACCGGTCGCAGAACAACCTCGGCCTGGCCAGCCCGCGGGTCGCGCAGCTCGACCTGGCGTACCACGACATCCACCGCCCGCGCGGGCTGTACTACCTGCTCGAGCGGAAGGGCGCGGTCACCCGGGTCGTCGACGACCTCCGGGTTTTCGAGGCCAAGTCGGTGCCGCCGCAGACCACGCGGGCCCGGCTGCGCGGCGAGTTCATCAAGCGGGCCCAGGAACGGCGCCGGGACTTCACCGTCGACTGGGTGCACCTGAAGCTCAACGACCAGGCCCAGCGGACCGTGCTCTGCAAGGACCCGTTCAAGTCCCACGACGAAAGAGTCGAAAAGCTCATCGCGAGCATGTAGGTGCCGACTAAATGAAGTGCTGGGTTGTCGTGCGCTGCTTAGAAAGAGCGCATGACGACCGAGATCCGGCCGGTGACACCGGCTGAGGCATCCGATTATTTTCGCGTCCTGCCGTACGTGAACGGCTTTCCGCAGGAGGAGCCCGAGCCGTCGGCCTGGTACGCCGGGAGCGCCGCCTGGCCGCCGCAGGTCCCGAAGACCGCTGCCGACATCGAGCGGTACGCCGAGCAACTGCAGGCGGACTGGTTCCGCCCGCAGGCCGCGTTCGTGGACGGGAAGCTCGCGGGCGGATCTGCGATCGTCTCGGTCCAGCTCACCGTTCCGGGCGGCCGGCAGGTGGCACTCGGCGGGGTGACCTCCACGGCCGTGCTGCCGACGTACCGGCGGCGCGGGCTGCTGCGGAAGATCATGGCGGCGATGCTGGACGACTGCCGGGAGCGTGGTGAGTTCCTGGCGGGGCTGAGTGCCAGTGAGGGGACCATCTACGGGAGGTACGGGTTCTCGCCGGCCACGTTCCAGCACCGGTGGGAGGTACGGCGTAGCGACGTGGTGTTCCGGGACGAGTTCACGGATCCGGGAGGGCTGGAGTTGGTGGACGCCGCGGTCGCCGGTGAGGTGTGGCCGGTGCTGCACGAGCAGGTGCGGGCCGAGCGTGTGGGGGAGATCAGCCCCTTGCCGGGCAAGTGGGACGGGCTGGGCGGGCTGCCGGCGGACGGCTCCGGTCCGGCGCATCACCTGCTACATCGTGACGCGTCCGGTGCGGTGGACGGCGCCGCGATCTTCCGGTTGCCGTGGTCGCCGGACCCGGCGCGGGTCGGCGTACTCCAGGTGGAGGCTCTCGAGGCGTTGACGGCTGATGCTTACCGAGCGCTTTGGGGCCTGCTGCTCGACTTCGACCTGACCAGGCGGGTCGTAGCCGCCCGCAGGCCCGTGGACGAGCCGCTGCGGTGGATGCTGACCAACCCGCGGGCGCTCAAGCTCACGCGGACCCGGGACAACCTGTGGTTGCGGATTCTCGACGTACGGGCTGCTTTGGAAGCACGCACGTACGCCGCGACCGACACGTTGGTGTTGGAGGTGGAGTCGGGGCGATGGCTGCTGGACGCGGGGCCGGACGGCGCCAGTTGTACGGCGACCGACCGGGCCGCGGACCTCACGCTCGGCGTGAACGAGCTGGGCTCGCTGTACCTCGGCGGCGTACGCGCGAGTGAGTTCGCCTACTCGCGCCGTGTCGTCGAACACACACCCGGCGCCGTCTCCCGCCTGGATGCGCTGCTGCGCCCTGACCGTGCCCCGCACAACGCCGTGGGTTTCTGACCGCTGTGACTGTGCGTGGTGTGACGCAATGGTGACTCGGGCGGCTGCTCATCCGGTTGAATCCGCAAGCTAGGGTGGTCCGCGTCGTTGACCGGAGGCAATCGGCGCAAACTTCAGCGCCGGGATGGTTCGAGGTGCTGGTTTCGTGCGCAAGCTGTTGAGTCTGGTCGTTGTCGCGGCTCTGGGGTCCTCCCTGGTGGCGTGCGGATCGGACAAGAAGAACGATTTCGACGCCGCCGGTTTCAAGGTGACCTCGGACTTCGGGCAGAAACCGACCATCACGCACCGCCAGGGCGACCCCGACAAGCAGCTGGTCACCGAGGTCCTCAAGGAGGGCGACGGCCCGGAGGTGAAGAAGGGCGAGCTGCTCACCGCGAACTACCTCGGCCAGATCTGGCGGGACGGCAAGGTCTTCGACAACTCCTACGACCGCGGCGCGCCGTCGTCGTTCCCGATCGGGGTCGGCGGCGTCATCTCCGGCTGGGACGAGGGCCTGGTCGGCAAGAAGATCGGCAGCCGGGTGCTGCTCTCGATCCCGTCCGACAAGGGCTACAAGTCCCAGGGCAACTCGCAGGCCGGCATCAAGGGTGACGACACGCTGATCTTCGTCGTCGACCTGGTCGGCGCGGCCGCGAACGACACCCCGCTGGACGCCACCACGGTGACCCCGTCGACGCCGACCAAGATCAGCGTCACCGGCCCTCTGAACGCCGAGCCGAAGGTCACCGTGGCGCCCGGCACCAAGCCGCCGGCGAAGCCCGGCAAGCCGATCGTGTTCGCGCTCGGCAAGGGCAAGCCGATCGAGAAGTCCAGCCAGCTGATCGGCCGCTACGTGGTGTACGACTACACCGGCAAGAAGCAGGCCAGCACCTGGGACGCGCAGCCGGCTACCGCGCAGAGCGCCGCCCAGCCGGCCGCGCCGACCGACCAGCTGCAGGTGGGTCCCGGCCCGAACGGCCAGACCGGAGCGCTCGACGGCCTGGCCGGCGTCCCGATCGGCAGCCGCGTCCTGGTCGAGCTCCCGGCGTCGAAGGACCAGGCCGGCAAGACGGTCAACGCGTTCGCGGTCATCGACGTCCTGAACGCCTTCCCGGCCCCGAAGACGACCGGCCAGTAGAACGCCGTCGAAGGACCGGCTCCCACCGCGGGGGCCGGTCCTTCGGCGTTTCAGCGGGTGCGGCGGACCGCGCGGCGGCTGAACCAGCGGTTCGCGTCGGGCTGGAAGCTGAGCAGGATCGCGGTGATCACCGCGGTCACGTGCACGCAGCGGATCGCGCCGAAGGCGATGAACGAGGCCGACCAGTGCACGGATCCGAAGTCGCCGTCGTGCAGCAGCCAGCCGATCGGGCCGACCACCAGGGACGCGATGCCGACCGTGCCGAGCAGGCCGGTGAGCAGCCAGCGGGACCAGCCGACACCGGGCCGGAAGTAGCGGTCGATGACGACGAACAGGCCGCCGTACACGATCACCCGGAAGGCGACCTGCATCAGCAGGCCGAGCAGCGGGGCGCCGCCGGCGATCGCGCCGGCGACACCGAGGACGGACTCGGCGACACCCGCACCGACGGCGGCGAGCCACAGCGTGGTCGCTCCCCGGACGGCCAGTGGCGGCTCCGGCCGGGCGACGTCGTGGATCGTGAGGTTGCGGTGCTTGGTGCTGTTCATACCACCACTGTCCCTGCGGCCGGCCTCCCGATCAGGAGTGCTGCGACCCCAGCCCGGGTAGACCTGGATCCACTGCTCAGCTACGCGCAGGCACGTCCACCAGCCCGGCGGCATGGCGTCCGGCGGCGGCAGCGGCCTCGAAGTACGCGCGGTCCTCGTCCAGGCCGCGGCCCATCGTCGACAGCTTCACTGGGGCAGACTGCATCGCCTCGTACAGCCCGTCGACGCCAACGCGGACCACGCGGTGCCTGGCCTTCAAAGGCTCGGCCGCGTCCCGTACTGCGTCGCCGAAGTCCCCAGCCAGATCCGGTACGACGACATCGGCCGGCTGGAGCGCTACCCGCCCGTACGCGGTCAGGCTGTGGTGGGAGATGCCACGGTGCCGCGGCCGCGGGTCTGCCTCGGAGATACGGAGTGAGGCGACTGCCCGGCCGCCTAGGGTGCCGACGGCGTTCACGGCCTCGCCTGACTGCACCCCGGAGAAGCCCCAGCGCGTACCTGTCCCCAGGTTGCCCGGGCCCTGCGTGATGACGACCAGCTCGGCTGCCAGCACCTGTACGGCGGTCAGCAGCCCGGTGTGGACCGTTACCGCCTCGCGGTCTCCGCCGTACGCCTGGCCGACGGTCACGGTGCCGCTGAGCCAGCCGGCGTCCCGCAGCGTCGCGACACTCCGGGAGAACGCCAGGGGAAGCGCACCGCCGTCCGTCATCACGTAGACGACGCGTGTGGTCGGCCGGGCCTCGTAGACACCGGCCAGCACCGCCGGTAGCGCGGAGTGCAGATCCGCAACGACTACCGGCGTACCGAAGAGGTCGTCGGCGTCTCGCAGTACGTCGTGGTCAGGGGAGTCCTGCTCGTCCGCGCCCATCACCATGGCCTGTAGTGGCGTGTAGCGCGCCTTCACCAGGTGCCCGTGCTCCGGCGGGTCCTCCGGGAGCCTGTCCGGTACGGCGACCACCAGGGCGTACCCGCCCGTACCCAGGCCGCGGTCCAGGGCGCCTACGTTCAACAGCACGCGGTCGCCCGCGACCGGCGTACCGACGAGCTCTGGGTACGCCAAGGCGCGCACAGTCTGTTCGCCGACCGTCACGCTCAGCTCGAGCGCTCCGGCCCAGCTCCGCCCGACCTGTGTCACCACACCGTCCCGCCAACGAATCACGTGCTGACCCTACTGGGGTCGAACCCGTGTTCGAAGTTTCGGTGCGGTAAGGCGGGTTTTGGACGCCTGAGGCCGTAAGGTGGACGGGTGTCGGCGCGGAAGAGTGAGCGGCTGCTCAACGTGGTCATCTGCCTCCTGGTCGCGCGCACCTATGTGACCAAGGAGCGGATCCGCGAGGTCGTCGAGGGGTACGCGGGGCAGACCGACGACGCCTTCGAGAAGATGTTCGAGCGGGACAAGGACGAGCTGCGCGATCTCGGCATCCCGATCGAGATGGGCACCATCGACAAGTTCTTCTCCGACGAGGTCGGGTACCGGATCCGCCGCGACGTGTTCGAGCTCCCCGAGGTGCACCTGGAGCCGGACGAGGCCGCCGTACTGGGCGTCGCCGCCCGGGTCTGGCAGCACGCCGGCCTGTCCGAGGCGACCACCTCCGCGGTGCTGAAGCTGAAGGCGGCCGGCATCCAGACCGACCAGTCGGCGCTCAGCGCGATCGAGCCGCACGTCGGCGCGTCCGAGCCGTCGTTCGACCCGCTGTGGGCGGCCGTGGTGGCGCGCCAGGCGGTCCGGTTCGAGCACCTGCGCAGCGGCGCGTCCGAGCCGACCACCCGGACGCTGGAGCCGTGGGGGATCGTCTCCTGGCACGGCCGCTGGTACGTCGTCGGGCGCGACCGCGACCGGCAGGCGACCCGGATGTTCCGGATGTCGCGGATCGGCGGCGCTGTGAAGACGGTGGGGGAGCCCGGCGCGTTCACGGTGCCGGAGGGGACGGACCTGCGGTCGCTGGTGACCGAGCTGGCCCCGCCGCGGCCGACGTCCGAGGCGAAGGTGCGGGCGCGGACCGGATCCTGTGTGAGCCTGCGGCGACGCGCGAACGCGATCGAACCGTACGAGGAGGGCTGGGACCTGCTGCACGTCCCGTACGCGGACTCGTCGGTGCTGGCCGAGGAGATCGCGTCGTACGGGTCGGACGCGGTCGTGGAAGGCCCGGGCGACGTACTGGACGGTGTGCTGTGGCGGCTGCGGACGGTGGCCGGCGCATGAGTAACGCACGTGACCAGGTGCAGCGGTTGCTGGCGCTCGTCCCGTACCTGCGGGAGAACGACGGCGCCCGCGTCGACGACGTCGCCAAGGAGTTCGGCGTCCGGCCGAAGCAGATCATCGCGGACCTGAAGGTGCTGTGGTTCTGCGGGCTGCCCGGTGCGCAGATGGGCGACCTGATCGAGATCGACATCGAGGCCGCCGAGGGCGACGGCGTCATCCACATCAACAACGCGGACTACCTGGCCCGGCCGCTCCGACTGGCCGCGGACGAGGCGCTCGCGCTGCTGACCGCCCTCCGCACGCTGCGCGAGGTCACCGCCGGCCCGGACCGGGACGCCGTCGACCGCGCGATCGCGAAGCTGGAACGCGCCGCCGGTGAGGCTGCCGCCGCGAGCGAGGGCGCCGCGGCCCACGTCCACGTCGAGCCGGCCGCGCCGGAGATCGCCGAGATCGTCAACCGCGGCCTCGCGACCAAGCGCCGCCTGCACCTCACGTACGACGTACCGTCGCGCGACGAGACGACCGAGCGGGACGTGGACCCGATGCGGCTCGTGGTGTCGGAAGGGCGCACGTACCTCGAGGCCTGGTGCCGCCTGGCCGAGGACGTCCGGCTGTTCCGGCTGGACCGGATCGCGGACGTCAAACTTCTCGACCTGCCGAGCGAACCACCGCCCGAGGCGACCCCGCGCGACCTGTCGAACGGCATGTTCCAGCCCTCCGAACAGGACCTCCTGGCCACCCTCCGCCTGGCCCCGCCCGCGCGCTGGGTCGCGGAGTACTACCCGAACGAGTCCGTCGAAGAAGGCCCGGAGAACTCCCTGATCGTCAAACTCCGGGTCGCCGACACCAACTGGCTGCAACGCCTGGTCCTCCGCCTCGGCGGTGCCGCCACGGTCCTCGACCCGCCCGACCTCACCACCCAGATCGCCGCCACCGCCCGCGACGCCCTCTCCGCGTACGACGTCTAGCCCAGGCTGAGCTTTCTCTCCAAAGGGGAACGGAAGCGAGGGGTGACGCGGACGCCGGAGAGCCAGGTGGTCCAGCGGGACGCTTCGGCCTCGACGAGTGCGGTCACGTCGGCGCCGACGTCCTCCAGCAGCTCGTACCGGACCTCGCCGGACTCGGGCTGACCCCAGCCGCCGATGATGCGGCCGTCGGACCAGATCGTCGGGCCGACGTTGCCGGTGGTGTCGAACAGTTTGGACTTGTGCGGGCCGAGGAACCAGCCGCGGTCCTTCCAGCCCATCGGCGTCGGATCCAGGCCGGGCAGGAACGCCACCCAGGGATCGACAGGTTCCTCGGGGGCGTCGTCGTCAGGCAGCACGTAGCCGACCTGGCCGTCGTCCAGCTCCACCTCGACCGCGTCCACCGCCGCGAGCGCCTTACGGGTCTGCCCGAGCGTCCAACCGGCGTACCACTGCAGGTCAGCGGAAGTACCAGGGCCGAACGACGTCAGCCACGCCCGTGCGAGCGTCGTACGCGCCTCTTCAGCCGGCGGCTTGTCGCCGAGCCCGCCGGGCAGCCAGTCCGCGGACGGTGACCATTGGTGCTGGCCGCTCAACCAGGTGCCCAGCGGTCGGCCGCGGACGATCCGGCCCTCAGCGGAGAGCTGGAACAGGACCCGGCTCGTCACGTACGGCTGAGCGGCGTACGACTTGCCGGCCGCCATGCTCAGCCGGGTCCGCAGCCGCGGCTCGTCGGAGGCCAGCTCCTGCGCGGTGGCCGACCCCCGCAGCGCCAGTGCGGTCGCCGTGGACTCCTCGACGGTCGCGAGCCAGCGACCACAGGTCTCGGCGTCCTCGGCGACTCCCGCCTCGGCCAGGTGCTTGACGAGCAATTTCCGCTGCTTCACCGCGATGTCGTCCGTGCATGCCGCCTGGACGACCGGCGCGAACGGCGTCGGTACGACGAACACCGTCCGGCGCATGCCCAGCATCCGGATCAGCGCGCGGTCGTCGTACAGTGCACGCTCCGTGCTCGCGACCTCACTCCCCGGAACCCGTGCGGCCACACTCAGGTGCACGGTGGCCGGATCGGTCGCGTGCAGCGCGACCATCGACGCGGCGGCCTCGACCGGGTCCGCTGCCTGGCAGCCAGCGCCGAGCCGGTGCCGGCGCCCCAGCCGGGCCCGCCGCTCCGTCACCCCGATCCGCCTCATCCACACACCCTTCAGCCCGTTTTCAGCCCGTTCTCAGCCCGTCGGAAGACCCTGCGCGACACTCGGTTTTACCATCACGTTCCGGCACCGTTGTCCGCGGAGACGCACCGTAGGTCGTGGGCCCGCGGCCGGAACCGGCTAGGCTCCTGGGTATGTACTGGTTCCTGCTCTTCATCGCGGTCGTGGTGGTGTGGACAATCGTCCTCGCCCTGCTCGCGCTGAAGCTGTGGCGCCAGGGCAAGGCACTGACGCGTGAGTTGGTCGCCGCCCAGTCCAAGCTGGACGCAGCGCAGTCGCGATCCGCGGCCGGGTCTGGACAGACCCGTGAGGATGCGCACGCTCCGGCGTAGTATTCGGCCACGAACTCAGGCTCGAGTCCGAGTTGAGATGTTGAAAGGGAGATCGACATGGCAGCACCGCTCCTCGGTATGCCCCAAGGCGCAGAGTGGCTCGTGATCCTCGCGATCGTCGTGCTGCTGTTCGGTTCGGCGAAGCTTCCGCAGCTGGTCAAGCAGCTCGGCAAGTCGAAGAAGATCTGGGAGGACGAGGTCGGTCCGCGGAAGAAGGACGCGGAGCTGACCGACGAGGCCTCGCAGCAGCCGGCCCAGGTACAGCAGCCGGTTCAGCAGGCCCAGGCACAGCCGAACCAGGCGAACGGCCAGGCGCCGGGCGACGGCTTGCCGCCCACGCACACGGCGAACTGAACAGAACGCCCCACTTGTGTCGATGGTGAGGTTCGGGCGACGGAAGGCGAAGGAAGACCGCCGCCCGAGGGACCCAGAGGGTCGGATGACCCTGCGCGAACACATTGTCGAGCTCCGTAACCGGCTGCTCATCAGTGTGCTCGCGATCGTGGTGTGCACGGTTGTCGCCTGGTTTGTGTACTACCCGGCGCTCGCGATCCTGAAGGACCCGTTCGAGACGGCCGTCAGGCCGTTCGCGGAGGACCGCGGCCTGAAGCCGCAGCTCACCTTCCAGGGGGTCGGCGACCCGCTGACGTTCCGGATCAAGGTGTCCGCGCTGCTCGGGCTGATCGCGGCCGGGCCGATCTGGCTGTACCAGCTCTGGGCGTTCATCGCGCCGGGCCTGCACCGCAGCGAGAAGAAGTGGGCGTACCTGTTCGCCGGTATCGCCGCGCCGCTGTTCGCGACCGGTATCGCGCTCGGCTACTGGACGCTGCCGAAGGGCATCAGCATCCTGCTGGGCTTCACCCCGGAGCAGGTGCAGAACCTGATCGAGCTCGGCAAGTACCTGGACTTCGTGATCCGGACCCTGCTGGTGTTCGGCGTCGCGTTCCTGATCCCGCTGGTGGTCGTGCTGCTGAACATGGTCGGCGTGGTGCCGGCGTCGGCGCTGGCCAAGTTCCGGCCGTACATCATCCTGGTGATCTTCGTGTTCGCCGCGGTCGCGACGCCGTCCGGTGACCCGTTCACGATGTGCCTGCTGGCGATCCCGATGTGCGTGCTGTTCTTCGCCTCCGAGGTGATCGCCCGGATCAACGACAAACGCCGCAAGGTGCGCAACGAAGAACTGCTGGCGGATTGATGCCCGCACTACTACCGCGCCTCCGGCGCGGGGGTTCGAGGGGCGTCCGGTGAGTCGGCGCATCGCGCTGGTGGTCAATCCCTCCAGCGGGCGGGGTCGTGGCGCGCGGATCGCGCCTTCGGTGCGGGAACGGCTGGCGGGCGCGGGCCTGACCGTCGACGTCCACACCACCACCTGCGCCGACGACGTCGGGCGGATCGCCGCCGAGGTGGTGGAGTCCGGCGCGGACGCGGTCGCGCTGATCGGCGGGGACGGCACGATCCACCTGGGTGCGCAGGTGCTGGCCAACTCCGGGATGCCGTTCGGCGTGATCCCGGCCGGCACCGGCAACGACTTCGCCCGCGGCATCGGCGTACCGCTGGGGGATCCAGGCGCCGCGGCCGACCTGGTGATCGGCGGCCGGACCCGCACGATCGACCTGGCGGCGGCGAAGGACGTGTTCATCACCACGGTCGTGGCCGGCGGCTTCGACTCGCTGGTGAACAAGCGCGCCAATGCGATGTCCTGGCCGAAGGGCAGCTCCCGCTACACGCTCGCGACCTTCGCCGAGCTCCGCACGTTCACCCCGCTCGAGTACGTCGTGACCGTCGACGGCGAGTCGATCGAGACCGCGGCCATGCTGGTCGCGGTCGGCACCGGGCCGACGTACGGCGGCGGCCTGCAGATCTGCGCCGGCGCCGAGATCGACGACGGGCTGCTGGACGTCACGATCATCAAGCCGGTCTCCCGGCTGACCTTGCTGCAGCTGTTCCCGAAGCTGTCCAAGGGCACCCATGTAGGGCACCCCGCGGTGCGCGCGCTGCGCGGCCGTTCGGTGCGGATCGAGTCGCCGGGCATCACGGCGTACGCCGACGGCGAGCCGCTCGGTCCGCTGCCGGTGGAGATCGGGATCGCGCCGGGCGCGCTCACCGTGTTCCACTGAGACACAATCATGAAGTTCTGAGCTATTCCCCTCCCTGGGTTCGCTCTGATAGGAAAGCTTCCTAACAGTTCATTCCTCGGACGCCCCTCGGAGGACCTCATGGAGAACCGCCCCACCCGCCGGACCACGCTGCTGCTCGGCCTGTCCCTGGCCGCTGTGCCCGCAGGCCTCGCTGCCTCCCGCTTCGCGTCGCCCGCCGACGCGGCGGTCGGGGTGAAGGCCACCGGACTGGACGATCCCGCGAAGAAGGAGATCGCGATGGAGATCGTCTGCAGCGCGGAGAACTCGTCGCTGGACTGGAAGGCGCAGTACAAGTACATCGAGGACATCGACGACGGCCGCGGGTACACCGCGGGCATCATCGGGTTCTGCTCGGGGACCGGTGACATGCTCGACCTGGTCGAGCTGTACTCGAGCCGGAAGCCGGGCAACGTCCTGGAGAAGTACCTGCCGGCGCTACGCAAGGTGAACGGCAGCGACTCGCACCAGGGCCTCGACCCGAACTTCACCAGGGACTGGAAGACCGCGGCCAAGGACTCGACGTTCCAGAACTGCCAGAACGACGAGCGCGACCGGGTGTACTTCAACCCGGCCGTCAAGCAGGGCAAGGCCGACGGGATCGGCACGCTCGGGCAGTTCTGCTACTACGACGCGATCGTGATGCACGGCGACGGCGACGACCCGACCAGCTTCGGCGGGATCCGCAAGCGCGCGCTCAGCCACGCGAAGCCGCCGTCGCAGGGCGGGAACGAGACGACGTACCTGAACGCCTTCCTGGACGCGCGCGTCTGGGCGATGAAGCAGGAGGAGGCGCACAGCGACACCAGTCGCGTCGACACCGCGCAGCGGGTCTGGCTGAAGAAGGGCAACCTCGCGCTGAACACCCCGCTGGACTGGAAGGTGTACGGCGACCCGTACCACATCGACTAGGTATCGACCGGGTCGCACCACGAACCGCAGCCGGGCTCCCATCGGACCACCAGGGAAGGGAGCCCGGCTGCGTCATGTTCCGGCGCGGTCCGTGCGCGGGTCGATCTCCGCGCGCTGCCGGAGCATCGAGAGGTGGGTGGCGAGCTGTTCGAGGACCGGCGCGGGCAGCACCGAGCCGACCCAGGTCTGCAGCTCCGCCTCGACCGTCGGCGTCGCGGACTCCAGCGCACGGCGGCCCTCGGCGGTGAGTTCGACCAGTGACGAGCGGCGGTCGGAGGGGTTCGCCGTACGGCGGATGCGCCCGGCCGCCTCGAGCCGGTCGACGGCCTTGCTGGTCGCGCCGACGGTGATCGCCATCTCGTGGGCCAGGTCGAAGACGCGGGCGGTGTCGCGGGACGCGATGTACCGCAGGAACTCGAACTGGCCGAGCGGCAGCTCGTGCTCCGCCTTCAGCCGGCTGTCGAGCGCGTTGTACAAACGCGTTTCCAGCCGGACCAGGTCCGTGAACAATGCTGTGAGATCAGTCACGGAATTAGATTCCTTGGAATGTAGTTGGAGAGAACTATATTCCTCGGAATCTATCACCAGGAGACGACGATGAGCGCTGAAGAACGCCAGGCAGCACGCGGCATGATGCAGAAGGGCGAGGTCGGCCGGTCCCCGGCCGAGCAGCGGGCCGAGTTCGACAAGCTGTTCGCGAACCGCCCGCTGGGCGACGACGTGACACTGGCGGAGCGGACGTACGGCGGCGTACCGGCCCTCGACGTCCGGGTCGACGGAGCGGACGCGGCGGGCGTGATCCTCTACCTGCACGGGGGCGGCTACGTGATCGGCTCCGCGCGGACCGGCGCGAACCTGGCCGCGCCGCTGTCCCGCCGCAGCGGCGTACCGGCGGTGTCCCTGGAGTACCGGCTGGCGCCGGAGCATCCGTTCCCGGCCGGGGTCCACGATGCGTTGGCGGCGTACCGGGAGCTGGCCGGTCAGCCGGTGGTGATCGCGGGCGACTCGGCCGGCGGCGGGCTGGCGCTGGCGACGGTGATCGCGGCGCGCGCGGAAGGACTGCCGATGCCGGCCGGGGTGGTGCTGTTCTCACCCTGGACCGACGTCGCGCTGACCGGGCCGAGCATCGACGCACGGGGCGACTACGACCCGCTGTTCAGCCGCCCGAACATGGAAGAGACCGCGGAGCTCTACCTGGGCGGTGCGGATCCGCGGAACGAGCTCGCCAGCCCGGTCCTCGCCGATCTGACGGGTCTGCCGCCGCTGCTGGTGCAGGTCGGATCGGCCGAGGTCCTGCTCGACGACTCGCTCCGGCTGGTGGCCCGCGCCGCGGAGCAGGAGGTGGACGTCAGCCTGGACGTGATCGCCGGCGCTCCGCACGTGTTCCAGTACTTCGAGGGCCTCCTGCCTGAGGCCGACGAAGCCCTCGACCACGCGGCGACGTTCGTCAAGAACCGGATCCGCGACAAAGTTGTAGGTGCCGTCGCATAGATTGGGCACATGAGTACCCCGTCCGAGAAGTACGCCTCGTTCCGCTCGGACCAGGAGCACCCCGCGGTGAAGGAGTTCCGGGCGCTCTACGACTTCGAGCTGGACGAGTTCCAGCTGCGCGCCTGCGCGGCGCTCGAGGACGGGCACCAGGTGCTGGTCGCGGCGCCGACCGGTTCCGGCAAGACCCTGGTCGGCGAGTTCGCCGTACATCTGGCGCTGGAGCGCGGGCAGAAGTGCTTCTACACGACCCCGATCAAGGCGCTGAGCAACCAGAAGTACGGCGACCTCGTCAGCCGGTACGGCGCCGACAAGGTCGGGCTGCTCACCGGCGACAACTCGATCAACTCCGAGGCCCCGATCGTGGTGATGACCACCGAGGTGCTGCGGAACATGCTGTACGCCGGTTCCCAGACGCTGCTCGGTCTGTCGTACGTCGTGATGGACGAGGTGCACTACCTGGCCGACCGGTCCCGCGGCGCGGTCTGGGAAGAGGTGCTGATCCACCTGCCGGACTCGGTGTCGGTGGTCTCGTTGTCCGCGACCGTGAGCAACGCGGAGGAGTTCGGCGACTGGCTGGAGACGGTCCGCGGCAACACCGTGGTCGTCTTGGAGGAGAAGCGCCCGGTGCCGCTGTTCCAGCACGTGATGGTCGGGAAGCGGCTGCACGACCTGTTCGCCGGTGAGGCGCCGACCGCTCGGGTCGGCGCTCCCGCGTCGGGCCGGTCCGGGAACCCGGCGAAGGCGGCTCGCGCGGATCTCAAGGACCTGGTGAACCCGCAGCTCGTCCGGATCGCCCGCGACGACAGCCGGATCTTCCGCGACGACTCACGCAAGCCCCGGCGCCGCCGGGACCTGCCGAAGAGCCGGCCGTCCAAGACCCACTTCACGCCGTACCGCTCGGACGTCGTCGAGGAGCTGGACGCGGGTGCGTTGCTGCCGGCGATCTACTTCATCTTCTCCCGCAAGGGCTGCGAGGACGCGGTCGTGCAGTGCCTGCGGTCCGGGCTGCGGCTGACCAAGCCGTCCGAGCGCGACGAGATCAAGCGGGTCGTCGCCGAGCGTACGGCGGATCTCCCGGACGAGGACCTCGGCGTGCTCGGGTACCACGACTTCGCCGAGGCGCTGTCCCGCGGGATCGCGGCGCACCACGCGGGCATGCTCGCGGCCTTCAAAGAGGTCGTCGAGGAGCTGTTCGCGCGCGGGCTGATCAAGGTCGTGTTCGCCACCGAGACGCTTGCCCTGGGCATCAACATGCCGGCGCGGACCGTCGTACTCGAGAAGCTGTCCAAGTGGAACGGCGAGGCGCACGTCGACATCACGCCCGGGGAGTACACGCAGCTCACCGGGCGGGCCGGGCGGCGCGGGATCGACGTCGAGGGGCACGCGGTGGTGCTCTGGCAGCCCGGGTTCGACCCGCGCGCGGTGGCCGGCCTGGCGTCGACGCGGACGTATCCGCTGCGGTCGTCGTTCTCCCCGTCGTACAACATGGCCGTCAACCTGGTCCGCCAGGTCGGGCGGACGCGGGCGCGGGACATGCTCGAGCTGTCGTTCGCGCAGTTCCAGTCCGACCAGGCCGTGGTCGGGCTGGCGCGGCAGGTGCAGCGCAACACCGAGGCGCTCGAGGGGTACAAGGAGTCGATCGATTGCCACCTCGGCGACTTCCTCGAGTACGCCGCACTGCGGCGGCGGATCAGTGATCGCGAGGCGTCCGGGTCGAAGCGGCGCAAGCTCGACCGCCGGGTCGAGGCGCAGGAGTCGATCGAGAAGCTTCGCACCGGTGACATCATCCGGATCCCCGCCGGTCGTAGTGCGGGCTGGGCGTTGGTGCTCGACCCGGGGATGCGGTCCGAGCGGGAAGGGCCGCGGCCGACCGTGCTGACGCTCGACCGGCAGGTGCGGAAACTGTCGATGGTCGACTTCCCGTCGCCGGTCGAGGCGATCGGGTCGCTGCGGATCCCGCGCAAGTTCAACCCGCGGAACCCGCAGCAGCGCCGCGAGCTGGCCCAGGTGCTGCGCACCCGGACCGACCTGCTCGGCGAGGACGGACCGCCGTCGCGCCACCGCGACGTGATCTCGCACGCCGACGACCCGGAGCTGCAGGAGATGCGGGCACAGCTGCGCGCCCACCCCTGCCACGGCTGCTCGGACCGCGAGGACCACGCCCGCTGGGCGGAGCGGTACTTCCGGCTCGACCGGGAGAACCGCGACGTACAGCGGAAGATCGAGCAGCGGACCAACACGATCGCCCGGCAGTTCGACCGGGTCTGCCAGGTGCTGGACGCGCTGCACTACCTCGACGGCGACAAGACCACCGAGGCAGGGGACCGGCTGGCGCGCATCTACACCGAGCTCGACCTGGTCGCCGCCGAATGCCTCCGGCAAGGCGTCTTCGACGACCTGACCGTGCCTGAGCTGGCCGCGTGCCTGGCCGCGCTGGTGTACGAGTCCCGCTCGAAGGACGATCCGACCTCACCCCGCCTGCCGCGCGGCGACGTACGGCCGGCGCTGGAGCAGATGGGCGTGATCTGGCGCGACCTGTCCGCACTCGAACGCGACATGCGGGTCGACTTCCTCCGCTCCATGGACCTCAACTTCTGCTGGCCCGCCTTCCGCTGGGCCTCCGGCGCCTCGCTGGCCGAGGTCCTGTACGAGTCCGACCTGGCCGCCGGCGACTTCGTCCGCTGGGTCAAGCAACTCATCGACCTCACCGAACAAATCGCCGACGCCGCCGGCCCCACCCCCCTCCGCACCACCGCCCGAGCCGTCGTCGACCAGATCCGCCGAGGCGTCATCTCCTACGCCACCGTCGTCGACTGACCGCAACCCACAGCTCACTCCGGTAGACCTCTCGGGGTGAAAGACTTCCGGGGTCGTCCACCCCTGAAGGAGAAAACGTTCGTGGAGTTGTCGCGCCGGAATCTCGGCAAGCTGGCTGTCGCAACTGGTGCCACCGCTGCGGTGGGTACGGGTGCTGGGTACTTGATCGGGCGGCCCGCCGACGCGGCCGCTACCTGGAAGGTGACCGGGACGGCGGTGCCTGCGCTGGCCGGGTTCGACAGTCAGATGAAGGCGTTCATGCAGGCCCGGGGGATCACCGCGGGCCAGGTCGCGGTGACGTACAAGGGGCGGCTGGTGCTTGCCCGTGGCTACAGCGCGTCGACTGCGCTGTCCGTGCAGCCGACGTCGCTGTTCCGGATCGCGAGCCTGTCGAAGTCGCTGACCGCGGCCGCGATCGTGAAGCTGGTGCAGGACGGGAAGGTGAGCCTGTCGACGCCGGTCGCGAACATCATCGACATCGTGCCGGCGTCCGGGCTGACCCGGGACGCGCGGTGGTCGAAGATCACGCTGTGGAAGGTGCTGCAGCACCTGGGCGGCTGGGACCGGGACGTCTCCGGCGACCCGGAGTGGAAGGACGCCACGATCTCCCGGACCCTCGGCGTACCGATGGAGCTGCACACCTCCGACGTGATCAAGTACGTCGCCGGGCAGAAGCTCGACTTCGACCCGGGAACGAAGTACGCGTACTCGAACTTCGGGTACACGCTGGCCGGCCGGGTGATCGAGAAGGTCAGCGGACTCAGCTACGAGAACTACGTGAAGCAGAAGCTGCTCGCGCCGTTGAAGATCACCCGGATGGCGCTCGGCTACTCGATCGCCAAGCACAGCGGCGAGACGTCGTACGAGTCGCAGTACACCGGCCGGACCGTGCTTGACATGTCCGGGAAGACCGTGCCCGCGCCGTACGGCTCGTTCAGCATGCGGATCCAGGACGCGAACGGCGGCTGGATCGCGAGCGCGCCGGACCTGGTCCGCTGGGCGAAGATGTTCGACGCGCCGTCGGGCGTGCTGAACAGTACGTCGCTCGGCCACGTCTGGGCGAAGCCGTCCATCGGCGTGAACTCCGACGGCTGGTACTACGGCCTCGGCTGGCAGATCCGCCCGGTCACCGGCGGCACCGGCCGGAACACCTGGCACACCGGCAGCATGCCCGGGACGTACTCGATCATGGTCCGCACGTACAACGGGATGAGCTGGGCGGCCGTGTTCAACCGCCGCGACGACGCCAGCGGCAAGTCGTACGGCGACATCGACGCCGCGCTCTGGACGGCCGCCAAGAGCGTCAAGTCCTGGCCGACGAACGACCTCTTCCCGCAGTACTTCTAGAACATCAACGCCCGGAAGTGCGGCGTACTGATCTGGGCCTCGCCGGCCATCTCGGTCAGTACGTCGCGCAGGGTGTCGATCGCGGCGTCGCCGAGCCGCTGGCGGAGCCGGCGTTCGTAGTCGCGGTGGAACCGGCGGGCCGCGGACAGTGCGGCGCGGCCGCGGTCGGTGAGGTGCAGCAGGCGGGCGCGGGCGTCGGACGGGTCGGGGCGGCGCTCGACGTACCCGCGGCGTTCCAGGTCGTCGGCGATCTGGCCGGCACCCTGCTTGGTGATCTCCAGCCGCTCGGCGAGCCGGCTGATCGTGGTCGGGCCGTCGGCCAGCGTGCGGAACACGAAGCCGTCCGAGCGGCCCTGGTCCTCGTACCCCTGCGCGGCGAGCTGCCCGCGCAGCGCGCGGACGAACTCCTGGTCGGCCAGCAGCAGCAGGATGCCGATATCCGGCTTGCCCGATTGCGTCATGCGCGCCATGATAGTCAAGCTGACTTGGTCAAGTCAGCTTGACTAAATGGTAGGGGGACGGATGCACGTCGTACGAGCGGCCGAAGCGCCGCGGTTCCAGCTCCCGGGGGTCGAGTTCGCAGGGCTCGCCGCGCCGAGCCGCGGTTCGGCCGGCCTGTGCACGTGGCGGCTCACGGTCGACGTCGGCCACGTCGGCGACGCGCCGCACACGATCGACCGCGACGAGGTGTTCATGGTGCTCACCGGCACGGTGCAGCTCGGCCCGGACGGTGACAAACTCGGCCCGGGCGACGCGGCTGTCGTGCCTGCCGGTGAGCTGATCTCGCTGAGCAACCTGGGCGAGGTCAAGGCCGAGCTGATCGTTGCCGTCACGGCAGGGCTCACCGGCTATATGGCCGACGGCACGGCGGTGCAGCCGCCCTGGGCTCAGTAGCCGTCAGCAGCGACGAATAGGGACGCTGTACGTCGTGTTGCTCGCAGTCGCGACGTAGTAGTCGGTGACCCAGCTCCCGTCGGTCAACCGATCCCAGACAGCGGTAGTGCCGACCTTGGAACCAGGCGCCTGACAAGTGACCCAGGCCAGGGAGCCGATCGGCAGGGTGCCCGGGTACGCCGTGTACGCCGTACCCGGGCCGTGCCGCCGCGACAGACCGTTCACCGTGGTCTGGAACGGGAAGGCACAGCCGGGAAGCGGAGCGCTGTACCCGGTCTTGTTCGGCGTACGCACGTAGTAGTCCGTGACGTAGGTACCTTCGACCAGCTTGTCCCACACTGTCGTCGTGCCGATCTTCGGTCCGAACGTCTGGCACACCAGGCGGAGCGAGGTGTTGGCGGGGATCGTCGAGCGGATCGGGTACGCCGTGGACGGCCCGCTGTAGGAGTAGACCGTCGTACGGACGGTGTACCTGTAGACGACACTGGCGACCGGTGCATCGAAGCGGTCGTTGTCGATGTTCAGCGTCACGCCGCCGTACGACTCGGCGTGGTCGCCCTTGTACTGCTTGCCGCGCTGCCCGACCGCCCAGAACGTGTTCGGGACACCGGCCCAGCCGGTCAGCGCGCTGTTGCCGTCCCAACGGGCGATCCACAGTGCGTCGGGGCGGGCGTACGACGTGGAGTTGTAAGCGGCGGCCAGGTCGAGTGCACCTGAGGACAGGTTGGCGTAGATGCCGGACACATACCGCTGAAGGTGCAGCTCCTTCGTCCACGCGGACAGGTAGTGCAGGACGGCGTTGCGGCAGACCGTGTTCGTCCGGTCGTAGTTCTCCATGTCGTTGTAGATCGCACCGCCCGGCAGCAGGCCCAGTGCCTTCGCCTTGGCCACTGCGTCGTCTGCTTCGCGTACGGCTTCACGGTTGGAGGAGGTGGTCGACATCTTGTACCTGCGGGTGCCGCACGGTGCCTGCAGCCCGAGGTAGATCGGCACCAGCCGCCAGCCCATCGCGGTCGCGCCGCTCACCCATGCGGGTGTCAGCTGCGGTTGCGCACACGTCCGGTTGACGCCGCCGACGTAGATCCCGATCGCCCTGTACGGCGACGCCTTCCACGCTGTCAGCTGGGCGAGCGTCGGCGCCGTGCAGGTGTCGAAGGCAAGCCCGGTGTAGCGCGTGGCCGTCGTACCGGCGTTGTACGTGATCGGCGTCGTCGGCTCGGCGTACGCCGGTGTGCCGAGCATCAGGACTGCGAGCGCCGCGATGAGAACTTTGATCTTGAACATGGCTTCCCCCGCTCCCAGTACACAGGAGGCGCTAGGTTGACCTCAAGAGCTGAGTGGAGGACAGAATGCCGGAGATCGTGGAGTTGGGGGAGCGGCCCTACGTTGCGCTGCGGGGCACGGTGCCGATGGACGGGATCGCGGCGTTCGCGGACCGGTTGCGGGAGGTGATCGACTGGCTGGCGGCCCGGGAGATCGCACCGAACGACGCGCCGTTCTTCAAGTACGACGTGGTCGACATGGAGCACGGGCTGACGATGGAGATCGGCTTCCCGGTCGACGACGTACACGCCGGGGAGGGCGAGATCGTCACCGGCGTACTCCCGGCCGGCCGGTACGCGACGGCCACCTATCACGGGCACCCGGACGGGCTGCGCGACGCGACGGGGGACCTGCTCGCGTGGGGCGAGCAGCAGGGCGTCACCTGGGACGTGGACGGTGACACCTGGGCCGCGCGCCTGGAGGTCTACCGCTCGGACCCGCGCGAGGTTCCGGACATGAACGACTGGGTCACCGACCTGCAGTTCAAGCTGAAGAGCTGAGTGCCGACCGTCCTCGCGGGCGTCAGCCGGCTCGATCCCGAGCGGATCCGGCACGTCGCCTCACCGCTGATCGAGCTCGGCTGTGCGCTGCATGTACTGGCGGAGCCCGCACATCACGGGCGGGCCGGCTGGGCAGCCTCGGTGCCGCTGCCGGACGATCTGCGCGGCGAGCTCGCTCAGTGGACCTGGACCGTGCGGGCGGTCCGGGCCCGCTTCTTCGCGACGTCAAGCGCCACCGGTATGCCGCTGTGGGACGACGAGCTGGCAGCGCTACGTGAACGTCCGCCCGAGGACGTGGCCGCGGAACTCGTCCGCCCGCTCCATGGACGCCCGTTGAGTTCGTCCGACAACAGCGCAGCGCTGCATTGGGCGCGTAGTAGGGGACGGTCGACCGGTGCACTGGTCGAGGGGCTGCTGACGGACCCTGCCGAGCCTGTACGTCGTTTTGTCGAGCTACTGGATGCCTGCTGGCGGGAGTGGTTCTGCAGCGTGTGGGACGAGTCACGAGACGCCCTGGCCGCGCGGGGCCGGCAGGACCGCGACCTGGCGGTACGGGACGGCGTCGGAGCGATGCTGCGTTCGCTGGACGCCTCGATCGACGTACGGGACGCGGACAGCGTCGTGGTCCAGAAGGTACAGAGCAAGCGCATCGACATCAGCAGTCGCTCGCTATTGCTTGTCCCGAGCAACTACATCGCGCCGCACCTGTTCATCGGCGAGATCCCCGGCGAACCGATCACCGTCATCTACCCGACCGGCGGACGCACGGCCGACGTACCGACGGCGCAGCAGATCCGGGCCCGGCTGGACGCGCTCGCGTCGCCCGATCGCCTGCAGGTGTGCCGGGCCGTGGCCAGCGAACCGCGCACGGCAGGGGAGATCGCCGCACTGTGGGGGCTGCACCCAACGCAGGTCACCCGTCACCTGCGGGCACTGACCAGAGCCGGTCTGGTCACGGCTGAACGCGAGGGCCGGTTTGTCGCGTACAGGTTGAACAACGACGCGATCACGGCGCTAGGCGCTGACCTGCTCACGTTGATCATGCGCTAGCAGATCCCGTAGCGCCCTGGCTGCCGCAAAGCCGGCTCGGTTGGCGCCGATGGTGCTGGCCGATGGGCCGTAGCCCACCAGGTGGATTCGTGGGTCGGCTGCAGTGGCAGTGCCGTTCATCCGGATGCCACCGGACGGCTCACGTAGATGCAGCGGGGACAGGTGCGCCAGCTCGGCACGGAAGCCCGTGGCCCAGAGGATCGTGTCCACGTGCTGCTTGCTGCCGTCAGCCCACTCCACACCGTCCGGTGTGATGCGCGAGAACATCGGCAGCCGCGTGTAGACGCCGCGGTCCCAGGCAGCCTGTTCCTGTTGCCGCAGGTGCAGTCCCGTCACGCTGACGACGCTACGAGGTGGTAGACCCGCACGGACACGCTCTTCGACCCGGGCCACGACCTGACGCCCGTACTCCGGTGTGAAGTCGACGCCGGTGCGCCACTCCGGAGGGCGTCGTGTCACCCACGTGGTGGTCGCGACCTCCGACACCTCCGCCAGCAGTTGTACCGCAGACGCTCCACCGCCGACGACGAGCACATGCTGCCCGTTGAGCTCGGCCGCTCCACGGTAGTCGGCGGTGTGCAGCTGCCGTCCGCGGAACGTCTCGATGCCCGGATACCACGGGATGAACGGCCGGTCCCAGGTACCGGTCGCATTCACCAGCGTGGCAGCGGAGTACTCGCCGGCAGACGTGTCCAGTGCGAACCCGCCGTCGATCTCCAGCACGCTCTCCACCGCCACCGGCCGTACGACGGGAAGCTCGAAGCGCCTCTCGTAGTCCGCGAAGTACGCCGGCACGAACGCGTTCGCCCGCTCCGCGCCGACACTCTCCGGTACCGGTACGCCGGGCAGGTTGGCGATCCCGTGGACGTCGTGCATCGTCAACGAGTCCCAGCGATGCTGCCACGCACCACCCGGCTCCGCGTTGCGGTCCAGCACGACGACCTCGTCGTACGGCGTGAACCCGAAGCGCACCAGGTGGTACGCAGCCGACAGCCCTGCCTGTCCCGCACCGATCACCGCTACTTCGAGCACATCAACGACAACGCGGTGCGGGTCCCACGTCTTCCCAGGCCTACTCGAACCGGCGCTGCCCCGACCTACCTCCGGCGACCGCTGCGATCAGCGTGACGAGCACCGCGGCACCTGCCGCGACCATGCCACCCGTCGTCAGCGTCCGGTCGGCGATGGGCAGCCCCAGCCGATTCAGCACGTTGTACTGCGAACCGGCCAGCCCTGCGAGTACGGCGACGATCGCTGTCACGACGACACCGAGCAGCCAGACGCCGAAGCCGTGCCGGGCGCCGTGGGCGCGGGCCAGCCGTCCTGCGACCGACCCGCCGTTGTAGTAGGCGATCGCGAGGATCAGCAACAGGACCGCACCGGAGACGATCCCGATGGTGCCGGCGCTGCCCTTGGCGTCGTTCCAGTTGAATGTCACCGCGTAGCCGACTGCTGTCGCGGCCGCACCGACGATCACGGTCAGTAGCCCGACCATCCCCAGAGCGACCAGCCAGCCGTAGAACGTCGCCCCACCGGTCGAAGCCCGGTGTGCGGGTTCTTCATGCTTTTCGTCCGCGTAGAGCTCGGACGGCCCGACGCGAGTGTCTTCCTGATACTGCTGCGTCATGTCAGCTTCTCCTTACCGGACAAGCCCCGTGTGACTACCAGGTACCCGGCGGGAAACCGACCATTACTCAGAGCAGTTCGTCGATGCGGTCGTGGTAACGACGACCGCTCTTGCCCCCGATGATCGCGGCGATCAGCGTCAGCACCAGCAGTGCTGCGGCCGCGGCAGCGCTGCCGAGCAGCAAGGTGTTGTCGGAGAGCGCGACGCTCGGCCGGTGCAGGTTGCCGAACACGTCGTACTGGTTGTCCAGGAACCACGTGAGACCGCCGGCAACGGCTCCGACGAGTACGGCGATCATCCACACGCCGAAGCCCTGCCGGCCGCCGTCGAAGCGCGCCAGGCGGCCCGCGACGTACCCGCCCGTGTAGAACGCCAAGGTCAGCATGAAGATCGTGACGGCGGCCGCGGTGATCGACGCCGCGCCGGGCTGGGCCTTCGCGTCGCTGGTCGTGTAGTCGAGGACCTGTGCGGTCCCGAACGCAGCGGCGGACACGGCGGCCAGCAACAGCACCGACATCGAGATGGTGATCAGCCAGCCGAAGAAGGCGGCGCCGAACTTGAACCCGCGGTAGGACAGCAGCTCCGGGTCGACCGCGGACTTCTCGGCAGAGGGTGGCGGCGTGCGCAGCGGCTGGTCCGCCGGGACCGTGATCGTGCTCATCGCCCGGCTGGCCGCGGCCCGTGCTTCCTCGTACCGCTGGGTGCTGTCACCGGCGGGCGCGGTGATCGTCGCGGTGTCACCGGGGTACTGCTGGCTCATGTCCGCTGGCTCCTCACTGGTCGGTTTCCCGGACGCCCCCTACCCGTCCGAATGCTTCCTGACACAGGCGGAGCACGGATTTAACCGACTCCTGGTGCGGTATCACTGACCGTTGCCGGGTATCGGCGCGGAGTGAAGACCACCGGCCCGGCCGGACGGGGCACGGTACGGGTTTGTGACGAGCCGATCAGCAGCAGGCATCGCATGTCAACCGTTTGAGTGTCCAGTTGGCCCAGAGTTGTCACAGTGATCGCCTCCGCCGGCCCGCCGACATCACGCCCGACCACCACCGGTGTATCGGCGGAACGGTGTTCCAGCAGCAGGTCGCGGGTAGCGGCCACCTGCCAGGTGCGGGACTTCGAAGCGGGGTTGTAGATCGCTATGGCCAGGTCTGCCTGTGCTGCTGCGGTCAGGCGTTGTGCGATGACGTCCCACGGCTTCAGCCGATCCGAGAGCGACAGCACGCAGTAGTCGTGCCCCAGCGGCGCTCCCACACGGCTCGCGACCGCCTGTGCCGCTGTCATGCCGGGCAGCACGCGTACGGCGATGTCGGCGTACTCCGGTTCCGCTGCCACCTCGGTGACCGCACTGGCCATCGCGAACACGCCAGGGTCGCCGGACGAGACGACAACGACCCGGGAGCCTTTGCGGGCCAGGTCCAGTGCGAACGCGGCCCGCTCCGACTCCACGCGGTTGTCGGAGCCATGTTTGCGCTGCCGGGCTCTGTCGGGCAGCCGGTCGACGTACGTCGTGTAGCCGATCACGTCGTCGGCACCCGCGATTGCCGCGCGTACCTCGGGCGTCATCCACTCCGGGCCGGCCGGGCCGAGGCCCACGACGGTGACGGAGCCTTCCGGAGCGGTTCTGGTGGCTGGGGGAGTGAAGGTGTTGTTGATGGGGCTCGGGAGGAGCGCCAAGGAGAAGTACGGCACGTCGTCCGGGTCGACCTCGCTGAGCGGGGCGGTCCGCTGGGCGTCGGTGGTGGCGCGTTCGACGTACCAGGCCTCGTCGGCGCGCCCGGCCAGCTCGAACGCCTCGCGGACGTTCTCGAACGTGCGGCCGAGCTTCATCACCGCCGCCGCATCCGTCGAGCGGAGGCGGTCGGCGAGGACGTCCGGCGGCAGGGTTCCGGGAAGAACGGTGAGGATCTCGTCGCGTTCGCAGAGCGGACGGCCGAGTACGGCGGCGGCCGCGCTGACCGAGGTCACGCCGGGGACCACCTCGCACGGGTAGCGGTCCGCGAGGCGCTTGTGCATGTGCATGTACGAGCCGTAGAAGAGCGGATCGCCCTCGGCGAGGACGACCACGTCACGGCCCGCGTCGAGGTGGGTCGCGAGGCGGGCGGCGCAGTCGGCGTAGAAGTCGTCCATCGCGCCCTGGTAGCCACCTGGGTGGTCCGTGGTCTCGGTGGTCAACGGGTAGACGAGGTGCTCCTCGAGCTGCCCTTCGGTCAGGTACGGCGCGGCGACCGACCGTGCGATGCTCCGCCCGTGCCGCGCGCTGTGGAACGCGATCACGTCCGCGGCGCCGATCAGTCGCGCCGCCTTCACGGTGACGAGCTCGGGGTCGCCCGGACCCAGCCCCACACCCCACAAACGCCCAGTCGTCACCGTCATCACTCAGCCTCGCTTGCGATCGCGTTGACAGCGGCCGCGGTGATCGCGCTGCCGCCCCTGCGCCCTCTGACCACCAGGTACTCGAGGCCGAACTCGTTCGCGGCCAGCGCCTCCTTGGACTCGGCCGCGCCGATGAACCCCACCGGAATCCCCAGTACCGCGGCCGGTCGCGGTCCGCCGGCCGCGATCACCTCCAGCAACCGGAACAGCGTCGTCGGAGCGTTGCCGATAGCAACAACCGCGCCGTCGAGGTGGTCGGTCCACAGGTCGACTGCGGCAGCGCTCCGGGTGGTCTGCAGTTGCTGCGCGAGCTCGACGGTCCGCGGGTCCTGCAGCGTGCAGATCACCTCGTTGTCCGCGGGCAGCCGGCGCCGGGTGATACCGGCTGCCGCCATCTGTGCGTCGCACAGCACCGGGGCACCGTTCTGCAGCGCGGCGCGGGCGTTCTTCACCACGTTCGGTGACCAGGCCAGGTCCGCGACCAGGTCGGTCATCCCGCACGCGTGGATCATCCGTACGGCGACCTGCGAGACGTCGGCCGGTAACCCGTCGAGCGCCGCCTCGGCCCGGATCGTCGCGAACGACCGCCGGTAGATCTCCGCGCCGTCCCGCTCGTACTCGTAACTCACAGCCGTTCCCCGTCCACCAGATATCCGTCACCGACAGCAACCACGTCCACGAACTCACCGGGCGGCTTCCCGCACCGGCGCTCACAGCCCGACCAGTGCACCCGCCGTCCACGGAGGTCCAGGTGCTTGGCGGCGTCCGTTCGCACGTCAGCCAGCGCCTTCGCGCAACCCGGGCGACCGGCACACGCCGTGACTCCCTCCCACGGGGAGTCCGGTGTGGTGACCAGCCCGACCTCTTCCAGCCCGCGTGTACCGGCCGGCACCACAAGGGAGCGCCAAGGTGTCACACGTACAGCTCCCAGCGCGGCGGCCTGCTCCTGTGTGAGGCTCCCGAGCGGCACCGTGACCACCAGAGCGGCCCCATGCACGCCAGCAACAACCCGTGTGCTCTCAAGAGCCGCTAGCTCACTGCCCTGCAGCCCAAGGCGTTCCAGGATCCGCTCAGCACCACCAGCAACCTCGGCGATGCGCCACTCCCGCTCACGCACCTGCAAGAACGACTCAGCCGCAGCAACCATCAGCTCCGGCACCGCGGCCCACTCGACCCGAACGCCGCGGTCGCCGATGCTCAGCAGTGCAGTTCGCTCGTCCAACGCCCGTACAGCCACATCCGCCCGCACGTCAGCCAGATCCCCACGCCCGTCATCCAGCGCAAACAGGAACCGGCCCGGGAGCTCGGCCAGCGCACGGCGGTCGCACAGCGCCTCGTCAAGCGCAGCCACCACTGGCATCACGTCGTACCGCGTCTCGCGGTCCAGACCGGACAGCGGCGACGCCATGATGTTCCGTACGCGTTCGTGGGCGATCGACGGCAGCAGACCGGCGGCATACAGCCGATCGGACAGCTCCCGTGGTCCATCCGCGTCCAGCCCGCGTAGCTGGACGTTGGCGCGCGAGGTGAGCTCCAGCCGCCCGTCACCAAGCTCAGCGGCAGCAAGACGCAGTACGGCGAGCTGCTGGGCGGTGAGGCATCCGCCGGGGAGCCGTACGCGCGCGAGACCGCCGTCAGCAGCCTGATGCACTGCCAGCACACCAGGGCACCGATCGCCTTCAGTCCTCGCCACAGGCGTGATGCTACGTGCCCGAAATCCGCTGTGTTCTGGACCACAGCAGGACTGCGACCGTCAGCACAGCGCAGCAACCACCAGCCACCATCACCACTGACACCGACCACGCGTCCACCACAAGACCGCCAACCAGGGCGCCCGTCGACAGCACTGCCTGGAACGAGGACGTGAACCACACAGTCGCCGCCTCCCGCGACTCGGGTGCAGCCCTCGCGAACATGGTCATCGAGCACACCGGTACACCGCCGTACCCGAGTCCCCACACCACGAGCAGCAGGAGTGCTCCCGCCGTACTGCGACCGAGTACCGGCATCAGCAGCGTCGACAATGCAATCAGCCCGGCGCAGGCGGTGAACGTGGCCGTGAGGTTGCGCGCCGAGTACGTGCCCGCGACAGCGTTGCCGACCAGACCTGCAGCGCCGTAGACGAGCAGGAACAGGCCGATGAGTTCGGGACGGATCACTTCCCGCAGGAACGGCGTGATGTACGTGTAGGTCGCGAAGTGCGCCGTGACGATCAAACAGGTGACGAGCAAGGCCCTGGGGCTGCTTCGGAGAGCCTTTGCGAGTACGGCGGCCCGGGTGACCTGCAGAGGCGGCAGCGGAGGGACCGTGGTCCGAAGCGCGATCAGTGCGAGCAGTGCGAGTACGCCCAGCGCGGCGAACGACGTACGCCAACCGGCCAGTTCGCCGAGGAACGTGCCCGCTGGTACGCCGAGGACCGAGCCGAGAGGTACCGCGGAGAAGATGACCGCGGTCGCTCTTGTCGACTGTGGTCCGGGTACCAGCCGGCCGGCGAGACCGGCGCCGATCGACCAGAAGGCGCCGAGAGTGAGGCCGACCAGGAACCTGGCGACCAGTTCGAGCCAGAACGCGGGCGCCGCGGCCGCGAGGAAGCCGGCGGCGGCCAGCAGGACCATGAGTGCGCAGAGCATCAGCCGCCGGTCCAGCCTGGCCGTGACGAGCGTGACGACCGGCGCGGAGACGGCTGCCACCAGCCCGGGCATCGTCATCAGCAGGCCGGTACGGCCCGGGGTGAGTTCGAACGAGGTGCCGATCGGCGTGAGCAGGCCGATCGGCAGGATCTCGGTGGTGGCGATCGCGAAGATCCCGAGCGTCACCGCGCCGACGCCGTACCACCGCACGGCCGGCGACCTGGTTGCCGTCTGGAGTGTCATGTCCTCCAGGCAACCGGCGCCGCCCGCCCCCGGCTCGCGGTTTCGCGACAGCTCGGTCCGGCGTGAGCAGGACGTCGTTTTCCCGCGACCGAGAATGATCCGGATCGGGATCATCTGCGGGCAGACGGTTCCGCGTTACCCTCGGAGGTATGGCGGAACTCCCGGAACGCACCGTGCCCACCGTGCCCGACCTCACCGGGTACCTCACGCACGCCGGCCACGTCCTGGAGACCCAGTTGTCCGCGGCGCTGGCCGAGATCGGGCTGACCCCGCGGATGCAGTGCGTCCTGCGGCACGCGCTGGAGGCGGAGCGGACCCAGATCCAGCTCGCCGAGCTGTCGTACCTGGACAAGACCACGATGGTCGGCACCGTCGACGCGCTCGAGAAGGCCGGGTACGCCGAGCGCAAGCCGTCGGCCACCGACCGGCGCGCGCGGATCATCGCGGTCACCGACGCCGGCGCCCGGATCGCCGCCGAGGGCCAGCAGATCGTCGACCGCGTCCACGCCGAGGCCCTGGCCGCCCTGGCCGCGCCGCAGCGGCAGCCGTTCGTGGACGCGATGACCACGCTCGTCGACGGCCCGCTGGCGACCCCGGTCACCGCCCAGCCGGTCCGCCGCTCCCGCCAACGCATCAGCTGATCCAGAACCGGCCTGCTCCGCGGTACAGCTACTGTTGTCGGCCGTGAGTAAGTCGAGAGACCCGGACCGGCTGGTGCTGTTCACGGACGCGGTCGTGGCGATTGCCATCACGCTGCTCGTCCTGCCGCTGGTCGACCTGGTCCCCGAGGTGAAGGACCACGGCGGCGACGCGGTCAGCGTGATCACCAAGCACCGGCAGGAGATCTTCACGTTCCTGCTGAGCTTCGTGGTGATCGCCAACTTCTGGCTCGGACACCACCGGATCTTCGAGCACGTGCGCGTCTACACCGCGGGCATCATGCGGCTGAACCTGCTCTGGCTGCTCACCATCGTCGTCCTGCCGTTCACGACCGAGATCGTCGGCGCGTTCGACAGCGACCGGTTCGTCGCCGGTGTGTACATCGGAACGATCCTCGTGCTCAGCATCTGCCAGTCCGCGCTCGCCTTGCTGGTCCACGGGCACAAGGAGCTCGAAACACCGGACAACCCGGTCAGCCGCCGGGAGCTCACCGGCTCCCTGGTGCTGACCGGGTTCACCCTGGTCGCGTTCCTGCTGGGGTCCCTTGTGCCGGGCATCAACTTCTACGCGATGTTGTTGCTGCTTCTACCGACGCCGGTGATGCGCGTCTGGCGCCTCAGGCACCCAGAGCAGCCCAGAACCGGCATTGGTGCTCAGAGCTGAGGTTGACCTGCCGGATGCCGGTTTGGTCGGTCGGAGCGAGTGAAACGCCGCTGACGGAGCTGCTGCCGGTCGGAGACCACTGCGGACGGCCAGGGCCGTTCGGGTCGCCTGTACGGGCGAACGCGGTCCAGTAGTCGATCATCTGGTCCGAGAGCTGCTGCTGCGGCGCTGACATCGGGAAGTCGTGGCCACCGAGCCGGAACAGATAGGGCAGCTCCATGGCGTGTGCAGCGCCCAGCCCTGGTGCTGCGATCGGCGAGTGCTTGTCTGCGAACTCGTACGCGTACACCGGCACCTTGCGCGCTGCCTGCCGGTCTGTCGCAACCTGTGTGCACGACCAGATCCTGTCCGTCGTCACAGCACCCCATGCGGCTGCGGGCGACCCGTAACGGGACTGCGGGTAGTGCTGCAGTACCTGTGCCGCCTTGGACCCGCCGACCATGTTCCTCACCAGCGCCGGGTAGTCCTTGATGTCACCGAACGCGGCCAGCCACCCGTTCGCCTCGTCGTGGTTGTTGCCCGAGATGATCGGCACCCGGTGGAACAGCCCCGCCCGCATGGCCTTCGCCGGGGAGAACGGCGCGACCGCGGTGCCGCCGTACCCGATCTGGGTGAAGGCGAGGGTGTCGTCGACGAGTACGTCGGCCTTGAGCGCGCGCAGGCATTCGATCGTCGTACAGGAAAGCTTCTTGCCGGCGGCCCATTCCTTGCCGTTCGCCTCGACCTGGCCGGCCGGGATCCAGGGGGAGTCCGCGGTCTGGCCCGGGTACTGGCTGTTCGCGGCCCAGTTGAACGCGCACGATCCGCTCTGCATGATCGCCTTCGCGAACAGGCCCGTCGACGTCGGCGACGTCAGCTGCGCGCAGACGCTCATCCCGCCGGCCGACTCGCCCGCGACCGTGACGTTGCGCGGGTCGCCGCCGAACGCGCCGGCGTTGCGCTGCACCCAGCGCAGCGCCGCCTGCTGGTCCTGCAGGCCGAACGTCCCGGAGCCCGGCAGGCCCGGATACCCGAAGAAGCCGAAGATGCCGAGCCGGTAGTTGACCGTGACAACGACCACGTCGCCGCGGGCCGCGAACTTCGACGCCTCGTAGCTGCTGCCTGCCCCGGAGAAGAACCCGCCGCCGGGCAGCCAGACGACCACCGCGCGCGGCGTCGCCGACGCCCGGGCCGGAGTGGTCACGTTCAGGTAGAGGCAGTCCTCGGCGGACGACCCCTTCGGCGCCTCGGAGTTCGCCTGCTGCGGGCACACGTCCCGAACCTCCGACGGCCGTACGCCGTTCCACGCGGCGGCCGGCTGCGGCGCCTTCCAGCGGAGCGCGCCGACCGGGGGAGCGGCGTACGGGATCCCGTCGTACACCAGGGAGTCCCCGACCGCCTTGCCTGCAACGAATCCTTTGTCTGTTCGTACGGCTTGTGAGGCCTCGCCGGGGCCCGCGAAGGCCATCAGCAGACCGCCCGCCGCCACCATCGTCGCCAAGATTCTCTTCATACCCAGCAGCCTCTGCCGGAGAGTCCTTCGACGACTTCGTTCGGGAGTCCAGACCTACTAAGACTTTGGTCTACGAAGCAGATACGTATCCATGATCCAGCCCTTGCGCTCCCGCGCCTCCGCGCGCACCTTCTCGATCTGCGCGGCCACCTCCCGCACCGGACCCGAGACCAACAGCTCGTCCGGCGTCCCCAGGTACGCACCCCAGTAGATCACCGCGTCCTGATCCAGATGCTCCGTGAACGCGGTCTGCGCGTCCAGCATCACCACGACGTCGTCGACCCCGTCCGGCCACCCGGTCGCCAGGCGTCGCCCGGTGGTGATCTGGATCGGCCGCCCCACCTGGTTCAGCCCGACCCGGTGCCGCGCCGCCAGCGTCGACACGCTGCTGATCCCCGGGATCACCTCGACCTCGAACGCCAGCTCGCCCCGCGCCTGGATGTCGTCCAGGATCGCCAGCGTGCTGTCGTACAACGACGGATCGCCCCACACCAGGAACGCGCCGACCTGGTCCTCGCCGAGCTCGGTCGCGATCATCCCCGCGATCACGTCCGCCCGGCGCCGCCGCCAGTCGTCCACGGCCTCGACGTACGCCGATGTCGTCCGGTCCCGCTCCGGGTCCTGCCCGACGACGACGCGGTACTCCTTCGCCGTCGCGTACCGCCGCAGGATCTCGGCGCGCAGGTCGACCAGCTCCTGCTTGACCTCGCCCTTGTCGAGCACGAAGAACACGTCGGCCCGGTTCAGCGCCGACACGCCCTGCATCGTCACCTGCTCCGGATCGCCCGCACCGACCCCGATGACCAGAATCTCCCGCATGCCGGGCAGCCTAACTACTCGCGCCACTCCCGCTCGAAGGGGAGGCGCCAGGCGCGTGGAGCGATCAGTTGGTGGATCGCGTTCGGGCCCCAGGTGCCGGGCTGGTAGGGCTTCGCGGGCGGCGGGTCCTCCAGCAGCGGTGCCGAGCGGTCCCACAACGATTCGATGCCTTCGGCCGTGGTGAACAGCGTGTGGTCACCGCGCATCGCGTCCAGGATCAGCCGCTCGTACGCCTCCAGTACGTCGGCCGCGCCCGCGGTCTCCTGGGTGGAGAACTGCATCGACAGCTTCTCCAGCCGCATGCCGGGGCCGGGGCGCTTGCCGTAGAAGGACAGCGAGACCCGCGAGGAGTCGGCGAGGTCGAAGGTCAGGTGGTCCGGGCCCTCGGAGCCGACACCGGAGCCGGCGGGGAACATCGTCTTCGGCGCCTCCTTGAACGCGATCGAGATGATCCGCTGGCCCTCGGCCATCTTCTTGCCGGTGCGCAGGAAGAACGGCACCCCGGCCCAGCGCCAGTTGTCGATCTCGACCTTCAGCGCGATGAACGTCTCGGTGTCGGAGTCCGGCGCGACGCCCTCCTCGTGCCGGTACCCGGAGTACTGCCCGCGGACCACGCAGGCCGGATCGAGCGGCAGCATCGACCGGAAGACCTTGTTCTTCTCCTCCGAGATCGCCCGCGGCTCCAGGGCGGTCGGCGGCTCCATCGCGACGAACGACATCACCTGCATCAGGTGCGTGACGACCATGTCCTTGAACGCGCCGGTCGGCTCGTAGAACGTGGCGCGCTGGTCGAGGCCGAGCGACTCCGGGATGTCGATCTGCACGTGGTCGATGAAGTTCCGGTTCCAGATCGGCTCGAACAGGCCGTTCGCGAACCGGAACGCGAGGATGTTCAGCGCCGCTTCCTTGCCGAGGAAGTGGTCGATCCGGAAGATCTGCGACTCGTCGAAGGTCTCGTGGACGAAGTCGTTCAGCTCGATCGCGGAGGCCAGGTCGTCACCGAACGGCTTCTCCATCACCACCCGGGCACGCTCCACCAGTCCGGCGTCGCGGAGCATCGCGATCACCGCCTGGGCCGCCTTCGGGGGCACCGACAGGTAGTGCAGCCGCCGGGTGTCCGGGCCGAGCAGCTCCTCGGCCTTCTTGACCGCGGACGCGAGTGCCTCCGGGCCCGCGGTCACCGGCACGTACTCGAGCCGCTCGGCGAACTGCGCCCACTGCTCGTCGTTCAGCTTGTGGGTGCCGAACTTCTCCACCGCCTGCCGGGCCCGGTCCCGGAACTCGTCGCAGCTCAGGTCCTCGGTCGCGGTCCCGATGATCCGCACGTCCGGCGCGAACTTCGACTGCTGCAGGTACGCCAGCCCGGGCAGCAGCTTGCGCTTGGCCAGGTCGCCGGTCGCGCCGAACAGCACGATCACATGCGGGGCCAGCGGCTCCGGATCCCGCCGCGACGGGCGCGACCCGGGCGCCGGGTACGCGATGGTCTGGGTACGGTCTGGCATTTTCGGTCCTCCCGAGGACATCACCGGAGCCCTCAGTCTAGGTGCCCGCGGGCAACGGGAGGTGAACCGTCAGCGGATGATGTTCGTCGCCATCATCCGCGGCCGGTCGAGGCAGTTCGGCGCCGCCGCGTGGAACGTGTCGCAGTGCATGAAGTACACGTCCCCGGCCCGTCCGGTCAGTTCGACGACCTTCAGCGGTACGCCGTCCACCACGGCGCCGTCGGTCATGAACCGCCGTACCCTGTCGTCCTCGGCCGGCCTGTCACGCACCCACAGGTCCCGCAGCCACGGATCGACCGTTGCGAGGGTCTGCCGGAGAGCCTTCGGATGCGGGCCGTCACCGGCGGGGTCGGCGTACTTCTCGACCAGACGGTGCGAGCCCGTCAGGACGACCGTCGCGCCGCCGCCCGGCAGGATGTCGTTCAGCAGCAGGAAGAACTGCACGGCCCGCAGCCCGGGCCGGGTGGCGTCGTACGGCACGAAATCGTTGTGCCAGACACCGAACGGCACGTCCCACCTGGTCTGCTCGAGCTGAGGAAACGTGACCAGCAGGATGCCCCACTTCGCCGGTGTGGTCCATTCACCCAGCAGGCCGTCCAGTGCGGCGCGCATCGCCGGACTGCCGATCCGCTCGAACTCCCGGCGCCCGCCGACGGTGCGCAGCCCGGACAGCCGGGTGTCGACCTGCCAGGTGCCCGGGTCGTCGCGTTCCATCGCGTGTTCGGCGCGCACGTGCTCCCAGATCCGGTCGCACATCGCATCGACGTCCGGCGCCGGGACCGCGCCTTCGACCCGCAGCAGGCCGGTGCGCTCGAAGTCGGCTCGCTGGGTGTCCGTCAGCATGCGCCGAACGTAGCCCGGCGGATGCCCGCGCGCGACCGGTTTACGCGTCGAAGCGTGGGGTGGTCCTGAGCAGGTCCGACAGGTCGGCGCCGGTCGGGATCTCCTCGGGTACGGCGTCGCGGCGGAACAGCCGGGCGCCCGCCGGGAGACCGCCGAGCGTCAGCGTTCCGGAGTGCAGTCGCAGCCAGGTGCCTTCCCGGATCCCCAGCACCGGTACGTCGTTCTCCTCGAGGAACTCGCTGATCCGCGTCTCCCGGGTCTCGCCCTGGTGCGTCGACGTGGGGTCCGGGTCGAGGTAGTGCGGGTTGAGCTGGAACGGCACCAGGCCGAGCGTCTCGAACGACGGCGGCTGCACGATCGGCATGTCGTTGGTGGTCCGCAGCGACGGCCCCGCGAGGTTCGTCCCGGCACTCGACCCGATGTACGGCGCACCAGCGCGGACCCGGTCCCGGA
Organism: Kribbella sp. NPDC051137; assembly: GCF_040682535.1. NCBI lineage: Bacteria > Bacillati > Actinomycetota > Actinomycetes > Propionibacteriales > Kribbellaceae > Kribbella > Kribbella sp. NPDC051137. The sequence continues at coordinate 80,865 of NZ_JBFBBI010000002.1, forward strand.
TCACCTCCAGGTCGCCGCGCTCGTGCAGCGTCTTGACCAGCCGGAAGGTGTTCCCGCCGCCGACGAAGATCGCCTCCGCCGCCGCCAGCGGCGTGGTGTGGGCGCCGAGGACGGACACCCCGAGCGGCTTCAGCGCAGCCCGGATCTTGTCTGTGTACCCGTCGTGGTCGGCCAGCGCGTACGGCACGAACACGACCTCGCCGGCACCGCGCAGTAGCTCGCGCAAGGCGTCGAGCGCGTGGTCGAGGAACGGGCGGCCGTGGGTGGCGGAGTTCGAGAGCAGCAGCAGTTCCACAGGTGATCCTTCAACGTCGGCGGGCGGGCGTACGGTGCGCGAGCAGGTTGCTCAGTTCTTCGGTTGCCTCCAGCAACCGTGGGACGTGGTCCCGGATGTCGCCGGGCTGTTCCTCGGACTTGCCCTCGACCACGGTCAGCGAGCCGATCGGGCGGCGGCCGAGCCGGACCGGCGCCGCGATCGCCCGGGTGGCGGCGTCGTACTCGCCGTCGGAGAACGCCCAGCCGGTCTGGACGGTGTCCTCGAAGACCCGTTCCAGTGCGGCCTCGTCGACCTCGGTCAGGTCGGTGAACCGGGCGAACGGCCGCCCGGACAGCAGGGCGCGGCGTTCGTTGCGGTCGAGGAACGCGAAGTACGCGCGGGAGGTCGCGCCGGCGTGCGCTGGGTAGAGGTCGCCGACCAGCGGGTGACTGCGCAGCGGACCGCCGCCGCCGTCGACCGCCGCGATGCACCGCACGTGGAAACCGTCCGGGATCGTGAACGTCGCGGTCCGCTCGGTGTCCTGGGCGAGCCGCGCGAGGACGCCGTCGGCCAGCGCGGCGAGCCCGCCGGTGCGCTCCCAGAGCGCGGCCATCCGCCACATCGTCGGCCCGAGGCTGTACCGCCGGCTGATCGGGTCCGGCCGCAGGAACCCGCGGAACGCCAGCGCCGCGAGCAGCCGCTGCGCCGACGACTTGTCGATCCCGAGCTCGTCGGCGAGCTCCATCACACCCCAGTCCCGGCGCTGCTCGGTGAACGAGATCAGGACCTGCAGCGCCCGGTCCACGGTCTGCAGCGGCGATTGCTCCACGCCCAGAACGGTAGCGCACAGACCCGATTATCGAATTCCTCTCTCATATAACGGGAAGTCGTTGCAGATTCCGCAGCTTGTCCTCGAACCTCTTCGGCATGGACTTCAAGGAGGCGATCGCGTGACCGTGCTGGGCGTTGTCACGATCGGCCAGTCGCCGCGCACCGACATGTTCCCGGAGCTGCTGCAGTGGCTGCCGCCCTCGGTCGAGGTGCGGCAGCGCGGTGCCCTGGACGACTTGGGTACGGCGGACCTCGCGGGTCTCGCACCGTCCCCGGGCGACGAGACCTTGACGACGCGGCTGCGCGACGGCTCGTCGGTGGTGATCGGACGGGCCGGCATCCTGCCGCGCGTGCAGGCCGCCGTCGACGTCCTCGAGGCCGAGGGTGCGGACGTCGTACTGCTCGTCTGCACCGGGGAGTTCCCGCCGTTCCGGCACAGCCGGCCGTTGCTGCTCGCCGGTCCGCTGCTCACCGCGGGGCTATCCGCGCTCGCGGGCGATTCGGCGGCAGGGGTGATCTGCCCGTTGGCGGAGCAGGAGCAGCAGACGTACGAGAAGTTCGTGCAGCTGAAGCAGAAGATCAAGGTGGCGTCGGCAACGCCGTACCAGCCTGGGCTGGCGGAGTTGGAGCACGCCGCGCGCTCGCTGGCGGCCGAGGGCGTCCAGCTGCTGGTCCTGGACTGCATGGGCTACACGCAGCAGCATCGGGAGGCCGCCGCGGCCGCGTCCGGTTTGCCGGTGGTCCTCTCACGGTCGGTTGTCGCGCGACTCACCGCGGAGCTGACATGAGACTTCCGGCGAAGGGCCATCCGCGGGCGTTCGAGCCCGCCACGCTGATCCTGCTCGTGGTGTGTGCAGTGGTCGGCTCGGTCATCGGCCTGCAGATCATCACGACCCTGGGCGTCACCCCGAACACCGCGTTGATCGGCGTCCTGGTCGCGATCGCGCTCAGCCGGGTGCCGCTCGCCGTACTGCGTCCGTTCCGGTCGGTGCACCGGCAGAACCTGGTGCAGTCGACGATCTCCACGGCGACCTTCGCGGCCGCGAACTCGCTGCTGCTGCCGATCGCGATCCCGGTCGTGCTCGGCCGGGCCGGGCTGGTCTGGCCGATGCTGATCGGCGCCGGGCTGGCGATGCTGATCGACTTCGTGATGCTGTACTGGCTGTTCGACTCGAAGGTGTTCCCCGGTCAGGGCGCGTGGCCTCCGGGCGTCGCCGCGGCCGAGGCGATCAAGGCCGGCGACGAGGGCGGCAAGCGGGCCGCGCTGCTCGGGGCCGGTACGGCGGTCGGCCTGCTCGGGTCGTGGCTCGGGATCCCGATGTCGGCGTTCGGCGTGGCGTTCATCGGGAACGTCGTCGCATTGACCATGTTCGGCATCGGGCTGTTGGCACGGGGCTACAGCACGGACCTGTTCGGGCTGGACATCGCGGCGCACTACATCCCGCACGGACTGATGGTCGGCGCCGGGCTGGTGGCGCTGATCCAGGCGGTTGTGGTCGTCGCCCGCGACCGTCGATCGCCCCGGCCCGGCCCCAAGACCGGTTCGGCCGAGGAAGAGGTGGCCTACACGCGGCAGGACTCCGACGCCGCCCGGGGGCTCGCGCGCGGCTTCGTGCTGTACGTCGCTGCCGCCGTACTGCTCGCGGTCATCGGTGGACTGATCAGCGACCTCGGCGTGGGTGAACTCGTGCTCTGGGTCCTGTACGCCGCGGTGTCCTGCATCGTCGCGGAGTTCATCGTCGGGCTGTCCGCGATGCACTCGGGCTGGTTCCCGTCGTTCGCGACCTCGCTGATCTTCCTCACCATCGGAATGCTGCTCGGATTCCCGCCGATCGCGCTCGCGCTGCTGGTCGGGTTCATCGCGGCCGGTGGACCGGCGTTCGCGGACGCCGGGTACGACTTCAAGGCCGGCTGGCTGCTCCGCGGCCGGGGAGCGGACCCCGCCTTCGAGCTCGCGGGCCGCCGCCAGCAGCTGTTCGCGGGTGTCATCGGCATGGCCGTCGCCGCCGCGGTGGTCGCGCTGACCTACCACGTGTACTTCGACCGCGACCTGTTCCCGCCGATCGTGCAGGTCTACGCGAAGACCATCCAGGCCGGCGTCGACCCGGGACTGATCGGGAAGCTGCTGCTCTGGGCGGTGCCCGGCGCGATCGTCCAGGCCGTCGGCGGACCGAAGCGGCAGATGGGCATCATGCTCGCCACCGGCACGCTGATCGTGAATCCGATCGCCGGCTGGACGGTTCTCGCCGGGATCGTGCTGCGGATCGCGTACCGCCGCTGGAAGGGACCCGAGGCGGACTCGCAGATGACCATCGCGGCGGCCGGCTTCATCGCCGGCGACGCGTTGTGGGGCTTCGGCAACAGCCTCGTCAAAACCAAGTTCTGAGGAGATCGACAGCTATGCCATGGCGTGAAGTACTCGACCTGTACGACCTGCTCGACGACGCGTCGGCCTCCGGTGACATGGTGGCGGCCTGGTTGCGCAAGTGCGGCGTCGACGACGTCACCGTGACAACGGTGCGAGGCGACAAGGGCAGCACCGACTTCGTGCGCGCCGTGATCCCCGGCAGCGCCGGCCGGTTGTCCGGTGGCGACGTACCGACGCTCGGGGTGATCGGGCGGCTCGGTGGGCTGGGAGCGCGGCCGGAGCGGATCGGGTTCGTGTCGGACGGTGACGGGGCGCTGGTGGCGCTCGCGGTCGCGGCCAAGCTGGGGTCGATGACTCGGCGCGGCGACCGGCTGCCGGGGGACGTGATCGTCGCGACGCACGTCTGCCCGGACGCGCCGACCCGGCCGCACGAGCCGGTGCCGTTCATGGACTCGCCGGTGGACCTCGCCGCGATGAACGAGCACGAGGTCGAGGCCGCGATGGAGGCGGTGCTGTCGGTGGACACCACCAAGGGCAACCGGATCGTCAACCATCACGGGTTCGCGATCTCGCCGACCGTGAAGGAGGGCTGGATCCTGCGGGTCAGCGAGGATCTGCTCGAGCTCGCGTCCCAGGTCACCGGCCGGCTGCCTGCCGTCCTGCCGCTGACGATGCAGGACATCACGCCGTACGGGAACGACGTGTACCACGTGAACTCGATCCTGCAGCCGTGTACGGCGACCAGTTCGCCGGTGGTCGGCGTCGCGATCACGACCGAGACCGCCGTACCGGGCTGCGGGACCGGCGCGACCGACCTGGCCAGTGTCGAGTCCGCCGCCCGGTTCTGTGTCGAGGCCGCGAAGAGCTACGGCGCCGGCACCTGCGCGCTGTTCGACCCGGCCGACTTCGACCGGCTCACCAGCCGCTACGGCTCGATGCGGCACCTGCAGACGATGGGTCGATGACTAGGAGTTCTGCCAGAGTCCGAGGACGTTGCCCTCCGGGTCCTTGAAGTAGGCCGCGAAGCCCATGTCGCCGACCGGCATCTTCTCGCCGACGCGCTCGCCGCCGAGGCTCTCGATGGTCTTCCAGGCGGCGTCGATGTCCGGGACGTCGACGGTCAGCACCGGCCGGCTGAGGTCGGCGTTGCCGGCGCTGCGCTGGAACATCCCGCCGTTGATGAAGCCCGGCTCGGCCGGCATCTGCTGCTCGGTCACCGGCCCGGTGGACACCATCGTGTAGTTCATCTCGGGCATCTCCGTCAGGTTCCACCCGAAGGCTTCGCGGTAGAACGCCCGCGCTCGCTCACCGTCGTCGTACGGCACCTCGAAGTGCACGATCCGACCAGTCATCGCGGTACCTCCCCCAATGAGTTCCTTGCCGCCGACGCTAGACCTGCGAGGATGAGGGCGTGAAGTACCTGCTGATGATCTGTGGAGACGAGTCCGCCGCGGAGCACGCGAACGACGGGTGCGGCGGCTGGACCGAGGAGATGGAGGGCCGCGGCGTGGTGGCCGGCGGCGCCGGGCTGCGGCCGCCGGACGAGGCGACCACGATCCGGGTGCGGGAGGGGGAATTGCTGCTCACCGACGGGCCGTTCGCCGAGACCAAGGAGCAGATCGGCGGCTTCGTGATGATCGACTGCGCCGATCTGGACGAGGCGATCGAGATCGCCGCGAAGCACCCGGCGGCGGGCTACGGCACGATCGAGATCCGGCCGGTCCTCGAGCCGCCGGTGTGACGTTCGACGAGATCTACCGGCAGGAGTGGAGTCAGGTGGTCGCCACCCTGATCCGCGTGACCGGTGACTGGGAGCTTGCCGAGGAGTGCGCGCAGGAGGCGTTCGCCGCGGCGTTGCAGCGTTGGCCAACCGACGGCGTACCGGACAAGCCGGGTGCGTGGCTGACCAGGACCGCCCGCAACAAGGCGATCGACTGGCTGCGTCGGGAGGCCGTGGGGGCTGCCAAGCTGCGGCAGGTGGCCGCGCTGGGTGATGAGCCGTCAGAGCCGGCGTACGACGTACCTGACGACCGCCTGCGGCTGATGTTCACCTGTTGCCACCCCGCGCTGGCGATGGAGGCCAGGGTGGCGTTGACGCTGCGGACACTGGCCGGTCTGAGTACGGCGGAGATCGCACGCGCGTTCCTGGTCCCGGAATCGACCATGTCCAAGCGGCTGACCCGTGCGAAGCAGAAGATCCAGCACGCCGGCATTCCGTACCGCGTGCCGCCCGCACACCTGCTGCCGGAGCGCACACCCGCCGTACTGGCGGTCCTGTACCTGCTGTTCAACGAGGGGTACTCCGACGTCGTCCGGAGTCAGCTGAGCAGTGAGGCGATCAGGTTGGCGCGGCTGCTCGTCGAGTTGATGCCCAACGAACCTGAGGCTGGCGGCCTGCTCGCACTGATGCTGCTGCACGACTCCCGCCGGGACACCCGGCTGGCGCCGGACGGCGCACTGGTCACGTTGGAAGAGCAGGACCGCACGCAATGGGACCACCAGCAGATCACCGAGGGCACACAGGTCCTGGACGCTGCGCTAGGGCTCGGTGTTCCCGGTCCGTACCAGATCCAGGCGGCTGTCGCAGCCTGCCACGCGACTGCACGTACTGCGGACGACACCGACTGGTCCCAGATCGCAGGGCTCTACGCCCAGCTCCCGCAGACCCCTGTGGTCGCGCTGAACCGTGCCGTAGCGATCGGTATGGCCGACGGCCCCGCTGTCGGCCTACGGCTCGTCGAGGAGCTCGCGGCCGGTCCACTGACCGGCTACCACCTGCTCCCGGCGACCCGAGCGGACTTCCTCCGCCGGCTGAATCGCCCGGCTGAAGCAGCCACCGCCTACCGCGAGGCCCTCGACCTGGCCGCCACCGACGCCGAACGCCTGTACCTGCAGAAAAGGCTGAAAGAGGTGTCCGTCCCGCGCTGACCCGTTCGTCGGTGGGGTATGACGGACATCAGAAGTGCTGTGGCAGGTGAGCGGGCCGAGCTGGCGGACATGCTGGCCGGGCTGACGGAAGACGACTGGGACCGGCCGTCCTTGTGCGCCGGCTGGCGGGTGCGTGAGGTGGTCGCGCACATCACCATGCCGTACCGGATCCCGATGCCACGGTTCCTGGCCGGGATGGTGCGGGCCGGCGGCAACTTCAACCGGTACGCCGACCGGCAGGCGCGGCAGGACGCGGCGACGCTCACCTCGGCCGAGCTCCTCGACTGCCTGAAGCAGAACGTCGACAACCCGTGGAAGCCCCCGGGCGGCGGCTACGAGGGTGCCCTGTCGCACGACGTGATCCACGGTCTCGACATGACCGTTGCGCTAGGCATCGACCGTCAGGTACCCCTGGACCGGCTCCGTCGCATCTTCGACGCGATGAAGCCACGGCAGATCAAGTACTTCGGCGTCGACCTGACCGGCGTACAGCTGCAAGCCACGGACCTCGACTGGACCTACGGTGCCGGTGAGCCACGCACCGGCACCGCCCAGGAACTGCTGTTGTGGATGAGCGGCCGTAAGGTCCCTAAAGCACACGGTGGCTGAAGGCTGCAGGCTTGCGGGTGCCGGCGGCGTGGAAGCGGAACAGGCGACCGCCGTAGCGCAGCCACTCCACCTGGCCGTCGTCGCCACGGACGAAGTTGGCACGCGTGTGGGTCGGCGTGCCGTCCGGGTTCAACGCCAGTACGAAGTCCTTGCGGTAGAAGGCGAAACGGAACATCGCCTGGCCGCCGGCACTCGCCACGAGCTCGCCCTCGTCGGCTGTGACGTCCAGCCCGATGTCCTCGGGCTTACCGTCGAAGCCGATCTGCTGGGCGACGTACGTCCCGACGTACTCCGCCAGCCGGCGTGCCGGCAGCTCCCGCGGTACGGCGGGCAGGTTGTCGACGCCCGCGAACTCCTGCAGCGCCCAGTCGTCCGCGAACAGCTCGGCCACCAGCAACGGCCCACTTTCCGAGTTGGTGAGCAGCGTGATCGCAAAGTCCCGCTGCGGTACGAACAGGAACCCGGAGTGCTGTCCGGACCAGTCACCACCGTGCTGTACGACCGTCGGCCCCTGCGCGGTCGGCCGCAGCATCCAGCTGACGCCGACGCCGTTCAGCTCCACGAACAGCGTGCCGCCAGGGCCCGGGTGCGACTGCATGGACAGCCTGGTGCGGTCGCTGATCACCTGGGGGAGACCGCTGTGGCCCAGGTGGAACCGCGCGTACCGCAGCTGGTCCCGCGGGCTCGAGATCAGCCCGCCCGCCGCGTGCAGCCCACGCGGCACCCGGTCGAACGACGGCTCCACGACAGGCTTGCCGTCCACGATGTTGTGCGACGCGGCCACGCTGAACCCGGCCAGCTCGCTGCGGAAGTACCGGCTGTGGTCCAGGCCGAGCGGGTCGATGACCAGCTCCCGTACGGCGGTCTCGTACGTCTTCCCGTAGACGGTTTCGAGGATCAGCCCGGCGACGCCGATCGCGGCGTTGTTGTACGAGAACACCTTCCCGAGCGGTGTCAGCTGCGGGATCTTCGTCATGTCCGCGACGTACTTCGGGAGTGCGTCGTCGCCGTCCCCGGTGTCCTCGAAGTAGTCGCCCTGCCAGCCGGCCGAGTGGTTCAGCAGCTGCCGCACGGTGACCCGGGCCGACACCGCCGGGTCCGCGGTCGCGAAGTCCGGCAGGTACGCGCGGACCGGCCGGTCGAGGCTGATCCGGCCGCGCTCGGCGAGCCGCATGATCGCGGTCGCGGTGAAGGTCTTGGTGGTCGAGCCGATCCGGAACACGGTGTCCGCGGTCACCGGCTCGTTCGTGTCCACGCTGGTCACACCGAAGCCGCGGACGTACTCGCGGCCGCGGTACCAGACGCCGAGCCCGGCGCCGGGGATCGCGTACTTGGCCATCCCGGCCTGGATCTTCTCCGCCAGCCGGCCGATCGCGACGGGTTCTCTGAGTGTGGTTGCCGAGGACGGCAGCGTGGTGGCCGCGGCGAGCGGTACGGCGGCGGCCGCGGACTTGAGCACGGTACGACGGGTGAGCGACACGTCAACGTCTCCTTGGGGCGAGTGGATGGTACCGATTCCGCTATTATTACCACTGTTGGTATCAATGGATACCCTGAAAGAACCCTGATGGAGAGCCGATGGAGGAGTCGCCGACCCCGGTGCTGGACGTCCTGCTGCACCCGGTCCGCTGGCGGATCGCGCAGCGCGTGCTGGGTCGTGAGGTCACCACCACGGACCTCAAGCGGGACCTGCCCGACATCCCCACGACCACGCTGTACCGGCACGTCGCCGCGCTGATCGACGCCGGCTACCTGACCGTCGTCCGGGAGCGCAAGGTCCGCGGCACGACCGAGCGCACCCTCTCGCTGGACCAGACCAAGGTCGGCCGGATCGACGTCCGCGAGGCGCGGGCGATGACGCCGGACCAGCACCGGCAGGCGTTCCTGATGATGCTGACCCGGCTGGCCGCCGACTTCGACCGCGTGGTCGAGCACGGCGAGCTGTACTCGCGGATGGACCAGCTCGGCTACTCCCAGCTGGCGATGTACCTGAGCCCGGAGGACATGGTCGAGTTCCGGGCGCGTTTCACCGAGCTGATCGAGCCCTACCTGGCCGCAGCGCCCGGCAAGGACCGCGTGGTGCTGTCGATGTTCTCGCTCCCGGACAGCTGAGTGAGCCGAAGTTGCGCGACGTCGAGGTACCCGGACGCGAAGCCGGCCTCGCAGTAGGCCAGGTAGAACTCCCAGGTACGCCGGAACGTCTCGTCGAACCCTTCCGCACGGACGGCCTGCCAGTTGGCGGTGAAGTTCCGCCGCCAGCGGCGCAGCGTCTCCGCGTAGTCGGCGCCGAACCTGAAGTCGTCCTCGACCACCAGCGTCGTGTGCGTCGCCAGAGTCTCGTCGATCGCGGTCCGGGACGGGATCAGCCCGCCCGGGAAGATGTACTTCTGGATCCAGCCGTACGACGTCCGGGTCGCGAGCATCCGGTCGTGCTCCATCAGAATCGCCTGCAACGCGACGGATCCGCCCGGCGCGAGCAGCCGGTCGATGGTGCGGAAGTACTCGGGCCAGTACTCCTCGCCGACCGCCTCGATCATCTCCACGCTGACAACGGCGTCGTACGAGCCGGTCACCGCCCTGTAGTCCTGCAGCCTGAGGTCGACCCGGTCGGTCATCCCAGCTTCGGCGACGCGTTTCCGGGCCAGCTGCAGTTGCTCGGTCGACAGCGTGATGCCGGTGACCCGCGCGCCCCGCCGGGCGGCGGCGATCGCCAGTGTGCCCCAGCCGATCCCGATCTCCAGCAGGCGCGTGCCGGCGCCGACCTCGGCCTGGTCGAGGATGCGCTCGACCTTCCGGTGCTGCGCCGCCTCGAGGTCCTCGTCGCTGTGATCGAACAGCGCTGAGCTGTACGTCATCCCCGGATCGAGGAATGCGCCGAACAAGGCGTTGCTGAGGTCGTAGTGGGCGCGGATGTTGCTCCGGGCACCTGCCGGGGTGTTGCGCTGCCGGCTCGGCAGCCGTTGCTCGACAAGCCGCCGGAACGTCAGCAGCGGCCGTGGCACGAGCTGCGCGACCCGAGCCGCGAACGGCGTGAGTAGCTCAGCCAGGTCGGTCCCGTCGCCGGCTCTCCAGTCGCCCGCCTGGTACGCCTCGCCCAGACCGACTTTCGGACTCCGCGCGAGTCGCTCGAACATCGCCGTCGGCCGGACGATCTCCAGCACCGGTCCACCTCGGCCACGGACCGTCCCGTCCGGGTAGACCGCGCGTACCGGGAACTGGTCGAGCATCCGGTCCACGATCAGCCGGGCGATGCGCGCCCTCATCCCGCCCTCCGAAGCCACAGCCACACGCCGTGCATCCGGATGAGCGCCGACACCCGTTGGGTCATCAGCGGCATACGTACGGCGACCCCCAGCACAGCCCTCCGAGTAGCAGGCCGCGGTACGCCGTCGAAGCTCGCGCCGAACACCGCACTGCCTTTCTGGGACAGCGTGACCTGGACCCTGACGTGCTCCTGGTCCAGTGCGAACGTGAGGTGGTAGCTGCCGGTCACCTCGTAGAACGGCGAGACGCGGAAGTCCTTGGTGGTATGGGCGTTGCCGTCAGCGTCCGGGCGCAGTAGATACAGGTGCCGTTCGCCATAGGTGTTGTGGACCTCGGCAACGACGTACGGGCTGTCCAGGCACCAGTAGACCGTCAGGGGATCGAAGACGTGGCCCAGGACCCGTGCGTTGGCCAGCATGACGACACGGCCGTCGTACTGGATCCCGTTGTCGGCCAGGTAGCGCCGCACGTCCACGTGGTCGCGCCTGTCGAACCGCGCCAGCGGACGCAGGTACCAGGGCAGCCGTGGTACGTCGTCCAGGTCGACCAGCCACTGGTAGACCCGGTGCCGGAACGCGTGCCGCACCCGACCGGACCGCCCGTGCCGGACGAAGCCGGTGACGATCGCCGGGAGCGGGGGCAGCTCACCGACGGCCGTCACCAGCGGACCCCGAAGGACTTGGCCGCCGCGACACCGGCGCGGCAGCCGTCCTCGTGGAAGCCCCAGCCGTGGTACGCCCCCGCGAACGCGACCCGGCCGGTGTTGAGCCCCGCTAGCCGGGCCTGCGCGCCGACCGCCTCGGGGGTGTAGATCGGATGCCGGTAGTCCATCCGGGCGATCACCTTCGCCGGATCGACCGTTTTGGCACCGTTGAGCGTCACCAGGTACGTCTCGTCGGTTTCCAGCCCTTGCAGCCGATTCATCCAGTACGTCGTCAGCGGAGCGCCCGGGCGTACGACGTAGTTCCACGAGGCGCGGGCGTTCTTCGTTGCGGGCAGCAACGACGTGTCGGTGTGCAGGACCGTCTCGTTGCGGCTGTACCCGAACGGCCCGAGGACGGCCTTCTCCTGAGGTGTCGCATCCGCCAGCAGGTCGAGTGCCTGGTCCGCGTGCGTGGCCACGACGACCCGGTCGAAGTCGAACGTGTTGCCGTCGGCAACGGTCACCGCGACACCGTCCGGGTGCCGCTGTACGGCCCGCACCGGCCGGCCCGTGCGTACGGCGTCGAGCCGGTCCGCGACGGCGTCGACGTACGTCCGGGAGCCACCGGTAACGGTCATCCACTGCGGCGACCCGCCGATCGAGAGCATGCCGTGGTGGTCGAGGAACCGGAACAGGTAGCGGGCCGGGTACGTCAACGCCGAGTTGCCGCCGCAGGACCACACGCAGGACACCACGGGAACGGCGTACAGCCGGATGAAAGCAGGGGTGAAGCGCTCCGCCTCGAGGAACTCGCCGAACGTCAGGAGGTCGTGGTCGTCGGTCCGGGTCACGTAGTCGGCGGCGCGGCGGTGGAACCGGCGGACCTCGGCCAGCAATCGCAGGAAGCGCGGGTCGGCGAGCCGGCGGCGCTGCGCGAAGATCCCCGTCGCCCCGCGGCCGCCGGCGAACTCCAGGCCGTGCGCGGGGTCGCTGATGCTCATGCTCATCTCGGTCGGCCGCGTCGGCACCCTGAGCTCGTCGAACAACCGGCGGAGCAGGGGATAGGTGCGGGTGTTGTGCACGATGAACCCGGTGTCGACCGCCAGCCGGCGTCCGGCCGGGTCGGTGAGGTCGTGCGTGTGCGCATGGCCGCCGAGCCGTGGCGCGGCCTCGAAGAGCGTGACGTCGAAGCGGCGCGCGAGCAGATAGCAGGCGGTCAGGCCGGACACTCCGGCACCGATCACAGCCACGGACTCGGTCATGGGAAGCTCTCCAGGCTGTCGAAGGATTGTCTAGAGATTAGGCGGAACTGTTGACGTTCGTCAAAGGTCTGTCTAGGTTTTGTATAGTGACCTCATGGAGACTTCGGTGCCGGGCGCTCTGCGGATCGGTGCGTTGAGCAAGCGCGCCGGCGTCAGCGAGCACGTACTACGGGCCTGGGAGACCAGGTACGGACTGCTGACGCCGACCCGTTCGCCCGGCGGCTTCCGGCTGTACTCGCAGCTCGACGTACGCCGGGTGCAGCGGATGCGGGCGTACCTGGCCGACGGCCTGTCCGCGGCTGAGGCGGCCCGTGCTGTGCTGGCCGAGTCCGGTGCCGTTGCGCAGGAGCCGGACCCCGTTGTCGTCCGTACCGCCGCAGTGGGTGCGGCTGCCAGCCTCCAGGTCGCGTTGGACGACCTGGACGAGCGCGCCGCGCATGTCGTACTCGACCAGTTGTTCGCCACGCTGACGATCGAGGCAGTGCTCCGCGACGTGCTGATCCCGTATCTGCACGACCTGGGGGACCGGTGGGCCCGGGGCGACGTGACGGTCGGCCAGGAGCACTTCGCGAGCAACGTGATCCGCTCCCGCCTCGCGGCGCTGGCACCGGGCTGGGGCGGTGGCCACGGTCCGCGGGCCGTGCTGGCCTGCCCGCCCGGCGAGCTGCACGACATCGCCCTGTTGTCGTTCGGGCTGGTCCTGCGTCGCTGCGGCTGGCGGGTGGTGTTCCTGGGCGCGGACTCGCCGACGACCGACATCGCACGCACCGCCGACGTGCTCGAGCCGGACCTGGTGATGCTCGCGGCGACCGACGCTGCCCGCTTCGACGCCATCCGTCCCGAACTCGTCAGGCTGGCCCAGGACCGGTCCGTCGCGCTGGCCGGCGCCGGTGCCTCCGAGGACCTCGCCGTCGCGGTCGGAGCGCAGTACGTCGAGGACGACCCGGTCACCGCCGCGGAGCGATGGGCAGACCGATGACCAGGGTCCTGGTGACCGGAGCCACCGGCTACATAGGCGGCCGGCTGGTCCCCGAGCTGCTCACGGCCGGGTACGACGTCCGCGTCCTGGCCCGCCGTCCGCAGCGTCTCGACGACCGTCCGTGGCGGTCCCGGGTCGAGGTCACCGAGGGCGACGCCGGTGATCCGGTGGCGTTGACGAAGGCGCTGGCCGGCGTCGACGTCGCGTACTACCTGATCCACGCGCTCGGTACCGGCCGCCGGTTCGAGGAGCGCGACCGGCGGACCGCGCTCGCCTTCGGGGTCGCGTGCCGCGAGGCGCAGGTCGGGCGGATCGTGTACCTCGGCGGGCTGTACCCGGAGGGCGAGGAGCTGTCGCCCCATTTGGGATCCCGGCGCGAGGTGGGCGAGATCCTGCTCGCCGCCGGCGTTCCGACGACCGTGCTGCGGGCCGCGGTGATCATCGGCTCGGGCTCCGCCTCGTTCGAGATGCTGCGCTACCTGACCGAGCGGCTGCCGGTGATGGTGACACCGCGCTGGCTGGACACGCGGATCCAGCCGATCGCGGTCCGGGACGTGCTGCACTACCTGGTCGGCTCCGCCCGGATGCCGTCCGGCGTGAGCCGCGGCTTCGACATCGGCGGTCCGGACGTGCTGACCTACCGCGCGATGATGCAGCGGTACGCCGCCGTCGCCGGCCTCCGTCCGCGCCGTATCGTGACGCTCCCGCTGCTCAGCCCCGGCCTGTCGAGCCACTGGGTCGGGCTGGTCACCCCGGTCCCCAGCGGTATCGCCCGGCCGCTCGTCGACAGCCTGGTGCACGAAGTGGTCTGCAAGGAACACGACATCGACCGGTACGCCGGCCCGCACGACCCGATCGGCTTCGACCGCGCGGTCGAGCTCGCGCTGAAGAAGGTGCACGACCTGGACGTGAGTACGTCGTGGGCGTCCGCGGCGACGCCCGGCGCACCGAGCGATCCGCTGCCGGGCGACCCGGACTGGAGCGGCGGCTCGCTGTACGTCGACGAACGCGACTGCACGGTCGACGCGTCGCCCCAGCAGCTCTGGAAGGTGATCGAGGGTATCGGCGGGCGGCGCGGCTGGTACTCGTGGCGGCTCGGCTGGTGGACCCGCGGTCTGCTCGACCGGATCGTCGGCGGTCCCGGGCTGCGTCGCGGCCGGCGGCACCCCGACGCGCTGTCGGTCGGCGACCCCCTCGACTGGTGGCGGGTCGAGGCCCTCGACCGCGGCCGCCTGCTCCGGCTGCGCGCCGAGATGCGGCTGCCCGGCGAGGCCTGGCTGGAGCTGCAGGCGGGGAGCGACGAGCACGGACGCACGCTGTTCCGGCAGCGCGCGCTGTTCCACCCGCGAGGGCTGCCGGGTGAGCTGTACTGGGCGGCGATCAGTCCGTTCCACGACGTCGTCTTCGGGGGAATGCAACGCAACATCGCCCACGCGGCCGAACGAGCGGAGGATCCCCGATGATCGTCGTCGAACGCGAAGTACCGGTCGCCGCGCCCTTGGAGCGCGTCTTCGACTACCTCTCCGACTTCCGGAACACCGAAGAGTGGGACCCGGGCACGGTCCGTACGATCCTGCTGTCCGGCGCCGGCGGGCCGGGGACGACGTACCGCAACACCTCTCGTTTCAAGGGCCGCGAGACCGAGCTGGTTTACGTGGTGGAGGACTACGTCAGGCCGGAGCGCATCGTCCTCCGCGGTGAGAACCGCACGATCGTTGCCCGCGACACCATGACGTTCCGCGGGGATGCCAACAGCACTCGCGTCACCTACCGCGCCGAGTTCCGGCTCAAGGGCCTGGCCCGGTTCGCCGAACCTTTCCTGCGCAAACCGTTCGAGCAGCTGGGCGAGGAGGCCGAGGAAGGCCTGCGCAACGCGCTCGGAAAGCTGGCTGCATGAGCCTGGACACGTTGCTGGACCGCCTGGTCGTTCCCGGCTACACCAAGCTCGGCTACGCCCTCCGCAGCCGCACCTGGCCCGTCGACGACCCTGAACCCCAAGCTCTGCAAGGCAAAACGGTCATCGTCACCGGCGCCCGCTCAGGCCTGGGCAAAGCCACCGCGGCAGCCCTGGCCACCCTGGGCGCCACCGTCCGCCTGGCAGTGAGAGACCCGTCCAACGCCACCACCGCCCTGGCCGACCTCCAATCCACCGGAGGCACCTTCATCCTCGACCAGTGCGACATCGCCGACCTGACCTCGGTCCGCGCCTACGCCGCCACCGTCGAAGAGCCCATCCACGCCCTGATCCACAACGCGGGCGTGATGCCGCCCACCCGAACCGAGAGCCCCCAAGGCCACGAACTAACCCTGGCAACCCACGTACTGGGCCCGCTCCTGCTCACCGAACTCCTCAAAGACCACCTGGCCAGAGCGATCTTCGTAGCCTCCGGCGGCATGTACACCCAACCCCTCCCGAGGGACCCCGAGTACCGCGACAGCCCCTACAAGCCGGCCGTCGCCTACGCCCGCAGCAAACGCATCCAGGTCGACCTGACCCCGCTCATGGCTACCCACTTCGCCCCGGTCACGATCGCCACGATGCATCCGGGCTGGTCCGACACCCCGGGCCTGACAACCTCGCTGCCCGGGTTCGCCCGGTTGACCGGACCGCTGTTGCGCACACCGGAGCAAGGCGCAGACACAGCAGTGTGGCTGGCCGCAACCGAGCCGCCCCCACCAACCGGCAACTTCTGGCACGACAGACGAATCCGCCCCACCCACTACCTCGACCGAACCCGAAGCACCCTCACGGAAACCACCTGGACCTATTGCCTGGAACAGGCAGGCGTCCCACAACCCCCACCCTCGAGTACCACCTGACGCCCGGGACCACCCAAAGGGGGGTCCGGGGGGCGAAGCCCTCCGGGCGGGGTCTGGGGGCTCCGCCCCCAGAAAACACAACGACCGATCCAGGTGCACGCTCTTTGTGCACACAGATCGGCCAGATCGGTCGCGCCCCCGGCAGGATTCGAACCTGCGCACCCGCCTCCGGAGGGCGGTGCTCTATCCCCTGAGCTACGGGGGCTCAGGAACGAGCAGAACATTAGCAGCATGTTCATGCCAATTCCGAATCGGGGCGCTTCGGCGTGGGGTAGAAGTCTTGGCATGCGCAAACCAGGGATCTCTCTTGTTGCCGTGCTAGCCGCCCTCCTTCTACCGACCCAGGCCCAGGCAGTCACCGGATGGCACGTTGTCGGGTCCGACAACGCGCGCCCGTTGGACGAGAGCCAGGGCCTCGCCACGGTCACACGTGACGGCAGTACGCAGTACCGCTACACAGGTGTCGGGACCATCCCGTCGGACCTCCTGGTCCGCGGCTGGAACCACGTCGGCGACCCAGGCGCGTCACAGGGCTGGTACGTCGAGCCGTACCAGCGTGACGACCGCGGCGGGAAGCTGTACCGCGTGCAGTCGCCGTCCGGGACGTGGTCGAACTACACGCACGCGCTGGAGTCCTGGGAGGCGAACAACAACAGCTTCGCCGCGGTGAGCCCGGACGCCCGGTGGCTGGTCACAGGGGAGTGGGGAACGATGGACCGGCTCCTGGTCCTCCCGATGCCCGGTGTGGCGGCCACGGACCCCTCGAAGAACCTCCCGTACGCCGCTGCGGTCCGCCTGGACCACCAGGTCCGCGACGTACAGGGCTGCGACTTCGTGAACGCCACCCAGCTCCTGTGCTCCTCCGACGACCCGGACGGCAGCCTGTTCGGTACGACGAAGCCGCTGCTGCAGGTGGATCTGTCCGCGCCGGTCGGCTCCGGCGACGTCACCGGTCACGTGACCTCGCTGGGGCAGCTCCCGCTGCAAAGTAGCTGCTCCGGCAGCTTCGAGGTGGAGGGGCTCGACTACTACGAACCCGACGGCACGCTGCGCGTCGTGGTTATGTCGCCGGGGGTCTGCGTCGGCATCGACAGCAAGACCTACCGCTTCCGGCGCTGAGCGCGACTTTCGTCATACGGGGGACCCCTGAGCGGACCCTGGAACCCCGGCGAGGTGGGACCTTTCCGCCGGTGGGCACCGTCATAGTGGACACAAGGCCCGACGGGGGCTCAACGGTGGAAAGGACGCGGTACTCATGGCCAGCTCTCTGGTTCGCCCGGTCAACGATCGCTGGATCGGCGGTGTGTGCTCCGGACTCGCTCGCCGGTTCGGTATCTCCTCGAACACGATGCGCCTGATCTTCGTGCTCAGCTGCCTGCTTCCCGGGCCGCAGATCCTGATCTACGTCGCGCTCTGGATCCTGATGCCGGCGGAGCGCTGACCCCGGCGGCCGTCCGTCCCGGCGTACCTGGCAACCTGGCTCCCATGAGGGCAGGCAGGTGGCGCCGGGCGGCCGGCACGGTGGCCGTCCTGCTGGTCGCCGGCGTCCTGCTCGGCGGCTGCCAGATCGGCCCCGCGGCGCCCGCGGCCGCCGACCTGCGGACCGCCGCGCCGCCCTGGGACGCTCCCCGGGACGCCGTTTCCTACATCGACGAGGCCGGGTTCGAGCGGCTCCCGCTGGACTTCTCCGGCCCCTCGCCCTACACGCTGAACGTCGCCGTCACCCTCGACGGCAGGCCGGTCCAGGTCGCGGCCGGGATCGGCATCGACAAGCTCCGCGCCGAGCAGGCCGCCGTCCACACCCACGGCACCGACGGCGTCGTCTGGGTCGAGGCCAAGACCGCCGCCGAGCAGCCCACGCTCGCCCAGTTCTTCACCCTCTGGGGCGTCCGGTACGACGCCAAGTGCCTCGCCGACGCCTGCAAGAGCCTGAGCGTGACCGTCGACGGCAAGCCCGCCGCCTGGAACACCCCACTGGTACGCAGCAGTCACATCCTGGTCACCGCCCGGAGGTGATCTCCGTACCGCGCTGTGGATAGCGAGTCAAGGGTTTCGGGCGCGGCCCATTAGGCTGATCCGGTGACTCCGGAACAGCTCGCTGAGAAGATCCTGCAGGCCCTGGCCGCGCTCGCCGCCGACGGCACCATCACCGTCGAGGGCGGGCTGCCGCGCGAGCTGAAGGTCGAGCGACCCAAGAACCCCGAGCACGGGGACTACGCCACGAACGTCGCGATGCAGCTCGGCAAGCGCGCCGGGCTGAATCCGCGGCAGTTCGCCGAGCTGCTGGCCGCCAAGCTCCGCGACGACGAGGCGATCACCGCCGTCGACATCGCCGGCCCCGGGTTCATCAACCTGCGGGTCGCGGCCGATGCCCAGGGCAAGGTCGCCCAGGCGATCCTGGACGCGGGCCCGGCGTACGGCACCAGCGACAGCCTGCAGGGCCGCGCGATCAACCTCGAGTTCATCTCGGCGAACCCGACCGGCCCGCTGCACCTCGGCCACACCCGGTGGGCCGCGGTCGGCGACGCCCTGGCCCGGGTGCTGTCCGCCGCCGGTGCGAACGTCACCCGCGAGTTCTACATCAACGACCGCGGCAACCAGATGGACAAGTTCGGCGCCAGCCTGCAGGCCGCGGCCCACGGGCACAAGATCCCGGAGGACGGGTACCACGGGGAGTACATCCTCGACCTCGCCAAGCGGATCGTCGACGAGGTGCCGGACATCCTGACGCTGCCGGAGGACGAGCAGGTCGTCGCGTTCCGCGAGGCCGGGTACGAGCGGCAGCTCAAGGAGCAGCAGGACCAGCTCGAGCACTTCCGGACCAAGTTCGACGTCTGGTTCTCGGAGCGGAGCCTGCACGAGCAGGACGGCGTACCGCACGCCATCCAGAAGCTCCGTGACCAGGGCCACCTCTACGAGGCCGACGACGCGCTGTGGATGCGGACGACGGACTTCACCGACGACAAGGACCGGGTGCTGATCCGGTCGAACGGCGAGCCGACGTACTTCGCCTCCGACGCGGCGTACTACGTGAACAAGCGCGACCGCGGCTTCGAGACGTGCGTCTACCTGCTCGGCGCCGACCACCACGGGTACGTGAACCGGCTGAAGGCGATCGCCGCCTGCGCCGGTGACGACCCCGAGCACAACATCGAGATCCTGATCGGCCAGCTGGTGAAGATCCTCAAGGGCGGCGAGGAGATGCGGCTGTCCAAGCGGGCCGGCACCATCGTCACGCTCGCCGAGCTGGTCGAGGAGGGCGGCGTGGACGCGCTCCGCTACACCCTCTGCCGGTATCCGGCCGACTCCCCGCTGACCCTGGACATCGAGGAGATGACCCGCCAGGCCAGCGAGAACCCGGTGTTCTACGTCCAGTACGCGCACGCCCGGCTGGCCTCGATCCTGCGTAACGCCGACGAGCTCGGCATCAAGCTGGACGAGTTCGACCCGGGCCTGCTCAGCCACGAGCGCGAGGGCGACCTGCTCCGCGCGCTGGCCGAGTTCCCGCGGGTCGTCGCGACCGCGGCCGAGCTGCGGGAGCCGCACCGGATCGCCCGGTACCTCGAGGACACCGCGTCCGCGTTCCACAAGTTCTACGACAGCTGCCGCGTGCTGCCGCGCGGCGACGAGGAGGTGGAGCCGGTGCACAAGGCTCGCCTGACCCTGGTCTCCGCGACCCGGACCGTGCTCGCCAACGGGCTCGACCTGCTCGGCGTCTCCGCACCGGAGCGGATGTGAGGGCGCACGAGGCGGGCGCGCTGCACGCCGACATCGGCCACCGGGCACCGCCCTGGCTGCGCGCCCCCCGCGACCCCAACGAGCTGGTCCCGTCGCTCTGGTCGATGAACGCGAAGAAGGACGCCGAGGGCGCGCTCGTGGTCGGCGGTGTCGACGTCCGGGACCTGGTCGCCGAGCACGGCAGCCCGGCGTACGTCCTGGACGAGGACGACTTCCGCGCCCGGGCACGGGCCTTCAAGCACGCGTTCAAGGACGTCGACGTCTACTACGCGGGCAAGGCGTTCCTCTGTACGACGGTCGTCCGCTGGGTGATGGAGGAGGGCCTGAACCTCGACATCTGCAGCGGGGGAGAGCTGGCCGTCGCGCTCCGGGCCGGTGCGGACCCGAAGCGGCTGGGGTTCCACGGCAACAACAAGTCCGAGTCCGAGCTGGCCCGCGCGCTGGACGCCGGCGTCGGCCGGATCGTCGTCGACTCGCAGTACGAGATCACCCGGTTGATCGAGCTGGCCCGCGAGCGCGGGGTGGTCGCGCCGGTGATGGTCCGGGTCACCGCCGGGGTCGAGGCGCACACCCACGCGTACATCGCGACCGCGCACGAGGACCAGAAGTTCGGCTTCTCGATCACCTCCGGCGCGGCCTTCGAGGCCGTTGCCCGGATCAACGAAGCGCCGGAGCTCGAGCTGCTCGGCCTGCACTCGCACATCGGTTCGCAGATCTTCGACTCGTCCGGGTTCGAGGTGGCCGCGAAGCGCGTGATCGCCTTGCACGCAAGGGTTTCCGAGGAGATCGGCGTGGACATGCCGGAGCTCGACCTGGGTGGCGGCTTCGGGATCGCGTACACCACCCAGGACGATCCGTCGGACCCGGCACAGCTCGCCACCGAGATGGGCAAGATCGTCGAGCACGAGTGCCACGAGCACGACGTCCCGGTGCCGCGGGTGTCGGTCGAGCCCGGCCGCGCGATCGTCGGCCCGGCGATGTGCACGGTGTACTCGGTCGGCACCGTCAAGGAGGTCGAGCTGGACGCCGGCGCGGCCCGAACGTACGTGTCGGTGGACGGCGGCATGAGCGACAACATCCGCGCCGCGCTGTACGACGCCGACTACTCCTGCACGCTCGCCAACCGGTACTCCGACGCCGAGCCGACCCTGGCCCGGGTGGTCGGCAAGCACTGCGAGGCCGGGGACATCGTCGTCAAGGACGAGTTCCTGCCCGCCGACGTCCGGCCCGGCGACCTGGTCGCCGTCCCCGGGACCGGTGCGTACTGCCGGTCGATGGCGAGCAACTACAACCACGTGCCGCGGCCACCGGTGATCGCGGTCAAGGACGGCCGAACGCGCGTGGTGGTACGCCGTGAGACCGAAGACGACCTGCTTCTCCTGGACATGGGGGCCGCCGAATGAACGATGAAAAGCCTCTCAAGGTAGGCCTGCTCGGTTGTGGAGTGGTCGGCACCGAGGTGGTGCGGATCCTGACCGAGCAGGCGGACCATCTGGCAGCCCGCGTCGGCGCCCGGCTGGAGATCGCCGGGATCGCCGTCCGGCGGGCCGGCCGCGAGCGCGACATCGCGGTCGATCCGAGCCTGATCACCACCGACGCGCAGGCGCTGGTCTCGCGCGGCGACCTGGATCTGGTGATCGAGGTGATCGGCGGCATCGAGCCCGCGCGCGGACTGATCCTGACCGCGCTCGAGCACGGTGCCTCGGTCGTCACGGCGAACAAGGCACTGCTCGCCGAGGACGGCCCGACACTGTTCGCGGCCGCCGAGAAGTACCAGCGCGACCTGTACTTCGAGGCCGCGGTGGCCGGCGCGATCCCGATCCTGCGGCCGCTGCGCGAGTCGCTGGCCGGCGACGACGTGGTGCGGGTGATGGGCATCGTCAACGGCACCACGAACTACATCCTCGACAAGATGGACAGCACCGGCGCCGGCTTCGACGAGGCGCTCGAGGAGGCCCAGGCGCTCGGGTACGCCGAGGCCGACCCGACCGCGGACATCGAGGGCTTCGACGCCGCCGCCAAGGCCGCGCTGCTGGCCAGCCTCGCGTTCCACACCCGGGTGTCGATCGCCGACGTGCACCGCGAGGGCATCACCGAGGTGACCGCGACCGACATCGCGTCCGCCCGGGAGATGGGCTGCGTGGTGAAGTCGCTGGCGATCTGCGAGCTGGACGAGCGGACCGACTCGGTGAGTGCTCGCGTGTATCCGGCGATGATCCCGGTCACCCACCCGTTGGCCAGTGTTCGGGACGCGTACAACGCCGTTTTCGTGGAAAGCAAGGCGGCCGGGCGGCTGATGTTCTATGGTCGTGGTGCCGGCGGCGCCCCGACGGCCAGTGCAGTCCTCGGGGATCTGGTGTCCGCCGCGCGCAACCGGCTCAAGGGTGTGCCGGGTGTCGGCGAGTCGTCGTACACCCAGCGGGCCGTGCGGCCGATGGGCGACGCGACGACCCGCTACCACGTGTCGCTGGACGTGGCCGACAAGGCCGGTGTGCTGGCGGCGGTGGCCCAGGCGTTCTCCGAGCACGACGTGTCGATCCAGACCGTCCGCCAGGAGGGCCGGGGCAGCGACGCGCAGCTGGTGGTGGTCACCCACACCGCGACCGATGCCGCGTTGTCCGCGACCGTGGAGTCCTTGCGGGACATGGACATCGTCCGTGAAGTCAGCAGTGTGATGCGGGTAGAAGGCGAGTAATTCAATGGTGCACCAGTGGCGCGGCGTGATCGAGGAGTACAGAGACCGGCTTCCCGTCTCGGCGGACACGCCGGTGGTCACGCTCGGCGAGGGCGGGACGCCGCTGGTGGCCGCGCAGTGGCTGAGCGAGCAGACCGGCTGCGAGGTGTGGCTGAAGGTCGAGGGCAACAACCCGACCGGCTCGTTCAAGGACCGCGGGATGACGGTCGCGATCTCGCTCGCCGCGCAGGCGGGGGACAAGGCGGTCGTCTGTGCCTCGACGGGTAACACCTCGGCGTCGGCCGCGGCGTACGCCGTCCGTGCGGGGATGCTGCCGCTCGTGGTGATCCCGGCCGGGCGGATCGCGAAGGGAAAGCTCGCCCAGGCGGTCGTGCACGGCGCGAAGCTCGTGCAGATCGACGGCGGGTTCGACGACTGCCTGCGGATCGTGCGCGAGCTCGGGAAGAACTACCCGGTCGCGCTGGTGAACTCGGTGAACCCGGTGCGGCTCGAGGGCCAGAAGACCGCGTCGTTCGAGGTCTGCGACGCGCTGGGTGACGCTCCGGACCTGCACCTGCTGCCGGTCGGGAACGCGGGGAACATCGCGGCGTACTGGAAGGGATACCAGGAGTACGCCAAGGACAAGCTCGCGACCCGGACCCCGAAGATGTGGGGCTTCCAGGCGGAGGGCGCGGCGCCGATCGTCCGGGGCGCGATCGTCGAGAAGCCGGAGACCGCGGCGACCGCGATCCGGGTCGGGAACCCGGCCTCGTGGACGCTCGCCGAGGCGGCGCGGGACGAGTCCGGCGGGCGGATCGACCTGGTCACCGACGAGCAGATCCTCACCGCCCAGCGCGAACTCGCCGCCCGCGAGGGCGTCTTCGTCGAGCCGGCCTCCGCGGCGGGTGTCGCCGGCCTGCTGCTCGCCAAGGCCAACGGCGACCTGCCCGGCGGCTCCACGGTGGTGATCACCGTCACCGGCCACGGACTGAAGGACATCGACACCGCTCTGTCCCACGCGACCTTCGAAGAACCTCCGGTGACCCCGGCTGACACCGACGCCGTCGCCCGCCTCGCAGGCCTCGCCTGAGCGGGCTGTGATGGGCGAAGAAGCGAGCGGCCGCAGGCCGTGTGACCAGGTGCGGGTCCGGGTGCCGGCTACGAGTGCGAACCTGGGGCCTGGGTTCGATGCGTTCGGGCTGGCTTTGACCTTGTACGACGAGTTGGTGGTCACCCCGGGTGGATCCGGGGTGACTGTCCAGGTCAGCGGATGCGGTGCGGGCGAAGTACCGCTGGACGAGTCGCATCTGGTGGTGCGGTCGATCCGGGCGGGGCTGGAGGCGTTGGGCGCCTCGGTGCCGGGATTCACGTTGCGATGCGAGAACCGGATCCCGCACGGGCGCGGACTCGGGTCGTCGTCGGCCGCGATCGTCGGCGGGCTGGCCGCGGCGTACGGCCTGGCCGGTGAGCAGCTCGACCGTGAGCGGCTCGTCGTCCTCGCGAACGAGATCGAGGGTCATCCCGACAATGTCGCCGCGGCAGTACTCGGAGCGTTCACTATCGCTTGGACTGAAGGGCAAACCGGCCACGCGGTGAAGTTGCCACCGGCGGCCGGTATCGCTGCGACTGCTTACGTACCGGACAATCGTGTGCTCACCAAGGAGGCGCGCGGTCTGCTGCCGAGCGTTGTTTCCCACAGTTCGGCAGCGGCGAATGCGGGGAAGGCCGCGCTGCTGGTCGCCGCGCTGACCGGCCGGCCGGAGTTGTTGTTCACCGCGACCGAGGACCTGCTGCACCAGGAGTACCGCGAGCCGGCGATGCCGGAGAGCCTCGCGCTGGTGCACAAACTCCGCGGCAGCGGCCTCGCCGCGATCGTCAGCGGCGCCGGCCCGACCGTCGCCGTACTGGGCGCTGCCGGTACGCCGGACGCCCCGGACGGCTGGACGAAGTACGAACTGGACATCGATCCAGTCGGCGTACAGGTCTGGTCGCTGGAGGCGGGCTGACCGGGGAATGCGCGACGGCGGACACGCGTTGAACCCCCTTGAGTCGGCAGAAGGACCTGTAGTGGTGCTAGTCTCGACTCACCCGATCCCCTCCAGGTGATCGGTGTGCTCTCGTCACGATCCGGGCTGTGCTCCCGGCATTCCTGTGTTGTGTGGCGACCCTCCTGTGGATGTGACCTTGCGCCGCCTGCGTCGGAGATGTCCGGGGGGACTCAGATCGAGCGAGAGACCTCCTGTACCCCGCGTGCCCGTTGTGTGGCCGTGGGTGGAATGAAATTGGTCGATGAGCCGTGCAGGCCTTCGACGATCCGTGTGGGAAGGACCTCACGTGACAGAAACTGTTGAAGCCTCCAGCGGAGCGGACGCAGCGGCTACCACCGCCACGCGTCGGCGGAAAGCTGGCGGCGGCCTCGAGGGCATGCTGCTCCCGGAGCTCAAGCAGCTCGCCGGGACGCTCGGCATCAAGGGCACCGGCGCGCTGCGCAAGGGCCAGCTGATCGAGGCGATCAAGGCCGCTCAGGCGGGGTCTCCCGCGGGCGGCTCCACCGGCCGCGGCCGGGCGAAGGCGACGCAGCCGACGCTCGACGAGGCGGCCGAGGCGCCGGCGGCGAAGACCGCCGAGGCGCCGGCCAAGCGCGAGGGCGGCAGCCGCCGGACCCGCGCCGCCGCGCAGAAGGACGCGGCCCCCGACGCGGCGCCGAGCGAGGCGCCCGTCCAGCAGAACGTGCACGACGCCCGGCAGAACGGCGCCGCCCCCGAGGCCGCCGTCGAAGCGCCCGCGGCGCGGCAGTCGCAGCCGGAGCCGGCCGTGCAGAACGGTGCCCAGGCCGGTCAGGCCGAGGACCGCTCCGACGACCGTGGTGAGAGCCAGGGCCGGACCCGCGACCGGGCAAGCAACCGGAGCCGCGACAACCAGAACCGCGAGCAGAACCGCGACCAGACTCGGGACAACAACCGGGACGGACAGCGCGACGGCGCCCGCGAGCAGAACCGCGACACCCAGGGCCGCGACGGCAACCGCGAGCAGAACCGCGACGGCCGCGACAGCCAGGGCCGTGACGGCAACCGCGACGGCGGCCGCGACAACCAGCGGAACCGTCAGGACCGGCAGGACCGGCAGGACCGGCAGGACCGGCAGGACCGTCAGCAGGACAGGCAGGACCGTCAGGACCAGAACGACCGTGGCGAGGAGGGCGAGGGCCGTCGCCGGCGCCGCCGGGGCCGCGACCGGGACCGTAACCGCGACAGCCAGGGCAACCGTGACGGTGGCCGGGACGGCGGGCGCGACGGCGGCCGGGACAACCTCCGCAACCGCGGCCGCGGCGAGCGGTACGACGCCGAGCCGACGATCACCGAGGACGACGTCCTGGTCCCCGCGGCGGGCATCCTCGACGTACTCGACAACTACGCGTTCGTCCGGACCAGCGGCTACCTGCCGGGCCCGAACGACGTGTACGTCGCACTCTCGATGGTGAAGCGCTACGGCCTGCGCAAGGGCGACGCGATCACCGGTGCGGTGAAGCAGCCGCAGGAGGGCGAGCGCAAGGAGAAGTTCAACCCGCTGGTCCGGATCGACACCGTGAACGGTGCCGACCCGGAGATCGCCAAGCAGCGGCAGGACTTCAACAAGCTCACTCCGCTGTACGCGACCGAGCGGCTCCGGCTGGAGACCGAGCCGGGCATCCTGACCACCCGGATCGTCGACATCGTCAGCCCGATCGGCAAGGGCCAGCGCGGCCTGATCGTCTCGCCGCCGAAGGCCGGTAAGACGATGGTGCTGCAGGCGCTCGCGAACGCGATCACCACGAACAACCCCGAAGTGCACCTGATGGTCGTGCTGGTGGACGAGCGGCCCGAAGAGGTCACCGACATGCAGCGCACGGTCAAGGGCGAGGTCATCGCCTCGACGTTCGACCGGCCGGCCGACGACCACACCACGGTCGCGGAGTTGGCGATCGAGCGGGCCAAGCGGTTGGTGGAGCTCGGCCACGACGTCGTCGTACTGCTGGACTCGATCACCCGGCTGGGGCGTGCGTACAACATCGCCGCGCCCGCCAGCGGCCGGATCCTGTCCGGTGGTGTGGACTCGTCCGCGCTGTACCCGCCGAAGCGGTTCTTCGGCGCGGCCCGGAACATCGAGGACGGCGGCTCGCTGACGATCCTCGCGACCGCGCTGATCGAGACCGGCTCGAAGATGGACGAGGTGATCTTCGAGGAGTTCAAGGGCACCGGCAACATGGAGCTCCGGCTGCGCCGGGAGTTCGCCGACCGGCGGATCTTCCCGGCCATCGACGTGGTCGCCTCCGGCACCCGCCGCGAGGAGCTGCTGATGTCGAAGGACGAGACCCAGGTGGTCTGGAAGCTGCGCCGGGTGCTGTCCGCGCTCGACGGGCAGGCCGCGCTGGAACTGCTGATCGGCAAGCTCAAGGAGAGCAAGTCGAACATCGAGTTCCTCCTCCAGGTCAACAAGACCACCCCGTCCACCGGCTCCACCCACAGCACCACCAACGGCGACTGACAACGCGGTGACCGCGGGGGAGGCCCCCAAGCCTCCCCCGCCCCCGCCGGTCCTCTCCACCACCCGCCTTTCCACCACGCGCCTCCGGCGTTCCTTCCGCTGCTCGCCTGCGGGGCTGGCTGAGGGTGTTCTCAGGTAGCTGAGGGAAGGTGTGCCGGGGGTTCATCTGGAGCTTGCCGAAGGTTTATTCCCGGCGGGAATGTGCATCCTGTCAAGTACTTACTTCGGCGGGAGTTGGAATGCGCACAAGATGGCGGCTGGCCACGGCCGCCGGGATCGCCCTGACGGCGGTCACCGGCGTCGCGGTCGCGAACGTGGTGCCGGCGCGGCACGCGGGCCCGCAACCCGACGGTACGGCGAACACGACGTACGGCTGGCGGGTGACGCCGGCCGGCGACCAGACCAAGCTCGGCGAGAAGCCGTTCGGTTCGGCGCTCAGCCCGGACGGCAAGTACCTCGCGATCAGCAACGACGGCACCCGGACGCAGAGCCTCTCGCTGGTCGAGGCCGCGACCGGCAAGGTCGTCCAGAACCTCCCGTACGTGAGCCCGGAGGCCCTCTTCATCGGCCTCGCCTGGAGCCCGGACGGCAGCAAGTTGTACGCCGCGGCCGGCGGCAACGACAAGATCCGCGTCTACACGCAGGCGAACGGGCTGCTCACCGAGACCGCCCCTATCACGCTGCCGAAGGGCACCTTCCCGGCCGGCCTCACCCTGAACGCCGACGGCAGCAAGCTGTACGTCGCCGGCAACGGTGCCGCCGCGATGTCCGCGATCGACACCGCGACCGGCAAGGTCCTCGGCAAGGTCGCGACCGGCGCGAACCCGTTCACCGTCGGCCTGACCGCCGACGGCAAGACGGCGTACGTCTCGAACTGGGGCACCAACACGGTCTCCGCCGTCGACACCGCGACCCTGACCGTCCGCAAGACCCTGACCGTCGGCAGCCACCCGACAGCGATCCTGCGGAACCCCGCCACCGGGGAGATGCTCGTCGCGGTCACCGACGCCGACAAGGTGATCGGCATCGACCCGGCCACCGACGCGATCACCCGGACGATGGAGCTGGCGCCGTACCGGCACGCGCCGGTCGGCTCCAGCCCGCAGGGTCTGGCGATCGACGGGACGACGCTGTACGTCGCGAACGCCGGCAACAACGACGTCGCGGTCGTGAACCTCGCGAACAACCACGTCACCGGGCTGATCCCGACCGGCTGGTACCCGACCACGGTGACCGTCACCAAGGACAAGCGCCGCCTGCTGGTGACGAACGCGAAGGGCCTCGGCGCCGGCCCGAATCCGGGCGGCCCGCAGCCCACGAACCCGGTCGTCGACTACTCGCAGTACGTCGGCTCGATGATCATGGGCACGCTGTCGGACATCGCCGTACCGGCCCGGGACGAGCTCGCGCACTACACCGCGCGGGTCCGCGAGAACGACGGCTTCACCGGCGCCCCGCACCCGAACGGCCCGGCGAACGTCGTGCCGGTGCGGCCGGGGGACGCGAGCCCGATCAAGCACGTGATCTACGTGGTGAAGGAGAACCGCACGTACGACCAGGTGTTCGGCTCACTCGGCAAGGGTGACGGCGACCCGTCGCTGAACCTGTTCGGCGACGACTCGGCCCCGAACCAGCGGCAACTGGCCCGCCAGTTCGTCACGCTCGACAACTTCTACGCCGACGGCGCCGTGTCCTCGGACGGCTGGGAGTGGGCGACCGGCTCGGAGTCGAACGCGTACAACGAGCACCTCTGGCCGGTCGCGTACAGCGGCCGCGGCCGGGGCGACGACGTGTACACGAACCAGGCGACCGACCCGGGCAAGCTCACCGGCGACTCGCGGATCTGGGACCGGCTCGACGACGCCGGCATCTCGTACCGCAACTACGGCATGTGGGCGGGCGGTCCGCTGCCGGCCAAGGTGTTCGCGACCGAGCCGCGGCTGGCGGCCCACACCGACCCGGACTACGCCGCGCAGAGCGGCGACATCCGGGACAACAGCCGGGCCGACGAGTGGCTGAAGGAGTTCAAGGCGTCGGACACCCTGCCGACGATGCAGTTCGTCCGGCTGGCCAACGACCACACGTTCGGTACGTCGGTCGGCAAGCCGACGCCGAAGGCCGCGGTCGCCGACAACGACCAGGCGCTCGGCCGGATCGTGGACGCGGTGTCGCACAGCAAGTACTGGAAGGACACCGCGATCTTCGTCACCGAGGACGACGCGCAGAACGGCCCGGACCACGTCGACGCGCACCGGACCGTGGCGCTGGTGATCAGCCCGTACACGCAGACCGGCAAGGTCGACTCGACCATGTACAGCACGGTGTCGATGATGCGGACCATGGAACTGATCGCCGGGATCGGCCCGCTGACCCAGTTCGACGCCGGGGCCACCCCGATGACCGCGAGTTTCACCGGAAAGCCTGATTTCACGCCGTACGACGCCCGGACGCCGTCGCAGTCGCTGGACGAGAAGAACACCGCGTCGGCGCCGCTCGCGGCAGAGTCGTCGAAGATGGACTTCAGCCAGGCGGACAAGGCGCCCGAGCAGCAGTTGAACGAGGCGATCTGGAAGAGCGTGAAGGGTGCCGACAGCCCGATGCCGGCGCCGCGGGGCGCCCCTGCGAGCGGTGCGGAGGCGGCCGAGGAAGGCGGGCGGTGACCCCGGATTTCCGGCGGATTACCAGGTCGTGGCACACTAGATGGCTGGTTCCGGTTCACGTTCGTACCGTGCGGACGACCCGGGGCACCTGAACCTAGGAGACTGTCTTGAAGAGCGACATCCACCCGACGTACGTGGAGACCACGGTGACCTGCACCTGTGGCGCCACGTTCACCACGCGCTCGACCGCGGAGAACGGCGTCATCCACGCCGACGTGTGCTCGCAGTGCCACCCCTTCTACACCGGCAAGCAGAAGATTCTGGACACCGGTGGCCGGGTCGCCCGCTTCGAGAAGCGGTACGCGAAGAAGTAGCTGTCCTGCCGCGCGCCGGTTCCGCCTGTTCTGGGCGGGACCGGCGCGCGGTTTGTATGTGTCCACAGGTGAAGGGAGGAGTGCGAGATGTTCGAGGCAGTCGAGACGCTGAAGGCGGAGTACGCCGAGCTGGAGCGGCAGATGGCGGAGCCGGAGCTGCACTCCGACCAGGCCAACGCCCGCCGGGTCGGCAAGCGGTACGCCGCGCTGGCGCCGGTGGTGCGCACGTACGACGAGTGGCTGCAGACCGGCGACGACATCGAGGCGGCACGCGAGCTGGCGTCCGAGGACCCGGCGTTCGCGGAGGAGGCCACCCGGCTGACCGCGCGGCGGGAGGAACTCGCGGACCGGCTGCAGACACTGCTGGTGCCGCGGGACCCCAACGACGACAAGGACGCGATCCTCGAGATCAAGGCCGGTGAGGGCGGCGACGAGTCGGCGCTGTTCGCCGGGGATCTGCTGAAGATGTACCTGAAGTACGCCGAGTCGCAGAACTGGAAGACCGAGGTGCTCGACTCGGCCGAGTCCGACCTCGGCGGGTACAAGTCGATCACGGTCGCGGTGAAGGCGAAAGGTACGCCGGAACCGGGCGACGCGCCGTACGCGAAGCTGAAGTTCGAGGGCGGCGTGCACCGGGTGCAGCGGGTCCCGGTGACCGAGTCGCAGGGGCGGATCCACACGTCCGCGGCAGGTGTCCTGGTGCTGCCGGAGGCCGAGGACGTCGACGTCGAGATCGACCAGAACGACCTGCGGATCGACGTGTTCCGGTCGTCCGGTCCGGGCGGGCAGAGCGTCAACACGACCGACTCCGCCGTACGGATCACGCACCTGCCGACCGGCATCGTGGTGTCGATGCAGAACGAGAAGTCCCAGCTGCAGAACCGTGAGCAGGCGATGCGGGTACTGCGTGCCCGGTTGCTCGCGGCGGCGCAGGAAGCGGCGGACCAGGAGGCGTCGGACGCCCGGCGCTCGCAGATCCGTACGGTCGACCGTTCGGAGCGGGTCCGCACGTACAACTTCCCGGAGAACCGGTTCTCCGACCACCGCGTGGGCTACAAGGCGCACAACCTCGACCAGGTCCTCGGCGGTGACCTCGAGCCGGTCATCAAGGCTCTCACCGAGGCGGACCTGGCGGCTCGTCTCGAGTCCGTCGATTCCCAGTGACCGAGAACGAAACCCGGCCGATCGGGAGCGTGCGGGAGGTTGTGGGGGCTGCGGTCGCGCGGTTGCGGGGGGCGGGGGTTGCTTCGCCCGAGTTCGATGCCGGGGAGTTGATGGCGTACGTCACCGGATCCAGTCGGCTGCACCTCTCCGAGCCGTCGGCCGAGCAGCGGGCGCAGTACGAGGAGTTGGTGGCGCGGCGGGTACGGCGGGAGCCCCTCCAGCATCTGACCGGAACGGCGGCCTTCCGGTACCGCGAGCTCGCGGTCGGACCGGGCGTGTTCGTACCGCGACCGGAGACCGAGGTCATGGTGGGTTGGGTCCTGGAGCGGATCGCCGGCGTACCGAATCCTCTGGTTGTCGACCTGTGCAGTGGTTCTGGGGCGATCGCCGGCGCGGTGGCGACCGAGCGGCCGGACAGTACGGTGCATGCGGTCGAGCTGTCCGCGGACGCGGTCGCGTGGGCCCGGCGGAATCTGGAAGGTACCGGGGCGATCCTGCACGAGGGGGACATCGACGGCTGCCTGCCGGAGTTCGACGGCCAGGTGGACGCGGTGATCTCGAACCCGCCGTACATCCCGTTGACTGCCTGGGAATCCGTCGCGACCGAGGTCCGCGACCACGACCCCGCGCTCGCGCTGTGGTCCGGCGACGACGGCCTGGACGAGATCAAGGTGGTCGCCGCCACTGCCGGCCGGCTGCTGAAGCCCGGCGGATGGTTCGCGTGCGAGCACGCCGACGTCCAAGGCGAATCCGCCCCCGCAGTCTTCACCGCCACCGGGCAATTCACCGAGGTTCGCGACCAACTCGACCTCTCCGGCCGCCACCGCTTCACCACCGGCCGCCGCGTCTGAGCTGCGGGCTCAGCCGCGGGTGAAGCCGCGGGCTCAGCTGCGGGTGAAGCCGCGAGGGGACGTGCCGGGTAACGGGCGGGCGGACGGTTTGACGAGGTCCTGTTCGCGGATGCGGCCGATCGTGGGCGGGTCCGGTGGTCGCCGGTCGAGGCGGCACACGACCAGGTGGTGGTCCGCGCCGGGCACCTGGACCACCTCGGCCTCCCGGGTGACCAGGTCGCGCGTGCAGAACAACCGGTCGACCGAGCGTCCGTCCGGTGTCGTGGCCGGCGGCGGATCCCCGAACGCGTCCACCAACCCGAGCCGCTCGCCGAAGAACTCCCGCGGGTTCGGCATGTTCAGATCACCCGCGACTACACCCCGCCGCACACCGCGCGCCGCCAACTCCTCCTTCAGGTACTCGGCCATCTCCATCCCGTACGAATGCCCCACACCCTCCCGATACGAGTACTCGACCCCCTCCGCACTCCGGAACATATGAATCGGGCACACCTGCCCACCCACGATGTCCACCGCACCGGACGGCCCGAGGTCGGCCCGCGCGACCACGAACCCCTTCGGGTGCGGATCCATCGGCTCGCCCGTCCGCCAGTGCAGGTAGTCGATCGGCGGATCCGGCAGGTCGATCCGTTCCAGCTCGGTCAGCGGGTACGCCGACACGATCCCCACGCCCAGCCGCTCGACCCCCGGGATGTGCGAGTCCGAGAACTCCTGCCGCGCGAACGACAGCTCCCGCCCAGGCATCGCCGCAGCTCCCAGCCGCTCCAGCTGATCGCCGCGGGTGTCCAGCTCGGTCACGATCAGTACGTCGGCCCGCATCCCGGCGAGCGCCCGCCCGAAGTCCGCCGTACGGTCCGCACCGGCGTATCCGTCCGGCCCGACCAGCCGCCCGCCGGCGACGTTCGCGAACGCGATCGAGATCATTCGTAGACCACCAGCTCCGGTCGCGGTTTGAGTGCCAGCACCTGTGCGGGCGTCATCAGCGGCCCGTGCCGTGTGTCCTCGGTGTAGAACACCTTGAACCCGGCATGCACGGCCGGAGGCAGATGGGCGGTCAACTTCGCCCAGGTCTTCAGCTTGTCCTTGCGCGCGCCGATCCCGTCGACCGACTTGATCGTCACCACTCCCGGATGCGCCTTCAACGCGCTCTCGTCGCTCACGATCTTCGCCGACAGCTGATGGAACACGAACACCTTCTCCGGCAGGCGTTGAGCCGTCACCAGCCCCGACAGGTACGCCGCAACGCTGTCCAACTCGGCACCCGTCGTATGCCCGAACACCTTGCCCGGCACCTGCGTCGGTCCAACCGCCCACTCCGGGTCGAAGGCCAGCCCGACGTCCGGCTCCTTCAACCACCGCTCCAGCCGCTGTACCTCAGGCAGGATCTTGGCGCGGCCGGGCTGGATGTCGAGCAGCAACAGCATCTTGTGCTTCCGCGCAACGGTCAGGTACTGCGCGATCTTCGCGTCCGGCAGGCGTCCGCGGTACATCCCGTCCTTCCCACGCGACCCGCGAGCGACCACCGTGATCAGTTCCAGCACAGGCTGTGGCGTACGCCCAGCCGCGTAAGCGCGCGCCAGGGTCTCCAGCTTGGCGGCTTTCGCGTCGAGGTCCTTGTCCAGCGGCCCCAGCGCGGGAGAGCCCGGCAGACCGACGTACGCGACCAACTGGTACTTGGGGAACAGCACCCGCCCACCCCGCGGCAGACCGGCAGGTGCAGGCGGCACAGTCGCAGTGGGGGTGTGAGTAGGTGGAGGTGCCGTGGCTGGCGCCGGCTTGTCGCTGCAGCCCGTCAGGGCCAGCAGTACGACGGCTACCACCGCACAGACTCTCCGCATCACTCCAGCCAACCACACGTCACGCCGATGAACGCTCCAGCCCGTCAGCTGCCCGCTGGACCATCGACTCGGGCCCCTCGCTCAACGCCAGCTCCAGTGCACGCGCAAAGTGCGGCCGTGCCTGTGCGAGCTCTCCCTTGTCCAGAAGGGTTTCCGCCAGCCGCAGGTACGCGTTCTGCTGCGACTGCACCGAGTCACTCTCCAAAGCCAGCTCCAACGACCGCCGTCCGACCTCGACTGCCTCGTCCCACCGCTCCTGGCGCGCGTACGCCGTACACAGGAACGCGTAGGTGTAGATGAGGCTGTAGTCGGACCCACGCTCCACCCCAAGGTCGCGGGCTGTCGTCAGTGCCTCCAGGGCCTCGTCCACGCGCCCCAACTCCAACTGGCACTCACCGATCCCGTTCAGCACCTCTGCCTGTACGGCCGCCTCCCCGAGCGCCAGGGATTCCTGGTACGCAGCCAGGGCCTCCTCGAACTCCAGCCGGTCCCCGTAGGTCACTCCGAGGTACCCCAGTACCCGCGCCATGATCCCGACGTCACCGGACTGCCGCGCGACCGTCAAAGCCTCGTCCAGTACGGCGATCGCGTCGTCGTCCGGACGCAGCTTCGCCTGGCTGTACCCGATCGACGCGAGCAGCCGGGCCCGCAACGTCAGGTCCGCGTCGGCCGGCAACCTGTCGCGGGCCTCCTGCAACGTCCGCAGACTGGCCTCCGCGCCCCGCCGGTACCGTCCGAGACTGCCGATCGACAGCAGGACGCGCGCCTGCGCCGAAGCGTCCGGCGCCGCCCGCAGTGCCAGCTCGAGCGCCTCGTCCATCTCG
Source organism: Kribbella sp. NPDC051137 (assembly GCF_040682535.1). Classification (NCBI taxonomy): domain Bacteria; kingdom Bacillati; phylum Actinomycetota; class Actinomycetes; order Propionibacteriales; family Kribbellaceae; genus Kribbella; species Kribbella sp. NPDC051137. The sequence goes on from NZ_JBFBBI010000002.1 coordinate 115,412, forward strand.
TCCACCCGACCGCGCTGGAAGAAGCACGGCGCGATCGCCACGCCCAGCTGCCACGCGTGCTCGGCGGTACCACTCGACGCGGCGTACCCGATCGTCGCGAGCACGTTTCCGCCCTCGGCGTCGATCCACTCCAGCCCGTCCGCCGCCGACGCGAACTCGGGCAGCCGCACCGGAGGCGGTGATGGCAGGGGCTGCAGTTGGCTGCTGAAGATCGCAGTACTCGCGGCCGCGGTCGCGTAGAGGTAGTAGTCGAGCAAACGCCGTACAGCGTCCGGCTCCGGCTCCAACGTGCGTGCGTACTGCCGCAGCAGGTCGTGGAACTGGAAACGTCCAGGGTGTAGCTGTAGCAGCAGGTTGGCGTCGACGAGTTGCTCCAGCAGGTCCTCCGCCTCGAACGTGTCCACGTCGGCCAATGCTGCAGCGGCGTACACGTCGATGTCCTGGCCGGTCATGGCGCCCAGCAGCCGGAACAGCCGCTGCTGGTCCGGTGGCAGGTGTTCGTATGACAAGGCGAACGCGGGGGAGACCCCACCGTTGTCCGTGCTGAGCTCAGCCAGCCGCCTGTCCTCGGCGTCGAGCCGTTTGCTCAGGTGCTCGATCGTCCAGCTCGGCCGGTGCCGCAGCCGCGACCCGGCGACCCGGATCGCCAACGGCAAGTAGCCGCATTGGCTGACGACCTGTGCCGCAGCAGGGTCCTTGGCGCGGTCCGGCCCGACGATCTCGGCCAGTAGCTCCTGCGCATCCTCTGCCCGCAGTACGTCGACTGCGAACCGGGCTGTCGCGTCCAGCCCGGACAACTGCCGTCGGCTGGTCACCAGCACGCCACACCGCGGACTACCGGCCAGCAACGGCAGCACCGCGGCACTGTCCGGCGCATTGTCGAGTACTACGAGCATGCGCCGCCCTGACAGCTCAGAACGCCACAGAGCCGCCCGTTCCTCGAGCTCGGCAGGTATACGGTCAGCCGGCACGGACAAGGTGCGCAGTAGACGATCCAGCGCATGCAAAGCCGACACAGGCTCGTGGCCGGGCGTATAGCCGTGCAGGTCGATGAAGAGCCGTCCGTCCGGGTACACGTCCGCCAGCTGACGTGCTGCCCGCACAGCAAGCGCCGTCTTGCCCACACCTGCCATCCCGTCGATAGCCACGACCACAGGCCCCGCCGTACGCAGTGCACTGACCACCTGGTCCAGCACGTCGTCCCGCCCGACGAACGCGGCACCGTCGTACGGCAACTCGTCACGGACCGTCGGCCGGGCCAGGGGTTCGTCGTTGCGAAGTACGCGTTCGTGGATCGCCCGCAGCGCCGGACCCGGCTCCACGCCGAGCTGGTCGATCAGGGTCTCGCGCGTCCGTGTGTAGGTGGCTAGTGCCTCCGAACTCCGCCCGCTCCGCCAGTACGCGAGCATCAGCTGCCCGGCGAACTGCTCGCGGAGCCGGTCCGCTTCGACCAGTGCGACCAGCTCGGGCACCAGGTCGGCGTACCGGCCGCGCTCCAGGTCCGCGTCGATCCGCTCCGCGAGTACCTTCAGCCGCCGCTCCGACAACCGGTGCCGCTCGACGCCCAGGTAGTGCCCGGGCAGGCCGCTCAACGGGTCGCCCCTGAACAACGCCAGAGCTTCCGCCAACCGGTCCGCCCGTACGTCGACGTCGTCGGTCGCGTGTGCCGTGCTGACCAGCTCCTCGAACCTGGCCAGATCCGTACCACCGAGCCGCAGGCTGTACCCGTCCCGTGAACGCAACAGCACGTCCTTCGGCAGCAACTGCCGCAACCGGTAGACGTACGGTGCGACGATCCGCGCGCCGCTGCCCGGTGGAGCGTCGTTCCACACCAGGTCGACCAGCTCGTCGGCCGGCAGCACTTGGCCGGCACGCAGCGCCATCACGGCGAGCAACGCCTGCTGACGCAACGGCCCGAGCTCGATCCCGCGGTCGCCGGTCCAGCCGCGCAACGGACCGAGCAGATCGAGCCGCAGGTCGTCCGTCACGGACGACAGTTTGTCAGCTACACCGCGTTCGCGCTCACGTAAGCGTCGATCTCGGACACCAGAGCCGTCTTCACCGAGTCTTCGGCGAACGACTCGCGGACCGCGGTCTTCGCCAGTTCACCGACCCCGGCCTCGTCCAGGTCGAGCAGCCGGGCGGCGACGGCGTACTCGTTGGTGAGGTCGGTGCCGAACATCGGCGGGTCGTCGGAGTTGATCGTCACCACCAGGCCGGCGTCGACCATCGCGCGCAGCGGGTGTACGTCGTACGACTCGACCGCGCGGGTGGCGATGTTGGACGTCGGGCTGACCTCCAGCGGGATCCGGTGCTCGCCCAGGTAGTCGACCAGCGCCGGGTCCTGCATGGTCGACGTACCGTGGCCGATCCGCTCCGCCTTCAGCACCCGGAGAGCGTCCCAGATCGTCTGCGGACCGGTCGTCTCGCCGGCGTGCGGCACGCTGTGCAGCCCGGCCGCGACCGCCGCCTCGAAGTGCGGCTGGAACTGCGGCCGCGGCACGCCGATCTCCGGCCCGCCGAGCCCGAACCCGACCAGCCCCTCCGGGCGGATCTTCGTCGCGATCCGCAACGTCTCCTCGGCGCCCGGGATCCCGTCCTCACCCGAGATGTCGAAGATCCACCGCAGCGTCAGGCCGAACTCCTTCTCGGCCGCCACCCGGGCGTCCTCGATCGCCTCGCAGAACGCCTCCGCCCGGATACCGCGGATCACCGACGTGTACGGCGTGACGGTGAGCTCGGCGTACCGCAGGTTCTGCTGCCCGGCCATCTCGCGGGCGATCTCGTAGGTCAGCAGCCGGACGTCCTCGGGCGTCTTGATCAGCTCGACGACGGACAGGTAGATGTCGATGAAGTGGGCGAAGTCGCTGAACTTGAAGTACTCGGCCAGCGCCGCCGGGTCGGCCGGCACCGGCGAGTTCGGGTGCCGGGCGGCGAGCTCGGCGACGATCCGCGGCGAGGCGGACCCGACGTGGTGGACATGCAACTCGGCCTTCGGCAATCCGGCGAGGAACTCACGGGTCACGGTCATGACCGGGATCCTAGAAAGAACATCGGCTGTTTGGCGCGGAAGCTGACAATCGTTTGTCAGCAACGACGGGGAACGACCCGGGTGGAGGCGGGGCCCGCGTGAGTGGCACGATTCACTCCGTGAGTGAGCGCTTCGACTTCACCGGGGACGAACTGGCACCGGCGTACCGCGCGGCGGTGGACGCCATCGAGGCCGGTGACCTGGTCGTGATGCCGACCGACACCGTCTACGGCATCGCCGCCGACGCCTTCAAGGCGGACGCCGTGCAGCGGCTGATGGACGCCAAGGGCCGCGGCCGGGACATGCCGCCGCCGGTGCTGATCTCGGTGGTGGAGTCGCTGGACGCGCTCGCCACCGACGTACCGGACGCCGGGCGGAAGCTCTGCGAGGAGTTCTGGCCCGGGCCGCTGACGGTGATCTGCCACGCGCAGAGCTCGCTGATGTGGGACCTGGGGGAGACCCAGGGCACGGTCGCGCTCCGGGTGCCGGACCACGAGAACACCCGCGAGCTGCTGTCCCGCACCGGGCCGCTCGCGGTCAGCGCGGCGAACACCTCCGGCAAGCCCGCCGCGCTGGACGTGTACGAGGCCGAGGAGCAGCTGGGCGAGTCGGTCGCGGTGTACCTGGACGGCGACCGGGTGAGCGGCGGGCAGCCGTCGACGATCGTGGACATCACCGGCGAGACCCCCCGCGTGCTCCGCGTCGGCGCCCTGTCCCTCGACCAGCTCCGCGCCGTCGCCCCCGACCTCACCTCGGACGACGACCCCGCCCCCGACCCGACCGACGCCCCCGAGCCGAAGCCGACCGAGGACGCCGAGCCGACGCCGACCGACGCCGCCGAGCCGAAGCCTGCCGACGCCGCCGAGCCGAAGCCTGCCGACGCCGCCGAGCCGAAGCCTGCCGACGCCGAGCCGAAGCCGGCCGAAGATGCCGAGCCGACTCACGAGGTCAAGCCAACTGAAGAGCCGGCCGAAGCGTCCAACAAGGGCGAGAACAACAAGCCCGATCCCGATGTGAGGCCTGCGGACTAGTGCGCGAGTACCTGCTGGTCCTGTTCGTGGCGATGGCCACGACCTTCCTGCTGACCGGCGTCGCCCGGCAGATCGCGCTGCGGTACGGCGCGGTCGCCAAGGTCCGGGCCCGGGACGTGCACAAGGTGCCGATCCCGTATTTCGGCGGCCTGTCGATCCTCGGCGGCCTGATCGCCGGCTACGCGGTGGCGAGCAACCTCCCGTTCCTCGGCAACAGCCTGCAGGTCGCGCACGACGCCCGCGCCATCCTGGTCGGCGGCGTGGTGATCTGCGCGGTCGGCGTGGTCGACGACCTGTACGAGCTGGACGCGATCACCAAGCTGGCCGGCGAGGTGCTCGCGGTCGGCGTACTCGTTGTCCAAGGCATCCAGTTGTTCTGGCTGCCGCTGCCCGGCGGGGTGATCTCGCCGTCGCCGGCGCAACTCGCGGTCCTCACCGCCGGCATCCTGCTGGTGTCCTGCAACGCGGTGAACTTCGTCGACGGCCTGGACGGTCTGGCGGCCGGCGTGACCGCGATCGGCGCCACCGCGTTCTTCATCTACTCGTACCTGCTGAACGTGCACGAGAACCTCGACCGCGCCACCACCTCGACGCTGATCACGGTCGCGCTGGCCGGCGCCTGTCTCGGCTTCCTGCCGCACAACTTCTTCCCCGCAAGGGTTTTCATGGGCGACTCCGGCGCCCTGCTCATCGGGTTGATGCTGGCCGCGTCGACGATCAGCCTGACTGGCCAGATGGACCCGAACGCGGTCCCGTACGAGGTCGGCGGCTCCAGCCTGCTGCCCGCGCTGCTGCCGTTGGTGCTGCCAGTTGCCATCCTCGCGATTCCCGCGCTGGACCTGACGCTCGCCTACATCCGCCGTACCAAGGCCGGCCGCTCGCCGTTCGCCGCCGACAAGCAGCACCTCCACCACCGCCTCATGCAACGCGGCCACTCGCACCGCCGCGCCGTCCTGCTGATGTACCTGTGGACCGCGCTGATCGCGTACGGCGTGGTCGTCCTGGGCCTCGTCCTGTACTGGTGGACGGCCCTGATCGTGCTGGCCGTCGCGGTCGTCGCGGTCCTGCTCACGACGGGTCTCCCGGGGCGTCGCCGGAAACCGCTCGCCAAAGTCTGAGCGTCAGCTGAGAGGGACCAGACCAGCGGTCGGTGTGGCCTACCGATAAGGTGAGGCTGTACAGCGGCAGGGGGCTCGTTTTGCTGACCGTGCAGACTTTGTGCTAGTTTTCACAAGCACCAGCAAAGAACAGCGACACCCCTGACCCCGCCCACCCGACGAGCTGGCCGCGAGCCCAGCACGCCAGCAGGACGGAACCACCAGATGGCTCCTACGGCCAACGGCCCGAAAACCGCCGGACAAGCAACCAGGCACCCGGCGCTGGCAATGCTGCGCGGCGCTTTGGTCGCCGCCCTTGTCGTCGGTGTGAACGCGACCGCCGTCTCGACCGTCGCGGCCGGACTGCCGGGTCTCTGGGGAGCCCTGCTGGGACTGGTGATGGTGATCGTCTTCTCGGGAGCGGGCCTGTTCGCCCTGCACCTGTCCCGCCGCTCCACTCCGACGATGCAGCTGGCGATCGCGATGGCGTCGTACACCGGCCGGATCGCGGTCTTCGGTGGCCTGCTGGCGATCGCGCTGAGCTCGGACTCCCTGGGCAAGCACGTGAATCTGACCGTGCTCGGGATCGTCGCCATGGTGGTCGTGCTGGGCTGGCTGGCCGGCGAGATCTGGTCCTGGTCCCGGCTCCGGGTGCCGATCTACGACCTCGACAACGAGGTGACCGCATGAGCACCGTCGGTAACGTTTCGCCTGCTGTGGTGGACATTACTGATGCCGGTGTGACCGGAAGTGTCGCCAACTGGTACGTTTCGGGTGCCAATGAGCGAGCAAAAGGATCCGAAGCCATCACCCGAAGGGGGCGACGGCTGGCGGGTCCTGTCCTACTTGATCGGCGGTGTCCTGGTGTACGGGGGCATCGGGTTCGGGTTGGACCGCCTCTTCGGCACCCAGTTCCTGGTCCTGGTGGGCATCGTTCTCGGCGCCGGCCTGACCATCTTGATGTTGCACTTCCGGTACGGGTCGCGGTCCTGACGAAGCGTCCGGCCCCTACGATCCCGGCCGGGTCTGACGTTGTTGACCGCCCCCTGAGCTGCACTGCCCTGAGCCGCCCTGCCCTTTGCTACAAGGCGTCCGACTTGAGCACGACGCGAGAGGAGACCCGGTGATTGCCGGCGTTTCGACCGAGTTCACCCCACCCGGTCCAGAAAGCTTCAATCTCCCGCCGATCATCCCCGGCGTGGACTGGTTCACCAAGCCCGTCCTGGTGGCCGCGTTGTCCGTCGTGGTGATCGTCTGGTTCTTCTGGGGTGCGTCCCGCAAGGCTGCCGTGGTGCCGAGCAAGCTGCAGTTCACCGGCGAGCTCGCGTACAACTTCGTGCGCAACTCGATCGCCCGCGACGCGATCGGCAGCCAGGAGCACATGAAGTACGTGCCGTACCTGTGCGGCCTGTTCTTCTTCATGCTGCTGAACAACCTGGCCGGCTCGATCCCGCTGATCCAGTTCCCGACCTTCAGCCACGCCGGCTGGGCGTACGTCGCGGCCGTGATGAGCTGGGTGATCTACAACGCCGTCGGCATCAGGAAGCACGGCGCCTGGGGCTACTTCAAGCACCAGACGATGCCGGCCGGTGTCCCGGCCTGGCTGATGCCGCTGATGATCCCGATCGAGTTCATCTCGAACATCCTGGTCCGGCCGATCTCGCTGAGCCTGCGGTTGTTCGCGAACATGTTCGCCGGTCACCTGCTGCTGGGCGTGTTCGTCCTCGGCGGCGAGTACCTGGTGTTCGAGTCCGGCAAGGTGTTCTACGCCGGCGTCGGCATCGTCACGTTCCTGATGGGCTTCGCGATCGCCGGCCTCGAGGTGTTCGTGCAGGCCATCCAGGCGTACATCTTCGTCGTGCTGACCGCGCAGTACATCGGCAGCGCGATCTCCGAAGAACACTGATCCGCAGTACCCCTAGACCCGTAGTAAACGGAAATCCCGGATAGGCCCCTATCCGCACCCGAAAGGAAACACCGCAATGTCGAGCATCGCTCTCGCAATCAGCGGCAACATCGCCATCCTCGGATACGGTCTCGCCGCGATCGGCCCGGGCGTCGGCGTCGGTCTGATCTTCGCCGCGGTGATCAACGGCACCGCGCGCCAGCCGGAGGCCCAGAGCAAGCTGCAGTCGATCGCCTGGATCGGCTTCGGCGTCACCGAGGTTCTGGCGATCATCGGTATCGCGCTCGCGTTCGTCTTCCGCTGAGCAACCTTTCCACTGACTGACAGGATTCAGACATGACGACGTTGGTGCTACCCCTCGAAGCGGCTCCCAATCCGCTGCTGCCGCACACCGCCGAGATCATCTTCGGTTTCGTCTTCCTGGTCCTGCTGGCCATCGCCTTCGCCAAGGTGGTCGTCCCGAAGTTCGAGAAGGCGTACGCCGATCGGACCGCGGCGATCGAAGGCGGGATGAACGAGGCCAAGCAGGCCCAGGCCGAGGCGAAGGCGGCTTTGGAGAAGTACAACGCGCAGCTGGCCGAGGCCCGGCAGGAGGCTGCGAAGATCCGCGAGGACGCCCGCGAGCAGGGTGCGGTCATCATCGCGGAGATGCGCGAGCAGGCGAACGCCGAGGCCGAGCGGATCGTCACGCACGCGCGGGCCCAGATCGACGCCGAGCGGGCGCAGGCGGTGACCTCGCTGCGGGCGGAGGTCGGCACCATGGCGACCACGCTGGCCGGCCGGATCGTCGGTGAGTCGCTCGAGGACGAGGCCCGGCAGCGCCGGACCGTCGAGCGTTTCCTGGCCGAGCTGGAAGAGTCGGAGTCCGCTCGTCAGGCTGTCGGAACGGACGGCTGATGCGCGGCGCGTCGAACGAGTCACTCGCCCGGGCCGAGGAGGCCCTGGCGGGTGTGACCCCGTTGGAGGGGCTGGGCGGCGAGCTGTTCTCGATCGCCAAGCTGCTGGACGGCAGTGGCGCGCTCCGGCGTGCGCTGACCGACCCGGCGCGGCCGGCTGACGCCAAGGTGTCGCTGGCCGGGCAGCTGTTCGGCGGCAAGATCTCCGGCCAGGCGCAGGAGATCCTGTCCGCCGCGGTGGCCGGTCGCTGGGTCAGCGGCCGGGACCTCGGTGACGCCCTGGACAAGCTCAGCGTCGAGGCCGAGGTGGCGTACGCCGACACCCGGCGGAAGCTGGACGAGATCGAGGACGAGCTGTTCCGGCTGGACCGGGTGGTCGCCGCCGAGCGCGCGCTGGCCGACAAGCTGGGCGACCGGGGGATCCCGGTCGAGCACCGCCAGGAGCTGATCCGCGGACTGCTGCAGGGGAAGGCCGACGCCACCACGGTGCGGCTCGCCGAGCGGGCCGTTGACGGCCGGGGCCGCGGCTTCGCGGCGTCGATGCGGGCCTACCAGGTCGCCGCGGCGGCCCGGCGGAACGCCAGCATCGCGACCGTGCGGGTGGCCACCGACCTGACCGAGGCGGAGCGCACCCGGCTCGCGGCGGCGCTCGGACGGCAGTACGGCCGGGACATCCAGCTGAACGTCATCGTCGACCCCAACGTGGTCGGCGGTGTCCGGGTGGACATCGGCGACGAAGTGATCGACGGAACCATCGCGGCCAGGCTCGACGACGCGCAACGGCGCATCGCGGGCTGAACCCCCTTAACGACATACAGCGGCGCTAAGGGTCGGGAAAGCCTTTAGAGCCACAACAGGCCAGCAAGGGTCAAGGAAGCAGGAAACACAATGGCTGAGCTCACGATCAGGCCGGAGGAGATCCGGGACGCCCTGGATCGGTTCGTCACCGAGTACCAACCGGCCGAAACCGCCGCCGAGGAGGTCGGCACGGTCGTCGACGCGGGTGACGGTATCGCCCACGTCGAGGGCCTGCCCTCGGTGATGACCAACGAGCTGCTCGTTTTCGAGAACGGCACCGAGGGCATCGCGCTGAACCTCGACGTCCGCGAGATCGGTGTCGTCATCCTCGGTGAGTACGACGGCATCGAAGAGGGCCAGCAGGTCCGCCGGACCGGCCGGATCCTGTCCGTCCCGGTCGGCGAGGGCTACCTCGGCCGCGTGGTCGACCCGCTCGGCAAGCCGATCGACGGCCTCGGCGAGATCCAGGGCATCGAGGGCCAGCGGGCGCTCGAGATCCAGGCCGCCGGCGTGATGGACCGCCAGGAGGTCCGCGAGCCGCTGCAGACCGGGATCAAGGCCATCGACGGCATGATCCCGATCGGCCGCGGCCAGCGCGAGCTGATCATCGGCGACCGCAAGACCGGCAAGACCGCGATCGCGATCGACACGATCATCAACCAGAAGTCCAACTGGGAGTCCGGCGACCCGAAGAAGCAGGTCCGCTGCATCTACGTCGCTATCGGCCAGAAGGGCTCGACGATCGCCGCCGTCCGCGGCGCGCTCGAAGAGGCCGGCGCGATGGAGTACACCACCATCGTCGCCTCCCCGGCGTCCGACCCGGCCGGCTTCAAGTACGTCGCGCCGTACACCGGTTCCTCGATCGGCCAGCACTGGATGTACCAGGGCAAGCACGTGCTGATCGTCTTCGACGACCTGACCAAGCAGGCCGAGGCGTACCGCGCGATGTCGCTGCTGCTGCGCCGCCCGCCGGGCCGCGAGGCGTACCCGGGTGACGTCTTCTACCTGCACAGCCGGCTGCTCGAGCGTTGCGCGAAGCTGTCCGACGAGCTCGGCGCCGGCTCGATGACCGGTCTGCCGGTCATCGAGACCAAGGCGAACGACGTCTCGGCGTTCATCCCGACCAACGTCATCTCGATCACCGACGGGCAGATCTTCCTGCAGTCCGACCTGTTCAACGCGAACATCCGGCCGGCCATCGACGTCGGTATCTCGGTCTCCCGGGTCGGTGGCGCCGCGCAGGTCAAGGGCATGAAGAAGGTCTCCGGCACGCTGAAGATCGACCTTGCCCAGTTCCGCGCGATGGAGGCGTTCGCGATGTTCGCGTCCGACCTGGACGCCACCTCGCGCCGGCAGCTGGACCGCGGTCAGCGGCTCGTACAGCTGCTCCGGCAGCCGCAGTACTCGCCGTACCCGGTCGAGGACCAGATCGTCTCGATCTGGGCCGGTACCAACGGGCACTTCGACGACGTGCCGGTGCTCGACGTACTGCGCTTCGAGCGGGACTTCCTGGACTACCTGCGCCGGGAGAGCAAGGTGCTCGACGCGATCCGCGAGTCCGGGCTGTTCGGCGACGACGAGGCGCAGGCCGTCATCGACGGACTGAAGTCCTTCAAGCCGACCTTCCAGACCTCCGAGGGCACGCTGCTCGGGACCGAGGCCGAGGTCGACGCGATGGACGAGTCGGACGTCGACCAGGAGCAGATCGTCAAGCAGAAGCGGGGCTGATCCACCGTGCCAGCCAACTTGCGGGAGCTACGCGATCGGAAGGCTTCGGTCACGACGATCAAGAAGCTCACCCGCGCGATGGAGCTCATCGCGGCGTCCCGGATCGTCAAGGCGCAGCAACGCGCCGCGGCGGCCGGTCCGTACGCGCGTGAGCTCACCCGTGCCGTGTCGGCGGTGGCGACGTTCTCGAACGTCGACCACCCGCTGACCACCGAGAAGGAGAACCCGCGCCGCGCCGCGGTGCTGCTGATCACCTCCGACCGCGGTCAGGCCGGGGCCTACTCGTCGAACGTGATTCGCGAAGGAGAGCGGCTGAACCAGCTGCTGCGCGCGGACGAGAAGGAGATCGTCCCGTACATCAGCGGCCGCAAGGGCATCGCGTACTACACCTTCCGGCAGCGCGAGGTCGCCCAGTCGTGGAGCGGCGAGTCCGACAGCCCGAGCTTCGCCCGGGCCCGGGAGATCGCCGACGCGCTGATCGAGGCGTTCCTGACCCCGACCGAGGAGGGCGGCGTGGACGAGATCCACATCGTCTTCACCCGGTTCGTGTCGATGCTCACCCAGCGCGCCGACGTCATCCGGCTGCTGCCGCTGGAGGTCGTCGAGGGTGAGGAGGCGCCGGCCCAGGACGAGGTGCTGCCGCTGTACGAGTTCGAGCCCTCCGCCGAGGACGTCCTCGACGGGCTGCTGCCGAAGTACGTCGCCAGCCGGATCCACTGGTGCATGCTGCAGGCGGCCGCCTCCGAGCTGGCCAACCGGCAGCGGGCGATGAAGTCCGCGACGGACAACGCGCAGGACCTGATCGAGAAGCTGACGCGGGACCTGAACCAGGCCCGCCAGGCGCAAATTACCCAGGAAATCAGCGAGATCGTCGGTGGCGCGAGTGCGCTCGCCGACGCGAACGCCGGGAGCGAGTGAGAGAGATGACTGCCACGGTTACCGAGAAGAACAACGAGGCGGGCGCCTTCGGCGTCGGTCGCGTCGCCCGGGTGATCGGCCCGGTCGTCGACGTCGAGTTCGCGGCCGACGCGATGCCCGACATCTACAACGCGCTCGAGGTGGACATCACCCTCGGCGACAGCACCCAGACGATCACCCTCGAGGTTGCGCTGCACGTCGGCGACAACATCGTCCGGGCGATCTCGATGAAGCCGACCGACGGCCTGGTCCGCGGCGCCGAGGTGCGCGACACCGGCGCGGCGATCTCCGTCCCGGTCGGTGACGTCACCAAGGGCCGGGTGTGGTCCGTGACCGGCAAGTGCCTGAACCAGGACGAGTCCGAGTTCGAGATCACCGAGCGCTGGCCGATCCACCGCAAGGCGCCGGCCTTCGACCAGCTCGAGTCCAAGACCGAGATGCTGGAGACCGGCATCAAGGTGCTCGACCTGCTCACGCCGTACGTGCAGGGCGGCAAGATCGGTCTGTTCGGCGGTGCGGGCGTCGGCAAGACCGTTCTGATCCAGGAGATGATCTACCGGATCGCCCACAACTTCGGTGGTACGTCGGTGTTCGCCGGCGTCGGTGAGCGGACCCGTGAGGGCAACGACCTCATCAACGAGATGGAAGAGGCCGGCGTCTTCAAGGACACCGCGCTGGTGTTCGGCCAGATGGACGAGCCGCCGGGCACCCGGCTGCGGGTCGCGCTGTCCGCGCTGACGATGGCGGAGTACTTCCGCGACGTCAAGGAGCAGGACGTCCTGCTGTTCATCGACAACATCTTCCGGTTCACCCAGGCCGGTTCCGAGGTCTCCACGCTGCTCGGCCGGATGCCGAGCGCCGTCGGTTACCAGCCGAACCTCGCCGACGAGATGGGCGTGCTGCAGGAGCGGATCACGTCGACCCGGGGTCACTCGATCACCTCGATGCAGGCGATCTACGTACCCGCCGACGACTACACCGACCCGGCGCCGGCCACCACGTTCGCGCACCTGGACGCGACCACCGAGCTCTCCCGGGACATCGCGGCCAAGGGTCTGTACCCGGCCGTGGACCCGCTGACCTCGACGTCGCGGATCCTCGACCCGCAGTACATCGGCCAGGAGCACTACGACGTGGCCGTCCGGGTGAAGCAGATCCTGCAGAAGAACAAGGAGCTGCAGGACATCATCGCGATCCTGGGTGTCGACGAGCTCTCCGAAGAGGACAAGATCACCGTCGCCCGCGCGCGCCGGATCGAGCAGTTCCTCTCGCAGAACACGTACATGGCGGAGAAGTTCACCAACGTGCCGGGTTCGACGGTTCCGCTGAAGGACACCGTCGAGTCGTTCAAGAAGATCGTCGACGGCGAGTGCGACCACATCGCCGAGCAGGCGTTCTTCAACGTCGGTTCGCTCGACGACGTCGAGCGCAGGTGGGCCGAGCTGCAGAAGGAAAACTGAGATGGCCGACGATTCTGCCAAGCACCTCGAGGTCGCGCTGGTCGCGGCCGAGCGGACCGTGTGGCAGGGCCAGGCCAAGATCGTCATCGCCCGGACCACGGACGGCGACGTCGGAATCCTGCCCGGCCACGCGCCGCTGCTGGGCCTGCTGCAGGGCGGCACCGTCCAGGTGCGGACCGTCGACGACGAGTACTTCGTCGCGGCCGCACCGGACGGCTTCATCTCGGTGGCGAACGACCGGGTCTCGATCCTGGCCGAGAACGCCGAGATGGGCCACGACATCGACCTCGAAGAGGCCCGCCGGGACCTCGAGCAGGCGCTCGCCGCCGGTCTCGACACCGACGCGGACCTCGACGAGGTGCGACTCGCCGAGGCCAGGGTCCGGGCCGCCGAACAGACGTCCTGAGCCGACCTGCCATAATCGGCACAATCGAATATCGTCACTGGCAGTACGGTTCTCCGGGGTGCCCGGGGTAATTCAGGCACCGGAAATGGGGTCGGCAAGGTATGAGGACAGTCCTCGATGTCGTCGGGGTCTGTCTGCTTGCCGCCGTGCTGTTCATCGTGCTCGTCGCGTTCCGCCGTCGCTGGTTGTCCAGGGACGGCGGAACTTTTGATTGCAGCCTGCAGCTCGCCGAGAAGGACCACGGCCGCGGCTGGGCCCTCGGCCTGGCCCGCTACGTCGGCGACGACCTGCAGTGGTTCCGGGTCTTCAGCCTCGCCTGGTGGCCGAAGCTGACCGTGAACCGCCGTCAGCTCGAGGGCGTGACCACCCGCCGCCCGATGGGCAACGAGCCCCTGGTCACGTACGCCGGCCACGTCATCGTGGACGCGAAACTCACCGACCGGACCGTCCACTTCGCGATGACCGAAGAGGCACTGACCGGCGTCCTCGCCTGGATGGAATCGGCGCCTCCGAGCACCCAGACCTATCTCTGAAGCGCCGCGAGCAGCATCGGCAGTGAGGCGTGCAGCTCGCGCTGCCAATAGGCCCAGCCGTGGGTTCCCGGGCCGTAGAAGTTCGTCGTCAGGTGCTTCGCACCGACCTGCTCGAGTTGAGCGGCAAGGGCGTGGTTCTGCCGGTTGAAGTCGGCCTCCAGCGCATCGGTCTTGCCGGCCGGGTCGAACGGGCCGGCGGTGCCGTCGCCGCAGGAGAGGTAGACCGGTAGCGACTTGAGCCGGTGGGCCAGGTAATACGGGTCGTGCGCCTCCCAGATGCCGCGCTGGGCGACCGGGTCGCCCCAGACGCGCCGCGGGTCGTTGCCCTGGCCGGCGAAGAAGCCCATGATCCGGTTCACCGACTCGTCGTTGAGCAGCGGATGCGCGGAGCCGGAGTACGCCGCGACCGCACGGAACATGCCTGGGTGCCGGGCGGCGTACAGCAGTGCTCCCTGGCCGCCCATCGAGAGGCCGGCGACGACGCGGTCCGAGCTCGCGCCCCAGTCGTGTTCGAGAAGGTGCGACAGTTCGACCGTGTGGAAGGTCTCCCAGGCGGGGTCGCCGCCGGCGCCGTAGTTCCACCAGTCGCTGTACCAGCCGTTCCAGCCGGCCTCAGGCATCACGACGAGGACGTTGCGCAGGCTCGGGATCTTCGCGATGTCGGTGCCGGACCAGGACGTGTAGTCGCCGCAGCATCCGTGCAGCAGCCAGAACGTCGGCCAGTGCTGACTCCGGTCGGCCGGATTCCAGCCGTCCGGCGTGAGCAGGCGGACGTTGACGGTGCGGCCGCCGAGCGCCTGGGAGCGAACGGTCAGGTCGGTCAGGCGGTCCGCTACCTGCTTGACCCCGACGACCTCGGCGCCGCGGGGTGCGGTTTGGACGGTCGTCGGGCTGGGGGCCGCTTGGGCAGGTGCGAGCGGGACGAACCCGATCAGCAGCGCTGCGGCAAGGCGGGCGATCTTAGGCATGAGCAAACCTCCTGGGCGGGGAAGGCGGCTGCAGGAGTTCTACCCCCAAAATCGGTCGGTACTCCGCGACCACCAGGATCACCCGCATGAAGAGTTCCTTCTCCTAGCTCCAACCCCATTCGGTTGAGCGCCGACGGCCTGGCGGGGTGGTGGGGGTGGTGGGAGCTGGTGTGGTCCGGTGGGGGTGGCGGGGCCTGGGTTGGGCCGGTGGGGTTGGGCCGGTGGGGTTGGGCCGGTGGGGTTGGGGTGGTGCTGGGGATGGGCGGGGAGGTGCCGCGGGGGCGCGGGTATGACGTGGTGCGAACTCGCGGTTGCGGGGCGGGGGTCGGTGGTGCTGGGGCTCGGTTGTTGACAAGGCACAGGGGGGTCCGTAGGTTCTGCGCATACGTATGAGCTGGCTGTGGGAGGAGAAGTGAAGGCACCACGACAGTCCGACGTCGCCCGGCTCGCGGGTGTCTCTCAGTCCGCGGTTTCCCGGGTGGTGAGCGGGGACGTCGATCGGATCCCCGAGGAGACACAGGAGCGGGTCCGAGCAGCGGTGAAGGAGCTCGGGTACGTCCCGAACGCCGCCGCGCGGAACCTGCGGAACAAGCGCAACCGCCTGCTGGGTGTTCATACGTTCGAGGCGGTCTTCCCGCACGCCCGCGAGGACTTCTACTTCGAGTTCCTGCTGGGGATCGAGGAGCGGGCCGAAGAGGTCGGGTACGACTTGGTCCTGTTCACGTCGACGGGGGCCAGTGACGGCCGGCGGCGGATCTACCGCGACGGGACGAACCGGCTGAACCTCGCCGATGGGGCCGTGCTTCTCGGTGCCGCGACCGACCGTGAGGAGCTGGCGCGGTTGTGGCATGACGGGTACCTGTTCGTGCACATCGGCCGCCGTGAGGTGGCCGGCGCGGACATCCCGTGCATCGTCCCGGACTACGTGGCCGCCACCGATCGGCTGGTGACGTCGCTCGCCGACCGCGGTCACCGGCACTTCGCCTACCTGCGTGAGGGTATCGAGCAGGAAGCGTACGTCGACCGCCGTGCAGGGTACCGCGCCGCGGTCGAACGGCTCGGGCTGCAGGACCGGTCACCGGGTTTCCGCGGTGAACCGGGGCTGTCGGAGGAGTGGCTGGACGAGCTGGCGGCCGGTCCGGAGACAGCAGTGGTTGCCGAGGGCATCCGGTTGGCGGAGGAGTTGCGGACCGGGTTGGCCGCCCGCGGTCTGCGCATCCCGGAGGACCTGTCGGTGGCGGTGCTGGAGGGTTCGGACGACGAGCCCGGGCAGCGCTGGGACTGCCTGGTGGTCCCGCGCAAGGAGATCGGCCGGATCGCGATCGACGCGCTGGTGGCGCGGGTCGAGGATCCGGCGGCGGAACCGGTCAGTCAGTTGGTGGCCTGCGATCTGGTGGCCGGCGAAACCGTCGCCGAGCCGCGTCGAACGAAGGAGTGACGGGTGCGAACAGATGTCCTGGTGGTCGGTGGCGGGCTGGGCGGCGTCGCTGCGGCGTTGACCGCGGTACGTCTCGGCCGTCGTGTCGTCCTGACCGAGCCGACGGACTGGCTGGGTGGGCAGCTGACGAGCCAGCTGGTCCCGCCGGACGAGCACCCGTGGATCGAGCAGTACGCCGCCACCGGGTACGCCGAGCTGCGCCGCCGGATCCGCGACTACTACCGCCGAAACTACCCGCTGACGCCCGAGGTCGCGGCGGATCCGCTGCTCGACCCGGGCCTCGGCGTCGTGAGCCGCTTCTGCCACGAGCCCCGCGTGGCGGTCGCCGTGATCGAGGAGATGCTGGCGCCGTGGCGGGCGTCCGGCCGGTTGATCGTGCTGATGGAGCACGAGCCGATCGCGGCCGCCACGAACGGCGACGAGGTCGAGGCGGTCACGTTCCGGGGCGCGGGCCGGGAGCTGACGGTGTCGGCGTCGTACGTCGTGGACGCGACCGAGCTCGGTGATCTGCTCGAGCTGGCCGGTGTCGAGCACGTGATCGGGGCCGAGGGCCGTGACGAGACCGGCGAACTGCACGCGCCGGAGGTCGCGAACCCCCTGGACCAGCAGGCGTTCTCGTGGTGTTTCGCGCTGGAGCACCGGCCGGGGGAGGACCACACGATCGACCGTCCGGCCGGGTACGAGCACTGGCGGGACACCGTCGCGCCGTTCTGGCCGGGACCGCAGCTGTCCTGGACCGACGTCGTACCGGTGACGCTGGAGCAGCGGGAGTGGAAGCTGTTCGAGGCGAACCTGGAGCAGCGTGCGCCGTTCTCGCTCTGGCGGTACCGGCAGATCCTTGCCAGTAGCAACTTTGTCGACAAGGCGATCCCGGACGTCACGGTGGTGAACTGGCCGCAGCTGGACTACTGGGAGAAGCCGCTGCTTCCGGATTCTTCGGAGGCGTTGGCCGCGAGCCGGGACCTCTCGCTGTCGTTCCTGTACTGGATGCAGACCGAGGGCGGGTATCCCGGCCTGCGTCTGCGCCCGGACGTGACCGGTACGGCGGACGGCCTCGCGAAGGCGCCGTACATCCGGGAAGCGCGCCGGATCCGGGCCGAGTTCACCGTGCTGGAGCAGCACGTCGGCGTCGAAGCCCGGCCGGAGGGCGCCGGTAGCGAGGTCTTCGCGGACACTGTCGGGCTCGGGCGGTACCGGATCGACCTGCATCCGAGTACGGCGGGGCGGACGTACGTCGACATCGAGGCCTACCCGTTCCAGATCCCGCTCGGCGCGCTGATCCCGGTCCGGGTCGACAACCTGCTGCCGGCGAACAAGAACATCGGGACGACGCACATCACCAACGGCTGCTACCGCCTGCACCCGGTCGAATGGAGCATCGGCGAGGCCGTCGGTGCCCTGACGGCGTTCTGCCTGACGAACGGTCTGTCACCACGGAAGGTCCGCAACGACCCCATCCACCTGGCCGACTTCCAGCGGCTGCTGGCGGACACCCTGAAGATCCCGTTGGCGTGGCCGGAAGACATCCGCACCCATCGCGACTGAAGGGCCGGCTCGGCAGCGGCACCAGACCGCTGGTCACGGTGGCCGGTCCGTCCGGGACAATTGACCAGTTGCGCCTGACCGACCCGCTGAGGAGGACCGCTGACATCCCGACCAGGCCGGATCGTCGCCGCGCTGCTCGCCGGTGCGCTGGTCTTCCCGCTGGTGCCGGCCGTCACCTCGCGTCCGATCGAGCTGCAGATCCTGTCCAGCCGTCCGGACATGGTGACCGGCGGTGATGCCCTCGTCCACGTGGACGTGTCCGAGGCGGACGCGGACGACGTACGGGTGACTCTGAACGGCAAGGACGTGTCGCCGGTGTTCAGCGCCGACGACACCGGCCTGACCGGCCTGGTGAGCGGGATCCGGCTCGGGAAGAACGTCCTACGGGCCGAGGCGGGCGGCCGGCGTACGACGCTGGAGGTGCGCGACTCGCCGCGGCAAGGTCCCGTGTTCGCCGGGCCGCGCGAGCAGCCGTACGTCTGCGAGACCGCGAACGCAACGATCCCAGTGATCGGTGGCACGCTCGGACCGCCGCTGGACGACGACTGCACGATCGCGCCGCGGGTCGACTACTTCTACCGGACGACCTCCGGGAAGTACGCGAAGTGGCCGGCCGGCGCGACCAGGTACCCGGCGGACCTCGCCGACACCGACGCCGGCGATCCGTTCATCGTCCGGATGGAGACGTCGAGCGCGGACCGGGCGATCGTCCGGACCGCGATGCTGCACGACCCGCTGGACGAGGCCGCGCCGACGCCGACCCGGCGGTCGAAGGGCTGGAACGGGCGGGCGATCTTCACCCTCGGCGGGGGCTGCGCCGGCGGGTGGTACCGGTCCGGCCGCACCACGGGCACCGTGACCGACGCCTACCTGCTCGGGCAGGGGTACGCGTTGCTGTCGTCCTCGCTGAACGTCTTCGCGCAGAACTGCAACGACCTGACCGCGGCCGAGGCCGCGATGACGACGAAGGAGCAGTTCGTCGAGCACTACGGCCGGCCCGAGTTCACGATCGGGTTCGGGTGCTCGGGCGGTTCGTACCAGGCCCATCAGATCACCGACAACTACCCGGGCATCTTCGACGGGATCGTCGTCGGCTGCTCGTTCCCGGACGTCGGCTTCGGGACGATCCCGTACATCACCGACGCGTGGCTGCTGACGGCGTACTTCGCCCGGTCGGGCCTCGCCTGGACCCAGGACCAGCAACGGCAGGTGGCCGGCTTCCGGAACTACAAGACGTTGGCGAGTACGGCGCTCAGCGCCCGCCGGATCGACCCGCGACGGAACTGCGGCAGCGTCCCGGTCGGCCTGCGGTACGACCCGGCGCGGAACCCGCGCGGCGTGCGCTGCGACGTGTACGACCATGCGATCACCGTCTACGGCAAGGACCCGCTGACCGGGTTCGCACGCCGGCCGCTGGACAACGTCGGCATCCAGTACGGGCTGAAGGTGCTGAAGTCCGGGGTGATCACGCCCGCGCAGTTCCTCGACCTGAACCGGCGGATCGGCGGCTTCGACGCGGACGCGAACCTGGTCCCGGCCCGCACCGAGGCGGACCCGGAGGCGGTACGGGCGGCGTACCGGACCGGACGGCTGACCAACGGCGGCGGCGGGCTGCGGGACGTGCCGATCATCGACTACCGCGCGTACGCCGACAACCAGCCGTCGGGCGACCTCCACCTGCGGTACCACACGTTCTCGCTGCGCGCCCGGCTCGAGAAAGCGAACGGGACCGCCGCGAACCAGGTGAGCCTGCTCGAGGACGCGAAGTACGGGCTGTTCTCGACCGCGAGCCCGCTGCTGCGGCACGCGGTCAAGGAGATGGATCATTGGCTGACCCAGCTGACCGCGGACGGGACCTCGCGGCCGCGGATCGACAAGATCGTCGCTGCCCGGCCGTCCGGGCTGGTCGAAGGGTGCCGCGGTCCGCACGGGTTCATCGCGCAGCCGCTGGACCGGGACCCGGCGTCGCGGTGCGAGCGGCTGTTCCCGTCGGCGTCGTTCCCGCGCGAGGTCGCCGGATCCGGGGTGGCGGCGGATGTGATCAAGTGCCAGCTGGTTCCGCCGGTGCGGTCGGAGTACCCGAAGTTCACCGACGTCCAGTGGAACCAGCTGCAGGAGATCTTCCCGGACGGTGTGTGCGACTGGTCGAAGCCGGGCGTCGACCAGCAGCCACCGGACGGGACCTGGCTCAGCTTCCCGCGCTGAGCCCCTCCCGGATCCACACGGTCATCGGGCCGACCTCGCGGTTCGCCCAGGCGTAGTACGGAATCGCGGTCAACGTGCCGTCCCGCGAGGGCACCTCGACGGTCGTCACGCCGCCGAGCAACCCGGGCTCGTCCCGCTCGGCCAAGGCGCCACCGACGACAGCCGTCGAATCGAGCACCACCGGCGCGTCCTGCTGCTCGAAGCAGTACACCAACGGGCCGCGTTCGATCGCGACGCAGCCGCGCACCGAGTCGATCCGCTCGTCCGGCGTCGTACGCCGAGCCGCCACCGGCAGCTCCAGCACGACCTCGTCGCCGACCGACCACACCCGCCGCAGCGGCCCTTCGTGCCCGTTGACCGTCAGCCGATGCGTCTCCGCCCAGGAAGGAATCCGCAGGCCCAGCGTCCAGGGCGTGTCAGGCGTGGCGGTGATCCGCACCCGGATCGTCCCGTGCCACGGATATTCGGTCTCCACCTCGAAGCCGATCTCACCCACCCGCACCGACGCCGGCGCGTACAGCTGAAGCTGAACCCCGTCGTCGTCGCACGTCGCGACCAGCTGATCCAGCGACGACAGCGTGCGCATCACGTTCGGCGGACAGCACGCGGTCCCGAACCACGCCTGCCGGCCGCCGACCGCCGACCGCTGGTCATCGGCGAAAGCACCGTGCCGCACCTTCAACGTGTTCACGTAGAAGAACTTGTCGCCGGTCAGCGCGACGCCTGAGATGACCGCGTTGTAGAGCGTCCGCTCGATCAGGTCGGCGTACTTGCTGTCCCCGGTCGCGAGCAGCAGCCGCCAGCTCCACTGCACACTCGCGATCGCCGCACACGTCTCGCAGTACGCCGCGTCCGGCGGCAGCTCGAACGGATCGCCGAACGCCTCGCCGTACCACCGCGAACCCACGCCGCCCGTCAGATACGTCTGGCTCTCCACCATCGTCGACCAGGTCGCCTGCAACGCGTCCAGCAGTTCGTCGTCACCGGTCTCGACCGCGACATCGGTCGCCCCGCAGGCGAGATACAGCGCCCGTACGGCGTGGCCGGCGATCGTGCGGACGTCCCGCACCGGCAGATGGTCCTGGAAGTACGCCGGCCCGTGGTGCCCCGGCACCGTGAGCGTGCCGTGCCCGCGCGCCTCGACGAAGTACGCGGCGAGCTCGAGGTACGCCGCGGTCCCGGTCTCGCGGTACAACTCGACCAGCGCCATCTCGATCAGCGGATGCCCGTCGACGCCTTCCAGCCGCCCCGGACCGAACGTCTTGCACAGGTGATCGGCGAACCGGCACGCGACGTCGAGCAGCGTGCGGTCACCGGTGGCCCGCACCTGGGCGACAGCCGCCTGGAACAAGTGCCCCGCGCAGTACAGCTCGTGACCCTTCTCCAGGTCACCGTACCGACGTCCGCCGAGGGCCAGACGCGTGTGGTTGTTCAGGTAACCGTCGGCTTCCTGCGCGGACGCGACCAAGGCACTCGCCGAAGCCTGCCACGAGGCGAGTTCGGCCGACGGCGAGCGCAGCTGCTCCCAGGCGACCGCTTCGAGCCACTTGTACACGTCCGTGTCGGCGAACAGCTTGCCCTCGAACGAACCGCTGGTACGGCGGAAGTTCTCCAGCGTGCCGACGTCCTCGAGTCGCTGTGCGGCGGCCGGAATCGTCGCCTCGCGGTTGGTGCGCTGGCGCTCCTGCCAGAACCCGCCGCTGATCTTCAGGCTGCCGAGGGGGAGTGGGCGCAAGGGCATGGAGGCAAGGTAACCACCGCCGCGGACGTCGAGGCAAGAGTTCAGTGCAAACGATTGCGAGCGCGGATTTCGTCATCTGCAATCGTTTGCAATTTATCCGCGTTACGCCCTTGACATCGGCTCTTAACCTCCGTGACCATGAGGGCCGTCGTTCCATTCGGACTTGACTAGATATTCAGACAGCGCCCCCTGAGATGAGGCATGGACGATGACCGAAACACCTTCTTCCGTCCCACCCGGCTGGTCCCGGCGCGGATTCGTCGGTACCACCGCGGCCGCGATCGGCGTCGCCTCGCTCGGGATCACCCCGACTGCGAGCGCGCAGACCGGCAGCGCGGCGGCCACCGCGACCGCGAACGACGACCAGCTGCCGGCCTTCCCCGGTGCCGAGGGCGCCGGCAAGTGGTCGAAGGGCGGCCGCGGCGGCTCCGTGTACGAGGTGACCACGCTGGCCGATTCCGGACCCGGCTCGCTGCGTGACGCGGTCTCCGGCTCCGACCGGACGATCGTCTTCCGGGTCTCCGGCACGATCCAGCTGGAGACCGGGCTGCTGATCGCCGGCAACAACCTGACGATCGCCGGACAGACCGCGCCTGGTGGCGGGATCTGCGTGGCGGGACACAGTACGAACATCAAGGGCAGCGCGCACGACATCGTGATCCGCTACCTGCGCTTCCGGCTCGGCGACGAGAACGAGATCGCCGACGACTCGTTCAACACCAACGTCCCGGGATCGGTCAGCCCGCAGATCCGCAACCTGATCATCGACCACTGCTCGTTCAGCTGGGCCGTCGACGAGTGCCTGTCGCCGTACGGCAACTTCGACGTCACCGTCCAGTGGTGCATCATCTCCGAGGGCCTGGCGCTGTCCGCGCACCCGAAGAACCGGCACGGGTACGGCGGGATCTGGGGCGGCGAGCGGAACACGTACCACCACAACCTGCTCGCCCACGAGGGCGGCCGCAACCCGCGCTTCGGCTACACCGAGGGCATCAGGCTCGAGGTCGACCACTACAACAACGTGGTCTACGACCACGGGTACACCTCGCTGTACGGCGGCGAGTGGGCCAACGGCATCAACATCATGAACAACTTCTACAAGCCCGGCCCGACCACGCAGCCCGAGGTCGCGCCGGTGGTGCTGAGCGCGAACCGCGGCGGCCAGTGGTACGTGGCCGGCAACCAGGTCGAGGGCCACCCCGAGGTCACCACCAACAACCGCAAGGGCATCCGGTACCCGATCGGCGGCATCGTCGAGCTGACCCAGCCGCAGCCGATCCCGGGCCGCGGCGACCTGCAGACGGCCAACAAGGCGTACGACGCGGTGCTCGCGAACGCCGGCGCGATCCTGCCGAAGCGGGACGCGGCCGACGCCCGGGTGATCGCGGAGGTCCGCAACGGCACCGGACGGCTGATCAACTCGCAGAAGGACGTCGGTGGCTACCCCGAGCTCGTCCAGACCGAGGCGCCGGTGGACTCCGACCACGACGGCATTCCGGACTGGTGGGAGAAGGCGAACGGCCTGGACCCCAACGACCCGTCCGACGCGCAGAAGATCGCCCCGAACGGGTACACATACCTCGAGAACTACCTGAACTCGCTGGTCCCGAACCCGGTCGGCAACCCGACCGTGGCGATCACCAGCCCCGCCGACGACCAGACCGTTGCCGGCCGGACCGCGCCGACCGTCACGATCAAGGCGAACGCCGCGGCCGCCAAGGGCGGCGAGATCGCCAAGGTCGAGTTCTTCGTCGGCGACCAGCTGATCGGCACGGCGACCAGCGCGCCGTACCAGGTCCAGTGGAAGAACGTTGCCGACGGCTCCTACTGGCTGACCGCGCGGGCCACCGACAAGAACGGCACGGCGACCCAGTCGACCGCGGTCCAGACGCACGTCAACCGGCAGACCGGTACCGGCGCCTGGACCTCGGCCGCGGTGGGCAAGCCGCCCGTGCCGGGCTCGGGCAACCTGGAGAACGGCGTACTGACCATCAAGGGGTCGGGCCGGATCTACGGGCGGAACAGCAACTTCCACTACGTCTACCAGAAGCTCCGGGTCGGCGGCGACGGCGCGGTCTCGCAGATCACCGCGCGGCTGGACAAGATCAGCAAGGTCGCCAACGGCCTGACCGCGGGCCTGATGATCCGCGACAGCCTCGACCCGGCCGCCCCGTTCATGTACGGCGGCATCGGGTACGGCGTGGCCGGCGGGTACGGCACCGTGAACGACAACGCGAGCGCGGCGCCGACCGCCACCGACGACGGCGGCATGAAGGCCCAGGCGATCCGGATCCAGACCGACGGGTCGGTGCCGAGCGTCGGCCCGTGGCCGTGGGACGGGTCGTACCTGGACCACACGAAGGTCTACTGGCTGCGGTTGCTCCGGCGCGAACGCCCGCAGTTCCGGGACGTCGAGTTCGAGGCCTTCATCTCCACCGACCAGGTCAAGTGGGACCGCTTCGGCTACGAGAAGATCGTGATGCCGAGCAGCTCCTTCTACATCGGTTTCGCCGTCGACGGCGGCCGGATCGACAACGCGCTCGTGGACTACGGGACCGCGCAGTTCAGCAACATCACGCTCGAGCAGCAGTGAGGTATTGAGATGCCCAAAGGCACTGAAAGCATGATCAACCGGCGCCGCCTGCTGCAGGGCGGACTCGGACTGCTCGCGGTCGCGACCGTCCCCGGTTGCGGTTTCTTCGACACCAAGCCCGCCGGGTCCGGCGCGCAGGCGGCGACGGCCGGCGAGAAGGAGTCGCCGATGCTGAAAGCCCTGGTGGACAAGGGATCCCTGCCCGCGCTGGCGGACCGGCTGCCGAAGAACCCTCCGGTGATCAAGCCGCTCGAGGGCAAGGCGCAGTACGGCGGCACCTGGCGGTCGGCGATGCTGACCCAGGAGGACACCCAGTGGCTGTGGTACGCGATGCGCTACGAGCCGCTGCTGCGCTGGAAGCCGGACAAGGTCGGCAAGCCGGGGTACGACGAGATCGAGGCGAACACCTGCGAGTACACGGTCGACGCCGAGAGCAAGGTGTACACGTTCACGTTGCGCGAGGGCCTGAAGTGGTCGGACGGCAAGCCGTGCACGGCGGACGACCTGCTGTTCACGATCCTCGAGGTGCAGTGCGACGAGGGCCTGC
The DNA here is from genome assembly GCF_040682535.1 of Kribbella sp. NPDC051137. Classification (NCBI taxonomy): domain Bacteria; kingdom Bacillati; phylum Actinomycetota; class Actinomycetes; order Propionibacteriales; family Kribbellaceae; genus Kribbella; species Kribbella sp. NPDC051137. The sequence goes on from NZ_JBFBBI010000002.1 coordinate 140,253, forward strand.
ACCCGGACGGCCTGTACGACGCGTTCACCTCGCCGGACACCGGCAAGCTGGCGAAGGTCGAGAAGGTCGACGAGCGCACGGTCAAGATGACCTACACCTCACCCCAGCCGTCGCTGCTCGTCCAGATCGCCGACGCGATCTTCGAGCGTGAAGGTGCGTACGGGATGCTGCTGCCGAAGCACTACTTCCAGCAGTTCCACCTGAAGTACAACAAGAACGCGAACGCGCTGGCGAAGAAGGCCGGCGTCGGCAGCTGGACCGACCTGTTCACCCAGAAGCAGAACCCGTGGACGAATCCGGACCAGCCGACGCTCGCGGCCTGGAAGGTCGAGACGCCGCTCGGCAAGAGCTCCGCGGTCACGCTGACCCGGAACCCGTACTACTGGAAGGTCGACGACGCCGGCCGCCAGCTGCCGTACATCGACAACTGCCGCGTCGAGGTCGTCCAGGACGCGCAGGTCGAGCTGCTGAAGGTGATGAACGGCGAGTTCGGCATGCAGTACCGGAACTTCGGTACGCCGCAGAACAAGCCGGTCGTCGCGCAGAACCGGCAGAAGGGCGGCTACAAGATCTTCGAGGTGCCGACCCAGCTGACCAACACGATGGTCATCGGCCTGAACATGACGCACAAGGACCCGGTGAAGCGGGCGCTGTTCGCGAACAAGGAGTTCCGGGCCGGCCTGTCGCACGCGATCAACCGCAAGGAGGTCATCGACGCGGTGTACGCCGGCCAGGGTGAGCCCTGGCAGGGCGCGCCGCCGAAGGACTCGCCGTACTACAACGAGCAGCTGGCCACGCAGTTCCTGGAGTTCGACGCGACCAAGGCGAACCAGCACCTGGACGCCGCCGGCCTGACGAAGAAGTCCGCGGACGGCAAGCGGCTCGGTGCGGACGGCAAGCCGGTGTCGGTCACGGTCCTGGTCAGCGAGTCGTTCCCGGACCACGTCGAGGCGATCGAGTTCGTGAAGAAGCGGTGGGCCGCGGTCGGGGTCGAGCTGCGCACCCAGGCGGTCAGCGAGGACCTCTACAAGGAACGGGTCAAGGGCAACGACCACGACGCCGGCACCTGGACCTGCGGCACCTTCGTGCTGCCGACCGGTACCGGCGGCGACCACTACTGGGTGCCGACCAACGACGGCTCCGCACGGTACGGGATCGGCTGGGCGCAGTGGTACCAGTCGGACGGCAAGAAGGGCATCACCCCGCCCGCCGAGGTGCAGAAGCAGATGAAGCTGTTCACCCAGGCGCGCCAGGAGCCGGACCCGGACAAGACGCTCGAGCTGGGCAAGCAGATCCTGCAGATCGCGGCCGACCAGTTCTACTACATCGGCGTCAGCTCGGTCCCGAACACCTACGGTGTGGTGAAGAACGACTTCCACAACGTGCCGTCGACGATGAGCGAGTCGGTTGCCCCGGGCATCGTCCACCCCGAGCAGTTCTCGATGGGACAGTAGCCGATGCTGCGATTCGTGGCCCGGCGGGTCGTCTGGATGTTCATCACGCTGGCGGCGATCTCGTTCGTCACCTTCGTGGTCATCAAGCTCCCGCCGGGCGACTACACCAGCACGGTGATCGCGAACGCGGAGGCCCGCGGCCAGGACATCCCGGATTCGCAGATCGCCGAGCTGAAGCGGCACTACGGGCTCGACAAGCCGTTCATGGTTCAGTACCTGACCTGGATCGGGGGCGTCGTCCTGCACGGCGACCTCGGCCAGTCGTTCGCCTGGAACCAGTCGGTGGCGAGCCTGATCGGCAGCCGGGTACTGCTGTCGATGGTGCTGTCGATCGCCAGCCTGCTGTTCGTCTGGGCGATCGCGTTCCCGATAGGCATCTACAGCGCCCTGCGGCAGTACTCCACCGGTGACTACGTGGCGTCCTTCCTCGGCTTCATCGGGATGGCCGTCCCGGAGTTCATGCTCGCGCTGGTGATGATGTACGTCGGGTTCCGGTACTTCGGGCAGAGCGTCGGCGGGCTGTTCTCACCGCAGTACGCCGACGCCGCCTGGAACCTGGGCAAGCTGCTCGACCTGCTCTCGCACCTGTGGGTCCCGATCGTGGTCGTCGGCGTGGCCGGCACCGCGGGCCTGATCCGGATCACCCGCGCGAACCTCCTCGACGAACTGCACAAGCCGTACGTCGCGACCGCGCGGGCGAAGGGCCTGCCGGAGTGGAAGCTGCTGCTCAAGTACCCGGTCCGGATGTCGCTCAGCCCGTTCTTCAGCACGGTCGGCTGGCTGCTGCCCGGGCTGATCAGCGGCGAGACGATCGTCTCGGTCGTGATGAGCCTGCCGACCAGCGGCCCGCTGCTGCTCGGCGCGGTGAAGAGTCAGGACATGTACCTGGTCGGCAGCTTCGTACTGATCCTCAGCACGCTGACGGTGATCGGCACGATGCTCAGCGACCTCGCACTGGCCTGGTGGGATCCGCGGATCCGCACCCGGTTCTCGAAGGGATAGATATGGCCCAGCAGACCGAGGCGCTGCCTGTCGCACAAGAGGTGGTGAAGAGCCTCAGGGATCACGGCGCGCTGCCGCAGTGGCGGCTGATGTGGCGGCAGTTCCGCCGGCACAAGCTGGCGCTGATCGGCCTGATCGTACTGATCCCGATCTACTTCATCGCGATCTTCGCCGGCTTCTTCGCGCCCTCGAACCCCGACACCGCGCACACCGCGCTGCCGTACGCCCCGCCGCAACGGGTGCACGTCTCCGCGGAGCACGGCATGTTCGTGTACGGGTATTCGTCGACGCGGAACAAGGAGACGTTCGAGCAGACCTTCACCGTCGACAAGTCGAAGATCGTGAAGGTCGGGCTGTTCGTGCACGGCGACGAGTACTCGCTGCTCGGTCCGATCAGGTCCGACATCCACCTGATCGGCCCGGTCACGGCCGGCGAGCCGTTCTTCCTGGTCGGCGCCGACCAGTCCGGCCGGGACCTGCTGTCCCGGCTGATCCACGGTGCCCGGGTGTCGCTGTCGATCGGCCTGGTCGGGGTGTTCGCGAGCTTCCTGCTCGGGATGCTGATCGGCGGTATCTCCGGCTACCTGGGCGGAACCGTCGACAACCTGATCCAGCGGGTCATCGAGTTCATCATGTCGATCCCGACACTGCCGCTGTGGATGGCGCTGTCAGCCGCGCTGCCCGGCGGCTGGGGACCGCTGACCAGGTACTTCGCGATCACCGTGATCCTGTCGCTGATCGGCTGGACCGGCCTGGCCCGGGACGTCCGCGGGCGGTTCCTGAGCCTGCGCGAGGAGGACTTCGTGATGGCCGCCCGGCTGGACGGGGTCGGCCGGACCGGGATCATCTTCGGCCACATGGTGCCGTCGTTCGCCAGCCACATCATCGCGTCGGTGTCGATGGCGGTGCCGCGGATGATCCTCGGCGAGACCAGCCTGTCGTTCCTCGGCCTCGGCCTGCAGCCACCCGCGGTCAGCTGGGGTGTGCTGCTCGAGGGCGCGCAGAACGTCCGCGCGGTCGCCACCGCCCCGTGGTTGCTCACCCCGGGCCTCGCGGTCGTGGTCGTCGTACTCGCGATGAACTTCGTCGGCGACGGTCTCCGCGACGCCGCCGATCCCTACAAGTAGGAGCCTTCTCATGCAACCTTTGCTGGAAGTGCGCTCGTTGAGGACCCACTTCGAGCTCGGCGACGGAGTGGTGAAGGCCGTCGACGGCGTCAGCCTGACCGTGCCGCGTGGTCGCACCCTGGCCGTGGTCGGTGAGTCAGGCTGCGGCAAGAGCGTCACCGCCCGCTCGATCCTGCGGCTGGTGGAGAAGCCGGCCCGGATCGTGGGCGGCGAGATCCTGCTGTACGACGATGACGCCGGCGCCTCGGGCGCCGAGCCGCTCGACCTGCTGGCCGCGAAGGACAAGCGGCTGCGCCAGGTGCGGTGGGCCGACATCGCGATGGTGTTCCAGGAGCCGATGGCGTCGTTGAGCCTGGTGCACACGATCGGCGACCAGATCGTCGAGGCGGTCCGGCTGCACGAGAACGTCGGCAAGCAGGCCGCCCGGGAACGCGCGATCGAGATGCTCGACCGGGTCGGGATCCCGGACCCGAAGCGCCGGGTGGACTCGTACCCGTTCGAGCTCAGCGGCGGCATGCGGCAGCGCGCGATGATCGCGATGGCGCTGTCCTGCCGGCCGCGGCTGCTGATCGCGGACGAGCCGACCACCGCGCTGGACGTCACCACCCAGGCGCAGATCCTGGACCTGCTGCAGGACCTGCAGCAGGAGCTCGGCATGGCGATCATGCTGATCACGCACGACCTCGGCGTCGCGGCGCAGGTCGCCGACGAGGTCGCGGTGATGTACCTCGGCGAGGTCGTCGAGCAGGGCCCGGCGTCCGCCGTGCTCAGGAAGCCGAAACATCCTTATACGCAAGCGCTTGTGCGTTCGGTCCCCAGGCTGGGACAGAGTCAGCAGGACCGGCTGGTCGCCGTCCGCGGGACGGTGCCGCCGCCGTACGAACGACCGTCGGGCTGCCGGTTCCACCCGCGGTGCGACGCGTTCATGGCCGGCAAGTGCGACACGACCGTGCCGGCCCGGGTGCGCAGCGACGAGATCGACGTGGCATGCCTGCTGTACGGCGAGGAGCAATCATGAGCCTGCTGGAGACCCGGAACCTGACGATGCACTTTCCGCTGAGCGGCGGGTTTCTCGGCCGGAACCGCGGGTATGTGAAGGCGGTCGACGGTGTCGACCTGGCGATCGATCCCGGGCGCACGCTCGGGCTGGTCGGCGAGTCCGGCTGCGGCAAGACCACGCTCGGCCGCTGCATCGTGCGGGCGTACGAGCCGACGTCCGGCAGCATCATGTTCGACGGCGTCGACCTGGCGTCGCTGAGCGAGCAGCAGTTGAAGCCGTACCGGGCGCAGGTCCGGCTGATCTTCCAGGACCCGCACTCCTCGCTGGATCCGCGCAAGACGCTGCGCGACATCATCGCCGAGCCGCTGAAGGTCCAGGGCGCCGGCTCCCGGGACGAGATCGACGACAGGGTCGCCGCACTGCTGCGCCGGGTCGGGCTCCGGGCCGAGTACGCGCACCGCTACCCGCACGCGTTCAGCGGCGGCGAGCGGCAGCGCGTGGTGATCGCCCGGGCGCTCGCGACCGAGCCGCGACTCGTGGTCGCGGACGAGGCGGTCAGCGCGCTCGACGTGTCGGTCCGCGCCCAGATCCTGAACCTGCTGCGCGACCTGCAGGAGGAGTCCGGGCTCACCTACCTGTTCGTCTCCCACGACCTCGGCATCGTCGAGCACGTCGCCGACGACGTCGCGGTGATGTACGTCGGCAAGCTCGTCGAGAGCGCGTCGACCGAAGAGCTCTACACCAAGCCCCTGCACCCGTACACCGAGGCGCTGCTGAGCGCCGTACCGGATCCCGACCCCGCGTCGCGCGGAAAGCGTGAGCGGATCAAGCTGCGCGGCGAGATCGCGGATCCCTCGAAGGTGCCGGCCGGCTGCCCGTTCCATCCGCGGTGCGGGTACGCCGAGGACCGGTGTGCGACCGAAGTGCCGCAGTTGCGCGAGATCGGCGGAAAACCTGGCCGCAGAGTCGCGTGCCACCTCGCCGAGCAGCTGGATCTGAAGGGTGTCCTGACGGCCACCACCGCCCCGTAAGAGAGGTCCGTCCATGTCTGAAAGTCACAACGTCTCCGACTCGTCCGAGACGCCTGCACAGTCGCCGGCCCAGTCGCCGGCACCGTCCGGCCTGTCCCGTCGCGGGTTCGTGCGCAACGGCGCGCTGCTCGGCGGGCTGGCGGCCGCCTTCGGCGGGATGCTCCCGGCCGGAACGGCTGCCGCGACCACCACGAGCTCGACCACCGCGACGCCGCGGATGGGTACGAACTCCGCGACCGGGACCGTCGACATCCCGAACAAGTACAACGTGCCGTTCTCGGTCGACGACGACGAACTGTTCGTGTTCGCCGCGAACTTCAAGCCGTTCGAGCTCGGCGGCAACGACTCGGGCCGGGAGGCGCACCGCTACTTCGACGCCGTGTTCGGCGACGCGATCCGGGCGAAGTTCCCGAACATCAAGCTCAAGTACGCGACCTGGGACTACCCGGTCCGGTACGAGGACCTGGCCAAGGCCGGCCGGGTGCCGGACCTGATCCTGGAGGACCCGCGGCTGCGGATCGACCGGGACCTCGAGCCGCTCGGCTGGACCCAGGACCTCACGGCCGCCGTCCAGACGGCCGGGATCGACCTGAGCACGCTGAACCTCGGCTCGGTGGAGCAGATCAAGTCCCGCTCCGACGGCGGCCTGTACGGCGTCCCGCTGTGGATCGACGAGAGCCTGCTGTTCTACAACAAGCGGATCTTCGACAAGTTCAAGGTCAAGTACCCGACGCTGGGTTCGACGTACGACGACGTCTTCAAGCTGGCCGAGAAGCTGACCGTGCAGGACGGGCTCGACCACTACAAGGGCTACATGCAGCACCCGGACAACTACCTGGCGATGAACCAGCTCGGGTTGTACCCGTTCGTCCCCGGGGACAGCGAGCAGCCGGCGCCGGAGGACGTCAAGGTCAACCTGACGAGCCCGGAGTGGAAGTCGGTCGCGGACAACCTGTACCGCTTCCTGATGATCCCGCGGAACAACTTCACCACCGTGGACGACTTCTTCAAGGGCGACATGAGCTTCCCGGGCCACCTCGCGATGGCGGTGAACAGCCTGTCGAAGCTGAACGCGTACGCCCTCAGCTCGTACTACATCGAAGAGGACGACGCCGCGCAGTACGCCGAGTGGGCGAAGAGCGTGCAGATCGGCGTCACCTCGATGCCGGTGCTGTCCCGCGGGTCGAAGACGATCTACCAGCCGGACACCCGGGCGGCGTTCATCCCGCCGCAGTCCCAGCACCAGGACCAGGCGTGGGACGTGGTCAAGTACCTGGTGTCGGAGGAGATGCAGTCCCGGATCTCGTCGTACGGCATGAAGGCGGTGCTGAAGACCGACGCCGTGGTGAACGCGTTCGGCAAGGCGATCCCGGAGCTGGCGGCCATCGACACCTCGGCCGTGTACTGGGGCGACAACGCGGTGATCAAGAACTACAAGAACACCGAGTACTGGGACATCCCGCTGTACAAGGTGTTCCGGCAGCACGTGCTCAAGGACGGCATGGACGTCGCGTCCTCGCTGCAGGTCGCCGAGCAGCAGGACATCCCGGACTACATCAAGGCGCAGGTCGCCCGCGGGCTCACATGGTGATGGACCCCAGGTTCGACGGCCGCATCCGTGAGGGTGCGGCCCTCCTGCCCACGATCCATCCCGGCGACAGCCACGCCGTCACGTTGGTGGAGACCGCCGCCGGCGACCTGCTGGCCGCCTGGTTCAACGGACCGGGCGAGGGCGAGCCGGACACGAACATCGTCCTCTCCCGCCTTCCGGCGGGCTCGGACACCTGGTTGGAGCCGGTCCAGCTGTCCTCCGACCCGCAACGCTCCGAACAGAACCCGGTCCTCTTCGTCCCGCCGCCTCCGGCGGGGGAGGAGGCGGCTGCGGGTGGGGAGGTCTGGTTGTTGCATACGTCGAACGAGCCGCACGACCAGTCGACCTCGCGGGTGATCCGGCGGGTTTCGTCCGATGGTGGGGTGACCTGGGGCCGGAGCGAGGTGATGTTCGACCAGCTGGGCAGCTTCATCCGGAACCCGATCGTCGTGCTGAGCAACGGGGACTGGCTGTTGCCGGCGTACGACTGCGACAAGACCGCCGAGCGGACCGTGCTGAAGCTGAGCACGGACCGCGGGGAGAACTGGTCGACCGTGGAGGTGCCGGACGCGGTCGGGCAGGTGCAGATGAGTGTGGTGGAGCTGTCGCCAGGCGAACTCGTCGGGTACTTCCGGAGCCGTGCCGCCGACCGCATCCACCGGTCGGTGTCGAAGGACAACGGCCGCACCTGGACCGCCCCCGAGAAGACCTCGCTGCCGAACAACAACTCCGCGATCCAGGTGCTCCGGCTGATCGACGGCCGCCTGGTCATGGTGTTCAACGACTCGTCCGCGGAGCGCGACCAGTTCCGCTGGGTCGACGACGGCAAGGGCGGCGTCCGCCGGAAGACCCTGCGCACCCCGCTCACGCTGGCGTTGTCCGAGGACGACGGCGCGACCTGGCCGTACTGGCGGAACCTGCAGGTGCAGGACGCCGAGTACCGCGACAACGAGTTCGGCTACTCGTACCCGACGCTGCTGCAGACCCGCGACGGGCAGCTGCACGTGGCGTACTCGTACCTGCGGAAGACCATCAAGCACGTGATCCTGGCGCCCGAGTGGATCCAGGCGGGAGACCGATTGCCATGACTATCGAGAAGTGGGGCCTGCACGAGCTCACCCTGACCGGACCTGCCGAAGGCAATCCCTTCGCGGAGGTGGAGTTCCAGGTCACCTACCAGTTCCGGAACCGGATGGTGACCGTCGACGGCTTCTACGACGGTGACGGGATCTACCGCGCGCGGTTCTCCCCGGACCGTGAAGGCGAGTGGTCGTACATCACGTCCAGCTCGGCGGTGGAGCTCGACGACCACCGCGGCACCTTCACCTGCACGCCGCCCGGTCCGGACAACCACGGTCCGGTCGAGGTGCTCGGCAGGCACCACTTCTGCTACGCCGACGGCAGCCGCTACGACTGCATCGGCACCACCTGCTACCACTGGACGTACGAGACCAAGGAGCTCCAGGAGCTCACGCTGGAATCGTTGCGCGAGGCACCTTTCGACAAGGTCCGGATGTGCCTGCTGCCGACCGACGGCATGCGCCCGGAGCGGGTGCCGTTCGCCGGCTCGACGCCCGGCTCCGTGGACGTCGACCGCTACGACCCGGTGTTCTTCCGGCACTTCGAGAGCCGGGTCGCGGACCTGCTCGCGCTCGGCATCCAGGCGGACCTGATCCTGTTCCACCCGTACGACAAGGGCGTCTGGGGTTTCGACCGGATGACGCCGGCGCAGGACGCGGCGTACCTGCGGTACGTCGTCGCCCGGTTGGCGGCGTACCGGAACGTGTGGTGGTCGCTGTCGAACGAGTACGACTTCAACCACGAGAAGACCGTCGCGGACTGGGACCGCTCGCTGCAGCTGGTCCAGCGGTACGACCCGTACCAGCGGCTGCGGTCGATCCACAACGGCACCAAGATGTACGAGGTCTTCACGCCGTACGACTTCGCCAAGCCGTGGATCACCCACCAGAGCGTGCAGCACTGGGACGGCGCCGAGACCGCGACCTGGCGGGACTGCCCGAAGCCGGTGGTGATCGACGAGATCGGGTACGAGGGCAACGCCGGGCGCCGCTGGGGCAACCTGACGGCGGACGAGATGGTGCACCGGTTCTGGCAGGGGATGGCGCTCGGCGGGTACGTCGGGCACGGCGAGTCGTTCGTCGACCGCGAGACCCGGGCCTGGATCTCGGTCGGCGGCCGGCTGTACGGCGAGAGCCCGGAGCGGATCGACTTCCTGCGCGGGGTGTTCGCGGGCCTGCCGCGGCAGTCGGACGGTGACGTCGACCGCGCCCGGTGCGTGCTGCACTACCTCGGCGACCGTCAGCCGTCGGCGGTGGACCTCGACCTGCCGGACGGCTCGCCGTTCCACTTCGACCTGATCGACACCCGCGCGATGACGATCACCCCGTTGGCCGACTACTCCGGCCCGAGCCGCATCCCGCTGCCCGCCACCCCGTACCTCGCGCTGAGAGGCACCCGATGACGTCAGTAGCACGCTGGGACGTGCTCGAACTCGCACTCTCCGAACCGACGGTCTTCCGGCACTCGTCCGGAGCCACCGCTTACGCAGAACCCTTCGGCGGGCAGCTGCGCTTCAGCCCGGATCTGGAGGGGGAGTGGACGTACGCGGGCGGCTCGTTCGCCTGCACCCCGGCGACGTCCCGTGGCCCCGTGCGGAGGGCGGGTACGACCGTGCGTTGGGCGGACGGTACGCCGTACCACCCGCTCACCACCGAGTGGTTCGGCTCGCCGGACCAGTGGGCCGCCGCCCGCCCCGCGCTGGCGGCTTCTCCGTTCAACAGGGTACGTCTGCGGGCGTCGTCCGCCCTCGAGGAACAGGTCCGCGACCTGCTGGACGCGGACATCGTCGCGGACGTCCTGCTGCCTGCCGACGAGCCTGTCGTGCGGGACACGGTCAACCGTCTAGGGGCCTTCCGCAACATCACCTGGTGCCTCGAGCCCTCCGGCAACTCCCGGCGGCTGGCCGAACTGATCGCCGAGCTGGACTCCGGCCGGCACCTGATCTCGATGCATGAGGCAACCGACCCCGGGCCGCCGTGGCTCACGCACCTCAGCGTGCGGCTGGAGAACCTGCGCGGTGTGTCCGCGCTCCGCCGCAACTTCGCCAAGCCCGTCTTCGTGGACGCCTGCGGCCACGAAGGCAACGGCACCACCCCCGACACGAGCCTCCGCCCGGAGGAGCTGCTCACCCGCATCTGGGAAGGAACGGTCCGCGGCGCCTACGTGACCCACGGCGAGTCGTACGTCGACGCGCCCTGGTCCGCGGGTGGTAGCCGGCCGACCGGGGTCGTGGCGCAACGGTTGCGGTTGCTGCGCGAGGTCCTGGACGAGCTGCCCGACGGCGTCGAGCCGATCGACGACTACCGGGATGCGCCGACGCTGGCGGTGCCTGGCGAGTATTACCTGCAGTACCTCGGGGAGCACCAGTTCCCGGATCGTACGTTCACGCTTCCTGCCGGCGCGTACGACGTCGACGTACTGGACGTCTGGAACCACTCCGTCCGCCGGACTCGCGAGGACGTCACGGACACGTTGACGGTCCGGCTGCCCGGTACGCAGTACCAGGCGATCCAGATCCGCCGGGCGTCCTGATGCCCGCGCTCACCTCCGGATCGCGGCAGGCCGAACTGCGGCGCACGCCCGACGGCGTCGTACTGCAGCTCGGACTGGCGGACGGGACGACGTACCTGGAGCGCCCGCTGGCCGGTCTGCTGACGTATTCGGCCGGCCGCCCGTGGCAGCTGGAGGCGCCGCAGCCCGACGGCTGGTGGAGCTCGCGCCGTGCCGGTGAGCATCGGGCCGGCTTCCGTACCGGGCCGCTCGCCGTCGAACTGCGACTCTCGTTCGACACGTCGGACCGGTTGAATCTGGAGGTGCGCTGGCGCAACACCGGTCAGCGCCGGATCGCGGACCTCGCCGTCGGGCTGTTGCTGGACCTCGGTCGCGTGCAGGACAGCCGGCTGACGATTCCCGGCCTGATCTACAACGACAACCCGTCCGCCGACCCGTTGCGCGCCGTACCGCGAATCGGGCACACGCCCGGTGGCGGGTTCGTCGCCGAGGAGGACCGGCTGCCGATCCCGGGGATCAACCTGGAGTGGCGGGCCGGACGCGATCGCCGATGGCTGTCGGTGTTGTCCCGCCCACAAGCACGCCGTTCGGCCGACGGGCAGGTCCGCTACGGTTCGCTCGGCGTCATCCGGCAGGACGGGCCGGTGATCGCGGCGCTCAGCGGCGTACTGATGTTCGACGGCAAGCAGGACGTGCGCTACGTCAGCAAGGCGGAGACGGAGGCCACCGACGACGGTTACCTCACGCTCCGGCCGGGCGAGGTCTTCACGCAGCGGTTGGTCCTCGACTGGGGTCCGTTGGAGGTGCGCGGGCACGCGTTCCGGCAGTTGGTCCGCACCGGGCGTGAGCTGTTCTCCTCGCCGGGCGCGAGCGGGCTGACCGTGGCCGAGTCGATCGCGTTGAAGACGGTTGCCCTGGACAACAGGTGGTACCAGGCGGGCGCTGTTGCCGGATACACCAAGTTCAGCGACATCCCGGGCAACGGGCCGGTCAAGCCGACGCACTTCATGTACGGATGGACCGGGCAGGCGCTCAAGCTGGCCTGGTGCGACGCGCAGCTCGGCTTCACATCTCGGGACCGGCTGCGGATCGACCGTTGCCGCTCGGCCGTCGAGTTCTACCTCACCGGCAGCGGTACGCCGACACCCGGGCTGCGGCACAACGCGTACCAGGTCGACACCCGCCGCTGGACGAGTTTCCGCACCGGGAGCCGCCCGATGATCTCGAGCCGCGCGTACGGCGAGACGATCAGCGACCTGGCGGATGTCGTCGCGCTCTTCCGCCGGTACGACGAACCGGTGCCGCCGTCGTGGCTGGACGCCCTCGAACAAGCAATGGTCTTCCTGCGCGGTGCCCAGCTGCCGGACGGCACTTTCCCGGTCGGCTGGCGGCTCGACGGTACGCCGGCCGCGACGACCGTGTCCTCCGCCGGGATCCCGTGCGTACTCGCCGCACTCAAGGCGTCCGAAGTACTCGGCCACTCCGGACTGTTGTCCGACGCAACCACCTGGCTGTCCCGCTACCACGACCAGCACGCGCGGACCTTCGACCGACCGTTCGCACGCTCGACGCTGGACGCCGCCTGCGAGGACAAAGAGGCCGGCATGTACTACTTCATGGCCGCCTACGAACTCTTCCGCCGCACCGGCGACCCGCGCTACGCCGGCTGGTGCGAGGTGGCCGCCGACTGGCTCCTGACCTGGGTGTACGTGTGGTCCCCGGAACAGGACGCGGACGCTCCGCTGCACAGGTCCGGCTTCAACCTGATCGGGTGGCCGTCGGTCAGCGTGCAGAATCACCACCTCGACGTCTTCTTCCCGACGTACGAGCTGCTCGCTTTCGGCCAGGCCGTCGATCGGCCCGAGTACGTCGCCGCCGCGCGGACCACGCTCCACGCCATGACCCAGGGCATCGCGGCGAACCCTGGTGACTGGAATTTCCCGCTCCCCGGCGAACAGGGCGAAGCGGTCTTCCAGACGCACTGGCAGCGCCGAGGCCACACGAACACCTGGAACCCGAGTTGGGTGATCGCCGTACCGCTCGCCAACGCACTCCGCATCCAGAGCTCATGCGCGATCGACTGATCACCGACTACGGAGCCGTCGCCGGAACCGACTGCTCGGGTGCCATCGCGCAGACGATCGAGGCCGGCGGGCGGGTCGTCGTGCCGCCTGGTGTGTTTCTGACCGGACCGATCAGGTTGCGCAGCAACGTCGAGCTACACGTGTCGGCCGGCGCCACCCTGCGCTTTCACACGGACGCCACGACATATCCGATCGTCCGCACGCGCTGGCAGGGCATCGAGTGCTTCAGCCACTCGCCGCTGATCTACGCGTACGGCGAGACCGACGTCGCGATCACCGGCACCGGGACGCTCGACGGCGGCGCGAGCACCGGCAACTGGTGGAGCAGCACCCGCCCGCGGACCGACTGGGAACGGCTCGTACAGCTGGTCGAGGACGGCGTACCCGTCGAGGAACGGGTCTTCGCGCCGGGGCACGGCTTCCGGCCGAGTTTCGTGCAGCCGTACGAGTGCCGGCGGGTCCGCATCGAGGACGTGCGGATCGTCAACGCGCCGATGTGGGTCGTGCATCCGGTGTTCTGCACGGATGTCCTGGTGCGTGGCGTCACGGTCGATTCGCTCGGTCCGAACAACGACGGCTGCAACCCCGACTCGTGCGAGGACGTGGTGATCACCGGCTGCTCGTTCACGACCGGCGACGACTGCATCGCGATCAAATCCGGCCGCGACACCGACGGCCGCCGGGTGGCACGGCCGTCCCGCAACATCCTGATCGAGTCCTGCCGGTTCACCGCCGGACACGGCGCACTGACGATCGGCAGCGAGGTCTCCGGCGGCGTCCACGACGTCCATGCCTGGGACCTGCAGATCACCGGCACCGATCACGCGATCCGGATCAAGACCAACTCCGACCGCGGCGGCCTGATCGAGAACCTCACCGCCACGAACGTCACCGCGACCGCCCTCACCACCTCCGCCGTCCTCATCACCACCCGCCACGCCGAACCGGACCCACCCGGCGCCCACCCTCCCGCCGTACGCAACATCACCATCACCAACCTGACAACTCACACCACCCCCCGCACGGTAGAGATCCTCGACACCCCCGAGGCCCCCGTCGAAGGTTTCACCCTGACCTCCGACCCAACGCGCTGAACAAGCCGACCGGACCGAGCTGGCCCGGCTTCAGCAGAACTTCGTCGACGTACGGCGAGGTGGTGCGGCAGAGGTGGACGCCGGGCGCGAGCGACGCGGCGAACTCCAGGGCCGTGACGTCGAGAGCCCGTAGCACCTGCCCGGAGGTGTCGCCGCCGGCGACGACGAGTCGGCGTACCGCGGTCTCGGCTGAGACGGTGCGCACGACCTCGGCCAGTGCATGCGGCAGTTGCGGGAGCTCCTCGGGGGTGAGCTCGTTCGTATGGACGACGACTCCGTCCACACCTGCGCCGAACGCCGCAACCGCCTGCTGCGCAACACCATCCGCCAGCGGTAGCACCGTCCACCCGTGCGCCCGCACGTCCTCGATCTGCTCCGCCGTACGCCGCGACTGACTCCCGGCTACCACCAACACTTGCCCTTCGCCACGCACAACCCCCTCGCCCCCGACTCCGTCCGGCCGAAGCGCAAGCGCCACCGCCCGGGACAACCCGCCGGACCCGACCGCAAACCGAGACCGCAGAATCCGCGGACCATGCTCCCGCAGATCCCGCTCCACCAAAGCATCGAGAACCACGGCATCAGGAGGAGAGGCAGACCCCGCGCCCGCGACCCGGCCGGACTCCACGTCCGGGGCGCGGGTGGGCTCCGCGCCTGGGGTTGGGGTGGCTGCTGCATGTGGGGCGGTGGTCGGCTGCGGGGTGGGAGGGGGAGCTACCCGGGTGGGCGGTTCGTGAAGGTGTTCGGCGGTGATGGTCAGGGTGGTTTGGGCGGAGAGGTGGAGGCGGAGGTCGGATTCGTGGATGGGGGTGCTGGGGTGGGTGGACATGGTGGGTTGGCGGTCGAGGCGGTGGGTGGTGCCGGATTCGGTGGCGAAGTGGTGGCTGAAGACGGTGTAGCGGCCCAGCTCGGGCTGGGCTATCAGGATGGGGGTGGGGGTAGTGGGGGCGCAGATGTCGCGGCCGATCTCCAGGGCTCGGCCGATGCTGCCTCGGGTGGGGGAGGAGTCCGCGGTCGAGCAGACCTTGTACTGGATCAGGCGTGGGCCGAGGTCGTGGAGCGCCTGCAGCACCGGCCGCACCTCCGCCTCCTGTTCGTCCGGCGGCAACGCGCGGGCGATCCCCGCCACACCGATCACGTCGTGCCGGGCCGCCAACTCCGCCAGCTCTGATGCCGGCGGCAACTTCACGAGCAACACGGTCCGCAATCCGACCCGCGCGAACTGCACCATCGCGTCGGTCGACCCCGTGAAGTCGTCCCCGTAGAACGCAACCTCAACCACGCGCGCCTCCCGCCGCGTCGTCCCGGGCTGCGGGCCTCGGACCACCGAAGGTGTCCAGAGCCTGTTGCAGTGCGGGGACATCACGAGCGGCAGCGTGCAGGTCTTGCCCGGAGGTTGCGGCGCACCAGGCGGCTCGCATGGCGGCCACTCCGGCAGCCGACCCGCCCGGGTGGCCGTGGATGCCGCCACCTGCCAGGACGAGGAGGTCGGTGGTGTCGGTACGGCGGTACGTCTCCGGCGCCAGGCCGGGAGTTTGCCCGGAGGAGAGCACCGGCAGCGTCTCGTAGCCGCCGAGCATCGGCGTCCGTACCGCGTTGATCGAGCGCAGGACCTCCTCGTCGGTCTCGTAGAACTTGTTCGACAGACCGTTCGTGTGCAGGTGATCCGCACCCGCGAGCCGCGCCAGCTTCGACCAGGCCACGTAGTCGATCCCGAGCTGTGGCGCGCGCGTGTACACCCCGGTCATCGCGCGGTGCCCGTGGATCGGCAACGCGCAGCGCTCCCGCAACCACGCGAGTCCGGTGAAGCCGATCAGGTTCACACACGCCATCACGCAGGTCCCGCCGGCCGCCCGCACGAGATCGTGATTCGACGCCATCCGGTCCAGATCGTCGGTGATGTTGAACGCGTACATCGGCCGCCGTCCGGTCCGGGCCGCGACCTTGTCGAGCTCCTCGGTGACGACGGCGACCCGCTCAGCGAGCGGTGAGTGCGGCGGGTTGCCCATCAGCTCGTCGTCCTTGATGAAGTCGATCCCCGCCTCGGCGAGCTCACGGACGAGCAAACGCAACTCCTCCGGCGGCAGGCCGATACTCGGCTTCACGATCGTGCCGAGCAGTACGCCCTCCGGCCGGTCGAGCAGCTTCCGCGTCCCGCGGACGCCGTACTGCGGACCGGGGTAGCGCTCGGTGAACGCGGGTGGGAGGTCGAGGTCGAGCAACCGGATGCCGGCCAGTTGCCGGAGCTCGAACAGGTTGCCCGCGACGGCGGCGAGCAGGTTGGGCAGGGACGGCCCGAAGTTGTCCAGACCGAAGGCGATCCGGACCTCGGCGCTGCGTTTTCGCCCGGTCCCGGTCGCGCCGGGGAGGTCCGCGTTGCCGGTCGGCGCGATCTCGGCGACGGACAGCACCCGCGCCGCGAACCGCTCGCGGAGCTCGGACGTCTCACGCGCGACCTTCACGAACGTCCCTGTCGACTGCTCGCCGGCGATCGCCTCGGCGGCCTGGTCGAGTGGCAGGTAGGTCTCGATCAGGTAGGTCGCGACGACCTCTTCGGCTGCTGGCATCGGGCGCTCCTTCGGCGAGGGAATGCGCCCAGTCTCCGCCACCGATCGTCAAGAAAACAAGGCGGATCGGCCAGCCTGTGGATAGCCGGTTGACATCGGACCCGGTGAAGGCAAAGGTTTTCCTATGGTGACGATTCCCGCGACCCTGCTGCTCGAGGACCGGGCCGCGCTGGCGATGAACGCGGTCACCGGCCTGGCCGACGACGACCGGGACGGCATCCCGTTCTTCAGCGCGAACCTGCTGGCCCGCCCGGCCCGGATGGACCACGGGGACTGGGACTACGGCTCCAGCCACGGCCGGCTCACCGACGCGATCCTGCTGACCCGGCAGATGACCGGCGGCAAGGACTGGGAGCCGCGCTGGGACGCGATCGCCGACCGGTATCGCCAGCGGCTGTTCACGTTCCTGGCCGACGACGGTCTGACGTACCGCGAGACCCACCCCAAGGGCCACTGGCTGCCGAACGCGAACCTCATCGACCAGCGCGCCACGCTGCTCGCGATGACGACCGCGGTGATCGCCACCGACGACCCACAGGCGCGCAACGCCGCCGACCGTCAGGTCGCGGCGCTGAAGCGGATCGCGATCAAGGAACGCGACGTCTGGTTCTACCCGGCGTCGGAGTACACGAAGGACGGCTGGCCGTCGTCGAACGCGATCGACCTGCACCTCGCACCCGACCCCGCGTCGTTCTCGGGCCGGCTGATCATGCCGTTGCTGCGTTACCACCAGGCGACCGGCAACACCGACGCGCTCGAGCTGTGCGAGTGGTTCGCCCGGCTGATCGTCGAGAAGAGCGGTGTCTTCAACGCCGACGGCAGTTTCAATCCGGCGCGGGCGTACCGCAGCGGTCACTTCCATACCCGGGTCGGCACGCTGGAAGGCCTGGCACGGTTGGCCAGGCACACCGGCGATCACGGGCTGACCGAGTTCGTCCGCCGTAGCTACGACTGGGTCCTGGGGGAGGCGACCCGGTTCGGGTGGACGCCCGGCGACCTGGCGGACCAGCAGTACGAGCACGAGACCTGTTCCCTCGTGGACCTGATCGGTCTCGGTGCGACGCTGGCCGGAAACGGACACACGCAGTACTGGCCGGTCGTCGAGCGCTTCGTCCGGAACCACCTCGCCGCGTCGCAGCTGCAGGACGTGAGCTGGGTCGAGTCCGCGCCGGACCGCTCCCAGGACGAGCCCGGCTGGCGCACCTACGTGAACGTCGGCGAGCGAGTCCTCGGGGCGTTCTGCGGGTACGGCGCGCCGAACGACTACGTCTCCGACGTACCACTGGGCCGCGGGCACACGAACGACGTCCAGGCGTGCTGCGTCGGCTCCGGTGTGCGCGGGTTGTTCTGGGCATGGAACAGCATCGTCAGCGGTGACAGCCGGCTGACGCGGGTGAACCTGTTGCTGACGCGGGGCCACCATGCGGTGGACGTGATCAGTCATCTTCCGGTGGAAGGCAAGGTCGAGCTGCACGTCAACGAGCCGCTGGAGGAGCTGCGGGTGCGGATCCCGGACTGGGCCGGGTACGCGCGGCTGCGGCTGGCGCGCGGTGCCGAGGAACGGACCGGCGCGGAGCGGATCTGGGCGCCCGACGGGTACCTGTCGATCCCGAAGGCGCAGCCGGGGGAGCGGATCGTCGTGACGTTCCCGATGGTGCGGCAGACCACCACGGAGGTTGCGGCGGGCAACGAGTTCCGCACCACCTGGCACGGTGACGACGTGATCGCGATCGACCCGCCGGGGACGTCCCGGCCGATGTACGGCGACCGCCCGGAGCACGCCGGCGGCGTCCGGGAGTACGAGCTCCACCGACCCGAGACGGAGTGGTCCTGGTGACAACTGACTGGGTGCTGTCCGAGGCACCGGATCCGGCCGAGCTGACCGGGCTCACGGCGTACGACCTGCGCTGCGAACACCGGGTCGAGCCGCTCGGCATCGGTACGGCGCGGCCGCGGCTGAGCTGGCGGCTGGCGTCACCGGCCCGCGGCGACAGGCAAGACGCGTTCCGGGTGCGGGTGCTGCGCGACGGCGGACAGGTCTGGGACAGCGGGTGGCGGTCCGAGTGGGAGACGTACGTCGACCACGGCGGCGCGCCGTTGACCTCGCAGACCGACTATGTCTGGCAGCTGTCGGTGCGGGACCCGGCGGGGCAGGTGACCAGTGCCGAGGCGACGTTCGCGACCGGGCTCTTCCACGACGACGAGTGGGAGGCGCACTGGATCGAGCACGACTACGAGACCGACCCGTACTTCGAGCCGCCGGTCGACCGCCAGGAGCCGCGAACGGTGCGCCAGGCCACGATCGCGCCGCCGAGGCACTACCGGCGCTCGTTCGAGCTGACCCGATCTGTCAGCCGGGCACGCATCTACGCGACCGCGCACGGGCTGTACCAGTTCAGCGCCAACGGCGAGCGGGTCGGTGAGGACGAGCTGACGCCCGGATGGACCGACTACCGGGAGCGGGTCGCCTATCAGACGTACGACGTGACCGACCTGTTGCACGAGGGCGAGAACGTCATCGGTGCCGTGCTCGGTGAGGGCTGGTGGTCCGGGTACGTCGGGTGGGACACGCGCAGTCACGCGCACCACTACGGCAAGAAGCCGCAGCTCCTGGCGCAGCTCGTCGTCGACCACCCGGACGGTTCGCGGACCGTGGTGGCGACGGACGGGCGCTGGGTCGAGCACGTCGGGCCGATCCGGTTCGCCGATCTGCTGATGGGGGAGTCGTACGACGCCCGCCTCGAGCTCGGCGACTGGTCGAGCCCGGGGTACGACGCCGGCGACTGGGTGCCGGCGGGTGACCTCGGCGGTGACGTGTCGACGCTGATCGCCGCGACCACCGATCCGGTGCGGGTCACCGAAGACGTGCCGGCTGTCAGCGTCTCGAAGGTCGACGAGGCCCGCTACATCGTCGATCTCGGGCAGAACCTGGCGGGCCGCGTGCGGTTGCGGGTGCGCGGCGCGGAGGCCGGGGACCGGATCCGGTTGCGGCACGGCGAGATGCTGCAGGCCGACGGCTCGCTGTACACCGCGAACCTGCGGACCGCCGACGCGACCGACTACTTCGTCAGCGCGGGCGCCGGCGAGGAGTTCTTCGAGCCGATCTTCACCGTGCACGGCTTCCGCTACGTCGAGATCGACGGCTATCGGGGCGAGTTGACCGTCGCGGACGTCGTCGGCCGCGTGCTGCATTCGGACACCCCGGTGGCGGGGCGGTTCGAGTGCTCGGACGAAGGCGTCAACCAGCTGCTGAGCAACATCCGCTGGGGTCAGCGGGGCAACTTCGTCAGCGTGCCGACCGACTGCCCGCAGCGCGACGAGCGACTCGGCTGGACGGCGGACGCGCAGATCTTCCTGCCGACCGCGGCGTACCAGGCCGACGTACTGACGTTCTTCGAGAACTGGTTCGTGGATCTCGCGGTCGCGCAGACCGACGAGGGTGCGATCCCGGACGTCATCCCGCACGTGATCACCGGCCGGCACGGGACGCCCGCCTGGGCGGACGCGGCGACGATCGTGCCGTGGACGCTGTACCGGATCTACGGCGACGAGCGGGTCCTGCGGACCGCGTGGCCGGTGATGCGGCGCTGGGTCGACTACGTGCACCGGGCCAACCCGGACCTGATCTGGCGGCATCGGACCAGCGGGCACTACGGCGACTGGTTGCAGGTCGGGGTCGTGACGGACCGGGACCTGCTCGCGACGGCGTACTTCGCGCGGAGCGTCGAGTTCACGGCGGCAGCGGCCCGGGTGCTCGGGCTGGCCGACGAGGCCGCGGCGTACGGCGAGTTGTGGGAGAAGATCAGGGCGGCTTTTGTCGCCGAGTTCGTGGACGCCGAGGGCAAGCTTCGCGGTGACACGCAGACCGGGTACCTGCTGCCGTTGGCGTTCGGGTTGCTGGACGAGCAGGCCGAGCAGGCGGCGGTGAAGCACCTCGTCGCGGATCTCGAACGGCGCGAGCGATCACTGACCACCGGGTTCGCCGGTGTGGCGCTGTTGTGCCCGATCCTGACGAAGTACGGGTACGCCGACCTGGCCTACGACCTGCTGCACGACGACCGGTACCCGTCGTGGGGGTACTCGATCAAGCACGGCGCGACGACCGTCTGGGAACGCTGGGACGGCTGGACCGAGGAGAACGGGTTCGGCCCGGTCGCGATGAACTCGTTCAACCACTACTCGCTCGGCTCGGTCGGCGAATGGTTGTACGCCGACGTCGCCGGCATCAGCCAGTCACCGGAGTCCATCGGCTTCCGCGACCTGGTCATCCATCCCCATCCCGGCGGCCGCCTGACCTGGGCGAAGGCGTCGTACGACACCCCCACCGGCCGCATCTCCACCCGCTGGGAGCTGGCCGACGGCACGCTCACCCTCGACGTCACCATCCCGCCGGGTGCCACCGCCACCATCCACATCCCCACGACAGACCCGGAGTCGGTGCAGGAGGGCGGCCACCCACTGGCAACCGCCGAAGGCCTCACCGTCCTCACTCCGACCGCGACCACCGCCGTGTGCCGAGCCCAGCCCGGCACCTACCACTTCACCACCCCCGCCTGAACCCAACGACTCGGTATCAGCCGCGGGGGGATTTGTGGGGTGGGGGTGCGGTGGAGGCTCGGGTGATGAGTTCGCCACGGATGTGGGTGGTGGCGGTGGAGGGCTTAGGGGCGAAGCGGGACCAGGCTTGGCGGCCTACCTCTACCGTGGAGACGGCGTACGTCGTCAGGCCGGGGTCGGTGTGGGCGCTCATCGGGGCGTTGTCGATGCCGGCGACCGACAGGTCGTGCGGGACCGACAGGCCGAGTTCGCGGAGGCGGCTGAGGACGCCGACGGCGACGTGGTCGTTGAAGCAGATGATCGCGGTCGGCTTGTACGTCAGCGCCTCCTCGACCGCCTCCCGCCCGTCGGCGAGCGTCGACCCGCACGGTACCCGGATGATCGTCAGGCCCGACGCCTCCGGTGAGCGGAACCCGCGCTGGCGTTGCTGGTCCGACCATGCGGCCGTCGGCCCCTGCAGGTACGCGATCCGCTTGTGCCCGAGCGCCGCGAGATGCTCGCACAGTGCGCGGACGCCGAGGTGGTAGTCGACGACCACCGAGCGGACCGCGTGATGACGCAGTACCCGGTTGATCAGCACCAGCCGGCGGGCCGCCTCGGCGACCTCGCGGAGCCGGGGCGTGCTCATCCGGGGCGCGCACAGCAGCAGCCCGTCGACCCAGCGGGCGAGCTCGATCGCGGACCGGTACTCCTGCTCCGGGTCCTCCTCGGTGCCGGCCACCAGCGTGTGGTGCTTTTCGGCGGCCGCCTCGGCCGCGAGACCCTTCAGGATCTCCGCGAAGTAGGGATTGCCGAGGTCCGGTACGACGACGCCGACCGTGCGGCTGCTTCCGCGCAGCAGCGTCTGGGCGGCCGGGTTCGGCCGGTAGCCGACGTCGTTCGCGGCCGCGCGGACCCGCTCGGTGACCTCCGGCGACACGGGTTTGCCGCCGCTCAGCACCCGCGACACGGTCGCCGTCGACACCTCGGCCAGCCGTGCCACGTCGTGAATCGTGGCCCGGGCTGCAGTCGGCTCTCTCACCCGCCCATTGGATCACGACGACGGCGCAGATCGCTGCTCTTCAGGCGATGTAAACCTTTTCCCGATTTCCGGGGACGAACCCTTGACGCGACCGCGGAGCGCTGCGACTGTAACGAGGAAAAGGATTACCCCGCCCACCGCCCCGGGCTTTCTGCGCGGTGGTCTGCGCCCTGGGAGACGCCGTGCGAAATCGTCTGATCAGCCTCTGTCTGGTCGTACTCGTCGGAGCCGGTCTGCTGTCGGTGTCCGCCGGTCCGGCCGCCGCCGCGAACCCGGCGACCTACGGACCGTTCGACCCGCGGATCGAACTCGCCGGCCATTGGGGCCGCGACGACGACACCGCGATCACCGTGAACTCCGGGTCCTCGGTCCGGCTGCGGTTCACCGGCTCGCAGCTCGGAGCCCTGTTCGACACCTCGTCGATCACCGTCCCGGCCCAGCTGTACGTCGCGATCGACGGCCAGGCGCCCGTCCTGCAGAAGGTCGACGCCGATCACAAGGTGTTCGCCGACGACCTCGACCCGAACGTCGCGCACACGGCGGAGATCCTGGTCAAGGACGTCGACGAGTACGAGAACCGCTGGAACGTGCCGCTGCAGACCGGCATCGTGCTGAAGAAGATCGAGCTCGCCCCGGGCGCGAAGTTGATCCCGCTGCCGACCACCGCCGAGCATCGCATCGAGTTCTACGGTGACTCGATCACCCAGGGCGTGATGGCGCTCTGCCCGGAGCTCGGCTCCGACTGCGCGGACGGCACCAAGGCGTACCCGCACCTGGTCGGCGAGGCGTTCGGTGCCGAGACCAACCAGGTCGGCTTCGGCAAGCAGGGCATCCTCCAGCCGGGGCACGGCAATGTCGGTACGGCGGCCGAGTCGTTCGGCTGGAACCTGGCCGGCTTCCCCGCGACCGGGTTCGACCCGGGCGCGGTCGTCGTCAACTTCGGCACGAACGACGCGGCGTACGACAGCGCCGAGTTCACACCGGCGTACGTCGCCTATCTGCAGAAGATCCGGGCGGCCGATCCCAAAGCGCTGATCGTTGCCCTGCGCCCGTTCAACGGGACGCATGCGGACGACATCAAGGCGGCGGTCGCCGCCATGAAGGACGGGCGGATCGTGTACGTCGACACGACCGGGTGGCTCGGGGCGGGCGACTTCAACGGGAGTACGCATCCGAACGTGCAGGGGCATCAGGTCGCGGCGACCAAGCTGACGGCCGTGCTCAAGGGCCTCACCGGGTGGGCGACCGGCGCCGCGGGTGCGGTGAAGGTGTCACCACAGGGGCCTGAGGACGCCACGTGTTCGGACACTGCGTTGAGCATGAGCTTCCAGGGACCGGTGCGGCTCGGCGTGAGCGGCAAGGTGCAGATCCACAAGGCGAACGGTGAGGTTGTCGACACCATCAGCCTGACGGACCTCGCGTCGTTCCAGCGGACGGTCGGCGGGGCACGGACCGACTTCGACCAGGTGCACACGTGGATGTACCAGGCAGTGGTCGTCGACGGGCGGACGGTGACCGTCTACCCGCACCAACGGCTTGCGCCAGGTCAGGTGTACTACGTGACCGTGGATCCAGGGTTCGTCGTAGGGAACCCCGGCATCAGCAACTGGCAGTTCCGCACCCAGCAGGATCCGAAGGACGACAGCCACCTGACCGTCGGCCGTGGCGAGGACTTCTGCACGGTGCAGGCCGCGATCGACTTCGTCGGTGAGGGGCACAAGGCGACCGTCGACGTCGCGCCCGGGCTGTACCGGGAGCTCGTCTGGGTGCCGCCGACCAAGCCCGGGCTGACGATCCGTGGTGCCGGTGCCGGCAAGACCGTCATCGGGTACCCGAACAACAACCTGCTGAACGGCGACTCCGCGATGGGCAGCGTCCCGCAGGAGCAGTCGTACTGTCAGCGCCGGGTCATCCCGCAGTCCGACCGGTTCAACTGCTGGCGGGCCGCGATGGCGGTGTTCGCCGACGACTTCACGATGTCCGACGTGACCGTGCAGAACCTCACGCCGTACCGCGGATCGCAGGCCGAGGCGTTGTTCGGGAACGGGGAGCGGATCGTGCTCGCCCGGGTCCGCGTCCTCGGGTACCAGGACAGCCTGCGGTTGCAGGGCAAGGCGTTCGTGACGAACAGCTACATCGAGGGTGACGTGGACTTCGTCTGGGGGACCGGTGGCGTGTTCATGCAGGACTCCGAGCTGAAGGCGCTGCACGAGGGGTACTACAACCAGGTCCGCAACATCGACGACGGGCCCGGCAACATCTTCGTCCGGGTCCGGCTGACCCGGGCGCCGGGGCTGGCCGACGACAGCGTGTACCTGGCCCGCGCCGAGCTCAGCCGGTTCCCGACCAGTCAGGCGGTGTTCATCGACTCGGCGATGGACAGCCACGTGAAGAAGACCGGCTGGCAGATCACCAGCCCCAACGACTGTGCGGCCGCCGGGCAGATCCGGTTCTGGGAGTACCACAGCACCGACCTGTCCGGCCGGCCGCTCGACACCACCGCGCGACTGGCGTGTTCCCGGCAGCTCAGCGACGAGGAGGCCGCGCAACTGCGCGACCCGTCGTTCGTGTTCGCCGGCTGGCACCCGGTCGTTCCCCGCCTCGAAAGGTGATCCAAGATGAAGAACGTCAACCGCCGGGCCGTTCTCGGAGGTGCCCTGGCCGCGACCGCCGGGGCCGTGACCGCCGGCGCCGCCGGCATTCCGCTGACCGCGTCTGCGACCGACGTGCCCGCGGGAGGAGTTGAACCGCACCCGGCACCGCGGCCGGTCGCCCCGGTGAACCAGGCGATCGCCGACGCGCACGCCGCGATCTACAAGACCTTGCCGGAGGTGGTGGTCGGCGTGGACGTCGAGGACCTGATGAAGGTCCACACCGCGGCCGACGCGGACGCGCTCCGTCCACAGTTGGTTGCACAGGTGTGGAAGGACACCGGCGTCCTCCCGACCGCGCTGCCCACCGTGACACGTGGCGTCGGCGCGCCGTCGGTGCTGCCCGCGTTCACCGGCGTACGGCGGTACGACAAGCTCGACGTACCGATGGAGTTCGGCTACGTGTCCACTGTGTGGCTGCTCGAGCCGGAGCAGTCCACGCACCGCCGGGTGGCGTTCTACCACAACGGGCACGGTGAGGGGCCGGAGACGATGCAGCCGGTGACCCAGGCGCTGCTCGACCGCGGGTACACCGTGCTGCTGTTCGCGATGCCGTTCTACCACTGGAACCCGAAAACCCTGCAGGATCCGGCCGACCCGACCAAGCAGCTGCAGCCGTCGCACAACGACCTGCCGTTGTGGGAATCGGCCACGTACTCGCCGCTGTCGCTGTTCCTCACACCGCTGTCGGTCGCGATGAACTACGTGCAGGCGACGTACCAGCCGTCCTCCGTGCAGATGATCGGGCTGTCCGGCGGTGGCTGGGCGACGACCGTGTACCCGGCACTGGACACGCGGATCACCCGCTCGTACCCGACGGCCGGCTCGCTGCCGTTCTTCGTCCGGCCTGGTTCGCCGAAGCCGAGCCCGACTCGCGGTGACTGGGAGCAGCGGCTCGACAAGCAGCCCGGGTTGTACGGGCTGGCCGACTTCCCGGACTTCTACGCGCTCGCGTCCATCGGCCCGAACCGCCGGCAGATGCAGATCCTGAACCGGTTCGACGACTGCTGCTTCAACGGCGTCGGCCACCGCTCGTACGAGGCGGCCGTCCGGCAGCGGATCGCCGTCATCGGCACCGATGCCGTGAGCAACGAGTCGAACGGCTACTGGGAACTGCTGGAGGACGCGACCCACCAGATGCACGCGATCAGCCCGTACGCCCTGTCAGTGATCCTCTGGGACCTCGACGTCCACTGCGCCCACCTGCCTTAACGGATCTGGTGGACGTCTTTCACCGGGCGGCCGTTGACCGTGACGTTGTCGAAGCTCAGTGCCGTGTGTTGCACGGTGCTGGGCCGGTCGACGGTGAAGTCGCAGTCGACCAGGCGGAAGTCCTCGATCCGGGAATGCCGGTAGCCGCGGAGCAGCAACGCGTTCCGCGCCCGCTCGACCTTGAGGCCGCGGAGCTCGACGTTCCGGACGTACGGCGTGAGCGGGCCGGTGTCGCCCTCCCCGCGGTAGAAGTTGCACTGGACAACTTCCTTGGTGACCGCGGCGACCGTGAGGTCCCGCAGGTACACGTTCTCCACGAAGCCGCCGCGGACCGCGTTGGTCTTGATGTACAGGGCGAAGTACGGCCCGTCGATCCGGCAGTTCCGCACGTACACGTTGCGGATCCCGCCGGTGAGGTCGGAGCCGAGCGTGATCGCGCCGTACTTGACGCGCAGCTCGCAGTCCTCGATCAGCACGTCCTCGGTCGGTACGCCGACCCGCAGCCCGTCGGCCTCACGCCCGGACTTGAGCGCGATGCAGTCGTCGCCGGCGTCGATCACACAGTTCTGGACAACGACCGAGCGGCAGGACTCGAGGTCGATGCCGTCGTTGTTCGGGCCCTGTGAGTCGAGGACGACGTCGCGGATCGTCACGTTGGTGCACAGCACCGGGTGGACCTGCCAGAACGGCGAGCGGACCACGGTGACGCCCTCGATCAGCACGTTGCTGCAGTTGTACGGCTGCACGAAGCTGGAGCGTAGGCGGGTCCCGACGATGCGTTCCTCGAGCGGCACGCCGAAGAAGCTCTGCTCCCGCAAGACTTTGAACTCCTCGTCGCACTCGTGGAACCACTGCCACCAGGTGTCCCACGAGCCTTGGCCATCGAGCGTGCCGGTGCCGGTGATCGCGATGTCCGTGCAGCCGCTCGCGTAGATCATCGGGGCGTGGTTGAGGACCTCGAGGCCTTCGTAGCGCGTCACGACCAGCGGGAGGTAGTCGGCCGGATCGCTGCTGAAGACCAGCGTGGCGCCCGCGCTGACGTGCAGTTCGACGTACGACCGGAGGCGGATCCCGGTGGTGTGCCAGCGGCCAGGAGGTACGACGACCCGCCCGCCGCCGGAAGCGTGGCAGGCCTCGACGGCGGCCGCGATGCCGGGGCCGGCGTCGGCCTCGGTGGCGCCGTACGCCGTGATCGGGAAGTCGGCGGCCGGAAAGGCCGGCGGCCGGACGTCGGCCAGGATGCGGTCGACGTCCGGCCAGCCGGGCCTGTCAGCGGTTGGCTCGACCGTCACAGGAGCTGCTTCGGATCGGTGATCAGCTGACCGTTGACGGTGAAGTTCTGGAACGTCAGCTCGGTGTCCTGGATCGAGCTCGCGGCGTCGATGCTGGTGTAGGTGCAGTCGATCAGCCGGAAGTCCTGGATCGGGGAGCGCGGGTAGCCGAAGATCGAGAACGCGTTCCGGGCGTGGCCGACGTTCACGTTCCGGAGTTCGACGTTCCGGACGTACGGCGTGAGCGGACCGGTGTCGCCCTCGCTGCGGTAGAAGTTGCAGGAGACCACTTCCTTGGTCAGGTTCGAGATCTCCAGGTCGCGCAGGTAGATGTTCTCGGCGAAGCCGCCGCGCACCGAGTTGGTCTTGATGTACAGGCCGAAGTACAGGTTCGGGCTGCCGATCGTGCAGTTCCGGACGAAGACGTTCCGAACGCCGCCGGTCATCTCGCTGCCGATCGTGATCGCGCCGTACCGGATGTTCAGCGTGCAGTCCTCGATCAGGATGTTCTCCGACGGTACGTTGATCCGCAGGCCGTCGGCGCCCTTGCCGGACTTGATCGCGATGCAGTCGTCGCCGCAGTCCAGCGTGCAGTTCTGGATGTGCACGTACTGCGAGCTCTCCGGGTCGATGCCGTCGTTGTTCGGGCCGCGGCTGTCGATGTGCACGCCGCGGATCGTGATGTTGCGGGACAGCACCGGGTGGATCTCCCAGAACGGCGAGCGGACGATCGTCACACCCTCGATCAGCACGTTCCGGCAGGACTGGGTCTCGATGAAGGCGGCCCGGAGGTGGTGACCGTCGCCGAAGACGCGGTCCTCCACCGGTACGCCGTCCTCGGTCATCTGCTGCAGCGCCTTGGCGTCGGCGCCGGCCTGTCCCGTCCACGACCACCAGTTGTCCCAGGTGGCGCCGCCGTCGAGGGTGCCGCCGCCGGTGACCGCGATGTTCTCGCAGTCGCGGGCGTAGATCAGCGGGGAGTAGTTCATGCACTCCTGGCCCTCGAAGCGGGTCAGGACGACCGGGAGGTACTGCGCCGGGTCGGTGCTGAACAGCAGCGTGGCGCCGGTCGAGACGTGCAGGTTCACGCCGGACCTGAGGTGGATCGCCCCGGTGAGGAAGGTGCCCGCCGGTACGACGACGCGGCCGCCGCCGGCGGCGTGACAGGCGTCGATCGCCTTCGCGATCGCCTCCGTTGCCAGGGTGCTGCCGTCGGGGACCGCACCGAAGGTCGTGACGGAGAAGTCGCGGGGGCGGAACTGCGGGGGAACGGTATTGGCAAGAATGTCGCCGACCTGCCCCCATCCCGGTCCCGGGTCCACGCCGCCCGCACCACCTGCGCCTGTTCCGCTCATGCCAGCTGTACCTGCACCTCCCGCACCGCTCGGCGAGGCGGCGGCCGGGCCGGCGCCGAGGCTTGCGGCGGCGCCCGCCGCGGCCGCGGCTGCTCCGAGGCGCAGGAAGTTCTTTCGGGTCAGGTCGTCCATTGACAGCTCCTTCAGTTGTCTACGCGGGCGCCGTTGATCCACACCTGGTCCAGCTGCAGGTCTTCGACGTTCGTGATCACGTTCGGCTCGGTGATCGCGTCGAAGCGGCACTGGTGCAGGTGGATGGCGCGCAGGGGGTCGTCGGCGAGGCCGAGGAGGTTCAGGGCGCGGGGTGCGGACGCCACGGTGAGCCGGCTGATCGTGATGTCGTGCACGTCCGGCGGGTACGCGCCGGTGGTCACGTTCGCGTAGTTCAGCACGATCTCGACCACCGAGTCGGCGGCCTGCCCGACCGACACCCGGCGTACGTCGATGTTGGCGATCGTGCCGCCGCGGTCAGGGTTGCTCTTGATCCGGATCGCCCGCTCGAGGTGCGGGCTGCTCATTGTGCAGTCGCGGACGAAGATGTCCATCACGCCGCCGCTGGTCTCGCTGCCGGCCGTGACGCCGCCGTTGCCGTCGGCCATCACGCAGTTCCGGACGACGGCGTACCGGGCCGGCACGTTCACCCGCCGGCCGTCCGCGTCCTTGCCGGACTTGAACGCGACGCAGTCGTCACCGGTGGAGATCGTGCAGTCCTCGATCAGTACGTCGGTGCAGGACTCCGGGTCGATACCGTCGTTGTTCGGGCCGTTCGGGCTGTCGACGGTGACGCCGCGGATCGTCACGTTCCGGCACAGCACCGGGTGGATGTTCCACATCGGCGAGTCCTTGACCGTGATGCCGTCGAGCAGGACGTTCTCGCAGCGGTTCAGTTGCAGCAGGTTCGGTCGCAGGTAGTGGCCGGCGCCGAACACCCGGTCCTCGACCGGGACACCGGCCGCGGCCATCTGGATCAGCAGCGTCTTGTCCGGGCCTTCGTTGGGTGGCGGCCCGCCGGTCCAGTCCCACCAGTGCGTGGCGTCGGCGCGACCGTCGAGCATGCCCTGCCCGGTGATCGCGACGTCCCGCTGGCCGTACGCGTACACGAAGGCCGAGTAGTTGTAGCACTCCGTCCCCTCGTACCGCGTCGCCACGACCGGGAGGTACGCCGCCGGGTCCTGGCTGAACGCGAGCCGCGCGCCCTGCTCAAGGTGCAGGTCGACGCCGCTGAGCAGGTGGACGGCGCCGGTGCGGTAGTCACCCGCCGGTACGACGACGTGCCCGCCGCCGGCGCCGTGGCAGGCCTCGATCGCCGCCCGGATCGCGGCGGTGCAGTCGGTGGTGTCGTCGCCGACCGCGCCGAACCTCGTCACGTCGTACCAGCGGTCCGGGAACCGTGGCGGTCTGATCCGGTCCAGGATGCGGGCGACCTCGGCGTCGACCGCCGCCTCCGGGGCGAGGCCGGCGGCGGCCGGGGCGGTACCGCCGCCGAGCAGGGATCCGCCGGCGGCGAGAGCGCCACCGGCGAGCAGGACGGTACGGCGACGAAGTGGGGCGGACATCCGCGACCTCCTAGCATGCAAACGATTGCAACCGATCGTGCCCGGAAGGAGATGGTGTGTCAACGGTTGGTCTTGACCGTCCCGAAATCTCTTGGATACTTACGGGCAAAGCTTTACCTGAACTCCTCCCCGTGGAAGGTGTCCGCCATGCGTCCCACCCGTCGTCAGTTGCTCGTGACCGGTCTCGGCGGAGTTGTTGCCGCAGGCATCGGCCTGCCGGCTGCCGCCGCGGCCCCGAGCGTCGAGGGCCTGGTCAGGTCCCGGATCCGGCCGCCGCGGTTCCGGGACGCCTGGTTCCCGATCACGCAGTACGGCGCGACGCCCGACGACGCGACGGCCGGGATCGCGGCTGCCGTCGCCGCGTGCCACCAGGCCGGCGGCGGGCACGTCGTCGTACCGGCGGGTGTCTGGCACACCGGGGCGATCGACCTGCTGAGTTACGTCGACCTGCACCTCGAGGAAGGTGCGACGTTGCGGTTCAGCACGGATCCAGCGGCGTACCTCCCGGTGGTCCGCACGCGGTGGCAGAGCGTGGAGGTCTATAACTACTCGCCGCTGATCCGCGCCGAGGGACAGACCGACATCGGCATCACCGGGAACGGTGTCCTCGACGGTGCCGGCGACAACGAGCACTGGTGGTACCTGATCGGCAGCGGTCAGTACGGCTGGCACTCCGGCCTGCCGAACCAGCGCGCCGACTGGGCCGAACTCGAACGGATGAACGACGAGCAGGTCCCCGTCGAGCAGCGCGTCTTCGGTGCGGGCCACTACCTCCGCCCGAGCTTCGTCCAGCCGTTCCGCTGTACGAACGTGCTGATCGAGGGGGTGACCATCAAGGACTCCCCGATGTGGACGATCCACCCGCTGGAGTGCCGCAACGTCACCGTCCAGGGCGTCACCGTCGACAACCTCGGCCCGAACGGCGACGGCTGTGACCCGGAGTCCTGCACCGACGTACTGATCCGCGACTGCACCTTCCGGACCCACGACGACTGCATCGCGATCAAGTCCGGCCGGGACGCCGACGGCCGCCGGCTGGGGCTGCCGTCGCGCGGCGTCATCGTCGAGGACTGCACGTTCTTCAGCGGTGGTGCCGCCGTCGCTGTGGGTAGCGAGATGAGCGGCGGTGTCGAGGACGTGTTCGTCCGCCGGCTGTCCGCGCCGGCCGACCCGGCCGCGGAGGAGGCGTACCTGCAATGGCTGCTCTGCGTGAAGTCCACGTCCACCCGCGGTGGCTATGTGCACAATGTCGATGTCCGCGACGTGGATTCGCGGGCCTGGATGTATCGTCCTCTGGAGATCACGTTCAGCTACCAGGGAGGTGGCGACCAGTCGCTGTACCCCGACGTGCGGGACATCCGTTTCGACCAGGTCCGGGTGGCGCGGGCCGAGCGGGCGTACCGGATCGTGGGTGCGGAGACGCAGCACATCCGGTCGGTGGTGGTCAGCAACAGCCGGTTCGACCAGGTCGCGGCGGAGGCTGTCGTACAGTACGCCGACGACGTGACGATCCGAAATGTCTTGATCAGCGGTTCTTAGGGGTACGAAGTGGCGGAACGGGTTCGGTTGATCGACGTCGCGCGTGAGGCCGGCACCTCGGTCTCCACGGTGTCGCGGGCGCTGAACGGGTCCGACCTGATCTCACCCGAGGTGGTCGCGCACGTCCGCGCGGTGGCCGGCCAGCTCGGGTACCGCGCCGACAAGCGGGCGCAGGAGTTCAAACTCGGCCGCCCGCTGACGGTCGGCGTGACGGTGCCCGACCTGACGAACCCGTTCTTCTCCGAGGTCCTCAAGGGCCTGACCGGCGCCGCACGGTCCGGCGGTTACCGGCTGCTGATCGGTGAGAGCGGCGAGGACCCGGCCGAGGAGCTGCGGCTCGTGGACGAGCTGGTCGACTACTCCGGAGCGCTGGTGCTGTTCAGCTCGCGGCTCACCCGCCAGGGCCTGGAGAAGGCGATCGCGCAACCGGTCCCGGTGGTCTCGATCAACCGCAACGTCAAGAACGCCGGCGTGGTCGCGATCGACTACCGCGCCGCGTCCCGCCTGCTGCTGGAGCACCTCACCGGCCTCGGCCACCGCCGCGTGCTGTACGTCGGCGGCCCGGCGACGTCCTGGTCCGACGGCGAGCGCCGCCGGACGTTGCGGCGTACGGCGCGGTCGCTGGACGTGACCCTGGACGAGATCGACGGCGGCTGGTCGGGGAACCACGGGTACGACGCCGGTCCGACGGTGCTGCACAGCCGCGCGACCGCGGTCATCACGTTCAACGACCTGGTCGGGATCGGGTTGCTGAGCTGGCTGTACGACAACGGCGTCGAGGTGCCGGCCGAGCTGTCGGTCGCGTCGTACGACGACATCCCGATCGCGTCGTACTCGCGGCCGCCGTTGACATCGCTGCGCAACGAGCGGGCGAAGCTGGGCGAGCTGGCCTGGGAGCAGCTGAGCAAGCGGCTCGGCGGCGCGGACTGGCCGCCGCCGGATCTGCTGACGCCGGAGCTCGTTGTCCGGGCCAGCACCGGCCAAGCCCGGAGGAGAGTCCGCATCCGGGGCTGATTTCCTGTATGCAAACGATTGCACGCGACCGTGCCGGTCGGTTACGGTTGGTGCATGCTGCCGCCACATGTCGTGCTTGGGACGGCCTACTACCCGGAGTACCTGCCGCGCTCGGTCGGTGACCGGACCGCCGTCGACCTGGACCTGATGGTTGCCGCCGGCATCACCGTGATCCGGGTCGGCGAATCGGTCTGGTCGACCTGGGAGCCGCGGGACGGGGTCTTCGACCTGGAATGGATCCGCCCGGTGCTGGACGGCGCGGCCGAGCGCGGGATCGGGGTGATCCTCGGGACGCCGACGTACGCCGTACCGCCATGGCTGCAACGGGCGCACCCGGAGATCGCGGCCGAGCGGCGTACCGGTGTACCGGTGCCGTGGGGGATCCGGCAGGAGATCGACCACGGGCAGCCGGCCTTCCGGTTCCACGCGGAGCGGGTGGTCCGGAGGATCGTCGAGCGGTACCGGGACCACCCGGCGGTGATCGGGTACCAGGTGGACAACGAGCCGGGGGTGCTGCTGGCGCACAACGCCGCCGCCTTCGAGGAGTTCGTGGCCGGGCTGCGGCGCGAGTACGGCGATGTCGAGACGCTGAACGAGGCGTGGGGGCTGACGTACTGGTCGCACCGCTTGAGCGACTGGTCGGAGCTGTGGCGGCCGGACGGGAACAGCACGCCGTCGTACGACCTGGCCTGGCGCCGGTTCCAGGCTTGGCGCACGACCGAGTTCATCGGGTGGCAGGCGGAGCTGGTGCGGTCGTTGCGGCGGGAGGGGCAGTTCGTCACGACCTGCCTGGCGTACGACCGGCCCGCAGTGGCCGACGTACCGCTGACCGCGTCGCTGGACGTTGCGGCGAGCAACATTTATGTGGATGTCCAGGACGGACTCGCGCGACCTTCGCTGCCGTCGCGGTTGGCGCCCGGGTGGATCGGGCGGTCGGTCGCGGATGTGTTCCTGGCGGCGGACCGCGGATACGGGTCGCGCGGCGAGCCGTTCCTGGTGACCGAGACGAACGCGACGTCGATCGGTGGCTCGCATCAGAACAAGCCGCCGTACGCCGGTCAGCTCCGGCAGCTTGCCTGGGCCTTCGTGTCGCGGGGCGCCCGGATGGTCGAGTACTGGCACTGGCACTCGATCCATCACGGGGCGGAGACGTTCTGGGGCGGGATTCTCGGGCACGGACTGGAGCCGGGACGGATCTATCGTGAGGTCGCGGCGATCGGGGCCGAGTTGGCGGCCGCCGGGTCGTCGGTGGCCGGGCTGACGCCGGACGTCGACGTCGCGGTGCTGTGGTCGTCGGACAGCGATTGGGCGATGCAGTTCCAGCCGCCGTTGGCGACGGGTGGTCACCCTGACAAGGCGTCGTACCGGACGATCGTCGAGGCGTTCTACGGCGGGATCGTGGACGCCGGGCTGCGGCCCGGAGTGGTCCCGGTCGAGCGGCTCGAGGCCGCGTTGACGGCGCCGGTGGTTGTTGCCGCGGGCCTCTATGCTGCGTCGGACCCGGTGCTGGAACGGTTGGTTACGTATGCACAGGACGGCGGCCATCTGATCGTGGGGCCGCGGACCGGGTACGCGGACGAGTTCGCGCGGCCGCGGGCGGGGGTTGCGCCCGGGCCGTTGCGGAAGGCCGCCGGCCTGTCGTACCAGGAGTTCGAGAACCTCGATGACGCGTTCGCGGTGGAGGGGTTGGCCGGGCATGCCACACGATGGGCCGAGACGTTGCTGGTCGACGATGCCGACGTACTGGCGACGTACCGGCATCCGGGCGGTGAGCGCCGGCCGATCGTCACCACGAAACGCTGCGGTCGCGGGCGGATCACGTACGTCGGGACGGTGCCGGACGCCTCGCTGGCGGCCGGGCTGTTCGGGGAGTCGCGGTTGTGGGCGCCGTCCGTGACCGCGATGTCCGCGGTGAACGCGGCCGGCGAGCGGATCTGGTTCGTGCACAACTGGTCAGGTACGGCGGTGACGGTCGAGCCCGCGGTCCTGGGGCGGGTCGAGTTGGGGCCGTGGGACGTCCGGGTGCTCAAGGAGGGGCGATGAGGTACTTCGAGGATCTGACGCCGAGTACCGGAGCCCGTGAACCGCGGGCGTGGTTGCGGTCGTCGCGGCCGCGGATCAGCCTGAACGGGCGGTGGGACTTCAAGCTCTGGGACCGAGCTCCGGAAGATGTCCCCGCGGTCGGTGGAGACTGGGGTTCGATCGAGGTCCCGGGACACTGGGTGCTGCAGGGGCATGACCGGCCGCGGTACACGAATACGGCGTTCCCGTTCCCGATCGACCCGCCGTACGCCCCGGACGCGAACCCGACGGGTGACCATGTGCGCTGGTTCTCTCTTCCCGAGGACTGGCCTGTTGACGGCGCTGTCCTGCGGTTCGAGGGCGTGGACTCGGCGTTCAAGGTGTGGGTGAACGGCGTCGAGGCCGGTACGGCGAAGGGGAGCCGGCTGCCGAGCGAGTTCGACGTCGGCGCACTACTTCGGCCCGGGCGGAACGTGCTGGCGGTCCGGGTGCACCAGTGGTCGTCGGGGTCGTACCTCGAGGACCAGGACATGTGGTGGTTGCCGGGGATCTTCCGGGACGTCACGCTGCTCGCGCGGCCGTTGATCGACGACGTTTTCGTGCACGCGTCGTACGACCATGGCACCGGGGGCGGTTCCTTGACTGTCGAGACGGTGCCGGGCGCGGTGATCCGGGTTCCGGAGTTGGGGATCGTGACGGAGCCCGGCGTACCGGTGGAGATCACGGCCGTCGAGCCGTGGTCGGCCGAGGTGCCGCGGTTGTACGACGCGACTGTCGAGGTGCCGGGGGAGACGGTCGAGCTGCGGATCGGGTTCCGGACCGTGGCGATGGTGCACGGGGTGTTCACGGCGAACGGCCGGCCGCTGTTCTTCCGTGGCGTCAACCGGCACGAACACGACGAACGCCGCGGACGGGCGCTCTCGGTCGAGGCGATGCGGCAGGACCTCGTACTGATGAAGCAGCACAACATCAACGCCGTCAGGACCGCGCACTACCCGCCGCACCCGGCGTTCCTTGACCTTTGCGACGAGCTCGGGCTGTGGGTGATCGACGAGTGCGACATCGAGACACACGGGTTCATCTACACCGACTGGCGCGGCAA
Organism: Kribbella sp. NPDC051137; assembly: GCF_040682535.1. Lineage (NCBI taxonomy): Bacteria > Bacillati > Actinomycetota > Actinomycetes > Propionibacteriales > Kribbellaceae > Kribbella > Kribbella sp. NPDC051137. The sequence goes on from NZ_JBFBBI010000002.1 coordinate 176,094, forward strand.
CCCCGCCGACGACCCGGACTGGGCGCCGATGATGCTGGACCGGATGCGGCGGATGGTCGAACGCGACAAGAACCACCCAAGCGTGGTCATCTGGTCGCTGGCCAACGAGAGCGACCGCGGGCAGAACTTCGGCGTACTGGCGTCGTGGACGCGGGAGCGGGATCCGTCGCGGGCAGTGTTCTACGAGCGGGACCGGACGTACGAGTTCTCGGACTTCTACAGCTTGATGTATCCGCCGCTGGAGGATCTGGAGGCAATCGGCACACGTACTGAGGACGTGACGACCGAGGACTCCTCCTTGGAGGCTCGGCGGCGGGCGTTGCCGTTCATCCTGGCTGAGTATGCACATGCGATGGGCAATGGTCCTGGCGGGCTGGCCGACTACCAGCGGGTGCTGGAGCGCTACCCGCGGCTGCAGGGCGGTTTCGTGTGGGAGTGGATCGACCACGGCCTGCTGTTGCCCGCCGCAACGGACCATGTCTACGGCGGCGACTTCGGCGAACGCCTCCACGGCACCAACTTCTGCATCGACGGCTTGCTCTTCCCGGATCGCACCCCGTCTCCCGGATTGGCGGAGTACAAGAAGGTCCTGGAGTCCGTTCGGATCACGGGGCTGCTCACGATCGAGAACCACCGGACATTCGCCGGCACCGACGACCTGGAGTTCCTCTGGTCAGTCACGTCCGACGGCATCGAGGTAGCTTCCGGCCACTTGGACGTCCCCAACATCCTCCCTGGCACCTCCACACAGCTAGAACCTCCACCCCTCACCGTCCTACCACCACAAACTGCTCGCCCGTCATCTCCGTCTGACGTAGAACGGGTGCTGACTGTGCGGGCGGTGCTGGCGAAGGACACCGCTTGGGCCAACGCTGGACATGAGGTTGCCTGGTCGCAGTTCGTGCTCGAGCAGCCTGAGCTTGCGCCTGCCAGTTCTGGTCTTCCTGTGGTGCAGAGCGGTGACGTACTGCGGCTCGGTGGCGGTGAATTCGACCGTAATACCGGCCGTTTGACTCACCTCTACGGACAGCAGGTCGACGGCCCGCAACTCGACCTCTGGCGGGCGCCGACCGACAACGACAACGGCCAGGGCGGCCGGAACGGCGTCACCCAGGAGTGGCGCGCCGCCGGCCTCGACCGGCTCCTCCACCGGGTCGACGGGGTGGACGTGACAGACAACGGTCTCGTCGTACGCACCCGGGTTGCCCCGGAGGGCCTCGGCGTCGGCGTACGCACGACGTACCGCTGGACCGCGTACGACGACAACCTCCAGCTCACGGTCGACGTACAACCGGAAGGCGAGTGGTCCGGCACCGCCGTCACCCCACGCTGCACCAGCTGGCCACGCCTCGGCGTGCGACTGCAGGTGCCGTCGGGGTTGGAGAACGTGCTTTGGTACGGCGGCGGCCCAGGCGAGGCCTACGCCGACAGCCACTGCGCCGCCCGCGTAGGACGCTTCCAACACACCGTGGACGAGCTACAGACCCCCTACGTCGTGCCGCAAGAGAACGGCGCCCGCACAGACGTCCGCTGGGCCGAACTGACCGATGCCGAGGGCAACGGCCTACGCGTCACGGGCGCCCCACACTTCCAACTGACCGCCCGCCGCTGGACCACCGAGGACCTGGAAGCCGCCCGCCACCGCTCGGACCTCACCCCCCGCGACCACATCTACCTGAACCTCGACCTGGCCCAGTCCGGCCTGGGCTCCGCCTCCTGCGGCCCGCCCACCCGCGACCCACTGGAGATCGCCCCCTACACCTTTTCATTGACCTTCACACCCATCGGAGGCAAATCTGTGGATAACTGAAATCCCTTGTTTTGCAGGGGATTCGGCTTTGAAAACTGTCGGAGGGCGTGGCTAGAGTCTTTGCATGGACAAGGCGCCCGAGGTGATGAGCGAGCAGGAGCTCGTGCACGCCCTCGACGAGAACGCCGCCGCCCACGCCCGCCTGGGGACCGAGCGGCTGCGTCTGCTCGCGGCCCTGGACAACATCGGGTACGCCGAGCGGGTCGGAGCTCGCGACACGGTCCAGTTCATCGAGTACCGCTACCGCCTCGACCATCACCGCGCGCGCCGCGACGTCCAGCTGGCCCGCGCACTGCCGAAATACGAGGCCGTATCCACGCAGCTCGACGAAGGCAATCTGCGTCCCGCCCAAGCCGAAGCCATCGTCCTCGAACTCGAGAAGACACCAACCACGGTGCCTGTGGATGACCTGGAGTTCGCCGAGCAGCGACTGGCCGCCCTGACCCACCTGCCGCCCATCCACCTACGCAAGGCGGCCATCCGGGCCCGCGACATCCTCGACACCGACGGCCCCGAACCCGAAGAACAGAAGGCCGCCGCCCGCGAGTCCCTCACCCTCTGCTCGGTAGACCGCGGAGTGAAGTTCAAGGGCTACCTGGCCAACGAGAACGCCGAACTGTTCCGCACCCTCATCACCACCGGCGCCCGCCCCCACAAAGCCGTAGACGGCACCCAGGACCCCCGCCCCCGCGAAAAGCGCCAAGCCGACGCCCTGACCACCGCCCTAACCCTGGCCACCACCGCCCTCGACGCCGGCACCCCCTCACCCACCATCCCCCGCCCCACCCCCCCAACCCCCACCCCGCCCACCCCCACCCCGCCCACCCCGACCCCGCCCACCCCGACCCCGCCCACCGCGACCGGGTCCACCGCGACCGGGTCCACCGCGACCGGGTCCACCGCGACCGGGTCCACCGCGACCGGGTCCACCGCGACCGGGTCCACCGCGACCTGGTCCACCGCGACCGGGTCCACCGCGACCGGGTCCACCGGGTCCACCGCGTCCACGTCCACCGCGACCGGGTCCACCGCGACCGGGTGCACCGCGACCACGACCGGTGACGGGAAGACAGCCGACACCGCGACAGGTACTGGCACGACAGTTGGCGGTGTGACGGCTGATCCCGTGTCAGGTAACGCCGTGACAGGTAACGCCACGACAGCTGGCGGTCCGACGGCCGACTCCACGACAGTTGGTGCCACAACAGCTCCCACCGCGACAGGTGACAGCACGACCGCTGACACCGCGACAGCTGCTAGAGCGGCGACGGACGGTGCGGTCAGTGGTGGTGCGGCTCGTCGGATGCGTGACTCCGCGGACGTGGTGCCTGGGTTCGGAGCGAAGGCGAATATCACCGTGACGATCGATCTGCAGGATCTGAAAGCGGCCACGGCCGACGCGATCGGGCAGACCGTCTACAGCAACGGTTTGTCAGCGGCCACGATCCGCCGCCTGGCCTGCGATGCGAACGTGATCCCGGTGGTTCTCGGCTCCAGATCCGAGCCACTGGACGTGGGCCGCAGCGAACGCCTGGTTACCCGCGGGATTCGCCGTGCCTTGAACGCCCGCGACCGCGGCTGCGTCGTGTGTGCAGCCCCGCCGGTGATGTGCGACGCCCATCATCTGGTGGCATGGATCGACGGAGGCCCGACCGCCCTGTCAAATCTGGTCCTCGCGTGCCGCCGTCACCACACCGAGGTCCACAACGGCCACTGGCACATCACGATCACCAACGACGCCGTACACGTAGCCCGCCCCACCTGGGCCGATCCACCACCCCCAGCCGACCCCCGCCAAGCATCCACGTCCCAACCACCCGAGCCTTCAGCCCAGGCCGACACACGTCCCGATCCACTGGCCGTGCAACGCAGGGCCCAACCAACCAGAGCACCTGAACCAGCGGACGCAGGATCTATGGATCTCGGTGGTTCGCACGAAGGCGAACCCGCCACCACCTCACCGGCCACCACGTCACCCGCCGAGCCGGGCGCCGATCCGCGCGTCGGGCAGCTGACCGGGACTGCTGGAGCGCGGAACGAGCCCGTCCGACCAGCACCCTCGGTCGCCCCGACACGGCCGAGCCGGTGGAGGTCCGACGAGCTGACCCTCGCGGAGGCGGCCCGGTTCGCCGTGTGGGACGCCCGTACGACAACCGACGTCGACACCGGGCCGCCGTCCTTCGCGACGATCTGACGATCGGATCACCTCGCCGGCGCCGGTGAGACGCGGATCAGTCGTGCGCCGACGGTCGAGCGGCGTCGCAGCCAACGGCGGCCGAGCGCCCCGACGGGGACCCGGCGTACGACGGTGACCGGCGTGGGTTGGCGTGGACCGGCCGGCGTAGGCTCGGCGCGGAGCCGCCGGTGTGGATTCGGCGTGGACCCGCCGGTGTGGATTCGGCGTGGACCCGCCGGTGTGGATTCGGCGTGGACCCGCCGGTGTGGGATCGGGGTGGGCCCGGCGTACGGCGGACCCGGCGGGGGATGTGGTGTGGGCCCGGCGTGGATGTGGTGCGGGCCTGGTGTGGAACCGGCGTACGGCGATGACCAGCCCGGACGCCGTGAAGGCCCGGCGTGGACCTGCGTGGACCTGCGTGGGCCTGGTGTGGACCTGGCTTACGGCGGTGGCCCCGGCGGGGATGCGGTGTGGGCCGGGGGCAGACGTGGTGTGGGCCTGGCGTGGGCCCGGCGTACGGCGGGGACCCTGGCGGGGATGCGGCGTAGGCCCGGCGTAGACGCGGTGTGAGCATGGTGTGGGCCTGGTGTGGGCCTGGTGTGGGCCTGGTGTACGGCGGTGACCCGGTGTGGATGCGGTGTGGGCCTGGTGTGGGCCTACGGCGGTGACGTGGTGCGGGCGTGGTGCGGGTGTGGTGTGGGTGTGGTGTGGGTGTGGTGTGGAGCCGGCGGTGGCTTGGTGTGGGTCTACGGCGGTGACGTGGTGGTGTGGGCGTGGTGTGGAGGCGGCGGTGGCTTGGCCTGGGCTTGGCTGCGGTGGTGTTTTGGCGTGGGGCGGTGTGGGACTGGGGTGCGGGGGGTGGGATGTGAGGCTGTCGGTTGGCTGGGCGGTTGGCGTGGTGGTGGGGAAGGCGCTGTTGTGGGCTGAGGGCTGTGGTTGGGGTGGGTCGGGTCGGTTCGGGTGGGGTGGGGGCGAACAAGACGTGGGCGGGCGGCGTCGGAGGAGTTGTGGCTACTGCGAACGGACGTGTTGTGGCGTTGCCGGCGCCTGTGCGGGAGGTGTGCGATCAGTTCCTGTCGCTGGTTCGGCGGGAGTTGCCCGAGGGGTTTCTGACCGGGCTGTATCTGCGTGGTGGGCTGGCCTTCGGGGAATGGGAGCCGAAGGAGTCGGATGTCGACTTCCTGGCGACGGTTGCGTGGCGCCCGAATGTGGTGGAGGTGGAGACGTTAAGGCGCCTGCATGCCGAGCTGGCCGAGTTGTCCTCGATCAGGTTCGACGGACCGTATGTGTTGGCCGAGGACCTCGAACGCGACCCGCGGACGGTGCCGGCGGTGCCGGAGATGATCTTCACCGGGGAGCTGGTGGTGCACAGCTCGCCGCCGTGGATGGTCGCCTGGCACGAGCTGGCGCGGGCCGGGATCACGGTCCGCGGCCCAGAGTTGCCCACGCTGAACGTGTGGACCGACGAGCAGGCGCTCCGTGAGTACACCGTAGGGAACCTCGACACCTATTGGCGTCGCAATGCGGAGGGGCTGGCACGGGCGACCGTCGCGGATCTGCCGGGGGACGACCGTGATCGTGACGCCCTTCTGAGCCACTGCATCCTTGCCTCCACCCGCCTCCACCATCTCCTCGCCACTGGTGAGCTGACCGCCAAGTCCCGGGCCGGGCGCTGGGCACTCACCTCCTACGATGCCCGTTGGCACCGAGTCCTTCACGAGGGCCTGCGTCTGCGCGGAGGCGGAGGCGTTTCAGCGTATGACAACCTGGCGGAGCTCCTCGCTGACGTTCGAGACTTCCTCGCGCACGTCGTGGAGACCACTACTGGGAAGCCTGTTGCTGAGCGAAGTAGCTGAGTAGGCGCTGCACATACGGTTCGCGTTGGGTGGCGGTTGCGGGTTCGCGGAGGTGGCGGGTGTTGTAGAGGTTGTCGTCGGGGTATCGCGGGAAGACGTGGACGTGGTAGTGCCAGGCGTCTTGGTAGCCGGCTGGTTCGTTGTGTTGGCGGGTGGAGATGCCTTGGCAGTTGTAGGTGCTGCGCATCGCGATGGCTACCTCGCGGACCACGTCGTGTACGGCGTGGCCGGCGGCTGGTGGTAGGTCGTACAGGTTCTCGTGGTGGGTGGTGGGGACGACCAGGACGTGGCCTTGGTTGTTCGGCCACCAGCGGGAGGCTACGAAGGCGAGTGTGCGCTCACGGCGCAGCACGATGTCGTGCTGCGCCGTGAGCTCGTCTTCACCGCCTGCGGCGAGTCGACAGAACGGGCAGTCGTAGCCGTCAGGGGCGTGGTTGAACATGTCTAGCGTGGTACCACGAACGTGACGTAGGTGGAGTTGCCCTTGCCGACTACGCCTGAGTTGGGGCCCAGCGAGAGTTGGCCCGCGGGGACGTCGCGTTTGAAGAGGATCAGGTTTTGGTCGGTGGTCGAGACGGTTTCCGTGGTGCGGGTGTAGTCGGAGAGCCAGGTAGGCCACCAGACGTTTTCGCCTCGGGGGTCGAAGGCCACGTAGACCGTGGCTGGGCGGGTCAGGGTGAGTTTGAGGTAGTCAGCCGGTGTGGTGGCCTTGGAGTCGTCGTTGGCGCCTTGGATCAGGGCCTGGCCGTTCAGTTCGGCTGGTAGGGCGGTGATGGTGTAGCTGCGGTCGACGTACGTCGGGGCGCCGACCTGGGCCTTCACCAGGTTGTCGAGCTTCTCCGGGGCCTGGACCGACACCAGGTCGCTCTTCAGCGGCGGTTCGCTGCGGGTGATCCCCAGGACGCGGTTCCCTACTGTCTTGACGGTTGTGGCCGGCTGGCCGGTCAGTGGGGCGTAGGTGAAGGACGACAGCGGGACTGCGGTTCGTTCGACCGTGTAGGAGGTGTTGGGGGAGACCGTGAAGGTCACCGTGGAGGCTGCGGTGGTGGCCAGCGTGTGGCCGAGGGAGTCGGTCACACGGATTGATTGGCCCGGCCACGGGTTCTGCAGCTTCAACGTGTCGTGGCTGCCGGCCTGGATGCCGACGACGGTGGGTACGCCGCCCTTGACCTCGGTGCTGACCCGGTGTCCGCCCTCGATCTGCACCGACCCGGACACGTCCCAGTCGTGCGGCCACGCGGGCGCGACCTTGACGACGCCGTCGTACGACTGCACCAGCGCCTCCTGCAGGCCGGTGCTGAGCACGCCGCCCCACTCGTTGTAGAAGCTGTGGTTGCGGGGCGCCTCCTGCCCGGTGCGGTGCACGGTGAAGCCGTTCGGGTAGATCTGGAAGTCCGCGATCCCCTTCAGCAGCAGGCGTTTCACCTCGTCGGACAGCCCGAGTCGGGCAGCCCAGGTGCTGTCCATGCCCCAGTCCTTGTCTTGCGGGTACACCCGCTGCCGGAACGTCGCCTGCATCAGCGAGGACGACGCGTCGAACACGCCCCACGGCCAGAGCGCTTCCATCTCCGGGTTCTGGGTGTTGTGCGCGGCCTCGTCGGTACCGGACCACGCCAGCACCTCCTCACCGTTGCGCTCAACGGTCCGGAACGGTGGCAGCTTGCCAACCGCCTCCCGGAGCTGTGCAGCCAGGGCGGTGTCGCCGTGCGACGTCGCCAGCTTGGCAACCATGGGAAAGATGACCCGCATGGCTGCCAGGTCCGGCACTGGGTCTGTGGTGTCCCATTGCACCTCCAGCGCGTTCACGTGCTCCAGGTGCAGGTAGCCGTCGGCGCCAGGCGTCAGCGCAGACAGGTAGAACCGCGCCACGTCCCGCATCAGCGGGTAGCTCCGGTTCAGCAACGCCTCGTCGCCGGTGTACCGGTACTGCTGCCAGATGTTGTTCACCAGTTCCGGCCCGCTCGTCAGGATGCGCCGCGTCCAGCTGGGCTCCTGCTTGTTGTCGCAGCCGTCCCCGGTCCCGTCGTACCGCATGAACTCCGGCAGGCAGAGCCCTTCACCGCCGGTCCAGTGTGTTCGCGTCCATTCGCGCATCAGTTCGGCGCGGTCCAGATAGAACTTGAAGTACGGCGCGTTGAACTCGGCAATGCCCGCGCCGCGGTTGGCGGCAACCATTTCGCGCAGGTTGAAGTGCCAGTACGAGTCCTGGGCCCAGTCCGCCTGGTCCTCCGCCGACGAGAACATCCGTACGACGGCACCGTGCGTGCTGGGTACGTCGCCCCGCATGGACGCGGCCATCGTGTACAGCTGCAGCGTCCGCATGTTCTCGACGTACTCGCCGGTGCCGTCGGACGAGGTGATCCGCATCGGCGCGGCCTTCGCCCAGAACGAGTGCCACCAGTCGAGGTGCCGGCTCGGCGTCTCCATCACGGCCTTACTGGCCGCGGTCCGCAGCTCTCCACCGCGGTACGACGGTACGCCGACGACGAGGCGGTAGCTGCCGTCCGCGTTCGGCCGGAACGTCAGCCGTACCGTGAGCGGATCCACCACGGACGCCGTGACACCCTGTGCGTGCGCCGTCAGGGCGGCAACCGCGCCGGTAACACTGCCGGATGCGGCGTCGTGGAACGTCTCCGCCAGCGCGGCGATCCCACCGACCGCGCTGACCGCCGGCGTACGGCCGGCCCACAGCTTCAGGTCGGCCGTCTGCGTCTTGGACGGATCCGCACCTGTGACGTCCAGGACGAACTGGTCCGCGTCGGCACGCACATACGAGCGCGCGGTCATCCCACCACCGCGCTGCACGAGCTGACCGTCGTACAAAGCCAGCCGGCCGCTGTAGTCGTCAGCACGCATCAAGGAATCCAGCCCGGGTACGACGAGCCGCCCGGCGGACTTGAGGTCCGGGAACGTGTCGACCCGGTTCAGCTGAGCGCTGTAGCCCTTCTCGGCCCACACAGCCGCACCCAGTACGCCGTTGCCCAGCGGCATCGCCTGGTACGGACGCCACGCGGGTCCTTCCTGGACGATGTCGGAGCGGGATACCAGCCCAGCCGTGTCGGCCTGGAGTGCGCCGTCGTGCCAGGCGGTCGTCTGCTGCTCTGCCGGAGCACCGGCCGCCGGGAGACCGGCGGCAGCGAGCAGTGCGACCACCAGCAACGGGAAAGCGACCCTCATGCGCGCACCTCGACCCAGTAGTCGACGCCAGTAGTGGTACGGAACTCGACCACACCGTCCTCGGGCCGCGCGAACGCCACCGGTCCGACGGACGACTTCACATCGACGCGTACCCCGGTCCGGAGCCGCAACCGGTTCCCCAGCAGCGAGCGGATCGTGGCCTTCGACAACTTCCCCTCGGACCAGGAGAACTCCAGGTCGAACCCGCCCCGCGCCCGCAGCCCGCGAACCTTGCCCGTCGGGAACTCGGACGGCAGGCAGGGCAGCAGCGCGACCTCACCGGAGTGGCTCTGCATGATCATCTCGGTCAGCCCGGAGACACCGCCGAAGTTGCCGTCGATCTGGAACGGCGGGTGCAGGTCGAACATGTTCGGCGCCGTACGACCTGGACCGATCAGCTGGGTGAGGTGCTTGTACGCGTTGTCCGCCTCGAGCAGCCGCGCCCGGATGTTCAGCTTCCAGGCCAGCGACCAGCCGGCCGTGACAGCCGGACCGCGGAGCTCCAGGAACTTGCGGGCCGCGTCGGCGAACTCCGGCGTACGGCGCGGAGTGATCTGGTCGCTCGGGAACACCGCCCAGAGGGGTGAGACGTGCCGGCTGGTCTCCAGCGCGGCGTCCTCCCAGTCGATCAGCCACTCCTGCAGCTGACCGAGGTACCCGATCTGAAGCGGCGCCAGCTTCGAGGACGCCTCCGCCGCGGCGGCTGCCATCGCGGAGTCCTCGCCCAGCAGCGCGGCCGCCTGCCCGAACACCTTGAACAGGTCGCGCAGGATCTCCATGTCCATCGTCGGCCCGGCGCAGACGCTCACGCTGTCACCGTCGTAGTCGTGGTGCTTCACCTCGGGGGACAGCGACGGGCTGGTCACCAGCCACCCCGTCTTGGCATCGGTCTGCAGCTGGTCGAGGAAGTACTCCACCGAGCCGCGCAGCACCGGGTAGTACTTGCGCAGCATCGCCAGGTCGCCGGTGTACTCGAACCGCTCCCAGAACAGCAGCGACAGCCACGCACCACCGGTCGGCCACAGCCCGTAGAACGCGAAGTCGACCACCGCACTGCCGCGCCAGCCGTCGGTGTTGTGGTGCGCCACCCAGCCGGGGGCGTCGTACATGGCAGCCGCGGTCCGGGCGCCTGACTCGGCGAGCTCGCCGATCATCTGGAACAGCGGGTCCCAGCACTCGGCCAGGTTGGCGGGACCGGCCGGCCAGTAGTTCATCTCGGTGTTGATGTTGATCGTGAACTTCGACTGCCACTCCGGCAGCATCTTGTAGCTCCAGATGCCCTGCAGGTTCGCGGGCTGTCCCGGTGTCCGGGAGCTGGAGATCAGCAGGTAGCGGCCGAACTGGTAGTACAGCGCCGCCAGCTGCGGGTCGCCGCCGTTGCGGAACGCCGTGATCCGCTGGTCGGTCGGCAGCGCGATCGAGTCCGACGTACCGAGGTCGATGTCCAGGCGGCCGAACAGCCGCTGGTAGTCGTCCACGTGCTCGTGGCGGAGGGCCCCGTACGCCGGACTGCCGATCGCGTTCAGCGGGGCGACCGCGCGGGCGACCTGGTCCGCGCTGACGTCCTTCCAGTTGCGGTAGCTGGTGCCGACCGAGAACAGCAGCGTCACGGCGTCCGCGCCGGCGACCGACAGCTTGCCATCGGCAACCTTCGTGCTGCCGCCCTCGGCGAAGGCGCGGAGCAGCGCGGTGAACTTGACCGAGCCGGTCAGCCCCTCCGCGTCGCCGCTGATCCCGTTGAGCGCCAGCGTCCGGTCGTCGTACGCCGCCGGCGTGGCGGCCTGCTCGGTGCTGTACGTCGCGTCGAACGTCAGGGCGGCGCGTTCGCTCGCGGTCAGTCGCATCACCAGGACCTGTGCCGGGTGGCTGACGAACACCTCACGGGTGTACCGCACCCCGGCGTGCTCGTAGCTGACCGAGGTGATCGCGGTGGTCAGGTCGAGCTCCCGCCGGTACGCCGAGACGGCGGCGGCGTCGATACCGGGAAAGGCGAGGTTCAGGTAGCCGACCGGCTGGTACTGCATCTCCTCGCTCGGGCGGCCCATGAAGTGGGCGTCGGCGAGGTTCTGCGCGTCGAGGTACTGCTCCTCGGCGATCAGCCGGCGGATCTCCGGGAGGACCTCCTTGCCGCCCGGGTCGGCGTAGTCGTGCGGGCCACCGGCCCAGATCGAGTCCTCGTTCAGCTGCAGCTGCTCGGTGGCGGTCCCGCCGTACACCATCGCGCCCAGCCGGCCGTTGCCGATGGCAAGCGCCTGGAGCCATTCGGTGGCGGGGGAGGTGTACCAGAGCTTGAGCGGGTTGGCGTCGCTGCCGGGCGGTCCGGCGGCGACGGCGGTTCCGGTTTCGATGAGCGAACCGGCGACGATGGCCGCGCCGGCGGCGGCGCCAGTGGTGCGAAGGACCTGGCGTCGGGTGTATTCGGTCATGGGGCGGTCTCCCTGGAGCGGTAGATGCGCTGGGCGGTACCACGGAGCACGTCGTTGTGCGTGGTGGAGGGCAGCAGAGCGGTGGTACGTCGGAGTACGTCGGCGCGCGGGCCGGCCAGCGTGCACACGGGCCAGTCCGAGCCGAACATCAGCCGTTCGCTGCCGAAGAGTTCGAGGGCGACGTCGACCAGTGCGCGCAGGTCGTCGGTCGCGAGATGGGCGGTGCCGGAGAGTTTGATCGTCACGTTGGGGTGCTCGGCGAGCGCCTGCATTCCGGCGTGCCACTCCGGAGTGGCGGACGTCGGGTTGCCGAGGTGGTCGAGCACCAGGCGCGCCTCCGGTACGTCGGACGCGAGCCGGGCGGCACCGATCAGGGCGGAAGGGCGGAGTAGGAGGTCGACGGCGAGACCGGCATCGGCGGCGGCTCGCACACCCCGCACGTGCGCGGGGTCGGTCAGAACAAGGGGATCGGTCTGGTCGGCGGGCGGACTACGTACCCCCACCAGCCGCGGGTCGTCCGGCAACCGATCGGGAAAGTCGAGCAGGTCGAACCACCCGACAACCCCAACCACAGCAGGGTTCTGCCGAGCCAGAGCAAGCAAATCCTCAACCTCACGAGGATCGGCATCAGCCTGCACCAGCACCACGTCCGGCGTCTCCCCGCCGGCTGCGCCGGCGAGATCGGACAGGGTGAAGTCGCGCCTGAGCGGATGCCCTGCACGAAGCCAGGGCAGCGCCCGGCGCCGCAGCTCCCAAACATGCACGTGCGCGTCGAGGAGCGCAACCGCAGTGCCTGGCGGGCTAGTCATGGTGGGCGGCTGGTCTGGTGATGGAGCTTTCGCCGCGGGCGTGGGCGGCGAAAAGGCGGGCGGAGTCTTCGGGGTCAGTGCCGGCGAGGACTTCGATCAGGTCGACGTGGCGGCGGGCCATCAGGCCCCAGTCGCCGGCGTACATCGCGTTCGAGACCACCTGCAGGCTCCACAGGGCTGGCTCCAACGTGCGCCAGACGCGGAGCAGCATCGAGTTCCCGCTGGTCGCCAGCACCTGGCGGTGGAAGCGCAGGTCCGCCTCCCGGAATCCGCCGATGTCGTGGTGGTCGGCGGCCTCGCTCATTCGCTGGACCTCGATCCGCAGCAGGTCCAGTTCCTCCGGCGGCACGTGCCCGGTCGCCCGGCGCGCCGCCGCGGACTCGAGCAGCACGCGGACCTCGCGTGCCTCACGCGCCTCGACCTGCGAGATCTCGGTGACGAAGTTCCCCAGCCGCGGCCGGTACGTGACCAGTCCCTCGTGGGCGAGCCGCCGTACCGCCTCCCGGGCCGGGGTCTGGCTGGTGCCCAGCACGCGCGCGATCTCGGACTCGACCACCCGCATCCCGGGCGCCAGCTCGCCGGACAGTATCCAGCTACGGATCGCCTCGTACACCCGGTCGGACAGCAGTTCCGGATCGCTGGAGAACGGCGGCGCGGCCGGACCGGAGCCGACCACGATCCCGGACCGGAAGTGCTGCACCTCCTCCCGGCGCCGGCGGGCGACCGTCGACTGCGAGACGCCGTACGCCGCCGCCAGCTCGCGGGTCGAGGCGCGCTGTCCGGAATCGGCCATCGATCCGGTGGCCACGGCACCCAGCTGGACCCGGTCCACCATCCGCGGCCGGCCGCTGCGCATCCCGTCGTCGAGGCCGGCCATGCCCATCCGGAGGAACCGCCGGCGCCACTTGCCGACCGTCCCGGGCGTGACCTCGAGCAGGTCCGCGACGGCCTTGTTCGAGCGGCCCTCCGCGCTGGCCAGCACGATCCGCGCCCGCAGGCGCATCGCGGCACTGGTCCGCGGGGCGGCTGCGAGCTGGCTGAGCGCGGTCCGCTCGGCCACCGACAGGGTCAGCGGCGACTTCGGTCTTCCGGCATCGGGCATGGCTGCATCGTGACCCCCGCCACAGGGTTCTGCCAACCCTATATGGCACGGACTTCTGACTCATAACGTCCACTTTGCTGCGTAAACGTTGACACTTGACCGTCGCGCTCTGCATCGTCACTCGATAACGACGCCCGGCCGCCCCCGAGCCGGGATGCTCCGAGAGGATCTGGAAATGGCTCGTTCGGTACGCCTCAAGGCAGGGCGCCAGTTCGGCCTGCTGACATCCGCTGCGCTGCTCCTGGTGAGTGCGGCCGGCTGTGGTGGTGGCTTCAGCGACAACAAGGGTGCTGCTGGTGGCAGCACCGGCGAAGTACGCATGCTGGTCAACATCACGCCCAACCTCACCAAGAGTTACTGGGAGGGCCTGGTCAAGCCGTTCGAGGACGCGAACCCGGGTGTCGACGTCAAGATCGAGGCTCCGAGCGGCTCGGGAGTCAAGGACACGCTGCCGCAGTTGCTCGCGGCAGGCAATGCCCCGGACGTCGTCGAGACGCTGATGGCGGACAAAGTCCTGGCGCCGCAGATGCTGGACCTGACCAACGAGGCGTGGACCAAGGACACCCCGCTGGTGGACCAGGCCAAGCTGGACGGCAAGGTGTACACCGTCGGTGTCGGGCAGCAGGCGCAGTCGCTGGTGTTCTACAACAAGGACGCGTTCGCCAAGGCCGGCATCAGCGCTCCGCCGAAGGACCTGGACGAGCTGACCGCCGACATGGGCAAGCTCAAGGCCGCCGGTTACCTGCCGCTGCAGACCGCGGGCGACTACGTGACCGGTCTGCAGTTGCTGCAGCTGGCCGACCCATCGATCGCCACGAAGTACCCGGACTGGTTCCAGCAGGTCAACTCGAAGCAGGTGAAGCTCGGCGACACGCTGCTGCCGCTGCTGGAGCGCTACCAGTCCTGGATCAAGAGCGGGTACATCGACAAGAACGCGCTCGGCCTGAAGGACGTCGGCGCGCAGACCAACTTCTTCTCCGGCAAGGCCGGCATGTACATCATGGGCAGCTGGTTGGTCCGTACGGCGGATGACGCGAAGCCGAAGTTCGACCTCGGGGTGTTCGCGGCGCCGGTCGAGAAGGGGCAGCCGTCGCCCGGACCGCAGGGCGTCACGATGGCCGCGCCGTACATGGTGCTGAAGTCGACCAAGCAGCGTGACCTGGCGGTGAAGCTGGTGCAGTTCCTGGTCACCGACAAGACCGCGGTGCAGAGCCAGCTGTCGCAGGACGGCAACTTCCGCAAGGGCTACACCGAGAAGCTGTCGCCGCTCGGCAAGCAGGTGCAGGACATCCTCGACCAGGCTCCGAAGGGCGTCGCGCAGGGCGAGGGGTACGGCGCCAACACGCTGCCGTCGGGTTTCAACGGCGAGTGGAACAAGGCCGTCCAGAGCCTCTACACGGGGAAGAGTGCCAAGGACGTCGCGACCCGCATGGACAGCTGGTTGGGTTCGAAGTCGTGAGAGCCCGTCTGACCACCCTCAGTATGGTCGGGCCGGCGCTGGTGCTGTTCGTCGTCATGCTGGTGGTCCCGGTCGGTCTCTCGATCTATCTGAGCCTGACCGACTGGGACGGCTACAGCGCCAACCCGGCGTTCATCGGCCTGAAGAACTACGTGAACCTGACCCACAGCGCGGAAGCGATCAGAGCCGGCTGGGTGACGCTGCTGATCGCTGCGGTCGGCACTGTCCTGCTGAGCGCGCTAGGCCTCGGTTTCGCCTTGCTGGTGAACGGTGCGTCCCGGCTGAACGCGTTCTTCCGGATCGTCCTGTTCTACCCGCATGTGCTGAGCGCACTGGTCGTCGGGTTCCTGTGGAGCGCAGTCCTCGGTACGTCGGGGGTCGTCAACGGCTGGCTCACTTCCAAGGGTTCCGCCGTACTGCCGTTCCTGTCGGATCCGAAGTGGGCCCTGGCCAGTCTGATCGCCGTGCTGGTGTGGGCCGGGTTCGGGGTGAACGTCGTGCTCTACCTGGCCGGGCTGCAGACGGTGTCGAAGGACCTGCTCGAGGCGGCGCGGATCGACGGTGCGAGCAAGCGGCAGACGTTCCTCAACGTCACACTCCCCGCGCTGGCACCGGTCGTCACGGTGAACCTGGTGCTGTCGCTGGTGACGCTGCTGAAGACGTACGACCTGGTGGTGTCGCTGACAGGTGGCGGACCGGCCGGGTCAACCCAGACAGCGGCCTACCTGATCCTGTGGGACTCGTTCCACAACAACGCGCTCGGCTTCGGCTCGGCCCAGAGCGTCGTACTGATGGTGATCACCGCCGGGCTCGCGCTGACGGTGGCGCGGCTGCGGGCACGCGCGGACCAAGGGGCTAGCGCATGAGCGCATTGAGGATGCCCAGGGTGGCTACGTTGCAGCTGAAACCGCTGAGGACCAAGGGCTGGGGGCGGATCGCGTTCCTGGTCGTGATCAGCGTGCTGATGCTGGTGCCGATGTACCTGCTGGTGGTGAGCGCGTTCAAGTCGCAGCAGGACATCCTGGCGCACCCGTTCTCGCTGTCGCCGGACCAGCTGACCACGCAGTACCTGAAGAAGGCCGCGACCAACCCTGACTTCAACATCGTCAAGGGGTACGCCGTGACGATCCTGTTCGTGGTGTCGGTCAACGTGCTGTCCGTGGCGCTGGCAGGCCCGGTCTCGTACGTGATCGCCCGCCGCAGCGAACGCCGGTACCGGATGCTCCTGCTGCTGTTCGTGGCCGGGACGTTCATCCCCAGCCAGGTGCTGGTGATCCCGGTCGTCTACACGCTGAAGTTCCTCGGGCTGATGGGGACGATCCCCGGGTTCGTGCTGTTCGAGACCACCCTGACGCTGCCGTTCTCGATCTTCCTGTACGCCGGCTACATCATGACGGTCCCGGCCAGCCTGGACGAGGCGGCCGCGGTCGACGGGGCCGGCAAGCACCGGGTGTTCTGGTCGATCGTGTTCCCGCTGATGAAGCCGGCCGTGGTGACGATGGTCATCCTGAACACGTTCTCGGTCTGGAACGACTTCGTGAACCCGCAGATCATCCTCGGCCCGGGCAGCGGGCTGTACACCGTGACGACCGGCGTGTACGCCGCGGTGAGCCAGTACTCCACCGACTACACGGTGGTGTTCCCGACGCTGCTGCTCGCAGTGGCTCCGTTGCTGGTGGTCTTCGTGCTGCTGCAGCGGCACGTGATCAGCGGCCTGACCGCGGGAGCGACCAAGGGATGACAACCGAACCGATCATCGCCGAGACGCCCGTCGGCATCCCGCCGGCCTGGGCGATCATGCAACGCCGCCTGTTCGACGTGATGGACGAGGGCTGGTGGCTGTTCCGGGAGCGCTACTGCCTGCCGGACGGCGGCCTGCGGTACGCCGGCCCGATGCAGAGCCGGGACGGTGCCGACGACTTCTACGAGGCGTTCGTCAACTGGCCGGTGCTCTACCAGCTGGGCGGCGCGGACGACCTGATCGACGTGTCGAAGTGGCACTGGGAAGGTGTCACCCGGCAGCTGACCGACCTGGGGTTCCTGGTCGACGAGTTCGAGCGCGGGTACGACTGGTTCCACATCGGCGAGTCGATGATCTTCTTCTACTCGCTGTGCGCGGCCGACCCGACCGACGAGGTGTTCCGCGAGCGCGCCTACCGGTTCGCCGAGCTGTATCTCCCGGGCTCGTCCAACTACGACCCGGCGACCCGGACGATCCGTGCCCCGCACAACGGCGCCGGTGGTCCGCGGTGGGGGATCAACGACGAGTGGCACGTGTACGGCGCGAACCAGCCGAAGATGTCGCTGTTCGGCCTGCCGCTGTCCGGCGTACCGGGGATCGGCAGCTGGGACGACCTGAAGGACCCGGCGAACGCGGAGCGGATGGGTGCGGAGATGATCCGCCGACTCGGTGCTGGTGACACCGCAGTCAACCTGGCCGCTACGACGCTGACCGCGAACGCCTGGCTGTACGACCACAGCGACCGCTTCTCCGCCTGGACGCTGGAGTACCTCGAGGCGTGGGAGGAGCGGGCCAAGGCGAACGGCGGCCTGCTGCCCGACAACGTCGGCCCGAACGGCATCGTCGGTGAGCTGCACGACGGACGCTGGTACGGCGGTACTTACGGCTGGAACTGGCCGCACGGTGTCTACAGCGTCGGCTCGGCCGCCTGCATCGCCGCGCTGAACGGCGTCGTGCTCACGGGCGACCCGAAGCGGCTGGACTTCGCCCGGGAACTCCTGGACCACCTGTACGAGCGGGGAGTCAGCGGCGCCGTCGACGAGACCGAGATGAGCATCCGCGACCGCTGGGAGGCAGAGCTCGGTGAGGACTGTGCCAACCCGACCCTGCTGATTCCGAACCGGCACGGCGACGACGGGTGGTTCGACTACCAGCCTCCGCAGCTTGGGCTGCCCATGTGGTTGTGGCAGGCCGCTTTTGAGTCAGGAGACCGCGACCGGCTCACCAAACTGCGGGAGCGCAGTGGGTACGACTGGCGCACCGTCCGGGACTTCCGCAACAAGGAAGACGCCGGCCACGAGGCTCCTTGGCTCGCATACCTGGCTGGCGACAACCCTGGCTATCCAGAAGCGATGCTGGGCGTGGCCCTGTCGCAGGTGCAGCGCCGGATGGACCTTATGGCTGTCGACACCGTCGACCCGGCCGACATGAACATCCACCACTGGCAACGGCACAACCCGGTAGCCACCGAGGCCCTGCTCCAGCTGACCACCGGTACGCCGCAACTGCTCTACAACGGCGGCCTGCTCCCCATGCGTGTCCTGTACCTCGACGCGGACCGCGGGCGCCCCGGCCTACCTCCTGACGTCGCCGCACTGGTCGACACGGTCGAACCCGATCGGACAGGTCTGCAGTTGGTGAACCTGTCGGCAACGCAGACGCGGCGGGTCGTCGTACAGGCCGGCAGCTTCGGCACCGACCGGATCGACGAGGCAACGGTGTCCACGGCGACGGGGGAGTACCCAGGTCCGTCGCCGGCGTACACCTCGAAGCCGACGACGCCCGGGACTCGCACGGTGGTTGTCGACAGCAACAGACTCGAAGTGACGATGCCGCCCGGCCGGACGATCCGGCTCGAGTTGCGGCTGACCAGGAACAACTATCGCGCCAGCCATCTGGCGCTTGACTGAGGAGACATATGAGCAGCACGGAACAAGCCCCGGTGGCGCCGGTCTGGGACCTGCCGGTGCGCGGCGAGAACCCGCCGCCATCGGACCCGGACCTGGTGTCGCGGCTGTCCGAGATCGGGTCGGCCACCGCCTGCGCCCGGTTGCACAACCAGGGCATCCGCCGGACCTTCGTCGACGGTCCGACCAGCATGTTCCCCGGCAGGAAGGTGGTCGGCCGCGCGCTGACCCTGCAGTTCATGCCGCAACGTGAGGACATCGCCGACGGGCAGACCCAGGAGTACATCGAGCGCAGTACGGCGCTGTGGGCCGTGCTCGACGAGGTCCAGCCCGGCGACGTCCTGGTGGTCCAGGCCTACGGCAGCCACACCACCGGCTGCTTCGGGGACATGCTGGTCCGCTACTTCAAGCTCCGCGGCGGCGCCGGCATCGTCGTCGACGGCCGGATCCGCGACGTCCCCCGGGTGTCGCAGCTCGACGTACCGATCTGGTCGACCGGAGCCACCCCGCACTACGCGTCCCAGTCCGAACTGTTCCCGTGGGCGTACAACGTCCCGGTCGCGGTGGGCGGCGTACTGACGCTGCCCGGGGACCTGGTACTCGCCGACGACGACGGTGCGGTCGTCGTACCCCACCGGCGCGCGGAGGCCGTCGTCCAGGCGGCCGCCGAGCACGACGAGTGGGAGAAGTTCAGCCGGCGCCGCATCGACGAGGGCGCCCCGCTGCGTGACTACTACCCCCTGAACGAGAAGACCCGTCTCGAGTACGAGCGCTGGCGATCCGAGAACGGGAACCACTGACCTCTGAGAGGACCCCGCCCACATGTCCAAGAGAACCAGGCGTACGGCGTTCAGCGCCGTCGCCGGGGTGGTCGCTGCTGCCCTGGTGACGGTAGCGGCCGTCCAACTCAACGCCCAGCCCGCGGGCGCCGTCGACTGCCAGACCTTCTGGGTTTCGCCGAACGGTGACGACAACGCCAAGGGCACCACCGAGAACGAAGCGTGGAAGACGGTCACCCGGGCTCGCGACGAGATCCGGAACAAGCACCTCAACGACCGGATGAACTGCGACATCACGGTCAACCTGAAGGCCGGCGAGTACCCGGTCACCTCCAGCATCGACTTCGACCAGCAGGACTCCGGGAAGAACGGCCACCGGGTCATCTACCGCAGTGTGGACGGCCCCGGCAAGGCGAACCTCGAAGGCGCCGAGGAGCTCACCGGGTGGACGCCGTACAAGGACGGCATCTACAAGACGAGCTTCGACAAGACCAAGCCGTTCTACACGCTGTTCGAGGACGGCAAGCGCGCCACCAACGCCCGCTATCCGAACCGCGCCACGCCTGACACGTGGGCGCCGTACATGACGTCGATCCTCTACGAAGAGGACAAGATGGACGTCCACAACTGGCTGTGGGGCAAGCCGGGTGACTGGGACCCGACCTGGGACATGAGCCAGGCCTCGGTGACGATCTGGTCCGGCGGCTCGTGGTCGTGGTTCACCGACACCATTCCGCTGCTCGACACCAACTTCAAGAAGACCCAGACCACGCTGAAGTACTTCACCCGCTTCGCGATGGTGAACAGCCGCGGCGGCTCGCGGTACTACTTCCAGAACTCGCTGAGCTTCCTGGACCAGCCGGGTGAGTACTACGTCGACTTCAAGGGCGGCGAGGTCTACTACAAGCCGATGAACGGCACCATGGACGGCGTCAAGGTGATGCGGCCGACCGTGAAGACCGTGCTGAACCTGGCGGGCAAGTCGCCGCAGGACCGGCTGCACGACGTCACGTTCGACGGCCTCGGTGTGCAGTACTCCGACTTCGTCAGCTGGTACCGGGTCGGCTGGAACGCCCCGGGCGACTCGGGCGTCGAGCACAAGTACCCCGAGTACGACCGGCAGATCGAGCTGCCCCGTGACCAGTTCGGCGCGATCACGCTGACCAACACCAGCAACATCGACCTGAGCCGGATGCACATCTCGGACACCGGCTACACCGGCGTGTTCATGCTGTACGCCAACGACCACACCCGGATCACCGACAGCCTGCTCGAGAACATCGGCAACGACGGGATCAAGGTCGAGGGCGGCTGGCCGGGCGAGGGTGACCTGACCAACCACCACACGTTCTCGAACCTGTTCATCGACCACATCGGCGAGCTGGTGCCGGGCGACGCGGCCGGGATCGAGCTGATGGACACCGGTCACAACACGGTGACCAACGTCGAGGTCAAGCACAGCGCCCGCTACGGGATCAGCCTGGAGTCGCGGCCCGAGGTGCAGGACCCGGACCAGTACGAGGGCGGCAACACGTTCAAGTACATCAAGCTCGAGCAGATGGGCCTGGACAGCGGCGACATGGGCGCCTTCTACACGTACGGCGTCGACAACCAGGAGCCGCACCCGATCCAGAACACCGTCGACCAGATGGTGATCGGCGACGTGATCCCGGACCCGTCGATGCCTGACGCGGGCGGTACGCGCGGTGTGCACATGGACGCCGGCGGCTGCGGGTTCGCGATCAGCAACGTCCAGGTCGGCAAGGTGACCGACCAGAAGTACCAGTCGTACAAGTGCAACACGGTCAGCAACGTCGACTGGGAAACCGGCTTCGACACCTCGAAGATGGAGTACGACAAGATCGGCGTCCTGCCGAGCTTCCCGTACGACGTGGCGGGCCGGTGATCGTGATGCCACGGTTCGCGGCAGGTGTACTGGCAGGCCTGGCCCTGCCGGCTCTTCTCCTCGGAGGCGGGGTGGCGGCGCGAGCCGCCGCCTCGGCCGGGGAGAACGCGTGCAGCACGTTCTGGGTCGCGCCGAACGGTAACGACGGTGCGCCCGGTACCGAGTCGAAGCCCTGGAAGACGGTCGAGCACGCCCGGGACACCTTGCGGATGCGAGGGCATGCGGGCTGTACGCCGGTGGTGAACCTGAAGGCCGGCACCTACCAGGTCGACAAGACGATCACCTTCGACGACCGCGACTCCGACGTGACCTACCGCAGCGTGGACGGGCCGGGCAAGGCCGTCTTCGAGGCGGGGCAGGAGGTGACGGGCTGGACGCCGTACAAGGACGGCATCTTCAAGGCGCCGGTGGACATCAGCCAGCCGTTCTACAGCCTGTACGCCGAGGGCAAGCGCGCCACGACGGCGCGCTACCCGAACAAGGAGTCCGACGACAAGTGGGCGCCGTACCTGAAGTCGATCCTGTTCGACTCGACCAAGGAGGCGGTGCACGACCAGCTCGGCTTCAACACCGGCGACATCGACCCGTCCTGGGACCTGCGGCTCGGCACCGACTGGCCGGCGCAGGTGACGGTCTGGTCGGGCGGCTCGTGGTCCTGGTTCACCGACACGATCCCGATGCTCGACATCAACTTCACCAAGAAGCGGACCACGCTGGTCTACCCGGCGCGGTACGGCTTCATCAACTCCGGCGGCGGCTCCCGGTACTACGTGCAGAACTCGCTGAGCCTGCTCGACCAGGCCGGTGAGTACTACCTGGACTACCCGGCGAAGACCCTGTACTACAAGCCGTCCGGCGGCACCATGGACGGCGTCAAGGTGTTCCGGCCGACGCAGACCGAGGTGTTCTCGATCGCCGGCGCGTCCGTGAACCGGCGGGTGGAGAACCTGACGCTCGACGGCTTCACGATCCAGCACACCGACTTCATGCAGTGGTACCGGTACGGCTGGAACGGGACCGGCGACTCGGGGCAGAAGCACAAGTACCCGAAGTACGACACGCAGATCGAGATGCCGCGGAACCAGTGGGGTGCGATCACCCTCACCAACACCCGGGGCGTGACGCTGACCAGGCTGCATCTGCAGCAGACCGGCTTCACCGGGATCGAGTTGCTGTTCGCGAACGAGAAGGCAACCGTGTCGGACAGCCTGCTCGAACACATCGGCAACGACGGCATCAAGGTCGAGGGCGGGTACCCCGGCGAGGGGGACCTGGCGCACGACAACACGTTCACCAACAACTACATCCATCACATCGGTGAACTGGTACCGGGCGACTCGGCCGGCGTCGAGATCATGGACAGCGGCCGCAACCTGGTCAGTCACACCGTCGTCGAACACGGCGCGCGGTACGGCATCAGCATCGAGTCCCGGCCGGAGATCCCGAACGCGGACAACTACACCGGCGGCAACACCGTGAAGTACGTGCGGCTGTCGCATCTCGCGCAGGACAGCGGCGACACCGGTCCGTTCTACGCGTACGGGGTGCGGAACCAGCCGCCGTACACGCCGGACGCTTCGGTGTCGCAGATGATCATCGACGACGCGAACGCCGACCCGTCGATGCCGGACGCCAAGCCGTACGGCGTGCACATGGACTTCGGCGGCTGCGGGTTCGCGTTCTCGGACATCAAGGTGACGAACACCGAGAGCGATCCGTACCACGGGCCGTCGGCCGGTCCCTGCGACACGTTCGCGAACGTGAGCTGGGAGGCCGGGTTCGACGACTCCAAGCTGCAGTACGACCAGATCGGCGTACTGCCATCGTTCCCCTACGAGAAGCCCTGAGAGTTCATGGATACAGAAAGGTTTGCAGGCAAGGTCGCGCTGATCACCGGAGCAGCCTCCGGGATCGGCGCGGCCTCGGCCCGCCGCCTGGCGGCCGAAGGCGCCCAGGTCATCATCTGCGACCGCAACGGCACAGCCGCGCAGCAGCTCGCCGACGAACTGAACACCGCGCGGGCGTTCGAGCTCGATGTGACTGATCTCGAGCGCACGTTGGAGGTGGTCGACGGTTTGGAGCGGGTCGACGTGCTGGTGAGTGCTGCTGGTGTGGATGTCTGCGACACCGTGCCGAACACTTCGCCCGAAGAATGGCGGACGATTCTGGATGTTGATCTGACCGGCGTCTACAACTCCTGTCGCGCCGTCCTGCCGCGGTTTGTCGCACAGGGCGGTGGGGCGATCGTCACGATCTCGTCGGCTATCGGGACCGTGGGAGAGCGCAACAGATCGGCGTACTGCGCCGCGAAGGCGGGCGTGGAGAACCTGACCCGGGCGATGGCGCTCGACCACGGCCGCGACGGGGTCCGCGCGAACTGTGTGGCCCCCGGCCTGATCGACACTCCGTTGATCCGCAACGGCAAGGTCGGCGGCGAGGACGACCCAGGCGCGATGCAGGCGATGGTCGACCGGCACCACGCACTCGGCCGGATCGGGCAGCCGTCCGAGGTGGCCGCCGCGATCGCGTTCCTCGCCAGTGACGACGCGTCGTTCATCACCGGCGCGGTGCTGCCGGTCGACGCGGGCTGGACGGCGCAATGAACATCCTTGGCGGTTACCGGGTCCTCGACCTCTCGGTGGCGATGGCCGGGCCGCTGGCCGCGATGCGGCTCGGTGACCTCGGCGCGGACGTGGTCAAGGTCGAGCCGACGACCGGCGAATGGCAGCGGCACACGTCTGCGGGCGGTGCCGCCGGCAACGAGGTCAACGCTTCCTTCCTCTCGCTGAACCGCAACAAGCGCAGCCTGGCCGTGGACCTCAAGTCCGACGAGGGCCGCGAACTCCTGTACGAGCTGGTGCGGACGTCGGACGTGTTCCTGCAGAACTACCGCCCTGGCGTGGCTGCACGACTGGGCGTCGATTACGCCACCCTGCGCGCCCTCAAGCCCTCCCTGGTTTACGTATCGATCTCCGGGTACGGCGAGACCGGTCCGTACGCCGAGTGGCCCGGGCAGGACCTCCTGGTGCAGGCGATGAGCGGTGCGCTGTTCAGTGCCGGCCGCCCGGATGAGCCGCCCGTCGCCGCGCCGTACTTCCTAGCCGACGCGGTAACGGCGTACAGCGCGTTCGAAGGAGTCCTGGCTGCTCTTTTGCACCGGGAGCGGACAGGCGAAGGACAGCTTGTCGAGGTGAACATGCTGGACGCCGTGATCGCCCTGCAGATGCAGGAGCTGTCGGTGCACACCGTCGGCGGCGTACCGCAGACACGGTCGGAGGAGGTCCACGCGCACAGCTACATCCGGGCGCCGTACGGGATCTTCACCACCGCCGACGGCTACATCTCGCTGGCGTTCGCGAACCTGCCTGTACTGGCGGAGGTGCTGGACGCGCCGCAGCTGGCCGGGCTGGACGCGGAACGGGACGGGTTCGCGCGACGGGACGAGATCGCCGCGGCGGTGTCGGCGGCGCTACGGCGCGAGTCGACGGAGCACTGGATGCTGAAGCTGCGGGAACGCGGCGTGTGGTGCGGGCCGGTGCTGTCGTACGACGACCTGCGCACAGACCCGCAAGTCCTCCACAACGAGTCCTTCGTGACGTACGAACACCCGACTGAGGGAACTGTGACGACCCCCGGGTTCCCGTACCGGTTCAGCCGGACACCGGCCGACGTACTGCGGCCCGCGCCGCTGGTAGGCGAGCACACGGTCGAGCTGTTGGAGGAGCTGGGGCTGTCTCCGGCGAAACAGCAGACGCTTCTGGAGCAGGGGTACGTGGTGGCCTCATGACGGGGCGGATCCGCTTCGAGCAGGACGGGTACGTCGGCGTACTGACGCTGGACCGGCCGGAGAAGCTGAACGCCGCGACCCGGTCGATGAGCGCCGAGCTGCTCGAGCTCATCCCACGGATCGACGACGACCCGTCGATCCGCGCGGTCGTGGTGACCGGCGCGGGCGAGCGGGCGTTCTCGGTCGGCAGCGACGTCGGCGAGCTCGACCGGTACGACGGCCCGTGGCACTTCCGGAACCGCCGCGACTACTGCGACGCGCTGCGCTCGCTCCGGACGCCGGTGATCGCCGCGGTCAACGGCTACGCGTACGGCGGCGGCCTCGAGCTCGCGCTGTCCTGCGACATCCGGCTGGCCGCGACGACGGCGAGCTTCGCGGCGGCGGAGATCAAGCTCGGCTGGATCGGCGGCGGCGGAGTGACCGCCCTCCTCGCCGCCTCGGTACCGGCCACCGACGCCGCGACCCTGCTGCTCACCGGCGACCCGATCGACGCCGTCGAGGCGCTCCGGATCGGCCTGGTCAGCAAGCTCGTCGAGCCTGCCGAACTGTTGCCGGCCGCAACCGAGCTGGCACAGCGGATCGCTTCCCGCCCGCCGATCGCCGCGGCCGCCGCCAAGGCCAACCTGCGCGCGGCCTGGTCGATGGGCCTGGAGGCAGCGATCCAGTACGAACGCGAACTCCAGGCGGTTGCCCTGGGCACCCAGGACGCCGCGGAAGGACGCGCGGCGTTCGCGGAACGGCGTACCGGCAACTTCGAGGGACGGTGAGCACGATGGCTACCGAGATCGCGCCCGGGATCCACCGGTTGGCGACCGACTACCCGCACGTGTGCGGGCTGCCGCTCTGGCTGCACGTGATCGACGCCGGCTCCGAGCTGGTTCTGCTGGACGCCGGCATCGCGTCGACGCCCGAGTCGTCGACCGCGCCCGAGCTGGCCGCGCTCGGCCTCGGCCTGTCGGATCTGACGCTGGTGGTCAACAGCCACGCGCATCCTGACCACATGGGCGGCAACGCCGTACTGAAGAAGCACAGCGGCGCCCGGTTCGCCGCGCCGGCGCTGGAGGCCGGCTGGCTGGAGGACAACGAGCGGCTGGTGACCGAGCTGTGGGGTTCGGACCCGGACGCGATGGACCTGTCCGAGGACGAGCGGGCGGAGTTGTTCGGGATGCTCGACGAGCGGGTGCGCATCGACGTACTGCTGCGCGACGGGGACCGGCTGCCGGGCGAGCGCCCGCTGCAGGTGATCACGACCAGCGGCCACAGCCCGGGGCACATCGCCGTACTGGACGAGACGTCGCGGACGCTGTTCACGTTCGACGACGTGCAGGGGCGCGGGCGGCCGTACCTGGACAGCGACCTGTGGCTGGCGCCGCTCTACACCGACGTCACACGGTACTCGGCCGGGCTGGCCCGGCTGCTGGAGCTGGACTTCGACGTACTGGTCCCGTCGCACGGAGACGCGATCGACGGGACCGCCGGGCGGAAGCTGATCGAGGAGAGCCTGGAGTGGGTGAGCACCGTCGACACGCTGACCGCCCGGCTGCTCCGGAGCCGGGGCTCGCTGACTGTCCGTGATCTCGCCGATGCCATCGGTACCGAGCTCGGAACGTACGGCGGGATCAACCTGCAGACCGTCCGGATGGCCCGCGCGCACCTCGAGCACCTGGCCCGGACGGGCACCGCCGAAACCCGCTGGCACCGGCGCGGCTGACCGGATTCCGGCAGACACTCCGACAAGAGCTGCGCGACTCCCCAACACCGGAGACAGTCGGACACGGGGGTAGGGAAAGCGTTCTCCGACCGTGGGGGGAGACGACCCTGGGAGTGCCGCGTGGCTCAAACAGACCGAAGCCCCAGCCGACTGACCACAGCTGTGCCGCCGACCGGCTCCGGACCGCCGGGCATCGTCACGGACAGTACATCTGCCGCCGCCAAGCCGTTGTCGTGGTGGGCGCGTGCCAAACGGGACAAGGTCCTGCTGCTGATGGCACTGCCCGGGCTCGTGCTGCTGCTGGCGTTCCACTACCTGCCGTTGCTCGGGAACCTGATCGCGTTCCAGGAGTACCTGCCGTTCGTCCCGCTCGGCCGCAGCGCCTGGGTCGGGCTGGACAACTTCGCGGTGATCTTCAACGGCGACGCCGAGTTCCTGAACGCCCTCAAGAACACACTGCTGATCACGCTGGTCCAGGTGATCTTCGTGTTCCCGGCGCCGATCGCGCTGGCGCTGCTGCTGAACAGCCTGCTGTCCGAGCGGATCAAGCGCGTCGTCCAGTCGGTGCTGTACCTGCCGCACTTCCTGTCCTGGGTGATCGTGATCGCGATCTTCCAGCAGATCCTCGGCGGCAGCGGCCTGATCAACAACTTCCTGCGCTCGCACGGCATGGGCACGATCGACTTCCTCGGCAACCCGGACGGCTTCATCGCGCTGCTCACCAGCCAGGTGATCTGGAAGGACACCGGCTGGGGGACGATCCTGTTCCTGGCCGCGCTGACCCAGATCGATCCCGGGCTGTACGAGGCCGCGCGGGTCGACGGCGCGTCCCGCTGGCGGCAACTGTGGCACGTCACCGTGCCCGGGATCCGCAGCCTGATCATCCTGCTGCTGATCCTGCGGCTCGGCGACTCGCTGACCGTCGGGTTCGAGCAGATCATCCTGCAGCAGAACCTGGTCGGCCGGCCGGCGAGCGAAGTACTCGACACGTACGTCTACAACAACGGCGTACTGGCCGGGCAGTGGGGCGTATCGGCCGCTGTCGGGCTGGTCAAGGGACTCGTTGCCGTCGTCCTGGTGATCGGCGCCAACAAGATCGCGCACATCTTCGGTGAGGCGGGGGTGTATCAGAAATGAGTGTTCTGGAGCAGAGGGGAATCGACGACGGCCCGGCGATGTCGTCGCGGGTGCTCAAGGGCGTCGTGCTGGTGGTCTGCTGCGCGGTCGTCGTCATCCCGTTCCTCGGGGTGATCTCGACAAGCATCGCCAGCCAGCAGCACGTCACGAACTCCGGCGGCTTCGTGCTCTGGCCGGACGGGCTCAACTGGGACGCGTACAAGGCGATCTTCAACGGCGGCGTCGTCCAACGGGCCCTCGGGGTCAGCGTACTGATCGCGGTCGGCGGCACGCTGGTCAGCCTCGCCGGGTCGACGATGCTGGCGTACGCGCTCAGCCGGCGCGGCTCGTTCGGGCAGCGGCCGATCCTGATGATCGTGCTGTTCAGCCTGTTGTTCAGCCCCGGGCTGATCCCGAACTACCTGGTGGTGAAGGAGTTCGGGCTGCTCGACTCGCTGCTCGCGCTGATCCTGCCGACCGCGATCAGCGGCTTCAACGTGATCGTGCTGCGCTCGTTCTTCATGGGCATCCCGGACTCGGTCCTCGACTCCGCCCGCGTCGACGGGGCCGGTGACTTCCGGATCTTCTGGTCGATCGTGCTGCCGCTGTCCAAGGCCGTTCTCGCGGTCGTCGGGCTGTTCTACGCGGTCGGGTACTGGAACGCGTTCTTCAACGCGATGCTCTACATCAACGACACCGCGAAATGGCCGCTGCAGCTGGTACTGCGTACGTACGTCATCAACAACACCGAGCTGAGCAGCGGGGACCTCGGCGGCGCGGCGGCCGACCAGTTGCCGCCGCAGGAGTCGATCCAGATGGCGATCCTGGTGGTGTCGCTGGTGCCGATCCTGATCGTGTACCCGTTCCTGCAACGGCACTTCGCCAAGGGCATGATGACCGGGGCGGTGAAGGGATGACTCTGCGTCGAAGGACGTTCCTGGCCGGATCGATCGCCGCCGCCGGCGCCCTGACCGGGTGCTCCACGGTGACCCGGTCTACCGACATCGCGGCGCTGAACAAACCGGTCGAGCTGCCGACGTACAAGCGGTTCGACGGGCCGAAGCCGGACCTGCCGCGCAGCCATCCGCTGATGCCGGACTGCTTCTACCGGTTCCCGGAGCATCCGGCGAAGGTCACCAGCGGCGTACCCGGCGACGGGCACACCGTGTCCGGTACGACGTTGACGTCGAACCCGATTCCGCCGACCGCGGACCGGAACCCGTACTGGCAGGAGCTGAACCGGCGGCTCGGGGCACCGCTCGAGCTGAACATCACGGCGGCCGCCGACTACCCGAACAAGTTCGCCACGTCGGTGGCCGGTGACACGTTGGGCGACCTGTTCAACGTGGACGGCGGGTTCGCGTACCTGCCGCAGTTCCTGGAGGCGCGGGCCCAGGACCTGACCGAGTACCTGTCCGGGGACGCGATCCTCGAGTACCCGTTCCTGGCGAACGCGCCGCAGGCGTCCTGGCGCGGCTGCGTGTTCTCCGGCGGCATCCGCGCCGTACCGATCCAGCGCGGGATCATGTCGTCGAACACGCTGCTCGCCCGGCAGGACCTACTCGACAAGCTCGGCGTCGAGCTCGGGTCGCCGACGCCCGACGAACTGCAGAAGGTGGCGAAGGCGGTCACCGACGGGCGGAAGAACCGGTGGGGGTTCGCGGTACCGCCGACCGCGGCGCTCAGCGCGATGCTTGGCCTGCCCAACGGATGGGAGGTGCGGGACGGGAAGCTCGTGCACAGCCGGGAACTGCCGGAGCACAAGGAGATGCTGGCGATCACCCGGCAGATGGTGAAGGACGGTGTGATCCACCCGGACGGGGTCGCGAAGGCGAACCAGAAGGTGTGGTTCACACAGGGGTCGGCGGTGATGACGCAGGACACGTACTCGTCGATCCAGAGCTTCTACCGGCGGGCCACCGACCAGTCGTTCAGCATCTCGATCCCGGTACCGCGGGCCGCGGACGGGAAGGTGGGCCGGGTGTTGCTCGGGTCGCCGAACAACTCGATCGCCGCGATCCGGCCGGGGTCGCCGGCGCGGATCAAGACGTTGCTGCGGGTGCTGAACTGGTTCGCCGCGCCGTTCGGGACCGAGGAGTACCTGTTCCGGAAATTCGGTCTTCCTGGGCGGCACTACACGTTGGACGGGACGGACCCGGTGCTGACGAAGGACGGCGGGAGCGAGGTCTGTCTCGGGGAGTTCCCGATCCAGTACCTTGCGGACGGTCCGTATCCCACGTACTTCCCCGGGCATCCCGAGGCGGTCGACACGGCGTACGCACACTTCAAGGCGGTGCTTCCGACGGCGATCACGTCACCGACGTACGGTCTGTACTCACCCACCCAGTCGACCAAGGGCAAGATTCTCGACACCCGGATGGACTCGCTCACCAAGGACATCCAACTGGGCCGAGCCGACCTCAGCTCCTGGGACAAAGCGGTCGCCGACTACCGCAAGTCCGGCGCCGACGCCATCCGCAACGAACTCGAACAGGCACTGGCGATCAGGGGCGAGAAGTGAGCTGAACCGGGGAGAGCCTTCAGGTAGTGCGCCGGCAGCAGCAGCGCGGAGGACGAGCGGAAGCCACCACCAGACCACCCGGCAACCCGGTCACCCGTCTCGGCGCCTCTTCCATCCGCCCGCCCGTCGCCCGCCAGGGCGACGGGCGGGCGTGCTGTTACATGCACCGAAGAGAATCCAGGTTGGGAGCATTACCCATAGCGGCGTTTCCGGCGTCGTTGGGGTGGAGGCCGTCGCCGCCGTCGTACGCCGGGGCCAGGCGGCTCGGGTCGGCCGGGTCTCGGGTGGCCGCGTCGAAGTCGGCTACGCCGTCGAACTCGCCGCTGGTGCGGATGAACGTGTTGACGGCCTGGCGGACCGCCTCCTTCTCCGGGCTGTAGACGAACGAGCTGCCCATCGGCGTGAGGGTCCCACCGACGATGCACCGCCCGGACGCGTGCACCCGGGCGATCAGCTGGCGGTAGCCCGCGATCAGTTGGTCGGTGGTGGCGCCGGCGTAGATATCGTTGATGCCCTCCAGCAGCAGCACGGTCCGTACGCCGGGCTTGGTCAGCACGTCCTTGTCGAGTCGCGCCAGCGCACTCGCCCCGGCGCTGCCTGCCTTCGCGACACCGCCGAGGACGCGGTTGCCCGAGATGCCCTCGTTGGAGATCGCCAGCCGGCGCGGTTCCGGCAGTTCCGCGTACCGGTCGGCCAGGATGTCCGGCCAGCGCCGGTTTGTGTCGATCGTCGTACCGACCGACGACGTGATCGAGTCGCCGAGCGTGGCCACGGTCTGGACCTGCTCCGGGGCGTCGACGATCGCGGCGTTCACGAAGTACCAGGCCGCGGATTCGGTCTGGTACGCCGTACTCGTCTCGTCGGCGGCGTGGTCGCCCGAGGTCGACTTGTAGCTGTGCTGCATCGCCCGGTTGTGTGCGGTGATCACGCCTGTCGTCCCGACCACGTGCAGGCTGACCGTCAGACTCGTCAGCGCGGGCACCGTCCCGGGGAGCGGGTCGCTGATCGCCATCGCGCCCGGCGGGATCGTCACCGTCGTACTGCCTCCGAACGTCAACCGCCGGCTCGACCCGGGCACCACGCTCGCTCCGGTCGCCTGCCGGCCGACGTACGCCGAGTCGGTCACCAGCGGCTGGTCCCCGTTCGCGTTCGAGATCCGGATCCGCAGATCGTTCCCGCCGACGCTGGTCCGCAGCACGTTCCGCACGGTCATGTCGGTCAGCGTCCCGCCGGCGATGTCGTCGGCCGCGCCCCACGTGGTCACCAGCACGTCGGCCGCGCCCTGATCGCCCGGATCGTCCGTGGTCGCGGCGCTCACCAGACCCGCCGCACCCATCGCTGTCACCAGCAAACTCGCGCCCATCCGGCGCCATGTCATCGTCATGCGCATCAAGTCACCTCCGAATACTTACGCATGCAATCGTTTGCAAAGATTCTGTCGCCGAACGGTCGCGTCCGCGAGCCGAACGGTGCGTCTCCCGCTCGACAGGACGTATCAGGCCACTGCCGCGGGTCGCCCGGCGCGAGGAGCGGGGTCCAGGGATATACGCCGTGTCGAGCTGCAGATTCTGCGACCATCGACGGCATGTTGCTCGTACCGTCCGACCCGTTGAACCCACGGCGCGTCGACCCGCACTTCGCCGGTCAGGCCACGGCGGCCCGGGACCGCGGCATCCCGGTCGCCCGGATCGACCACGACGCGATCGGCGATCCGGAGCGGGCGGTCGCCGGTGTACCGCCGGCGGAGGACGCGGTGTACCGCGGCTGGATGATGTCGGCGGCGGAGTACGACGGGTTCGCGCAGGCGCTCGCCGCGCGCGACGTGCTTCTTCGGACGTCGCCCGCCGCCTACCGCGCCGCGCACGAGTTGCCCGGCTGGTACGACGTGGTCCGCGAGCTCACGCCCGCGTCGACGTGGACCGACGGGGACGACGTACCGCAACTGGTGACTGCCGCGGAGCGGCTGGGGACGGGTCCCGCAGTACTGCGGGACTACGTCAAGTCGATGAAGCACTACTGGGACGAGGCGGCCTACATTCCGGAGCTGGCTGATCGGGAAGGCGTCGAGCGGGTGGCGCGGAGATTCCGCGAGCTGCGGGAGGACTCCTTCACCGGCGGGTACGTGCTGCGGCGGTTCGAGGACTTCGTCGGCGCCGAGGCGCGGACCTGGTGGGTCGACGGGCGGTGTGTGCTCGTCACGCCACACCCGGACACGCCGAACGACCTGCCCGAAGGGTCGAGCTTCCCCGAGCTGGCCCTGGACCTGCCGTTCGTGACGGTGGATGTGGTGTGGCGAGCGGACGGGGTTCTGCGGGTGGTGGAGGTCGGGGACGGACAGGTGAGCGACTGGCCGGGGACGTGGGACCCGGCGGCGTTGGTGGATTGTCTGTTCAGGGACAATAGGTAGTGATGACGCTTACTGAGAAACTTCCGGGGACCACCGAGCCTGACGACCTGTTCGACGCCTTTCAGGGGTGGGTGGGGGAGCAGGGGATCTCGTTGTACCCGGCTCAGGAAGAGGCGTTGATCGAGGTCATGACCGGGTCGAACGTGATCCTGTCGACGCCGACCGGGTCCGGGAAGAGCCTGGTTGCCACCGGCGCGCACTTCGCCGCGCTCGCGAACGGGCAGCGGACCTTCTACACCGCGCCGATCAAGGCCCTGGTCTCGGAGAAGTTCTTCGCGTTGTGCGACATCTTCGGCGCGGACAAGGTCGGCATGCTGACCGGTGACGCCGCCGTCAACGCGTCGGCCCCGATCATCTGCTGTACGGCCGAGGTGCTCGCGAACATCGCGCTCCGCGAAGGCGCCGAGGCGGACATCGGCCAGGTCGTGATGGACGAGTTCCACTTCTACTCGGAGCCGGACCGCGGCTGGGCGTGGCAGGTCCCGCTGCTGGAGCTGCCGAAGGCGCAGTTCGTCCTGATGTCCGCGACCCTCGGCGACGTCGAGCGTTTCAAGATCGACCTGTCCCGGCGCACCGGCCGCCCGACCGCGATCGTCGCGTCCGGCGAACGCCCGGTCCCGCTGATCTACAAGTACGTCACGACCGCGCTGCACGAGACCCTCGAAGAGCTGCTCACCACACACCAGGCCCCGGTGTACGTCGTGCACTTCACCCAGGCGGCCGCCCTCGAACGCGCGCAGGCCCTGATGAGCATCAACGTCTCCACGAAGGAGGAGAAGGAGAAGCTCAATGAGCTGATCGGCAACTTCCGGTTCAGCAAGGGCTTCGGCCGGACCCTGCAGCGGCTCGTGAAGCACGGCATCGGGGTCCACCACGCCGGCATGCTCCCGAAGTACCGGCGGCTCGTCGAGCAGCTCGCGCAGGCCGGTCTGCTCAAGGTGATCTGCGGCACCGACACCCTCGGCGTCGGCATCAACGTCCCGATCCGGACCGTCGTACTCACAGCGCTCAGCAAGTACGACGGACGCCGCCAGCGGATCCTCAAGGCGCGCGAGTTCCACCAGATCGCGGGCCGCGCCGGGCGGGCCGGGTACGACACGTCCGGCACCGTCGTCGTCCAGGCCCCGGACCACGTCGTCGAGAACGTGAAGGCCCTCGCGAAGGCCGGCGACGACCCGAAGAAGCAGCGCAAGGTGCAGCGGAAGAAGCCGCCGGAAGGGTTCGTGACCTGGGGCGAGGACACGTTCGACCGGCTGGTCGCGGCCGAACCGGAGGTGCTGCAGTCCCGGATGCGGGTCAGCCACGCGATGCTGCTGAACGTGATCGCCCGCGACGGCAACGCGTTCGAGAGCATGCGGCAGCTGCTCCGCGACAACCACGAGGACTCCCGGTCGCAGGTCCGGCTGATCCGGCGCGCGATCCAGATCTACCGCACGCTGGTCACCGCGGGTGTCGTCGAACGCCTCGACGAGCCCGACGAGAACGGCCGTATCCTCCGGCTGACCGTCGACCTGCAGAAGGACTTCAGCCTCAACCAGCCGCTGTCCACGTTCGCGCTGGCCGCCCTCGACCTGCTCGACCCGGCGGATCCGTCGTACGCGCTCGACGTGGTCTCGATCATCGAGGCGACGCTGGAGGACCCGCGCGCGGTGCTCTGGGCGCAGGAGCACCACGCCAAGGGCGAGGCCGTGAACGCGATGAAGGCCCAGGGCATCGAGTACGACGAACGGATGGAGCTGCTCGAGGACGTCAGCTGGCCGAAGCCGCTCCAGGAGTTGCTCGAGGCAACGTTCGAGATGTACCGGCAGACGCATCCGTGGATCGCGGACACCGGGCTGTCACCGAAGGCCGTCGTCCGGGACATGTTCGAGCGGGCGATGACGTTCGGCGAGTTCATCGGGTACTACGGGCTGGCGCGCTCGGAGGGCGTCGTACTGCGGTATCTGAGCGACGCGTACAAGGCGTTGCGGCAGACCGTCCCGCCGGACAAGGTCGACGAGGACCTGGCCGACCTGATCGAGTGGCTCGGCGAGGTCGTCCGGCAGACCGACTCCAGCCTGCTCGACGAGTGGGAGGAACTGACCAACCCCGCCGACGAGACGCAGGTCGAGGTCGTGCCGGCCGGGCCGCGCCGGATCACCTTGAATACCAGGGCCTTCCGGGTACTCGTCCGGAACGCGATGTTCCGCCGCGTCGAGCTGCTCGCCCTGCACCGCTGGGCCGAGCTGGGTCAACTCGACGGCGAAGCCGGCTGGGACGCGGGCCGCTGGGCCGAGGCCGGTACGGCGTACTACGCCGAACACGAGGTCGTCGGCACCGGCCCGGAAGCCCGCGGTCCCGCGCTGTTCCTGGTCGAGGAACACCCGGGCTACTGGGAGGTCCAGCAGATCATCGACGACCCGGAAGGCAACCACGACTGGCGGATCACCGCGTCCGTCGACCTGGCCGCGTCCGACGAGGCGGCCGAGCTGGTCCTGGAGATGGTCTCGTTCAAACCCCTGTAGGCCACGCGACGTCGACCTCGGTCTCCGCGTCGTAGTCCACGTCCTGTACGTCGAACCCGTACAGCCGGCGGACCTCGGCGAAGAACCAGTCGGTGTCCGCGAGCTTGGTGAGATTGTCCCTGGTCGCGGACTGCCAGCTGGCACGGACGGCTTCCTGCACCTCGTGGGCGAGCTCCCACCGGTCGAGGCGGATGCGGCCGGCCTCGTCGAGGTCCAGCGGGACAGCGCCGGTGAGCTGGCCCCAGAGTGCGGCCGACTGCTCGATCGGGGTCTGCCAGTCCGGCGCGACATCCGCAGCGCCGAGAACGTTGTGCAGCAGGCTGACGTACAGTCCGATCCCCGGGATCGCCGACGACGCCTGGGTCACGGCGGCGCCGTTCACCGAGGTCATCGCGGTCACGCCGTCGGCCGCCAGCTTCAGCGCGGTCTGCTCGAGGTCGGCCTTCGCGGCGCCGATCGAACCCTGGCGGTAGAGCGGGCCGGTGAGCTCCGAGCCGATGTAGGTGAGTGCGACGGTGTTGAACCCGGAGTTGAGCAGGTCGCGTTCCTGCAGCGCGGCGACCCAGCGGGTCCAGTCCTCGCCGCCCATCACCTTCACGGTCTGGGCGATCTCGTCGTCGTTCGCGACCTCGATCGGGACGGCCTCCTGCAGCACCGGCTCGCCGTCCTCGAAGGCCAGGCTCTTCGTGCTGTGCGGGGAGCCGATCGCCTTCAGCACCGACTGGTACGTCTCGCCGGTGCGAGGGTCGGTACGGCGCGGCGCGGCGACGCTGTAAATCAGGTGGTCGATCCTGCCGAGCTTCGCCGCGACCAGGTCGAGCACCTCGTCCTTGGTGGTGTCGGCGAAGGCGTCCGCGTTGACGAAGCTCCACGAGCGGCCGAGCTCCGCGGCCAGCGCGGCGGTCTCCGCGGTCCGGTACCACCCGGCGGTCGCCGTACGACGGGCGGTGGCCGCCTTCTCGAAGCAGACGCCGACCCCGTCGATCCCGTAGCGGGCGAGCCCCGCGATCGTGGTCGCGAGCCCGTACCCCGAGCTCGACCCGATCACCAGCGCCGTACGCCGCTCCGCCGGCTCGCCACCTGTGGGCCCAGCGACCTCGGCCGCCATGTCCCGCACCACCCGGGCACACCCCGCCGGATGCGAGTCCAGGAACAGAAAACCCCGCCCGACCGGCTTCACCACACGCGCACTCATGCGGAAGACCCTAACCCGTGACCCGCGGCCGGGTTGTGTGACGGCTGGCGTGCTGCAACCCGTCAGCGGTGAAACAAGCCGGCAGTGGAGGGTTCAGCCCCAGTACATCTCCGCATCGTCAGGTTCGACGACGACGTCGGCGCCGAGGCGGCGGAGGTTGCCGGCGAAGTCGGTGTAGCCGCGATGCACGTGGTGGGCGGCCGAGACCAGTGTCTCGCCCTCGGCGGCCAGCCCGGCCAGCACCAGCGCGGCGCCGGCCCGGATGTCGGAGGCGACCACCGGCGCACCGGACAGCCGCGGCACGCCGCGGACCACCGCGTGGTGCCCGTCGGTCTGGATCTGCGCGCCCAGCCGGGTGAGCTCCTGCGCGAACGTGAACCGGCCCTCGAACAGGTTCTCGGTCACCATCGCGGCACCGTCACTCAGGGCGTTCAGCGCGATCACGAACGCCTGCAGGTCGGTCGCGAACCCGGGATACGGCAGCGTGACCACGTCCACCGGCTTCGGACGGTCGTGCATCCGGACCCGGAAGCCCGGGTTCAGCACGGTGATCTCGGCGCCCGCCCTGTGCAGCTTGTCGAGCGGCAGTTCGAGGTGCTCCGCATGGCCGTTGGTCACGGTCACGTCGCCCTTGGTGATCGCGGCCGCGAACGCCCAGCTGCCGGACACGATCCGGTCCGGGACCACCACGTGGTCGACCGGGTTCAGCAGGCCGTCGACGCCGGTGATCTCGATCCGCGGTGAGCCGGCGCCGTCGATCTGCGCGCCCATCTCGACCAGCATCGCGGCGATGTCCTGGATCTCCGGCTCGCGGGCGGCGTTCTCGATGATCGTGGTGCCCTTCGCGAGCACCGCCGCCATCATGATCGTCTCGGTCGCCCCGACGCTCGGGAAGTCCAGCCACACCTCGGCGCCGTGCAGCCCCTGCGGCGCCTCGGCGATCACGAACCCGTGCTCGATGTGCACCTTCGCGCCCATCGACTCCAGCCCGGCGACGTGCATGTTCAGCCCGCGGGAGCCGATGTTGTCGCCGCCCGGCAGCGCCACCTCCGCCTGCCCGCAGCGGCCCAGCAGCGGTCCGAGCACCGAGATCGAGGCCCGCAGCTTGCGGACCAGCTCGTAGTCGCACTGGTGCCCGACGGTGCCCGGCACCGCGATCGTCGCGATCCCGGCGTCCGCGTCCACCTTCACCGAGCAGCCGAGCGTGTCCAGCAGCTGGGCCATGAACGTGACGTCCAGGATGCCCGGCACCTGCCGCAGCGTCGTCGTACCTTCGGCGAGCAACGCCGCCGCCATCAGCTTGAGCACACTGTTCTTCGCTCCGGCCACCTCGACAGCGCCGTCGAGCCGTGCCTCACCCGCGATCCGAAACCGTTCCACCGGTCGACTGTAGCGTTTGAGAGTCCAGGGGTTTGCGTAGAGTCCTGGCATGGCTGTGAACTTGACGCGGATCTACACCCGTACCGGTGACGCCGGCGAGACCCGCCTCGGCGACAACTCCACGACCTCGAAGACCGATCCGCGGCTGGCGGCGTACGGCGAGGTCGACGAGGCGAACTCGGCGATCGGGGTGGCGATCGCCGCCGGTCACCTGAACAGCGCGATCGTGGTGCTGCTGACCCGGATCCAGAACGACCTGTTCGACGTCGGCGCGGACCTGTGCAACCCGATCACGCCGGATCCGGAGTACCCGCCGTTGCGGATCACCCAGGAGTACGTCGACCGCCTCGAAGGGTGGTGCGACGAGTACAACAATCGTTTGACCAAGCTCCGCTCGTTCATCCTGCCCGGCGGCACCGAGGGCGCGGCGTACCTGAACGTCGCCCGTACGGTCGTACGTCGTGCCGAGCGGGCCGGCTGGGTCGCTGTTGAGGCGCACGGGCCGTCGGTCAACCTGCTCGCGATCACCTACCTGAACCGCCTGTCCGACCTGCTCTTCATCCTCGGCCGCGTCGCCAACCTCTCCTCCGGCGGCGACGTCCTCTGGGTGCCCGGCGGCGAACGCGACTAACTTGCGGTGACCGCCTCGGACGACTGTCCGCGGCGGGCGGCGGCGCGGTTCACGACCGCCGCGCTCGCTACGCCGGCGGCGGTGAACAGGGCACCGAGCAGGATCCAGCCCGGCGTCCCGTGGTCGACGGCGGTCGTCGTGACCACCGCCGGGCCGAGCATCAGCGACAGCGCGACGCCGGTCTGGCTGAGTCCCTGGTACGCACCGGCCCGCGCGGGATCGGCCAGCTCGAACGCCATCCCCCAGCTCCCGGCCTCGCCCCGCGTCTCGGCGGCCGAGGAAGCGAGCGCGGCGAGCAACAGTACGGCGGTAGCCGCGGCGGCGCCGAGATGTCCGGCAAGGGCGAGCAGTAGGCAGGCCAGGAACAGCAGCAGGCCGGCTCGGTGTACGGAACGTCCGGCGGTGCGAAGGTCCTGGGTACCTCGGGACGCGCGGACCTGGAAGAGCGCGACGTATCCGGTGTTGACGACGAGGAGCGCCGACACGACGACGGTCGGCGCGTTCGTGTGGTCGGCGACCCACAGCGGGATCCCTACCGTCGTCAGCGCGAAATGGATCGCCAGTAGGGCGTTGAGGATCGTCGTGACGACGTACGTCCGATCCCGGAGCGGCGATGGTCCGCGACGTGCCTCGGTGCCGGCGGAAGCGTCCATCCGGCCAGCCAGTTCCGGCACTCGCCGGCGCAGACCCACGAGCGGGACGGTGGCGAGCAGCGTGATGGTGCCGACGAGTACGACGGTCAGCCGGTACGCCGTTGCCGTGTCGGCGACCAGGGCCAGTCCCGCGAGCAGGGTGCCGACGCCGATGCCGACGTTCATCACCACGCGCAGCCGGGCGCGGACTGTGACCCGTTCGGGACCGACGTACCACCGGGCGAGCAACGTCATCTGGGCGGTGCTTTGCAGGCCGCGGGAGGCCGAGACGCAGGCGGCAACCAGGACGAAGCTGACCATGTCGCGAGCCAAGGCATAGCCCAGCAGTGCGAGACCGTTCGCCGCGAGAGCCCACTGTTGCAGCCGGTCGGCGCCGTACCGGTCGCTCAGGCGGCCGCCGGCGTACGACGCCAGCACGCCGACCGCACCTGCCGCCGTCAGGCCGATGCCGACGGCGGC
Source organism: Kribbella sp. NPDC051137 (assembly GCF_040682535.1). Taxonomy (NCBI): domain Bacteria; kingdom Bacillati; phylum Actinomycetota; class Actinomycetes; order Propionibacteriales; family Kribbellaceae; genus Kribbella; species Kribbella sp. NPDC051137. The sequence goes on from NZ_JBFBBI010000002.1 coordinate 215,606, forward strand.
GGGGGACAGGCCGACTCCGCGGGTGAAGTACAGCGCGCTGACCGCGAAGAACATCCCCCGGGACAGCGAGAGCGCGGCGATGGCGGCGGCGAGCGCACGTTCGACGGGATCACGAAGCAGTTCGGGCACCTGGCAGTTGTCGCATCCGGCGTGCGGGCGGCACTACTGATGTAGCGTATTGCTTCATGATCGAGTACGAGCTTGCCGAGAACGACCTCGGCGAGGTTCGCTTCGCGATCTCGCCGCTGAACGAGCTGGTGCTGTCGCTGCGGACCCTGCGGGATCCGGGCCGGTTCCCGCTGCAGCTGCCGTGGCTACGAGCCACCGAGGCCGCCCGGGCCGAGCTTCCGCTGGACCTGCTGCGAGCCCTGACGAACGAGGCCTTGTGGTCCCCGGACTTCCTCACTCCGCGCCCGTACACCCCGCTCGGCAGGATCGACGCCGAGTTCGCGGCGCTCACCGGCACTCCTGCCGCCGTCGTCCGCGCCGACTTGGTAGCCGTGCACCCGGCCGAGCTGCCGCCCGTACTGCGTGGCCGGCCGGAGAAAGTGCTCGACCGGGTGCTGGCGGCGTTGCGCGCTTACTGGGAAGCCTGCTTCGCGCCGTACTGGCCGCGGATGCGGAGCGTCCTCGAGGCCGATGTGGTGCACCGCGGCCGGGTGATGGCGCAGGCCGGGCTCGCGGCGATGTTCGCCGACCTCGACCCGCACGTCCGCCTCGACGGTGCGGTTGTCTCGGTGCGGCTGCGTGCCAACCTGGCCTACCGCACCTCGACCGCCGGACGCGGGCTGACGCTCGCCCCGTCGCTGTTCAGCCGGCGCGCGACGGCGCCGATCTCGGCAGCGGAGCCGCCGCAGATCATGTACCCGGCGCGTGGGCTGGCGACGCTCTGGGAGACCGAGACCAGCCCGTCGGCGGATGCCCTCGCCGGGCTCATCGGCCGGGGGCGTGCGGGGTTGATGGGACTGCTCGAGACGCCCGCGTCGTCGACCGATCTCGCGCGGCGTCTGGGGGTCACACCGACCGCGGTCAACCAGCACCTACGGGCACTCCGCGCGGCCGGTCTGCTCGCGTCCGCCCGGCACGGACGCTCGGTCCTCTACCACCGCTCGGACCTCGGCGACAGCCTCGTCCGTGGCTCAGGGCGTGTCTGACAATTCCCCGCCTACTGCGGGGCACTCGGCACGGCATCTCGCCGCGCGGGGGCAAAGGCCACGATGCTCCGCATCGAGACCTTCGCCCCCGCGCGCCGAGCTACCGCACCGAGCACCTCCTCGCTACGGCGCGGAATTGTCAGACACGCCCTAGCCGATCTCCCAGTTGAACGGCATCCGCAGTACGCCCGCCGGCGGGAGGCCCAGCGCGCTGTAGAGGCCGGTGGTCAGACCATCGAGTGTCAGCGGTGCTGCCGTGACAGCCAGATCATCGGTCGTCGTGGGCGCCTTCAGCTGACTCAGCAGGTTGCGGTGCGGTACGGCGGTCACGGCGATCTCGTCGCGGTCCAGACCGGCCCGGTTGCACGCCAGCGTCAGGGCGTGCTGGAAACCGCCCAGTTCGTCGACGAGCTTGTGGCTGTGGGCGTCCGCACCGGTCCAGACCCGACCGCGGGCCAGCGACTCCAGCCGCTCCTCCGGGAGCCCCCGGTCCTGGGCAGCCTTTCCGACGAAGTCCTTGTAGATGCGGTCGAGTGTTTCCTCCAGCCGCGCCCACTGTTCATCGGTGAACTCTTCCTGCGCCGAGTACATCTGGGCGTTCGCGCCTTCGGACACGGCCTGCTGTGAGATCCCGATACGGCCTAGGGCGTCCCGTACGACGCCCTTGCCGGTCAGTACGCCGATAGACCCGGTGATGGTGCCCGGCTGCGCCACGATGACGTCAGCCGGCATCGCCACGAAGTACCCGCCGGATGCGGCGACACTGCCCATCGACGCGATCACAGGGCGTCCGGTGGAGCGCAGCCTCAGTACCTCGTTGCGGATGGCGTCAGAGGCGACGTACGAGCCGCCTGGGCTGTCGACGCGCAGCACTACTGCCTTCACGTGTTCGTTGGCCGCAACGGCGCGCAGTGCGGCGCCTATGGTGTCTGAGCCGGAACCAGGGCCGCCCATGGGGCTGTTGGAGTTGCGGCCGACGGAGATGCCTCCCGTTACGCGTACTACCGCCACCAATGGCTTCTGCGGCCAGGGGAGGGTCTTGCGTACTTCGTCCAGCGTCCGCGGGCCACGGCGGATGTACCTCTCCGCCAGCAGCCTGTCGTCGTACTGCAGTTGCTTCTCGAGCTCGTCGTACACGTCCGACCGGTAGCCGAGTCGATCGACCAGCCCGGCGTCCAGGCCGGCCTGTCCATGCAGGGGCGCGCTGTCGACGAGCTCCCGCACCCGTGTCGTGTCCAGCCTGCGCCGTACGGCGATGCCCTCGACGATCTGCTCGTACGCCGACTCAGCCAGCCGCGACGCCATCTCCCGGGCCGGGCCGGTCATCTCGCGCTCGGTGAACGTGTCCGCGGCCGTCTTGTACTCGCGCCGCTTGCCGAACTGGGGGATCACACCCGCCTTGTCCAGGGCGCTGCGGATGAAGACCGCCCGCACCGAGACACCGGTGATCGCCAGGTCGCCGGACGGCTGCAGCCAGATCTCGTCGAACGCCGTGGCCAGGTAGTACGGGACGGTGCCCTGGCCGGACTCGCCGAACGACTCGGTCCACGCGACGGCCGGCTTCCCCGACGTACGGAAGTCGGCCACCGCCTCGCGCAGCTCCTGCACCTGCGCGAGCGACAGCCGGTGGCCGCCGAGGTGCGCGATCACCCCGACGACCCCGTCGTCGCGGGCACCCTTCCGCAACGCCGCAACCAACTCACGCAGCGTCGGCAGATGCCGCATCCGAAACGCGGTCACCGGCGAAGCAGGCGGCGTCTCGAGCACACCGCGGGTCAGGTCCAGCTCAAGCAAAGTCCCCATACCCCCGACCCTAGCCGGACCGGCGCGTGCCGTCCGGTTATCGGATGATCAGGAGGCGTCGAGGAGGCCGCGGGCGGCGGGTTCGTCGTGGGGCCAGACGTAGACGGTCCAGCCGTCGGTGGTGCGGGCCGCGGTCGCCTTGATGCCGAAGGTCTTCAGGCGGGCGACCAGGATCCGGGCCTCGTTGTACGACGGGACCGTGCGGATGGCGGTGAGCAGGCCGAACGTGTCCGGGTCCGCGGGCGTCTGGTCGACCCGCCGGACCAGCGACCCGCCTTTCGCCTTCGAGAACGCCCAGCGGCACAGCAGCACCATCACGCCGGCCAGGGCGACGGCCACCACCGGGAACAGGAAGTAATCCTCGGCGAACACCATCACATTGTCTCGCGAATCAAAAGATCGTGAGGGGTTGGCAACCTTCTGTGTCTTCGGGGAGTCTTTACGAACACAAGCGCTGTCACGCGGCCGATGGAACTCGGGGGCCGCCGGAAGAGCGGAGGGCACGCACATGCTCGAGCCTGACAACGTGGTGCATCTGACCGGAATCCTGGACGTCCGATCCGTAGGTGACGTCCGTCAAACCCTCAACCATCTGATCGACACCTCCACCGGCGACGTGATCGTCGACCTCGAGGAGGTCGATGCGGTCGACGCGACCGGCCTCGGCCTGCTGGTCGCCACCCACCGCCGTACCCAGATCCTCGGCCGCCAACTGGTCCTCTGGCACCCGATGCCGTCGGTGATCAGAATCCTCGCCGTCACCCGCCTGCACCGGGTCCTGAACGTGGAACGCACTCCTTTACCGATGAGCGCCTGACTGTGATGTAGCCCCCTCGTGACGCCAGTCACGAGGGGGCGACTCACAAGGGAACACAGTCCTACTCTCGGGTACATGGATCGACCCTGGGTGATGCGGACGTACGCGGGCCACTCCTCCGCGGCCGAGTCCAACGCGCTGTTCCGGCGGAACCTCGCGAAGGGGCAGACCGGGCTGTCGGTGGCCTTCGACCTGCCGACGCAGACCGGGTACGACGCGGACCACGCGCTGGCGAAGGGCGAGGTCGGGAAGGTCGGCGTACCGGTCGCGCACCTCGGTGACGTCCGGGCGTTGTTCGACCAGATCCCGCTGGCGCAGATGAACACGTCGATGACGATCAACGCGACCGCGATGTGGCTGCTCGCGCTGTACCAGGTCGCCGCACAGGAACAGGGTGCGCTGCCGGACGAGCTGACCGGTACGACGCAGAACGACATCGTCAAGGAGTACCTGTCCCGCGGCACGTACGCCTTCCCGCCGGACGCCTCGCTGCGGCTGACCACCGACGTGATCGCCTACACGGTCGCGAACATGCCGAAGTGGAACCCGATCAACATCTGCAGCTACCACCTGCAGGAGGCCGGCGCCACGCCCGTCCAGGAGCTGGCGTTCGCGCTGTCGACCGCGATCGCCGTGCTGGACCGGGTCCGCGACGGCGGGCAGGTGCCACCGGAGCGGTTCGGGGACGTCGTACAGCGGATCTCGTTCTTCGTGAACGCGGGTGTGCGGTTCGTCGAGGAGACGTGCAAGATGCGCGCGTTCGTCCGGCTGTGGGACGAGCTGACGCTGAACCGGTACGGCGTCACCGACCCGAAGGCCCGGCGGCTGCGGTACGGCGTACAGGTGAACTCGCTCGGCCTGACCGAGGCGCAGCCGGAGAACAACGTGCAGCGGATCGTCCTCGAGATGCTCGGCGTGACGCTGTCCAAGAACGCCCGCGCCCGGGCCGTGCAGTTGCCGGCCTGGAACGAGGCGCTCGGGCTGCCGCGCCCGTGGGACCAGCAGTGGTCGTTGCGGATGCAGCAAGTACTGGCGTACGAGTCCGACCTGCTCGAGTACGACGACATCTTCGACGGCTCGCACGTGATCGAGGCGAAGGTCGACGAGCTGGTCGCCGGTGCGCAGGAGGAGATCGACCGGGTGCAGGCGATGGGTGGCGCGGTCGCCGCGGTCGAGAGCGGCTACCTGAAGCAGGCGCTGGTCGCGTCGCACGCCGAACGCCGGCAGCGGATCGAGTCCGGTGAGCAGGTCGTCGTCGGCGTGAACAAGTTCGAGAACACCGAGCCGTCGCCGCTGACCGCCGACCTGGACACCGCGATCCAGACCGTCGATCCGGCCGCCGAGTCCGCGGCGCTGGAGTCGCTGCGGACATGGCGCGCCGACCGCGACACGTCAGCCGTCGAGGCCGCGCTGACCAAGCTGCGTGCGGCGGCGAAGTCGACGGACAACCTGATGCCGGTCACGCTCGAGTGCGCGCGCGCCGGCGTGACGACCGGCGAGTGGGCCGGCGTCCTGCGGGAGATGTACGGCGAGTACCGCGCGCCGACCGGGGTCTCCGGGTCGGTCGGGGTGTCCGGGGGCGGTGCGGAGATCGCCGCGGTCCGGGAGAAGGTCGCGGCGACGTCGGCCGACCTCGGCGGCCGGCTGCGCCTCCTGGTCGGCAAGCCCGGCCTCGACGGGCACTCGAACGGCGCCGAGCAGGTCGCGGTCCGCGCCCGGGACGTCGGGTTCGAGGTGATCTACCAGGGCATCCGCCTGACGCCGGAGCAGATCGTCGCCGCCGCGGTCGCCGAGGACGTGCACTGCGTCGGCCTGTCGATCCTGTCCGGCTCGCACATGGAACTCGTACCGCAGGTCGTCGAGGGTCTCCACGAGGCCGGTCTCGAGGACGTCCCGGTCGTCGTGGGCGGGATCGTGCCCGAGGCCGACGCCGCCGCGCTCCGCAAGGCCGGCGTCGCCGCGATCTACACACCGAAGGACTACGACCTGACCGGGATGATGGCCGACGTGGTCGACGTGATCAGGCAGGCCAACAAGCTCTAGCATTGACGGCTGTGACCGACCAGCCGTTGTACGGCGAGACGTGGCGACCGCGGCAGCACTTCACCGCACGGCAGTTCGGACCGGAAATCCTGGAGCCCGGGAAACGCCAGGAAGGCTGGCTCAACGACCTCAACGGGCTCGTGTACTACGAGGGTGAGTACCACCTGTTCGCCCAACGGTGGAACAGGTGCTGGATCCACGCGGTCAGCGACGACCTCGTGCACTGGACCGAGCTACCGCCCGCGTTCTGGGAGGAAGCGCTCAACACCGGGGTGCAGTCCGGCTCGGTGGTGATCGACTACGGGAACACCTCCGGCCTGTCGCCGGACCCGGACAGACCGGCAATGGTCGCGTTCTGGTCGCGCAACGACAACCTGAGCCAGTGCCTGTCGTTCAGCCTCGACAAGGGCCGCACCTGGCAGCACTACGAGGGCAACCCGATCATGAGGATGCCCGAGCGCGACCCGAAGGTGTTCCGGTACGACGACCACTGGGTGATGCTGCTGTACGGCGACCAGCAGTACCACCTGCTCACGTCGCCTGACCTGCTGCACTGGACCCGCACGGGCAACGTCGTACCGGACAGCTTCGAGTGCCCGGACTTCTTCGAGCTCCCGCTCGACGACGGAGACCCGAAGTGGGTGCTGGTGCGCGGTGACGGGAAGTACTCCGTCGGCACGTTCGACGGTACGGCGTACACCGAGGAGTCCGGGCAGTTGCTGTCGGACGCCGGACCGAACTTCTACGCCACCCAGACCTGGAACAACACCGAGACCGGCGACGGCCGCCGGATCCAGGCCGCGTGGATGCGGGACGGCCGCTATCCCGGGATGCCGTTCAACCAGCAGGTCACGATCCCGTGCGAGCTGACCCTGCGCACGGTCGACGGGAAGCCGCGCCTGTTCCGGACCCCGGTCCGCGAGCTGACCACGTTGTACGCCGGCAGCACGCACTGGTCCGGCATCGTGAAGCCGGGCGCCGACCGGGTTCTTGCCGACGGGCCGGTCGAGGCTGACCTGCACCTCGACGTCGAGATCCCGTCCGGGGCGACCCTGACCGTGGACGTCTCCGGTACGACGACGGAGCTGACCGGCACCACCGTGGCGTCCCAGGAGGTCTCGGGCAGGCTGCGGACCGTCCGCGTGCTGATCGACCGGACCTCCGTCGAGGTGTTCGCGAACGACGGTGAGGTGTCGATCTCGCGCTGCTACCTGCCGGCCGGCAGCGGGCTGGTACTGACCGCGACCGCGCCGGTCCAGGTCGCGGCGACCCTGCACAGTCTCGCGTCGATGTGGCCGGATCGCTGATCCGGCTGGTAGAAGGAGTACATGACCTTGACCAGCACACGCAGGCTGTCCAACGGAACCGAGCTCCCGGTGTTCGGGCTCGGGGTCTGGCAGGTGAACGACGGGCTCGAGTGCGAGCGTGCCGTGCGGTGGGCGCTGGAGGCCGGCTACCGGCTGATCGACACCGCGCAGGCGTACCGCAACGAGGCCAGCGTCGGGAAGGCGATCCGGGAGAGCGGCGTACCGCGCGAGGAGATCTTCCTGACCACCAAGTTCTACCCGGGCGGGAAGGACGCGCGGGTCGAGGCGGAGAAGAGCCTGGAGCGGCTCGGCACCGACTACCTCGACCTGTACCTGATCCACTGGCCACAGGGCGGGCCGACGTGGGCGTGGCCGGCGATGGAGGCCGCGGTCGACGCCGGCCTCACCAAGGGCATCGGCATCTCGAACTTCAGCGCCGCCGAGCTGGCCGAGCTGGGCAAGGTGGCCCGCATCCAGCCGGTCGCGAACCAGGTCCAGTTCAGCCCGTTCGAGTACCGCGCGGGGCTCGTCGACGCGTGTGAGGCGGCGAACGTCGTCGTCCAGGCGTACAGCCCGCTCGGCACCGGCCGGCACCTGGACGACCCGGTCGTCGCCCGGCTCGCCGCGGCCACCGGTCACACTCCGGCGCAGGTGCTGATCCGGTGGGCGATCCAGAAGGGCCTGTCGGTGATCCCGAAGTCCATCCACCAGGACCGGATCGTCGAGAACGCGGGCATCTTCGACTTCGAGCTCGACGACGAGGCGATGGCCGCCCTGGACGGCCTTGACACCACCGGCCGTACCTCCGACGCGCTGTCGCACAGCGGCAAGTGGTGGTCCTGAACCAATGATTCAGGACGTACTGCGGGAGCCCGCGAAGGCGGCGATCTTCCTGGTCGCCGACGTACGTCCCGGATCCGAGGCGGCCGTGCGGGACCTGCTGGCGGATGTCGCCGGCCTCACCCGTGCGGTCGGTTTCCGCGCCCCCGGTGACCAGCTGAGCTGCGTCGTCGGCATCGGCGCGTCGCTGTGGCCCCGGCTCTACCGGACCCGGGCACCGCGGGACCTGCACCCTTTTCGCGGGTTGTCCGGCGCGCGGCACACGGCTCCGGCGACGCACGGCGACCTGCTCTTCCACCTCCGCGGCCGGCGCCTGGACCTGTGCTTCGAGCTGGAGCGCCAGCTGATGCGGCGACTCGCGGGGCATGTACGGGTGCTGGACGAGGTCCAGGGGTTCAAGTACTTCGACGAGCGTGACCTGCTCGGCTTCGTCGACGGTACCGAGAACCCGGCCGGTGACAAGGCCGCAGCGGCGCTCGCCATCGGCGACGCGGATCCGGCGTACGCCGGGGGCAGCTACGTGGTCGTCCAGAAGTACCTGCACGACCTCGACGCCTGGCAGGCGTTGCCGGTCGCCGAGCAGGAGCGGGTGGTCGGCCGCTCGAAGCTCAGCGACATCGAGCTGACCGACCAGCCCGTGAACTCGCACGTCGCGGTGACCACGATCGTCGACCGGGACGGCACCGAACGCCAGATCGTCCGGGAGAACATGGCGTTCGGGTCGCCGGGCTCGGGCGAGTTCGGCACGTACTTCATCGGGTACGCCGGGACGCCGGCGGTGATCGAGCGGATGCTGCACCGGATGTTCGTCGGTGAACCGCCCGGGAACCACGACCGGATCCTGGACTTCTCGACCGCGGTCACCGGCAGCCTGTTCTTCGTCCCGACCGCGGACTTCCTCGACAATCCCACGTCCGCCGGCACCGACGGTTCGCTGGGCATCGGCAGCCTGAAAAGGAGTTCCAGATGACGAACAACCTGCACCGCGAGCTGGCCCCGGTCTCGGACGCCGCCTGGGGTGAGATCGAGGAGGAGGCCCGCCGGACCTTCACCCGGGACATCGCCGGGCGCCGCGTGGTCGACCTGGTCGGCCCCGCCGGTCCCGGGCTGTCCTCGGTCGGCACCGGCCACACCGAACTGGTCGAAGCGCCCGGTTCCGGGGTTCAAGCACTCCGTAGACTGTCGCAGCCGATCATCGAGTTGCGCGTCCCGTTCACCGTGACCCGCCAGGCCGTGGACGACGTGGAACGCGGCGCCAAGGACTCGGACTGGCAGCCGGTCAAGGACGCCGCGAAGCAGATCGCGTACGCCGAGGACCACCTGGTCTTCCACGGCTCCGACGCCGCCGGGATCGTCGGACTCGCCCCGAGCACCTCGAACGACGTACTGGCGCTGCCCGGTGAGGCGAAGGATCTCCCGGACACCGTGGCGCAGGCGTTGCGTGCGCTGCGGTTGGCCGGTGTGGCCGGCCCGTACAGCCTGCTGCTGTCCGCCGACGCCTATACGGCTGTCGCAGAGACGACCGACCACGGTTACCCGATCCGGGATCACCTGTCCCGGCTGATCGGGGACGGCGAGATCATCTGGGCTCCCGCGCTCGAGGGCGCGCTGCTGGTCTCCACGCGAGGCGGCGACTACGAGTTGCACCTCGGGCAGGACCTGTCCATCGGCTACCTGTCCCACGACACCGACAGCGTCCAGCTCTACCTGCAGGAGTCCCTGACGTTCCTGGCCCTCACGGCAGAGTCAAGCGTCGTACTGCGTCCCTAGAGATCCAGCAGGGTCCGTTCCTCGTGGTCCAGTTCGCGGCGGAGCTTGCGCAGGCTGGCGTCCGGTAGCCGGCCTGCGTCACGCCACCGGACAAGCTCGGCGCGCTGGGCGTTGACGATCGCCCGACGCGCCTCGACCGCGGCACGGTAGTCCTGCGGCCAAGTGATGTCGCCGTCGCCCGACTGGAGCAGTGCAGCGCTGCGGGCCTCGTACCGGTCGGCCCGGGCGGCCAGGTTGGCTCGCAGTACGGCGGCCAGCTCGGTGCCGATGCGCTTCGCTTCCAGGAGCCGGTCCACCGTGTCCAGGCCTGCCTCGACACTGGCCAGGCGGGCCTCGTTGTTCAGCTGCTCCACCTCCGTGGCGTTGACGCCTAGCTTCAGCCACCGGAGCAGTGGGGCAAACGTCAGGCCTTGGCCCACCAGCGTCACCAGGACGACGACGTACCCACAGAAGACCAGCAGGTCACGCTGCGGGAATGCATGCAGGGGTACGGCGACGAGCGCGGCCAGGGTGATGACACCGCGGCTCCCCGCCCAGCTCATGGCGACGACCTCACGCGAGTGCAGTGGTTCGGACGGCGTGATGCCGAGTCGTGCGTGCAGACCGACCGGTACGAGCTGCGTGAGCACCAGCCACAACGGTCGGACCAGTAATACCGCTCCGACCGTTACTGCAGCGGCTGCTATGACCTGATTGTTGAGCATGCCTGGCAGCTGCTGGCCGATCAGCAGGAAGATGAACCCCTCCAGCAGGAACTCGACCAGCTCCCACACCGCCACCGTCTGTAGCCGGGACGCGCCCGTCTCGTCGCGGCCGGCGTCGTACCCGATCATCAGGCCCGCGATCACAACTGCCAGGACGCCGGAGGAGTGGATCTCCTCGGCGAGCAGGTACGCGACGAACGGCGCGGCAAGCGACACCGCGTTGGCGATCAACGGGTCGCGCAACCACGGCCGCGCTCTCCGGATCGTCCACGCGACCAGCCCGCCGACCGCGAGCCCGCCGGCGATCGCCAGCACGAACCGTCCGGACGCGGCTGCCCACGAGAACCCGGTGCCGACCGCGGCCGCCAGCGCCAGTTGATACGTAGTGAGCGCCGTCGCGTCGTTCAGCAGACCCTCGCCCTCGATCAGCACGATCAACCGCGGCGGCAACCCCGCCCGACGGCCGATCGACAGTGCCGCGACCGGGTCCGGCGGCGCGACCGCCGCACCGAGGACCAGCCCGACCGCCAGCGGCATGCCTGGTACGACGAGGCTGACGAGCGCGCCGACCACGAACGCCGTCAGGAGGACGAGCAGCACCGAGAGGCTGACGATCGGGCGCAGGTTCGCCCGGATCGCCGGGAGACTCGACCGCCGCGCCGTACTGTAGAGCAGCGGAGGCAGCACCAGCAGCAGCACCACGTGCGGGTCCAGCGTGAGTTTCGGCCCGGGCAGTACGGCGTACACCAGGCCGATCAGCGTCAGCAGGATCGACGGCGGTACGCGGAACCGGGAGCCGGCGCCGCGGGCGAGCACCACGACCGCGGCCATCGCGAGTACGAACCACACCTGTTCGGCCACGGGACCTCCCGGGGACGCGCCGACGTTACCGGCAACCTATCCCTGCGGTCCCGCCCTCACGTCCCGGTTTGTCCGTGCGCACAGCGAAGTTAGTCGAGTAACCCGGCCAGCACGGCGGCTTGGCTGATCTCCACTTCCTTGGTGGCCGTCAGCAGCGTCAGAGTGCCCTTTGAGAGCTCCTTCAGTTGGGCATACGCCGCAGCTCGCTCCGGGGCCTTCAGTTCGGCCTCGTACCGCCGTGCGAACTCGTCGTACCGCTCGGGATCGTGCCCGTACCACTCGCGCAGTTCGTTGGACGGCGCTACGTCCTTGCACCACTCGTCCAGCTTGGCGCGTGCCTTGCTGACGCCACGGGGCCACAGGCGGTCCACCAGCACCCGTACGCCGTCGCTTGCCTCGGCCTCGTCGTAGATCCGCCGTACCTGCACCGTCATACCTGTCACGGTAGTTGCTTGCCGCTGTAGCGGAGGAGGGACGGGGTCCAGAGAGCGAGGCCGGCCAGGGCGGTGACCAGGAGCACGGCACTGACGAACGTGGTGACGTTGACGCCGTAGTGCTCGGCGAACGCGCCCAGCGCCAGCGAGGCGACGGGCATGATGCCGATGGCCAGCTCCTGGACGCCGAGAGCGCGCCCGTGCAGTGGCTCGGGTGTGGTCATCAGGAGCAGCGTCGTCTGCAGTACGCCGAAGGCCGCGCTCATCACCCCGATCGCGGTCATCAGTACGAACGACACCATCACGTTGTGCGAGAGCGCGAACAGCGCCCACAGCGCGCCCCACAGCGCCGTACCGACCACGAACAGGCCGCCCTTGAACCGGAAGTCGCCCAGCCAGGCGATCACCAGCGACCCGGCCAGGCCGCCGACGCCGGCGCAGGTGAGCAGCCAGCCGAGGCCGGCCGCGTCCAGCCCGAGGGACTCCTGCGCGAACACCGGCATGAACGACTGCGCCACCGGCCAGAGCATCGTGTTCGCGGCCAATGTGACCAGCAGGACCGTCGACGCCAGCCGGTTCCGGGCGATCTCGCGGAGCCCGCTGGTGACCATCCGGACCGCGGACTCGGTGTGTCCGCCGACCACCTGGCCGAACGCGCGCAACGGCAACAACGCGACCAGCGAGACGCCGTACCAGAACGTCGATACCCAGAGCGCGGCCGGCGCACCCAGGCCGGTGATCATCAGCCCGCCGACCGCGGGGCCGATCACCTGGGTCATGTTCAGCGCCATCGAGTTGAGCGCGTTCGCGTTGCTGATGTTGTTGCGGCCGACGAGGTCCATCACCAGCGACGCGCGGGCCGGCTGCGACGGCGACTGGGCCAGCCCGATCGCCAGGCCGCCGACGACGAGCACCCAGTACGGCGCCTTGCCGAGGGACGCGAGCGTGGCCACGGTGCTGACCGCGACCAGCGCCCACGACGCCGCGATGATCAGCAGCCGGACCCGGTTTTGCCGGTCCGCGAACGCTCCCGCGAACGGCCCGAGCAGCAGCGGCGCGAGCCGTACGGCGGTGAACACCGCGACCAGGAAGTCCGAGTGCGTGGTCTCGTACGCAAGCCACCCCAGCACGAGCGTCTGCGTCCACACCCCGCCGAAGAAGAACAGGTTCGAGAACCACAGCAACCGGAACGCCCGGTTGTCCCGCAACGTGCCCAGCGTCCGCCCGACGACCGTCCCGGCACTTGGCGCGGTACTCACACCTGCAGAAGGCCGTCGCGTACGACGACCTGTCCGCCGGCGATCACCGTCTCCCGCCGCGGAGCCCGCACCAGCACGTCCGGCGCGTTCTCCGCGTCCAGCAGCACGATGTCCGCGCGGGCACCGACGGTCAGACCGTGGTTGTCGCGGTGCACGAACGGCGCGCCGTACGTCGTCGCGAGCTGCACCGCGTACGTCAGGTCCTCGTCCGTCCGCAGCCCGTGCAGCCGTGCGAACCCGCGGGCGATCTGCAGCAGGTCACCGTCGCCGTACGGCGACCACAGGTCGCGGATGCCGTCCGTACCGAGGCCGATCGGCACGCCCGCGGCGCGCATCTCGCGGAACGGCAGCGGTGCCGAGGTCGGCGGCGCGACCGTGGTCCAGGAAATCCCGGCCTGGCCGAGCAGCTCGACCAGCTCCGCGCGCCGCGCCGGGGCCAGTTCGCCGAGCGCGAACCCGTGCGACACGTTCACCTTGCCCTGTAGGCCGGCCTGGATCGTGCGTTCGGCGATCAGCTCGTACTGGAATGCGCCGAGGTCGCCGCGGTCGTGCAGGTGCACGTCGATGCCGACACCGCGCCGGACCGCGATCTCGAACAGCGCGTCCAGCTGGCCGACCGGGTCGCGGTCGATCGTCGCCGGATCCAGACCGCCGATGCTGGTGGCGCCTTCAGCCGCGGCCCGGTCGAGGAGTTCGAGCACGCCGGGTCGCCGCAGTACCCCGTCCTGCGGGAACGCGACCAGCTCGACCTCGACCGCACCGTTCAAGTCGGCCGCTGCCTCGACCACGTTGGCGATCCCGCGCAGCCCGACGCCGAGGTCGACGTCGACATGCGTCCGGGTGGCCGTCGTACCGTGCCGGAGGAACTCACGGAGTACGGCCGTCGCTCCTTTGACGCTGGGGATGCCGTACTTGTCCCGCTCGGCGCGCTCGTGGGCGATCCGGCCCTGGGTGGTGGGCTGCCCGCCGTACGAGACCCAGGGGAGGCCCCACCAGCTCTTGTCGACATGCGCGTGCGCGTTCACGAATCCGGGTAGCGCGAGCAGCCCGCGGCCCTCGACGCGCTCGTCGGCCGTGCCGCCGCTCCCGGCGGGGGAGAGCTCCGAGATGACGCCGTCGACAACCGTGACGTCGACCGCAGCACCGCCCCACGGGCGCACATCGGCGAGCAGCAAAGAGGTCATGCCGCGAATGGTATACCAAAATGCGGAGAGTTCGGTCAGTGGGGACTGCGGAGGCTGCGCAGGAGCTGGTGGGACCGGGCCAGGTGTTCGCCGGCGAGTTGTTCGGCGAGGGCCGCGTCCCGGTTGGTGATCGCGGTGCACAGTTCGCGGTGTTGCTGGGCGACGCCCAGCAGGTCGTCGTGCTGCGCGAGCAGCCAGCGCATCCGGCTGCGGAGTGGTCGTTCGATCTCGATGAGCAGTTCGTTCGAGGCCAGCTCGGTGACCTGTTCGTGGAAGTCCGCCGCCTTCCGCCGGGCGAGGACGGCATTCCCGGCCTTCGCGGCCTCCAGATGCTCGTCGAGCGTTGCCTGCAAGCGATCCAGCCCCTCGCGGGTGCGCCGTTCCGCTGCCAGCCGGAACGTCAGCGGCTCGAACGCCGTCCGGACCTCGAGCAGGTCCGCGATGTCGGAGTCGGTGAACGTCCGCACCACCGCCCACGACCGCGGTCGCAGCGTCACCAGCCCCTCGCCGACCAGCGCCTTCAGTGCCTCCCGCACCGGCACCCGGCTGACCTCCAGGGCGGTCGCCAGTTCACGCTCGACCAGCCGTTCACCGGGCGCGCGGACGCCGTCGAGGATCTCCTCGCGCAACCGCCGCGTCACCCGCTCGGTCTCGGACTCCCGACCCTGCATCCTCGCCACCCTCGATCCGTCCGCCGGATTTGGCATACCATTATCCCTTCTCGGCCGTCAGGGTTCGAGCAGCCCGGCACGGATCGCGTAGCGGGTCAGGTCCAGCCGGTCCCGGAGCCCCAGCTTCTGCAGGATGTTCGACCGGTGCCGCTCGACCGTCTTCACGCTGATCGTGAGCAGTGCGGCGATCTCCTTCGACGAGTTGCCCTCCGCAACCAGTTTGAGGATCTCCTCCTCGCGCGCGGTGAGGATCTGCCGCGGCAGGTCGGCGCCCTGCCGGACCCGGTCCAGGTAGCTGCGCACCAGCCGCGTCATCGCGCCCGGGTACAGGAACGGCTCGCCGCGCATCGTCGCCCGGCACGCCTCGACCAGGTCGCGGTCGAGCACCGACTTCAGCACGTACCCGGACGCGCCGGCCTTCAGCGCCTGGAAGAAGTACTGCTCGTTGTCGTACATGGTGAGCATCAGAACCCGCACGTCCGGCGCGACCGCGGACAGCTCGCGGGCCGCCTGCAGTCCGGTCATCCGCGGCATCGCGATGTCGAGGATCGCCAGGTCCACCGGCTGCCGGCGGCAGACCGCGACCGCCTCGCTCCCGTCGGACGCCTCCGCGACCACCTGGAGATCCGGTTCGCCGTCGAGGATCAGCCGTACGCCGCGCCGTACCAGCGCGTGGTCGTCGGCCAGCAGGATCTTCGTCGTCACGAGGTCTTCCCAGCGGTCGGGGGCCCGGCGAGGGGCGCTGTCAGGCTGACCCGCGTGCCTCCGCGCGGTCCGTCGCCGACCTCCAGCGTCGCACCGATCAGCAGCGCGCGCTCGCGCATCCCGCGGATCCCGGCGCCCTCGTGCGCCAGGCCGGTACCGCGTCCGTCGTCCTCGATCCGCAGCACGACGGCCGAGTCCGCCCGCACCAGCGACAGTTCGATCCGCGACGCGCCCGCGTGCCGCGCCACGTTCGTCAGGCTCTCCTGTGCCACCCGGTACAGCACGAGCTCCGTCTGCTCGTCCAGCTCCGGCCCGCTCTCGAACCGCCGGTGGATCTCCAGCCCGGTGTGGTCCGACACCTCGGTGGCGAGCGCGGTCAGTGCGCTGGTCAGCCCGAGATCCTCCAGTACGCCGGGCCGCAGCCGGTGCGCGAGCCGCCGTACCTCGTCCAGACTCGCGCGGGTCGTCTCCTGCGCCTGCGCCAACTCGTTCCGCAGCCCGGGATCCGGCGAGCGATCGGCCGCGCGCTTCAGATCCATCAGTACGGCGGTCAGCGTCTGCCCGACCTCGTCGTGCAGCTCGCGCGCGATTCGCCGGCGCTCCGACTCCTGCGCGGACAGCGCCCGCGCCGCACTGGTCGCCCGCTCCCGCTCCAGCCGGTCGAGCATCGCGTTGAACGCCCGCAGTACGTCCGGTACGCCGCCGTGGCCCTGCACGGGCAGCCGCTGCCCGGGCCGCAGTACGTCGACCGTGGACATCCGCCGGTTCAGGCGAGCCAGCGGGGCGAGGCCGACCCGGAGCAGGATGGCGTTCGCGACCAGCATCACGGCGAGGCCGCCGATCAGTACGGCCGCCTCGGTGAACAACACCGGTACCGAGACCGTCACCGGTGCCCACAGCAGCAGAGCGGTCGCAGCGCCGAGCACTACCGCGTTGAGACCGAAGATCCGCCAGAACAGCGCCACCGGGACACGCTCCTTCCGTGAACGAGATTGCCGCCACTATGGCAGCCCGGCTCGGTTCGCACCGGCGCAAGATGGGTGTTGGTCCCGATAGGCAACCCGCGCGGCAGCGGCCATGGTGTGGGCATGAACACGCCGAAGACCGCACCTGATCACAGGGTGCACGAGACCCTGCAGCGGCTGCAGCACGAGCGGAACACCCGGCTCGCGCAACTGAACGCGATGGAGGCCGACAAGCCGAACTCCAACGAGGACCTGGTGACCGCCCAGACCACCGCGATCCGGGTGGTCCTCAAGGAGATCGACGCCGCGGTGGAGCGCGTGTCGGACGGCACGTACGGCGTGTGCGGCGGCTGTGACGCCCGGATCCCGGTTGGCCGGCTGGAGATCCTGCCGTATGTCCGGTACTGCGTCCGCTGTCAGCAACAGGCGCTCTGAGGAGACATGTGAACCGCACTCGCGGGGTGGCTTTGGATGTTGGGAGTGCTCGGGCTCGGGTCTGGAGTTCTGGGCACGGACTGGTTCTGGATGCGCCGACGGTCCGGCGAGGGCGGCGGATGGTGGCCCGGGGATGTTTCGAGGATCTTGCGGGGGTGGCTGCGCTGGTAGGTGCTGTGGTGACGGATGGGCGGCGGGAGCGGCCGACTGCGGTGGTGACCACACCTGTGCTGTGCGACGACGCGCATCGGGAGAACGTTCGTGCCGTGCTGGCTGAGCTGGGCGTCGCGTCCGTCGTGTTGATCGACAGTGTGAAGGCGGCGGCTTTCGGGGCCGGGGTGGATCTGACGCAGCCGCTTCTTGTCGTCGACCTCGGTGCCCAGCTGACCGAGGTCGCGCTGGTCGTGGGCGGGATGGTCGTCGAGGCACGGCGTACGGCGCTGGGGCTGGACGACGTACGGACGGTGTTCCCGATCGTCGAGGTGGCGGGCGAGGCGCTGCTCGAACTGCTGCGCGGTGACCGCGGTGCTCAGGTGGTGGACGCGCTCGACCGGGGCGTGCTGCTGACCGGCGGCGGTGCGCTCCGGCCGGAGATCACGTACAAGCTCGGCCGGCGCCTCGGCGCCCGGGTCTGCCCGGCCCCGGCGCCGCACACGGTCGCCGTGCGCGGCGCGGCCGCCGCCCTCCAGGCCACCAACCGCCATCCGACCGCCTGCCGGATCCGGCCCACCTAGCCGGCGGCCTTCTCCTGGATCAGGTCCTCGACGGCCTTCGGGATCGTGGTCTCGAAGTCGAGCAGTTTCGCCCAGGTCAGCGTGACCCGGATGACCATCATCTCGTCGTACAGCCCCTTCACGCCCTCGACCCAGCCGGGGTACTGCTCGTCGGTCATCACCTTGTGCCCCGCGATCAGGTATCCCTCGGGTACGCCGGGCACCAGCTCCAGCTCGGCGGTGCCGCGGAGCAGCAGCACCTTGGGCGGGAACGCGCCGGTGTCGATGGTGAGCGCGACCTTCGGGTTCTTCCGCAGCGCGGCGACCTTGGCGGACTTCGGCACGGTCGCGATCACGATCTGGTCGTCCTCGACCCAGAACCCGATCGGGATCACCCGCGGGTCCCCGTCCAGGCCGTCGTACGCGAACCGGGCAGGCTCGGGGCCGTTCAGGAGCTGCTGGGCGTACGGCTTGGCGAGGATCTCGGCGATCTGCTGCTTGTCCATGGCTCTTCCTGTCTCTCGGAGTGGCTTCTCATCAGGGGGACGGAGCCGCCGACGGGTTCTCGACATCGATAGGTTGGCGAATCGTGGAAAGTTTTGACTTCGGTCGCGGGACTGTCCAGGTCGCCGACGACGGAGCGGTCGCACAGGTCCTGCACCCCGGCGGCCGCCGCCTTCTCCTCGACGAGGGAGCGGTGCACGACAGCCTGCACGCGTGGGGCAAGGGCTTCGTGATCACCGACCGTGGTTCGTACCGGTTCGACAACCCGGCGCACACTCGCTGGCGGAGCAGCGGGATCGACCTGCTGTACCAGTTCGGCGACCTCGAACTGCGGGTCGGCCGGCGCTTCGGCGACCGCTGGACCGAGACGTACGAACTGCGCAACACCGGCACCGGCCCGATCGAGCTGGGCTCGGTGGCGATCAGTACGCCGTACCGCGACGTCTACGCCTCCAGCCGGGAGAGTCTGACCGGCTCGGTGCACGCGCATGTGTGGACGGGCGGCGCGGACGCGTGGGTCTGGGCGGCGCCGATGGACGGCAGCGGTCCGGGCCTCGGGCTGCAGCTGACCGAGGGCGAGCTCTGGGCGTACTCCATGGAGTCCCGCGAGCCCGGCACCAGCAGCAACATCCGCGGGCACATCTACCTGCACGTCACCGACCAGGCCCGTGCGCCGCACGCGATGGGCGGACAGCCGGCGATCACGCTCGCGCCGGGCGCGACGTACCGCTGGACGTGGCAGCTGGGCTGGTACGACGACCTGCCGGCCTTCCACGCGGATCGTTCACCGCTGATCGCGGCCGACCGTCTCGTGGCCGAGGTGGGGGAGACCCTCGAGTTCACCGGGGCCGACCCGCTGACCAGCGACGTCCCGGGCGTCCATCACGTCTCGTCGGCCGACGGCCGATCCCGTGTCGCGGTGCTCTTCCACGAGCCGCTGCAGGTGATCGCCGAGCGTCGTGTGCGGTTCATCCTCGACCACCAGCGGCGGCCCGAGCTGGCCGGGAACCGCCGATACGCGTTCGTGCCGTACGACAACGACAGCGGCCTGACCGTGCCGGCGAGCGCGTGGCGCGACTGGTCCGACGCCCGCGAGCGTGTCGGCATGGCCCTCCTGCTGCAGGAGGTCCGCGACCGCGGCTGGGGCGATCGCGCCGAGCTGGACGAGGCGCTGAACGGGTACGAGGAGTTCGTCCGCGAGTATCTGCTGGACGCCGAGGGCACGATCCAGGACGACAGCATCCACCAGAACGCCGTACGCCTCTACAACTTCCCGTGGTTCGCGCGCTTCCTGCTCGGGCAGGGCGACCGCGACGGCGCGACCCGGATCCTCCACCGGTACTACGAGCTCGGCGGCGACCACTTCCTCGCCTTCGACCTCGGCCCGCTGCTGACCGAGCTCGGCCTGGAGGAACATCTCGTCCGGCACGCGCAGACCTTCATCGGGTACGGCGACGAGCTGCCGCCGCACGAGGTCAACTACGAGCAGTCGATGGTCGCGCCACTTCTCGAACTCCTGGCGGCTGCCTACACGACAGGCAAGATCGACGGTGCCGAGCTGACCCGGCGTCTGCCGTGGCTGACCGCGTTCGCTGCCGACCAGCCCGACGTACGTCTGCGGCACATCCCGATCCGGCACTGGGACGGGTACTGGTTCGGCCGCCTGCGGCTGTGGGGCGACGTCTTCCCGCACTACTGGTCCGCGCTGAGTGCCGTCGTGTACGCCGCCTGGCCGCGAGACCTGGTGACGCCCGAACAGGCCGCCTGGCTCGACCGTGCCGAGGAGGCGATCCTGCGGGCGAACCTGGTCAGCTTCGCGCCGGACGGGTCGGCGACGTGTGCGTTCGTGTATCCGAGCTGCGTGAACGGCCAGCCCGCCCACGTCGCCGACCCACTCGCGAACGACCAGGACTGGGCGCTGGTCTACGCACTCAGAAGCGCGGCGTTCTGACGCTCGAGCTGCTTGACGGCGCCGGTCGCCCAACCAGGAGCCAGCTGCGCCGACAACGGGTCCGGGAAGATCTCCTCGTCCCCGGCCGACACACCGTCGAAGATCGCCCGCGCCACCGACTCCGGCGACGCCTTCGGTACGTCGAGATCGCGCGACATCTCGGTGTCCGTCGGACCCGTCAGTACGGCGTGGACGCGGACGCCCTGCGGTGCGAGCAGCGCCCGCTGCGCCTGGGTGAGCGAGAATGCGGCCGCCTTCGAGATCGAGTACGCCGGGATCATCGGCAGTGACGCCAGCGCCGCCACGGACAGGACGTTGACGATCGCCCCGCGTGCCTCGACGAGCTGCGGCAGGAATGCCGTCGTGAGAGCGTGCGGCCCGAACAGGTTCACGGCCAGGTGCCGTTCGAGCAGTGCCCGGTCGCCGAGGTCGTCGTACGCCGCGAAGCCCGCGTTGTTGACCAGGACGTCCAACGACTCGATGGTCTTCGCGGCCGCCTCGATCTGCGTCTGGTCGGTCACGTCCAGCTCGAGGTACGTCACCCGCCGGTCTTTGTGCGTGAGCGGGACCCGCGTCCCGGCGTACACGTGCTCGGCGCCCTGACGCAGGGCTTCCTCGACTAATGCATGCCCGATGCCGCGGTTGGTCCCGGTGATCAGGACTGTGTGCATGGTTGGTTCTCCGTTCGGCTGTCACAGTGCTTGTACAGAGGACAGACCGCGGGTCCGGCGGGAACTGGTCGCGCCGGGACCGATCAGTTCGGGCGGGTGCCGGTGTCAGCAACGGTGTGAGAAGAATGGGGACGGAGGTTGTCTGATGCCGGACGAACTGCTGCAGCGGGCGCGTGAAGGCGACCGGGACGCGTTCGCGGCGCTGGTCGAGCCGTATCGTGCGGAGCTGCAACTGCACTGCTACCGGATGCTCGGGTCGTTGCAGGACGCGGAGGACGCGCTGCAGGAGACGTTGCTCTCGGCATGGATCGGGCTGAGCGGGTTCGAGGGCCGGTCGTCGGTGCGGACCTGGCTGTACCGGATCACCACCAACCGGTGCCTGAACATGCTGCGGTCGACGTCCCGCCGGCCGCTTCCCGCCGTACCACTGCCCGTGCCGGCACCCAAGCCGTCCCGGTCGGGGGAGGTGCTGTGGCTGCAGCCGTACCCGGACGACCTGCTCGAAGGGCTGCCGGACCGGCTGCCGGGGCCGGAAGCGCGGTACGAGTCGCGCGAGGCGATCTCGCTGGCGTTCGTGACCGCGGTGCAACTACTGCCGCCGAAGCAGCGCGCGGTGCTGTTGCTGCGCGACGTACTCGGCTATCGGGCCAGCGAGACGGCTGAGTTACTCGGGCTGACCGAGGCCGCGGTCAACAGTGCGCTTGCTCGGGCTCGGGCGACTGTGGACGAGAAAGCCGTTGCCAGTCCGGTGCCGACGGAGGACGAACAGGCGTTGACCGAGCGGTTCGTGGCGGCGTTCACCGCGCAGGACGTCGACGCGCTGATCGCGTTGATGACCAGTGACGCGTGGGTGCGGATGCCGCCGTTGCCCTTCGAGTACCAGGGCACCGAGGCGGCGCGGCGATTCTTCACCGCGCTGGGCTCGCACCGCCGGGAGATCGCGGCGATGGTGCCGGTGCGCGCGAACGGGCAGCCGGCCTGGGGCGAGTACATCCGGGACCCGGTCACCGGCGGCCTGCACCTGATCGGGGTGCTGGTGATCGGCCTCACCGGTGACCGGGTCCACGAGATCGTGCACTTCGAGACCACGGTCGCGCCGTACTTCGGGCTCCCGCGGACGCTCTCACAAGCGGGGAAGTAGCTCCCGCAAGGAGTCCATCGCGTAGTTGTGCAGGCTCGTCCCGTACGAGATCCGGGTGGCGCCCGCCGCGGCCAGTTCGGCCTGGGTGGGTCCGCTCGGGGCCGCGTGTCCGTTGATCGGACCACCGACACCTTCGGCCACCTGCTTCAGCTGCTCGAGCGGCGCGAGGATCGGGTACACGCAGTCGGCCCCCGCGCGGCGGTACTCGCGTCCCCGCCGTACCGCCTCGGTGACCGCGTCGTCGAGCCGCAGTACGAACGTGTCGACGCGGGCGTTGATCACCAGCTCGGCACCTGCGGCCGCGCGTACTTCGGCCAGGTAATCGGCCTGCCGCGCGACGTCGACCAGCGCACCGCCCGCCGAGTCCTCGAGGTTGCAGCCGACCGCCCCGGTCTCCAGCAGCCGCTCCGCGAACTCCTTCGGCGGCAGCCCGTACCCGGCCTCCATGTCGGCCGTCACGGGTACGTCGACCGCGCGGGCGATCTGCGCCACCGCGGCGAACATCGCCTCCGGCGGCGTCAGCTGCCCGTCGTCGTACCCGAGCACCCGGGCGACCGCCCCGCTGCTGGTGGCAACAGCGGGGAAGCCGGCGTCGGCGACGATCCGGGCACTCACCGGGTCCCAGGCGTTCGGGAGTACGAGCGGCGTACCGCCGTGGTGCAGGGCGCGGAAGAGCTCGGCACTCATGGCTTGTAGTGGCCGGGCTCCATGCGCCCGGTGACGCCGACGCGGGTCCACATGTTGATCGTGATGATCAGCGCGATCAACTGGGCCAGGTCCTGCTCGTCGAACGCCTGCGCCGCGACCTCGTACACGTCGTCCGGGACGTGGTCGACGCTGATCAGCGTGATCGCCTCGGTCAGCTGCAGCGCAGCCTTCTCCTGCTCGGTGTAGAACTTCTGCGACTCCCGCCACACCGGCAGCAGGATGATCCGCTGCCGCTGCTCCTCGCCGAACTCCAGGAGGTCGAGGGAGTGCATGTCGGTGCAGTACGCGCACCCGTTGATCTGCGAGGCCCGGATCCGCACCAGGTGTGCCAGCTTCGGGTCGAGTCCGGTGTCGGACACCTTGTCGACCTCGATCAGCGCCTTGTAGAAGTCCGGTACCAGGTTGGCGAGCTTGACCCGCCGCGTTGTCGTTGTGCTCATGCCTTCAATCTAGGCGCGCACCGGCCCGGACACCCGGTCCACTTCAGGTGTTAGTCGATGGGCCACTTTCCCGCAGATTGGCCTCCAGGAGACGCAGTACCTCGATCGCCTCGGACTGCTGCGCCGGGGTCAGGTCGCCGACCGCGCTCGACTCCAGCCGAGCCCAGATCCGCTCGACCTCGCGCCGTACGCCGTGGCCGGCCGGCGTCGCCTCGATGATCGTGGCGCGCTTGTCGCTCGGGCTCGGCCGACGGCGGACGAAGCCGGCGTCCTCGAGGCGGCGCACCGTCCGGGTCATCGTCGCCGAGTCGGAGTCGAGCGCGCGGACCAGCTCGGTCTGGGTCCTTGGGCCATGCTCCCAGAGCTGCATCATCACCAGTTCCTGGCCCAGATGCAGGCCGACGCCGCGCAGCAGCTGCAGCGCGAGCATCCGCTGCAACCTCGCCACCCGGACGATCGCATCGGTCAACGGCTCGGCCATCTCCACCTCTTTCGCTGCTCGAACAGTTAAAGGCTATCAAACGGCACTGGGAATGATCTAGCGTATTTACCTGTTCGAACAGGTAATGCTGATCCGACAGAACAGGACCCCCCATGCCTACGGCGTTCGACCCTTATCAGCTCGGCCGGGCACGGCTGACCAACCGCATCGTGATGTCCCCGATGACCCGCAGTCGCGCCCGCGACACGGTTCCGTCGCCGCTCGCCGCCGAGTACTACGCGCAACGCGCGACGGCCGGCCTGATCGTCACCGAAGGGACCCAGCCATCGCCGGTCGGCCAGGGCTACCCGGACACGCCCGGCCTGCACTCGGCCGAACAGGTTGCCGCCTGGCGTCAGGTGACCGACGCCGTACACAAGGCCGGTGGCGTGATCTACGCGCAGCTCCTGCACACCGGGCGGATCGGGCACCCGAGCCTGTTGCCCGCCGGCCTGCACCCGGTCGCCCCGTCGGCGACGCGCGCCGCCGGACAGGTCTTCACCCACGACGGCCCGAAGGACTTCGTCACGCCTCGCGCCCTGAGCGACGACGGCGTCCGGCAGACCGTCGGCGACTTCGCCGACGCCGCCCGGAACGCGCTGACGGCCGGTTTCGACGGCGTCGAACTGCACGGCGCGAACGGGTATCTCATCCACCAGTTCCTCGCCCCGAACACGAACCGCCGTACGGACGCCTGGGGCGGATCGCCCGAGGCCCGGGCCCGCTTCGGCGTCGAGGTGGCGACCGCGGTGGCGGACGTCGTCGGGCCCGGGAAGCTCGGGTTCCGGATCTCGCCGGGCAGCCCGGTCAACGACATGGCCGAGGACGACCCGGAGGACACGTACGTCGCCCTGCTGGCGGGGCTCGCACCGCTCGGGATGAGCTACGTGCACGTGATGGAGGCCGCGGGCGGCCGCGACCTCACGCACCGGCTCCGCAAGGAGTGGGACGGCACGCTGATCCTCAACCCGCACACGTCTCCGGAGCCGACCGGTCCGGCAGCGCTCGGCCTGATCGAGGACGGTACGGCGGACTTGATCGCCTTCGGCGCGCTGTTCCTGGCCAATCCGGACCTCCCGGCGCGCCTCGCCGCCGGCGGCCCGTACAACGCTCCGGATCGCGCCACCTTCTTCGGCGGCGACCACCGCGGCTACATCGACTACCCGGCCCTGGGGGCCTGACCATGGCGCGTCGCCTGGTGCTGGCGCTGATCTGCGTCAGCCAGTTCATGGTGATCCTGGACGCCTCGATCGTGAACGTCGCGCTGCCGTCGATCCGGCGCGACCTCGGGTTCACCGGCACCGGCCCGGCCTGGGTCGTGAACGGATATCTGCTGACGTTCGCCGGGTTCCTGCTCCTCGGCGGCCGCGCCGCCGACCTCCTCGGCCGTCGCCCGATGCTGGTAGCGGGGCTCGTCCTGTTCTCCGCGGCGAGCCTCGCGGCCGGGCTCGCCGGTACGCCGACGGTGCTGGTCACGGCGCGGATCGTGCAGGGCGTCGGAGCGTCGCTGCTCGCCCCCGCGACCCTCGCCGTACTCAACACGACCTTCACCGAACCGCACGAACGGGCCCGTGCTTTCGGTGCCTGGTCCGCTGCAGGCGGTGTCGGAGGGATGGCAGGTGCGTTGGCGGGCGGGGCGATCACGACCGGGTTGTCCTGGCGCTGGGTCTTCCTGATCAACGTGCCGATCGGCCTCGCACTGATCACCGCCGCTCTGGTGTCGTTGCCCGTCGTCCGGCTGGTACGGCGTGAGTCGCTGGACCTTGCCGGTGCTCTGGCAGCGACCGGCGGGTTGGCGGCGGCGATCTACGGTGTCATGCAGAGCGGGGGCCACGCCTGGACCTCGGCGCGGGTGGCCCTGCCGGTGACCGCGGGCGTCGTGGTGCTGGTCCTCTTCGTCGTGGTCGAGGCGCGGGTCGCCGTACAGCCGATGCTGCCGTTGCGGTTGTTCCGCAGCCGGCGGGTGGCGGTCGGTACGGCGATGTTGCTGCTCTTCGGCGGGATCGCGATCGCGATGTGGTACTTCACGTCCCTGTATCTGCAGAACGTGCTCGGGTACAGCGCGCTCCGCGCGGGGCTCGGGCAGACGCCGGCAGCGGTCGCGTTCGTGCTGGTCGCTCGGGTGGCATCGGCGCTGTTGCCGCGGGTCGGCGTACGGGCGTTGATCGGCGGCGGCGCCGTACTCTTCCTGGCCGGGTTCGGGTGGTTGTCGCAGGCCGGCGGGTACCTCGGCGGCGTACTGCCGCCGATGCTGCTGGTCGCGGCCGGGATCGGGCTGATGTTCCCGACACTGATGGCGACCGTGACGACCGGCGTGGACCCGGCCGACGCGGGCATCGTCGGTGGACTGGCCAACACCGCGAGTCAGGTCGGCAGCTCGGTCGGGCTGGCGGTCCTGACCACGGTCGGGGCCGGCGGGTACGACCGGGTGTTCCTGGTCGCGGCCGCGCTGGGACCGGGGATTGCGCTGGTCAGTGCGCTGCTGCCGCGCCGCGACTGACCGTTGTAGGGTCCCGTGCCATGGAGGATTCGGGGGCCGACCTGCATCTGGAGCTGACCGCCGCACGCGGGCGCGGAGACCTGGTACGGGCGTTGCACGACTCGATCCGGAGCGGGCGGCTGGCGGCCGGGACGCGGTTGCCGTCGTCGCGGTCGCTCGCGAAGGACCTCGGGATCGCCCGGAACACGGTCGCGGACGCCTACGGGCAGCTGGTCGCGGAGGGCTGGCTGACCGCACGGCAGGGGTCCGGGACGGTCGTCGCGAACCGGGCCGCGGTACCGCCGGCGCCGTCGGTGTCGTTGCCGGAGGCCCGTATCTTCCGGTACGACCTGACACCCGGCGCTCCGGACGTGGCGACGTTCCCGCGAGCCGAATGGCTGACCGCGGCCCGGAAGGCGCTGACCGCGGCGCCGAACGAGGCGTTCGGGCTGGGCGACCCGCGCGGCCGGATCGAGCTGCGGCGGGTACTCGCCGACTACCTCGCCAGGGCACGCGGCGTCCGGGCCGACCCCGAGCGGATCCTGATCTGCTCCGGGTACGTGCAGGCGCTGAGCCTGCTGAGCGAGGCGATCAAGAACCTCGGCGGGAGCACGATCGCGGTCGAGGAGTTCGGGTACGGGCTGCACCGGGACGTGATCCGGGCGCGCGGGCTGTCGGTGGCCGGCGTACCGGTGGATGCGCTGGGGGCGCAGACGTCCGCGTTGACCGGGCAGGGGGTGCTGTTGACGCCGGCGCACCAGATGCCGACCGGCGTGCCGCTCGCGCCGGAACGCCGTACGGCGGCGGTCGAATGGGCGCGGGAGTCCGGGGCGGTGCTGCTCGAGGACGACTACGACGGCGAGTTCCGGTACGACCGGCAGTCGGTCGGCGCGTTGCAGGCGCTGGATCCGGAGCGGGTCGTCTACACGGGTACGGCCAGTAAGAGCCTCGCGCCCGGGCTGCGGCTCGCGTGGATGGTGTTGCCGCAGCGGCTGATCGAGCCGGTGGTCGCCGTTAAACGGACCGCCGACTACCAGACCGCGACCCTCGATCAACTGGTCCTGGCCGAATTCATTGCCTCCGGCCACTACGACCGCCACGTCCGCCGGTCCCGCCTGCACTACCGCCGCCGCCGCGACCGCCTCGTCGAACTACTCGCCGTCCGCGCCCCCGGCGTCGAGGTCGCCGGCATCTCCGCCGGCCTGCACGTACTGCTCGACGTGCCGGGCGACGCCGAGGACATCGTCACCCGAGCCGCCCGCCAGGGCCTCGGCCTCGCCAGCCTCGCGACGTACCACGTCAACCCCACCCCCACCACCCGCCAAGCAGTGATCGTCGGCTACGGCACCCCGCCCGACCACGCCTACCCCGGCGCCCTGGACCTCCTCTGCCAAGTGATCGGCATTTGACACATGAGGCAATTATGTTCCGCAAAGATGTGACAGCTGCCGGATGTCGTCAGGGCCGACGCGGCAGCAGCCGCCCACGTACGACGCGCCCGCCTCGATCCAGCCGGGCGCGAAGGCCGCGGGGGCGGCGCCGGTTCCGGCCCAGCGCCGTGCGACCGCATCCCAGGTTTCGCCGTGGTTGGGGTATGCGACGGCCGGTTTGCCGGTGATCGCCACGGCGGTCTCGACGGCGGCTTGAACGTCGGCAGGCTTGCAGCAGTTGATGCCGACAGCAATCACCTGGTCGATGGTGGGGATGGCGAAGGCGTCGGTGAGTGGTTGGCCGGCTCGGGTGCGCAGGCCGTCGATCGAGTAGCAGAACCACGCGGGGAAGTCGATCTCGGCGAGCAGCTCGACCAGGACCTCGGCTTCCTGGGTGTCGGGGATGGTTTCGATCGCGAGCAGATCGGGCTGGGCGCTGACCAGCAGGTCGAGACGTGGGCCGTGGAAGTTGCGGAGCACCTGTCTGCTCACGCCGTACCTCCCGCGATACTCGGATCCGTCCGCGAGCATCGCGCCGTACGGGCCGACGGACGCGGCCACCAGCCGCCGCGTGCCGGGTGCGGCGGCGGGCCGGTCGTCGAACTCGTCGCGGACGTCCCGTGCGATTCGGACGCTGCTCGTGATCAGCCGTTCGGCCTCGGCGCGTGGGACGCCCGCGCGTTCGAAGCCCGTGACGCTGGCCTGGTAGCTGGCCGTGGTGGCGACCGTCGCACCGGCCTCGTAGTACGCGCGATGGACCGCGGCGATCTCCGCGGGGGCGTCGCGCAGCAACCGGGCGGACCACAGCGCGTCGGACAGGTCGTGGCCGCGGTCCTCCAGGGCGTTCGACAGGCCGCCGTCGAGGATGACCAGGTGGTCAGATGCTGCGGACAAGTTCCAGGACCTCGTCGGCGCAGCCCCACGAGAGCGTCACCCCGGAGCCGCCGTGTCCGTAGCAGTGCACGACCGGCTCGCCCGCGCGGGTGCGAACGAGCTCGCAACGGATCGCGGGCCGAGCAGGGCGGAGGCCGACGCGTTGCCGGATGATCTTCGCGTTCCGGAGCTGGGGGACCAGTTCAGCGGCCCGGTCGAGGATGTCCTTGGTGGTTTGCGGGTCGACGGCGAGGTTCCAGTCGCCGGGCTGACTGGTGCCGCCGACAACGACGTCGTTCCGGCGCGGGACGACGTACGTCAGCTCGTCCTGGGACCGGTCCGCGAGCAGCCATTCGGTCAGGCCGCACGGCTCGACGGTCAGGACCTGGCCGCGGACCGGTGTCACGGTCGGGTCGCTCGCGGTCAGCCGGCCGCCGAGGCCGGTGCAGTTCACCACCAGGTCGGCGCCGGTCGGCAACGCGGACAGGGCCGCGCGGGTGAGCGTCCCACCCGCGGCCTCGAGCCGTTTCACCAGCGAGGGCAGGTACGCCGGCATGTCGATCACCGGCACCGTGAACGCCCAGCCGTCCACGAACCCGGCCGGCGGCGACGCGACCCGGGTGACATCCGGCAGTACGTCGGCCCACGGCGGATCCGGCATCGGCCGCACCAGGAACTCCCGCCCGTGCCTCAGCTCCACGGACGGCTCGCTCTCCGCGAGCTTGGCGAACTCCTCGTACGTCGCCCGCGACCAGCCGGCCACCCGGTCGGCCGGCGCCGACAGGTACGGGTACCAGATCGCGGCCGCCACCGACGAGGTCGTCTCCAGGGGCAGATCCCGGGCGAACACGGCCACGTCGTACCCGCCCTCGGCGAGCCGGATGGCACAGCTCAACCCGATCACGCCCGCACCCACCACGATCACGCGCATTCACACAGTGTTACGCGTCTGCGGCCATCACGCCACCGCGCCTCAGCCGAGGTTCACGGCCAGCGAGTAGAAGCGGGTGATCTGGGTGGCGCCGTTGTTGTCGTCCGAGAGCAGGTACAGCTGGCGGCGGCCGCCGGGCAGGTAGCCACCGAGGGCGAGGGCCTCGACGTTGTCGAGCAGCGGGTTCGGCTGCGGCTGCTTGGCGACGGCGCCGGACGGCGGGCACTTGCCCAGGTCGAACAGCAGCTTCTTCTGCAGGAAGACCGACGAGGGTGCATCGGCCAACGAAGCCTGCGCGGTCACGTCGGTCGCCCGCCGCAGCGACACCGTGAAGACCCGGATCGTGTTTCCGACCCCAGGCGTGTACGTGCGCTCCATCGTGATCAGCTCGGTCGGGCCGACCCAGCCCATGTCGTCGAGCGCGAGCCCCGGATCCGGCTTGTACGCGTACTGCGCG
This sequence comes from Kribbella sp. NPDC051137, assembly GCF_040682535.1. NCBI lineage: Bacteria > Bacillati > Actinomycetota > Actinomycetes > Propionibacteriales > Kribbellaceae > Kribbella > Kribbella sp. NPDC051137. Next base: position 245,337 of record NZ_JBFBBI010000002.1, read on the forward strand.
ACCGGCCGGTACGCGTGCCCCGGCAGGCCGGCGTACCGGATGATCCGGTTCCGCGTGCTGCCGTCGGCGTCGGTCCCGTCGGAGGCGAGCGGTCCTTCCATCCCGGCGTACAGCGAGAGGCCGTCGCGGCTGACCGCGAGCGACTCGAACGTCGCGTTGTTCGGCGCCTCGCCGGCCGGTGCGACCTGGAACCTGGCCGGCACCGGCAACGAAGCGAGCTGCTTGCCGTCCGACAGCCGGAACCGCCGGATCGACGGCTCCCGCTCCGACGTCGCGAGGATCGTCCGGTCGCCCCGCTCGACGACCAGGCCTTCACCGTCGAAGTCGCCGCCGTTGTACGGCGTGCCGTCGGGGCGCCGTAGGATCGTCATCCCGTCGACGCTCACCGATGTCGGCCTGCTGTTCACGCGCAGGTCGAACACCCGGGCCGGCGTGGTCCCGACGTTGTCGACCAGCGCGACGGCGCGGTGCGGCGAGGTCAGGTTCAGGGCCGACAGCCCCGCGACCGGCTGCCCGTCGTACGTCGTCTTGTCGAGCGCGTCGCTGAACCCGAGGAACGTCGCGTCCGGCGAACACGCTCCACCATCCGCGGAGGTAGCCGAGGCGGTCAGGCTCGTGGTGAGGGCGGTCAGGACGACTACTGCGGCCAGCGGCTTCTGCCAACGCATTCCGGCTCCTAGCTTTCAGGTGGAGACCATGAACCTACTCGCTCACCCCGCGGCTCAGGAAGACCGTTGCGATGAACGTCCGGTAGAGCTCCAGCGGATCATCGTTGCGCAGGGCAACCACCTTGTCTTCGCGGCGCTCCACGCCGCGCAACGCGCAGGCCAGCTCGGCGAACGCGCGGCTGTGGAACCGGACGGTCAGCTCGGCCGGCAGCGTGATGCTCGGCGGCCGGATGTCGCTCAGCCGGGCGAGCGCGCGCCGCGCCCCGTCGTGGATCAGCTCCCGCGCCCGCTCCGGATGCACGGACAGCGCGGCGTTGTGCGAGATCGAGTCCTTCACCACCACCGACTCGATGTCCGGGCAGAACGGCTGCGCCTCGTCGATCGTGGTCCGGTCGCCGGAGATCAGCACCACGGGCACCTGATGGGCGAGCGCGACCAGCGCGTTGATCCCGGCCTCACCGGTGATAGCGCCGTTCAGCCGGACCTCGGCGATCGCGCGCGGGTTGTACGTGTGGTGCAGGACCGAGCCGGTCGACCCGGCCGAACCGTGGTACGACACGAAGAAGATCGCGTCGAACGAGTCGTCCAGGCCCTGCATCATGTACAGCGGCTTGTGCTTGCCGGACAGGTAGCTCGCGCGGCCGTGCAGCTCGTCCGGGCGGAGGTTCTGCATGGTCGAGTGCGAGTCGTTGACCAGGAACTCGGTCCCGCCCGCCGCCCGCGCGCCGTCGATCGCGGCGTTCACCTCGGCCTGCAGTTGGCCGCGGTAGTACTCGTACTCGGTGGCCGGCCCGCGCGCCTGACTCCAGTCGACGACGCCCGCCGTACCTTCCATGTCGGTGGACAAGTAGACCTTCATCACCGCACCATACAAGGCCGCTTCGGGTCGAACTCCCAGTCCTCGATCAGGTACTGCATCGCGATCGCGTCGTTCCGCGCGCCGAGGCCGTGCTCCAGGTACAGCTCGTGCGCCGCGGCGAGGGCGTCCCGGTCGAGCTCGACGCCGAGGCCGGGAGCCGTCGGTACGGCGATCTCGCCGCCGGCGATCCGCAACGGCTGCTTGGTCAGCGCCTGGCCGTCCTGCCAGATCCAGTGCGTGTCCAGCGCGGTGATCTCACCCGGCGCCGCCGCGCCGACGTGCGTGAACATGGCCAGTGAGATGTCGAAGTGGTTGTTGGAGTGCGAGCCCCAGGTCAGCCCGAAGTCGTTGCACAGCTGGGCGACGCGCACCGATCCGGCCATCGTCCAGAAGTGCGGGTCGGCCAGCGGGATGTCGACGGCGTCGGTGCGGATCGCGTGCGCGAGCTCCCGCCAGTCGGTGGCGATCATGTTGGTCGCTGTCCGGAGGCCGGTCCGTCGTCTGAACTCGGCCATCGTCTCGCGGCCGGAGAACCTGTCCTCGGCGCCGCACGGATCCTCGACGTACGCGAGCACGTCGCCGAGCCCCGAACACACCGCGACTGCCTCCCGCAACAGCCACGCCCCGTTCGGGTCCACGGTGATCCGGGCGTCCGGGAACCGCTCGTGCAACGCCCGTACGGCGTCGATCTCCACGTGCGGGTCGAACACGCCGCCCTTCAACTTGAAGTCGGCGAATCCGTACCGCTCCTGCGCCGCCACCGCCAGCTCCACCACCGCGTCGGCCGTCAGCACCGGCCGCCGCCGCACGCCGTCCCAACCGTCCCCGCCGGCCTGGTAGGGCAGATCCGTCCGCGCAGCATCCCCCACGTAGAACAAGTAACCGAGTACTGGGACCGCGGTGCGTTGCTGTCCTTCACCGAGCAATTCGGCAACTGGTACGTCGAGGTGCTGCCCCAGGAGATCGAGCAGCGCCGACTCCAACCCGGTCACCGCATGAACTGTCGTGCGGAGGTCGAAGGTCTGTACTCCGCGCCCACCGCTGTCGAGGCCTTCGAACGTCTTGGAAATGGTGTGGAGCAAGCCGCGGTACCCAGCCAGGGAGCGGCCGATCAGCTGGTCTGCGGCGGCGCGGATCGTGCCCGCGATCTTCTCGCCGCCCGGGACCTCGCCGAGGCCGGTGTTGCCCGAGCTGTCCGTCACGATCACGACATTGCGGGTGAAGAACGGGCCGTGCGCGCCACTCAGATTCAGCAGCATGCTGTCGTGCCCGGCCACCGGCACGACCTCGACGGACACCACGGTCGGCGTCATTTCACCTTCTCGATCAGCGCGGTCAGCGACGCGACCTCGTCCGCGGTGAGGTCCTGCAGCGGCGGCCGGACCGGTCCCGCGTTCCGCCCGATCGCGTTCACCCCGGCCTTCACGATCGACACGGCGTACCCCTTGGTCCGATCGCGGATGTCGAGGTACGGCAGCACGAACTCCCGCAGCTTCCGGTACACCGCGTCGCGGTCCTGTGCCAGCACGTCCGCGTAGAACCCGAGCGCGAACTCCGGCACGAAGTTGAAGATCGCCGACGAGTACGTGCTGTACCCGAGTTGCAGCAGCGGCAGCGCGAACGTCTCCGCGGTCGGCAGCCCGCCGACGTACGTGAGCCGCTCGCCCACCAGCGCGTAGGTGCGGGTCATCTGCTCGACGTTCCCGACACCGTCCTTGAGACAGACCAGGTTCGGGTTCCGGTCCGCGAGCTCGGCGACCGTCACGTCGGTGAGGATCGCGTTCGCCCGGCTGTAGACCGTGACCCCGAGTCCGGTACTGCGACACACCGCCGACACGTGCTCGATCAAACCACGCTGCCCGGCCTCCGTCAGGTACGGCGGGAACAACAGGATCCCGTCCGCGCCCGCCGCCTCCGCCGCCCGCGCGCCCTCGATCGCCGCCGCGGTCCCGCCGGTCGCGGGCGCGATCACCGGCACCCGTCCGCCGATCTCCGAGACGGCCGTCCGTACGACGGTGTCGATCTCGCCCGGTGTCAGCGAGAACCCCTCGCCGGTACCGCCGGCCGCGAACAGTCCCGCGACGTCGTACTGGCTCAACCAGGCCAGATGTTCGCGGTACGCCGCCTCGTGGAAGCTGAGGTCGTCCTGGAAGGCGGTGACGGGGAACGAGAGCAGCCCGGTCTTCAGCTGGGTCGCCAGCTCGGCGGGGGAGTAGTGGGTCACGCAGGTCAGCGTAGGAACGCCGGTGGATACCTGTCCAAGATCGTTTTTGGATCTAGTGATGCTCTGAGAGCATCGAGAGGACGCGCTGCAGTACCGGGCTGGTCGCGTCCCGCCGCCAGATCGCGTGCAGTTCGACGAGGTCGCCGGGGCCGTCCAGGTCGCAGTACGTGACACCCTCGACGCCGAGGTGCCGCGCCGACGCCGGGACCAGCGCGACGCCTCGCCCGGCCGCGACCAGCAGGATCACGGTGAGGATCTGCTGCACCCGCTGCTCGATCCGCGGATGCGAGTCGGCGAGGAACCGGACGGTCAGCTCGTGGAAGTACCGGGCCTGGGTCGGCGAGTAGCTGATCACCTGTTCGCCGGCGAAATCCGCGGCGGTCAGCGGCCGGCCGAGCGACCCGAGCCGATGGTTGCCGGGGACAACGGCACACAGCGGCTCCCGGAACACGATCCGGGTGTCCAGTACGTCGAGGTCGAACGGCGGCCGCCCGAGTCCGAGATCCAGCTCGCCGCGCAGCAGCCCGGCGACCTGGGCCGGGGTGACCCGCTCATGCAGGATCACGTCCACGTCCGGCAACTCCTCGGACAACCGGCGCAGCAACGGCCCGAGCGTACGGATCGCGGACGTCGCGGTGAACCCGAGCCGCAGTGTCCCGGCCGCGCCCTGGTCGACCCGGCGGGCCAGGTCGCCCGCCGTCTCCACCAGCGCCAGCAGCCGGCGCGCCTCGACCAGGAAGGCCTGTCCGGCCTCGGTCAGCTCGACCTTCCGGTTGTCGCGTTCGAGTAGCCGGGCGCCGACCGCTCGCTCGAGTTTCTGCACCTGCCGGCTCAACGGCGGCTGCGTCATGCTGAGCCGCTCGGCGGCCCGGCCGAAGTGCAACTCCTCGGCGACCGCGACGAACGCACTCAACTGGTCGAGCGAAAACATGATGCCGGAAAGGTATCACTCGATGCCACATCGGGCTTGGACACGCATGAACAGCCCTCCCTACGCTCACGCAAATCCGCGCCCTGTCGCAGCGCAGAAGAGGAGGACGAACCGATGGTGTCCAACAAGTTCAACCGCCGCATCCTGGTGACGGCGGTCAGTGCTTCCGTGTTGCTGGCAGGGTTGCTGGCAGGCTGCGGTGGGGTCAAGACGACCTCCACCGGCGGCAAAGGTGACTTCCCGACCGGCAACATCCAGATGAGCGTCGGCGCGTCCCCCGGCGGGAGCACCGACCTGATCACCCGGGCGCTGGCCGAGGGCATCGGCAAGGACCTCGGCGTCTCGGTGCCGGTGATCAACAAACCCGGTGCGAACGGCGCGCTGAACGCGAAGGAGCTGCAGGCAGCCAAGCCCGACGGCTACAAGATCGCCGTCCAGAACGCGTCGCTGTTCACGATCACGCCGCTGGCCGTGTCCCCGAACGAGGTCGTGAAGCTCGACGACTTCGACCTGCTCGGCGGGATCTCGCAGGACGACTACGTGCTGATCGCGCCGGTCGGCTCCGGCTACAAGTCGATCGCGGACCTGAAGGAGGCCGGCAAGAACATCAAGTACGGCACGACCGGTGTCGGGACCGGCGCGCAGCTCGCGTCCGCGCTGACGTTCAAGCAGGCCGCCATCCCGGCGACCGACGTACCGTTCGACGGCGGTGCGCCCGCGCTGACGGCGCTGCTCGGCAGTCAGGTCGACGTGGCAACGATCCAGGTCGGCGACGGGATCGAGCAGATCAAGGCGCACAAGGTGGTGCCGCTCGCGGTGTTCTCCGCCGAGCGGATCAAGTTCCTGCCCGACGTTCCGACGGCCAAGGAGCAGGGGTACGACGTCGTGGTCTCGCAGTACCGGTTCCTGACCGCGCCGAAGGGTACGCCGGACGACGTCAAGGCGAAGATCCTCGACGCGGCGAAGAAGACGTACGCGACCGACGCCTACAAGAAGTTCAACGACGCGCACTGCCTGACGCCGATCGAGGTGTCGCCGGACGAGGTGCGGAAGATCCTCGACCAGTACACGACGAAGTACAAGGCGCAGCTGGACCAGTACGGCATCTCGCTGGCGGCGAAGAAGTGAGCGACGCGCTGCTGGAGGAGCTGGCCGAGGATCGGCCGCCGCACGCCGGGCCGTGGTCCCAGCTGGGAGCGGCGATCGCGGCGGGTGTCGTCGGAGTAGGCGGGCTGATCGGATCGCTCGCCCTCGGCCTCGGCCGGCTGACCCACCCCGGGCCAGGGCTGTGGCCCTTCGTGATCAGTGTGGTGGTGACCGTGCTGGCAGTGGCGCTGGCGCTGGTAGGGCGGCACGGTACCGACACCGAGAAGTTCACGCGGGCGAGCGTGCTGACCGCGGTCGCCGTGCTGTCGCTGGTCGTCTTCGCGGCGTTGTTGCCGGTGATCGGCTTCGAGATCCCGTCGCTGTTGCTGACGTTCGTGTGGCTGCGCTTCCTCGGCAAGGAGTCGTGGGTGTCGTCGATCGCGATCACGGTCGGCACGGTCGCGGCGTTCTACGTCCTGTTCGTCCTGCTGCTGCAGATCCCGTTGCCCAGGTTGATCTGATGGGCGGCTTCATCCACGGTTTCGGCGTCGTACTGGAGCCGGCGAACCTGCTGTACTGCCTGATCGGTGTCGTCATCGGCATGCTGATCGGCGTCCTGCCCGGCCTCGGCCCGGCCGCGACGATCGCGATCCTGCTCCCGATCACGTACGGCGTCGAGCCGGTGTCCGCGATCATCATGCTGGCCGGCATCTTCTACGGCGCGCAGTACGGCGGCACGATCACGTCCGTCCTGCTCCGGCTGCCCGGCGAGGCGTCCTCGGTGGTGACGGTCTTCGACGGGTTCGCGCTGGCCAGACAAGGACGAGCCGGTACGGCGCTGGGCGTCGCGGCGATCGGCTCGTTCATCGGCGGCACGGTGTCGATCGTCGGGCTGACCCTGCTCGCGCCGGTGGTCGCCAAGGTCGCGCTGGACTTCGGTCCGCCGGAGTACGCCGCGTTGTCGCTGTTCGGTGTACTGCTGGTGGCGACGGTCGGGAACGGCGGCCGGCTGAAGGCGGTGATCGCGGCCGGGCTCGGGTTGCTGCTGGCAACGGTCGGGCGGGACACGTTCACCGGGGCGAGCCGGTTCACGTTCGACAGCCTGAACCTTGCCGACGGCATCGACTTCGTGCCGATCGCGATGGGGTTGTTCGGGCTCGGCGAGATCCTCTACAACCTGGAGGAGCGGCACCACAAGCAGCAGCAGCCGGTCGCGGTCGCGAACGCCTGGCCGTCGCGGTCCGACCTGCGGCAAGCCCGCGGTGCGATCGGGCGCGGCTCGGTGATCGGCTTCGTGCTCGGAGTGCTGCCCGGCGGCGGCGCGACGCTGTCGTCGCTGGTCGCGTACGCCGTCGAGAAGCGGCGGGCCAAGCATCCGGAGCGGTTCGGACGCGGCGCGGTCGAGGGTGTCGCGGCGCCCGAGACCGCGAACAACGCGGCCGCGACCTCGTCGTTCATCCCGCTGCTGACGCTCGGCATCCCGGCGAACGCGACGATGGCGCTGATGTTCGGCGCCCTGCTGATCCAGGGCATCCCGCCCGGGCCGCAGCTGGTGTCCGAGCACCCGGACCTGTTCTGGGGCGTGATCAACTCGATGTACATCGGCAACATCCTGCTGCTGATCATGAGCATCCCGCTGGTCGGGTTGTTCGTGAAGATCCTCAAGGTCCGGCCCGCCGTCCTGGCACCGATCACGGTGCTGATCACGCTGCTCGGCGTGTACACGGTGGCGAACCAGGTGTTCGACATCTTCCTCGTGATCGTCTTCGGCGTGCTCGGGTACCTGATGAAGAAGTTCGGGTTCGAGCCCGGGCCGCTGGTGCTGGCATTCGTGCTCGGCAGCGTGATGGAGACCGCCGTCCGGCAGTCCCTGCTGATCTTCGGCGGCAACCCGGCCGGCTTCTTCACCCGCCCGATCTCCGGCACCGTACTCGCGGTCCTCGTCGTCGTCCTCGCCCTTCCCGGCCTACGGCGGCTGACGAAGCGGAAGGAACTGGTATGACGCGTATCTCCCGGGTCGAGCTCACTCCGGTCGCGTTCGCGGACCCGCCATTGCTGAACGTCGTCGGCGTCCACGAGCCGTACGCCCTCCGCACGATCGTCCAGCTGCACACGGATGACGGCCTGGTCGGCCTGGGCGAGACGTATGCGGCGGACGATCATCTGGAGCGGTTGAAGGCGGTCGCCGACGTCCTGCCCGGGCTGGATGTGTTCGATCTCAACGGATTACGCCGACGTGTGCGCGACGTACTGACAGCTGGTGGTGCGCAGGTGGGCGGCATGCTCAATCTGCAGGATCCGGCCGACGTGGTGTTGTCGCCGTACGAGGTCGCGCTGCTCGACATCCAGGGCAAGGCTCTGGGTCGGCCGGTGGTGGATCTGCTCGGCGGTGCGGTCCGTGAGACGGTGCCGTTCAGCGCGTACTTGTTCTACAAGTGGGCTGCTCATCCGGGCGGTGATGCCGATGAGTGGGGCGAAGCTCTCGACCCGGACGGGATCGTGCGGCAGGCCCGGAAGATGATCGAGGAGTACGGGTTCTCGGCGATCAAGTTGAAGGGCGGTGTGTTCCCACCGGCCGATGAGGTGGAAGCCGTGCGTGCGTTGGCGGCCGCGTTCCCCGGGCACAAGCTGCGGATCGATCCGAACTGTGCGTGGACCGTCGACACGTCGGTCAAGGTCTCGCGTGAGCTGGAAGGTGTGATCGAGTACCTCGAGGATCCGACGCCGACGATCGAGGGGATGGCGGCAGTCGCGCGGCAGACGGACATCCCGCTGGCGACCAACATGTGCGTGATCGCCTTCGACCACCTCAAGCCCGCCGTCCTCACCGACGCCGTCCAGGTCGTCCTCTCGGACCACCACTACTGGGGCGGTCTGCGGCGTTCACAGCTGCTGGCCGGGATCTGCGACACGTTCGGCCTGGGCCTGTCGATGCACTCGAACTCACACCTCGGCATCAGCCTCGCCGCGATGACCCATCTGGCCGCCGCCACCCCGAACCTCACTTACGCGTGCGACACCCACTACCCGTGGAAGACGGAGGACGTGATCAAACCCGGCGTCCTCGCCTTCGAGGACGGCAGCGTCCAGGTCCCGCGCGGCCCGGGCCTCGGGGTCGAACTCGACGAGGACGCGCTCGGCACGTTGCACCAGCAGTACCTCGACTGCGGGATCCGCAAGCGCGACGACACGACGTACATGCGGACCGTCGTCCCGGGGTTCAGCCCGAATACCGCCCGCTGGTGAGGCGCTCGCGGGTGTTCGCCAGGTGCACCCGCGCCGCCGCCCGGGCCGCCTCGGGATCGGACCGGGCGATCGCGGCGTGGATGTTCTCGTGTTCGTGGACGACGCGGGTCAGGTGGTCCGGGTCGTCCATCTCGTACGCCGGGTCCAGCCGGGTCCTCGGCAGCATGATCATCATCGGGCCGAGCTCACCGATCAGGTCGCCGTAGAACCGGTTGCCGGAAGCAACGGCAACCTTCAGGTGGAACGCGAAGTCGGCCTGCACCGATCGGCCCGGGTCGTCGCCCACGCGCCGGAAGTCGTCCAGTGCGCGCTCGATCCCCTGCAACTGATGGGCGGTACGCCGGGCCGCGGCCAGCCCGGCCGCTTCGCTCTCGACGCCGATCCGGAAGTCCATCAGGTCCAGCACGTCGCGGTGCGAGCGGACCGCGCGCAGTCCCGGCGTACGGTCCGGAACCTCGAGGACGAACGAGCCGCGGCCCTGGAACGTCTCCACCAGCCCGGCCGCCTGCAGCCGCGACACCGCCTCCCGGACGACGGTCCGGCTGACCCCGAACTCCTCGACCAGGCTGTTCTCGCCGGGCAACTTCTCGCCGGGCGCGATCTCACCGTTGAGGATCCGCTGCTTCAGGTCCTCGACGAGCTGGTACGCGAGCCCCGTCACGTGAACTCGCAGCTGTCGACCGTCCAGCGCGCGTACTGCTCGCTGGTGGTGAAGCCGAGGCCGGGGCGGTCCGGGACAAGCATCCGGCCGTCGACCGTCTCCAGACGCTCGTTGAACAAGGGATTCAGCCACTCGAAGTGCTCCACCCAGGGCTCCCGCGGGTACGCCGCGGCCAGGTGCAGGTGGATCTCCATCGCGAAGTGCGGCGCGAGCTGCAGACCGTTGTGGTCGGCAAGCGTCGCCAGCTTCAGGAACGGCGTGATGCCACCGATCCGCGGCGCGTCCGGCTGGATGACGTCGGCCGCCCGGGCCTCGATCAGCCGGACGTGCTCGCCGACGCTCGACAGCATCTCGCCGGTCGCGATCGGCGTGTCCAGCCGGTCCGCCAGCTCCGCGTGGCCGACCGCGTCGTACGCGTCCAGCGGCTCCTCGATCCACACCAGCCCGAACTGCTCCAGGGTCCGGCCGACGCGCAGCGCCGTCGGCCGGTCCCACTGCTGGTTGGCGTCCACCATCAGCGGTACGTCGTCGCCGAGGTGCTCGCGGACCGCGCGGACGCGCTCGAGGTCGATCCGGGTGTCGGGCTGGCCGACCTTGATCTTGATGCCGCCGATGCCGTCGGCGAGCGACTTGGTGGCGTTCTCCAGTACCTCGTCGATCGGGGCGTGCAGGAACCCGCCGGAGGTGTTGTAGGCGCGCACCGAGTCCCGGTGCGCGCCGAGCAACTTGGCCAGTGGGAGACCGGCGCGCTTCGCCTTCAGGTCCCAGAGCGCGATGTCGATCGCCGCGATCGCCTGCGTCGCGACACCAGAGCGCCCGACGGACGCGCCGGCCCAGAGCAGCTTGTCGTACACCTTGCCGATGTCCGACGGGTCCTCGCCGATCAGGTTGCCCGCGATCTCCTTCGCGTGCGCGTACTGCGCCGGACCGCCGGCCCGTTTGGAGTAGCTGAAGCCGATCCCGTGCTGGTCCTGCTCGGTGGCGATCTCCGCGAACAGGAACACCACCTCGGTCATCGGCCGCTGCCGCCCGGTCAGCACCTTCGCGTCGCTGATCGCCTGCTCGAGCGGCAACACGACCGACGACAACCGCACCTGCCGAATCCGATCCATGACAGGTGATCGTACAAGTTGCCCACTTGTCCAACAAGATGTCGTTTGACGTAGCCGTAACGTCAGGTGACCGAACCGGAAATGCGCTGGCGACAGGCTGCGGCCATGGACGTATCTCCGCCGCGGCTGTTCAGCGCGTTCGAGGCGATCGACAAGGACGACGACGGGCGGATCTGGGCGTGGGAGCTGCTCAGCGCGCTCGGCCGCGCCGGGATCCAGCCCGGTGATCAGCGGGTGCGCGCGGCGCTGGCCGGCGTACCGGAGCCGATCGGGGTGGACACTCAGCCGGTGCAGCTGGATCTGCGGCAGTTCGCCGCGATCGCGCAGTACGGGGACGGGCTCGTGTACCGGGCGTTGAACGACGAGCTGGCGGTGCCCGTGCAGGAGTTCCGGGAGTTGGCGCGAGGCGTGGACGAGATCTACGCCGACGTACTGCCGAATCGGGACGGGGCCAACGCGGACTACATTCCGACGTTGCGGGACGCGGATCCGGAGCGGTTCGGGATTGCGATCTGCAGTGCGGACGGGCAGACGTACTCGGTCGGGGATGCGGCGGTCGGTTTCAGTGTGCAGTCGACGTCCAAGCCGTTCAGTTACGCGATGGCGTTGGAGCAGCTCGGGTCGGCCGAGGTGCATCGGTGGGTCGGTCAGGAGCAGAGCGGCGGGACGTTCAACGACTACCGGTTGTCGCTGGGGGACGGGCGGCGGCCACACAATCCGATGATCAACGCGGGGGCGATGGCGACGTTGGCGTTGGTTGATCACGGCAAGGAGACGAGCGACCGGTTCCGGACGGTGCGCGGGACGTGGGCGCGGATGATGGGGGAGGCGCCGGGGTTCGACCAGGAGACGTACCTGGCGGAGAAGGCGACCGGGGACGGGAACCGCGGGCTGGCGAGCCTGATGAAGGCCGCGGACATGTTGAAGGCGTCGGGTGCGGACGGCGCGGCGCTGACGGCGGACTTCTACTTCCAGGTGTGCTCGCTGGAGGTCGACGCGCAGCGGCTCGCGGCTGCTGGTGCGACGTTGGCGAACGGCGGCGTGGCGCCGTACTCGGGGGAGCGGGTGTTCTCCCAGGAGACCGCCGGGCGGGTGCTGTCGGTGATGGGGCACAGCGGGATGTACAACGACTCCGGCAAGTTCTCCGGCCAGGTGGGCCTGCCCGCGAAGAGCGGCGTCTCCGGGAACGTGCTGCTGGTCGTCCCGTCGAAGCGCCTGGCCGTGGTCACGTTCTCACCCCGGCTGGACGCGGCCGGCAACTCCGTCCGGGGAGTAGAGGTCTGCAAACGCCTGGTGACCGCCTTCAACCTCCACCCCTACCAAGCCCTCGGTCCCACCCGCACCCTCAACCAGGCCGACCGCCGAGCCGAAGCCGCCAGCGCCGCCGACCACGCCCTCAGCGGCCTCCCCCGCCCCGGCTCCACCACCCCCAGCACCCCGACCGAGCGCACCGCAGTCAGCCGGAGGACGCCGTCGCCGGGGCAACAGTTGTAAGGGCGGATACCCAGGCCATCACAATCCAACGGCCCTCGCCGCGCTGAGCGTGGCGAGGGCCGTGGTGTTGCGATTGTGATGGCCTGGCGATCCGGGACTACTCGACGGTGACCGACTTTGCCAGATTGCGGGGCTTGTCGACGTCGTGGCCGAGGGCGACGGCCGCGTAGTACGCGATGATCTGCAGCGGGATGGTCAGCAGGATCGGGTCCAGCTCGGGCTCGTTCTTCGGGACCACGATCTTCGCCGCGACGCCGTCCGGGATGTCGACGCCGGGGTGCGTGACGACGTACAGCGGGCCGGACCGGGCGCCGATCTCGTGCAACGCGCCGATGTTGCGGTCGACCAGCTCGTCGTCGGGGACGATCGCGACGCTCGGCACGTCCGGCGAGATCAGCGCCAGCGGACCGTGCTTCAGCTCCGACGTCTGATACGCCTCAGCGTGCCGGTACGAGATCTCCTTGAGCTTCTGCGCACCCTCCCGCGCCACCGGGTACCCGCGGGTCCGGCCGACGAAGAACAGCGACTCGTGCTGCGCGAGCCGGCCGGCGATCTTGGCCAGCTCCTCCTCCTGCGCGACGATCGCGGCGATGTCCTCGGGCAGCTTCTTCAGGCCCTCGATCAGCCGCCGGCCGTCGGCGGGGGAGACGTCCCGGATCCGGCCGAGGTGGATGCCGAGCATCGCGAACCCGACCGCCATGTTGGTCAGCGCCTTCGTCGACGCCACCGACACCTCGGGCCCGGCGTGCAGGTACACACCGCCGTCGACCTCGCGCGCGATGCTCGACCCGACCGCGTTCACCAGGCCGATCACCCGGCCGCCCTTGCGCTTCAGCTCCTGGACGGCGACCAGCGTGTCCAGGGTCTCGCCCGACTGCGACACCGCGACGTACAGCGTGTCCCGCTCGACCACCGGGTTCCGGTACCGGAACTCCGAGGCCGGCTCCGCGTCGGCGGGGATCCGCGCGACCTCCTCGATGAACTGCGCGCCCATCTGGCCCGCGTAGTACGCCGACCCGCAGCCGAGGATCTTGACCCGCTTGATCTCCCGCGCCTCGCGGGCGTCCATGTTCAGGCCGCCGAGGTGCACGGTGTGGAAGCGCTCGTCCAGCCGGCCCCGGGTGACCCGGCCGACCGCGTCCGGCTGCTCGTGGATCTCCTTCATCATGAAGTGCTCGTGCAGGCCGCGCTCGAACTCCTCGGCCTCCCACTCCACGGTCTTCGCGGTCTTCGTGGTCGGCGACGCGTCCTGGGTGAAGGTCCGGTACCCGTCGGCGCGCACGGTGGCCAGCTCGCCGTCGTCCAGGTAGACGACCTGGCGGGTGTAGCGGATCAGCGCGGCCGCGTCCGAGGCGATGTGCATCTCACCGTCGCCGATGCCGAGGATCAGCGGGCTGCCGTTGCGGGCGACCACGATCCGGTCCGGGAAGTCGAGGTCGACGACCGCGATGCCGTACGTGCCCTCGATCCGGTGCAGCGCCGCCAGCACCTTCTCCTCGAGGGTGGCGCCGTCGGACTGCTCGATCAGGTGCGCGAGCACCTCGGTGTCGGTCTCCGAGCGGAGCTTGACGCCCGCGTCCTCCAGCTGGGCGCGGATCGCGGCGGCGTTGTCGAAGATGCCGTTGTGCACGACCGCGATCCGCTCGTTGCCGCTGGCGTGCGGGTGTGCGTTGTCCTTGCTCGGGCCGCCGTGCGTCGCCCACCGGGTGTGGCCGATGCCGAGCTTGCCGCCGAACCGCTTCGGCAGCGAGGCCTCCAGCTCACGGACCCGGCCGGCGTCCTTGTGCACCTTGAGCTCGCTGGACCCGACGACGGCGATGCCGGCCGAGTCGTACCCCCGGTACTCGAGCCTGGCCAGGCCGTCCACCAGGATGGGCGCGGCCGGCTTGGTGCCGACGTACCCGACGATTCCGCACATGTAGTGGTGCCCCTTCGTAGGTTCGGTTGAGCGCGCCCGTCAGCCGTAGACGATCCGTCGCAGCTGGCGGGCGGAGAGATCGGGCGAGCGGACCGGCCAGTGCCGGAGCTCGGTGCCGAGCCGGGCGAAGATCTCGTCGTTGCGGGCACCGTAGGTCTGCAGCTCACGGTGCCGGCGCCGGACGTACTCCTCGGTCGTCTCGGTGAAATAGGCCAGCACGTCGGCGACCACGCGTCGCGCGACCTCCGCCGGCAGCCCGGTCGTCCGGCTGACCTGATCGGCCAACTCGTCCACCGGCTCCACAGCCGCCTCACTGATCACTCGTCAACCATGCAGTGTTTTCGGGGCCATGGCAAAGACTCTGCCCGAAATCGGGCAAATTTCCTGCTTTGTCAGGAGGATCTAGAACAATCGGAGTACGTCGGACTCCATGCCGCGGAGGGCGTCGTAGTCGACGGTCAGGCACTCGAGGCCGCGGTCCGTGGCCAGGAACTGCGCCTGCGGCTTGATCAGCTGGGCCGCGAAGATGCCGCGCACCGGGGCGAGGAGCGGGTCCCGGTTCAGCAGCTCGACGTACCGGGTGAGCTGCTCGACGCCGTCGATCTCGCCGCGGCGCTTGATCTCGACCGCGACGTGCTTGCCGTCGGCGTCGCGCAGCAGCAGGTCGACCGGGCCGATCGCGGTCGGGTACTCCCGCCGTACCAGCGTCCAACCGTCGCCGAACGTGTGGACGTGCTCGGCGAGCAGCTCCTGCAGGTGCGCCTCGACACCGTCCTTGATCAGCCCCGGGTCCTGCCCGAGCTCGTACGCGGTGTCGCTGTGCACCTCCTCGAGCGTGATCCGGAGCTCTTCACCGGCCTTGTTGGTGACGCTCCAGACGTTGTCCCCCTCGACCAGCTTGCACGGCGGGGACATCCAGTTCAGCGGTTTGTACGACCCGCCGTCGGCGTGGATCAGCACCGATCCGTCCGCCTTCACCATCAGCAACCGCGGCGCCATCGGCAGATGAGCCGTCAGCCGCCCCGAATAGTCCACAGAACACGTAGCAATCACCAAGCGCACGACAAAGCACCGTAGTGCACAGACACTCCGAAGTGGGAAGGTGGTGAGCACGAACGTCCGATCCGGGTCTGGGTGAAACCGATGAATCTCATGTGTCCCGCGCGGATCCTGCTGCTGCCCGCCGACGGCCAGGACCCGGAGGTCGGTGAGCGGGTCGTCCAGGTGTACGCCGGCCCGTTCGAGGCGTCGGCCGGCTCCCGGCTGGCGGAGCACCTCGGCGTCCGGCTGACCGTCGTACCCGAGCTGACCCAGCACCCGGACGCCGAACTGCAGGCGATCGCCGACCTGCACCGCGGCGAGGCCGTCGTCGTCCTCGGGCTGGACCTCGGCCTGAAGCTTCCCGCCGTCGTCGAGCACACCGGCGACGGCTGGACCCGGATCGCCTCCGACAACGAGCTCACGCTGGCCGCCTACGAACAGGCACCGGACAAGTTCCGCGACACGATCCCGAAGGACCCCAACCATGCGCTGATCGACCTGCTCGCCGCCGGCATCCCCGCGGGCGGCAGGGTGCTCGAACTCGGCAGCGGCACCGGCCGGGACGCGATCGAGCTCGAGCGTCGCGGCTTCGCGGTACGCCGTACCGACGCGACCCGGGCGTTCGTCGAGATGATGCGGGCCGACGGGTACGCCGCCGACGACCTGAATGCGCTCACCGACGAGTACGGCGGCCCGTACGACGCGGTCTACGCGAGCGCGGTGTTCCTGCACTTCACCAGACCCGAGCTGACCGCCGTACTGCGGAAGGCGGCCCGCTGCGCGCCCGTCCTGGCCTTCGCGACCCGTGAGGGCAAGGGGGAGGAGTGGTCGAGCCGCCACCTCGACCTCCCGCGACACTTCGTGCTCTGGCCGGAAGGCCCGCTGCGCGACCTGCTGACCGCGACCGGGTGGACGGTCGAGCAGCTCGAACGGACGGAGTCCAAGATCGGCACCTGGTTCCAGGTCCTGGCGAGGCGCGGGTGATGCGGGCGGGCGTCGTACTGCTGACCGCCGACGGGCTCGCGGCGATCGAACGGGTCCGGGACGGGCGGACGTACCACGTGCTGCCGGGCGGTCAGGTGGAGGACGGCGAGAGCCCGGCGGAGGCGGCGCGGCGGGAGACGTACGAGGAGCTCGGGCTGCTGGTGAAGATCCGCGACGCGGTCGCCGTCGTGCACTTCGGGGACAGCACGCAGCACTACTTCACGGCGGACGTGATCGGCGGCGAGTTCGGGACCGGCGACGGGCCGGAGTTCTCTTCCGGTACGACGGACCGTGGGACCTACCGCCCCGTCTGGCTGCCGTTGTCCGGGCTCACTCAGCAGGATCTGAGACCCCGCCCGATCGCCGCGGCGCTCCAGGGCGCGCCGGACCCGTGGTGGCTGCTCGACGGCTGGTCCGTGACCCCGGTGGTGATCGACGAGCCCGTGTGAGGTTGACCTCCCCGGTGACGCAACTCATGGGCGGACCAGTACCGGGACTGGCATAGTGCACAGCATGGCTCGGGAATTGACGACAGTGGGTGTGGTGGGTCTCGGCACGATGGGCGCCGGGATCGCCGAGGTGTTCGCGCGCCACGGGCTGACCGTGGTCGGCGTCGAGCGGGACGAGGAGGCGGCCGACCGCGGCCGCGGGCACATCCAGCACTCGACCGACCGGGCCGTGAAGCGCGGCAAGCTGTCGGTCGAGGACCAGCAGGCGCTGTTCGACCGGGTCACGTTCGCGACCACGATGGAGGCGCTGGCGGACTGCGACCTGGTGATCGAGGCGGTCGTCGAGCGGCTCGAGCTGAAGCGCGAGATCTTCGCCGCGCTGGACAAGATCGTCCGCGAGGACGCGATCCTCGCCACCAACACGTCGTCGTTGTCGGTCACCGAGATCTCGGTCGCCACCCAGCGGCCGCGGCGCGTGGTCGGCATGCACTTCTTCAACCCGGCGCCGGTGCAGGAGTTCGTCGAGGTGATCAAGACCGTCGTCACCGAGCCGGACGTGGTGGACGACGTACTGGCGCTGGCCCGGCGGCTCGACAAGGTCCCGGTGGTGGCCGCGGACCGGGCCGGGTTCATCGCGAACGCGCTGCTGTTCGGCTACCTGAACCACGCGGTGTCGATGGTGGAGTCCCGGTACGCGACCCGCGAGGACGTGGACGCGGCGATGCGGCTCGGCTGCGGGTACCCGATGGGTCCGCTGGCCCTGCTCGACCTGATCGGGCTGGACACGGCGTACGAGATCCTCGACACCATGTACAAGCAGGGCCGGAACCGGCTGCACGCGCCGGCTCCGATCCTCAAGCAGATGGTCACCGCCGGGCTGCTCGGCCGGAAGACCGGGCGCGGGTTCTACACCTACGAGGCGGCCGATTCGCCGGTCGTGGTCGACGACGAGAACACGCCGTCGCCGGCCGGGGACGACATCGCCGTACGGCCGGTGCGGCGGGTCGGCGTGGTCGGCTCCGGGACGATGGCGGTCGGCATCGTCGAGGTGCTCGCGAAAGCCGGGTACGACGTGCTGTACGTCGCCCGCGGCACCGAGAAGGTGGACCGGGTCCGCGGCGTGCTGGAACGCTCGCTGGAGAAGGGCGTCCAGCGCGGCAAGCTCTCCTCGGAGGAGCGGGACGCGGCGCTGCGCCGGGTGACCGGTACGGCGAAGCTCGACGACCTCGCGTCCGTGGATCTCGTGATCGAGGCCGTGGTGGAGGAGCTGAGCGTCAAGCAGGCGCTGTTCGAGTCGTTCGACGAGATCTGCAAGCCGGGCGCGATCCTGGCCACCACGACCTCGTCGCTGCCGGTCATCGACCTGGCGATGGCGACCAAGCGCCCGTCCGACGTCGTCGGCCTGCACTTCTTCAACCCCGCGCCGGTGATGCAGCTGGTCGAGGTGGTCAGCACGGTCAGCACCGCCCAGGACGTCGCCGACACGGTCGCGGCGGTAGCCGTTGCCGCCGGCAAGCATCCGGTCCGCTGCGGTGACCGGGCCGGCTTCATCGTGAACGCGCTGCTGTTCCCGTACCTGAACGACGCCGTCCGGATGCTCGAGGCGCACTACGCCGGCGTCGACGACATCGACGCCGCGATGAAGCTCGGCTGCCGCCTCCCGATGGGCCCGTTCGCCCTCCTCGACGTGGTCGGCCTGGACGTCTCCCTCGCCATCCAGCGCACCCTCTACCTCGAATTCCGCGAACCCGGCTTCGCCCCTGCCCCCCTCCTCGAACACCTCGTCACCGCCGGCTACCTGGGCCGCAAAACCGGCCGCGGCTTCCGCGACTACTCCAACTGATCCAACCGCAGCGCTACGCTGCGTACATGCCCGATGAGCACAACAAACACATCACCGAGGCACTCGGCGGTCAGTACATCCCTCCGATGACCCACGAGGAACGCAAGGAACGCGAACGTGTCCGCAACCTGATCGAGGGTGTAGCGACCTGTTACAACTCGTTGGTCCATCTGGAGACCGACGACGCCCGCCGCGATGAGCTGCTCGCGAAGCGCGCGCACTACGACGAGGAGTTCCGGCGCCGGGGTTCGATGACGCCTGAGGAGCGGCAGGAAGTACTGCGCACCTATCCGGCCCTCCTCTCGCAATTGCGCACCGAACTCGGCGAATGAACGATCTCGCGCTGACCCCGGCCGAGGGCGACGCCGTCACCGCCCGGCGGATCGAGCAGATCACACCGCCGTCGCGGCCGTTGCGGCTGCCCGGGATCCGCGCGCTGGCCGTCCTGGTCGCCGGCCAGCCCGGCGCCGGCAAGTCGACCACCCAGGAACTCGTCCAGCGCGCTCTCGGCGCCGAGACCACGGCGACGTACGACTTCGACGACAACGCCAAAGCGCATCCGCGGTACCGCGCGATCCTGAGCAAGGGCAAGCTCGACGCGCATCGGGACGTGCACGAGAGCCTGCCGCCGGACCTGCACAAGCGGTGCATGGACCACCTGACTCGGGGCGAGTCGCAGTACGACGTGGTGGCGAGTGCGCCGATGTCGTGGGAGCAGGGCGCGAAGCAGTGGGTCGACGGCTTCGCGAACGAGCGCTACCGGGTCGCCGTGGTCTACGTTGCGACGAACGACGCGAACAGCCTGCTCAGCGTGGCGGACCGGTACCAGCAAGCCGTCGACGACAACGGCATCGGGCGGTGGGTCGATCCGCGGTTGCACGATCAGGCGTATCGGGGTGCGCCGGATGCGGCGCATGCACTGGAGTCGCAGGCGTACGTCGACGACATCTACGTGGTCGACCGCGACGGCAACGTGTTGTTCGAGAACCATCGGCTGCCGGACGGCACGATGGAGCGCGAACCCGGCGCCCGGCAGGCGATCCTCGACGAGCGAGAGCGCCCGCCGACCCCGGCCGAGATCGACCACTTCCGGCGTACCGCGGTCGGCCTGCTCCGGCACGACCCCGAGCTGGCCGAACCGGTCCGCGACGTGGTCAGCGAGGCGATGCAACGCCAGGTGGCACGTGCCGCTCCGGCGGACCACGGCCGCCCGGTGGTTCCGGAGAACCGCATCGACGCCCGCCTCGCCAACACCCACCGCGTCGCCTCCAGCGGCGTCGCACCTGCACAGGGCAGCGCCGCACCGTCCCGCGACGACAGCTCCCGCCGCGCAGGCCCACCCCGCTCCGGCCCGAACCAAACCCTCGACCGCTGACCCGGCTACCCTGCCTCCATGCACGAGGCGGCCTTACTCACCGTCGAGGTCGGCGGATCCTCGACCCAGGCCCTCCTGAACAACCACGAGGTAAGCCTGCAGAACCACACTCACCTGCCGTGGCTGGTCGCGGCACCGGGGTTGGTGGAGGGCGACCGCGTTCGCGGCGCTCATCACCTCGGCTGGGCGGATGTACGCATCAGCCAGGAGCTCGGGATGGCGTCGCCGCCCGTCCTCTCGATGAACGACGCGGAAAGCTCTCGGGTACGACTTTGTACGTCGGCATCGGTACCGGCGTCGGCGCCGTCGGGGTGCGTGACGGTGAGGTGGTGCCGATCGAGTTCGGGCACCTGACGTCGTTCGGGGACAAGACCTGCGGCGGATGTGGCCGCCGGGGCTGCCTGGATGCGCAGATCGGTGGGCACGCGTTGCCGGATCCGCTGGCCGGGCCTGATCAGGAGCTCGTCGCCCGGTGTTTGATCCCGCGGTTGTTGCTGCAGTGCAGGCCGGCGTCGGCGGGCTCGACGTACAACTGTCGCGGTGTGCGGCCGAGTACAAGTCGGCCGCCTATCTGGGCCTACTGCACCGTTACGGCTCCATCTCGGCGTAGTCGCCGCAGGGGCCGCCGCCGAGGGCTTCGGGGAGGACAGTTTCGCGGTGGTCGGGGCGGATGAGCGGGTTGTAGAAGGAGGCGATCTCCACGCTGTCCTCGGGGACGTAGTGGAAGATCAGGGCGCGGCGGAAGCGGTCCGCGGTGGTGTTCGGGCGGGAGCCGTGGACGACGCTGCCGTGGAAGAACAGCACGTCGCCGGCGGTCATCTTGGTCTGGACCTTTGACATTCCTTCGGGTACGGCGACCTGGGCGTTGCTGAAGGACTCGGAGAGGTCGGCCGGTTCGGGGCAGAGGAGGTCGGTCCGGTGCGAGCCGGGGACGACCTGGAGCCCGCCGTTCGCGGAGTCGACGTCGTCGATCGCGATCCACGCCGCGAGGCAGGTCTCGGGGTCGGCGCGGAGGAACGTATTGTCCTGGTGCAGCGCCTGGCCGCGGGCCCCCGGCGGCTTGAAGTAGAACATCGACTGGGCGCCCAGCGGCGGGCCGATCAGAGCCTGGACGACATCGAGGATCCGGCTGTCGAGCATCAGCTCGAGCGCGATCGCGCCGGCCTCGGTGTCGGTCCGCCGGTGCGGGTGCACGAACCGCGGGTACTTCTTCAGCGGGTCGTCGTCGGGGACCCCGTCGTCGTGGGCGAGGGAGAGGTCGGCCTCGACCTGCTCCATGTAGACCTTCCTGATCCGCTCGACCTCGGCGGGTTCGAGCAACTGCGGAACCTGGACGATGCCGTCCCGCTGGTAAACGTCGGCGATGGTCATCGGGCCTCCCGGTCTGGACTGAGGAGCGGAGGGAGCGTAGCGACCGGAGCGACGAGGGAAGACCGGGAGTCGAAGCCCGATGACCCGCCGCGCCGGAGGCGTGGCATGAGCACTGTCATACCACCAAGGATCCGGCGGACGACCAGGATCCAGCGATAGTCTATCGAGCTGTGAACCTTCGATATCCTGCTGAGGCGCCGCATCCGACGGTGCGCCGGCTGGTGGTTGGTGAGTTCGACGAAGGGCCTGAGTACGCGACCTACCGCCGCCGCGGGACGACCGACTGGCTGCTGGTGCAGACCCTCGACGGACAGGGACGATTCGGTCAGGTCGCGGCCGCCCCGGGCAGCGTGACACTGGTCAGACCAGGCACCGAACACGACTACGCGACGGTCGGCGACCGCTGGCACTTCCTGTACACGCACATGCACCCGAAGCCCGACTGGTTGCCGTTGCTCGACTGGCCGGAAGTTGCCCCCGGCATCGTCCAGCTGCACCCGGCGGAGCCGACCTTCGACCGGATCGCCGACCACCTGCGAGACGCCGTACGGCATCAGCACAGCGTCCTGCCGCAGGCCGAGCAGCTCAGCGCGAACTCGCTCGAGGCCGCCCTGCTCTGGTGCGACACCCAGAACCCGAAGGCCGTCCAGATCGACGACCGCCTGCTCCGCGCGATCGAGCTGATCGACCAGGACCTGACCGCGAACCTCGACGTACCGCGACTGGCGAGAGCGGTGAGCCTCAGCGTCTCACGCTTCGCGCATCTGTTCCGCGCGCAGCTCGGCGTCACCCCGCAGCAGTTCGTCGAGCACCGCCGCCTGGACGCCGCCGCCCGCCTCCTCGAACTCACCAGCCGCCCGGTCGCCTCGGTCGCCGCCCAGGTCGGGTACGCCGACCCCCTCTACTTCGCGACCCGCTTCCGTCTGCACACCGGATCGAGTCCCACGGCGTACCGGAAGAGGTCTTAGAGTTCTGCGCATGAGAATTGTGGTGGGGCTGGCCGTGCTGGCTGTCGTGGGGCTTGCAGCGTGTGCGCCGGAGGACAACAGCGCGTCCGGTACGTCGACGCCGGCGGGCGCGGACGCGTGCGCGAAGGACAAGCTGGCGGTGAAGACCGCGGGCACGTTGACGGTCGGCACCGACAAGCCGGCGTACGAGCCGTGGTTCAGCGACAACGACCCGGGCAACGGCAAGGGGTACGAGTCGGCGGTCACCTACGCGGTGGCGAAGAAGCTCGGTTTCGAGCAGGCCGAGGTGAAGTGGCAGACGGTGCAGTTCAACACCGCGTTCGCGCCCGGCCCGAAGGCGTTCGACCTGGACGTCAACCAGGTGTCGATCTCCGAGGAGCGCCGCAAGGCCGTCGACTTCTCCTCCGGGTACTACGACGTCCGGCAGACCGTGATCACGACCGCGGGCAGCAAGATCGCGAACGCGAAGTCGCTGGCCGAGCTGGCCGACGCGAAGCTCGGTGCTCAGGTCGGTACGACGAGTTACACCGAGCTGCGCGACGTCGTGAAGCCGAAGCAGACGCCGGCCGTGTTCGACACGAACGACCTGGCCGTGCAGGCGTTGAAGAACAAGCAGATCGACGGCATCGTGGTGGACCTGCCGACCGCGTTCTACATGACGTCGGCGCAGCTCGACAACGGCAAGATCGTCGGCCAGCTGCCCGCGGGCGGTAAGGCCGAGCAGTTCGGGTTCGTGCTCGCGAAGGGCTCGAAGCTGACCGGCTGTGTCACCCAGGCGGTCGACGCGCTGAAGGCGGACGGCACGCTGGCCAACCTGCAGAAGCAGTACCTCACCGAGTCGGGCGCGCCCGAGCTCTCGTGACTACCTGGCAGCCGTCCCAGCTCCAGCAGGAGAGGATCGCGTACCGGCGCAGGCGGGCGCGGCGGTCGACGCTGATCGCCGCGGTCAGCTCGGTGGTCCTGCTCGCGTTGGTTGTCGTGGGCATTGGTTCGACGCCGGGCTGGCCGCGGGTCCGGGCGACGTTCTTCGACGTCCACCGCGGCTGGCAGGCGTTGCCGATCGTTGCCCAGGGCCTCTGGCTGAACGTCCGGGTGATGCTCGTCTGCGCGGTCCTGATCGTCGTGCTCGGGATGACGCTGGCGATCATGCGCACGTTGCGCGGCCCGATCTTCTTCCCGCTGCGCGTGTTCGCGGCGGCGTACACGGACGTGTTCCGCGGCCTGCCGCTGCTGCTGGTGATCTTCCTGCTCGGCTTCGGCGTACCGGCGCTGCAGTTGCGCGGGCTGCCCAACCAGGCGGTGATCTGGGGCGGCGCCGCGCTGGTGCTGACCTATTCGTCGTACGTCGCCGAGGTGTTCCGCGCCGGGATCGAGTCGGTGCATCCGTCGCAGCGGGCGGCGGCGCGGTCACTCGGGCTGACGTACCGCCAGACGCTGCGGTTCGTCGTACTCCCGCAAGCGGTACGCCGGGTGCTGCCGCCGTTGCTGAACGACTTCGTCAGCCTGCAGAAGGACTCCGGGCTGATCGCCGTCCTCGGAGTGATCGACGCGATCCGGGCCGCCCAGCTGGAGACGGCCGAGGACTTCAACTTCACGCCGTACGTCGTGGCCGGGCTGCTGTTCGTCGCGCTGACGATCCCGCTGACCCGGCTGACCGACTACGTCGCCCGCAGACAGGGCTGGTACGGCGGGGGAGGAGGACCGGTATGAGCCTGCTGACGATGCGTGGGGTACGGAAGGCGTACGGCGACAACGTCGTGCTGGACGGGTTCGACCTGGACGTCGCGGCGGGGGAATGCGTCGTACTGATCGGGGCGTCCGGCTCCGGGAAGTCCACGCTGCTGCGGTGTGTGAACCTGCTGGAGACCGTCGACGACGGTGTGATCGAGCTGGCCGGCGAGGACATCACGGATCCGCGGGTGGACGCGGACAAGGTGCGGTCCGGGATCGGGATCGTGTTCCAGTCGTACAACCTGTTCCCACACCTGAGCGTGCTGGACAACATCACCTTGGCCCCGATCCGCGTGCACCGGGTGCCGCGCGACACGGCCCGCGCCCGGGCAGTGCAGATGCTGGACCGGGTCGGCCTGGCGGACAAGGCGGCGGCCAGACCGGACGAGCTGTCCGGCGGTCAGCAGCAACGGGCCGCGATCGCCCGCGCGATGGTGAACTCCCCGCAGCTGATGCTGCTCGACGAGGTCACCTCCGCGCTCGACCCGGAGCTGGTCGGGGAGGTCCTCGACCTGCTCCGCGAGCTCAAGTCCGACGGCATGACGATGATCGTCTCGACCCACGAGATGGCCTTCGCTCGCGAGGTCGCCGACCAGGTCTGCTTCCTCCACCAGGGCCGCCCGCTCGAGGTCGGACCGCCCGCCCAGGTCCTGGAGGACCCGCGGGAGACCCGGACCCGCGAGTTCCTCGGCCGGATCAGCGCGACGACAGGTAGGTGAGGACCGCCATCACCCGGCGGTTGTCGTCCTCGGACGGCGGCAGGTCGAGCTTGGCGAAGATGTTGTTGGTGTGCTTGCTGACCGCCTTCTCGGTGACGAACAGCGCGCTCGCGATGGCGGCGTTCGAGCGGCCCTCGGCCATCAGGCCGAGGACCTCGGACTCGCGGGGCGTGAGCCGGCTGACCGGGGAGTCCTTGGTGCTGCGGGCCAGCAGCTGACCGATCACGTCCGGGTCCATCGCCGTACCGCCGCCCGCGACCCGGCGGACCGCGTCCAGGAACTCGGCGACGTTCGACACCCGGTCCTTGAGCAGGTACCCGACACCGCCTCCGCCGCCGGTGAGCAGCTCGCGGGCGTACAGCTGCTCGACGTACTGCGAGAGCACCAGGATCGGCAGGCCGGGAACCTGGGTACGGGCGTCGATCGCGGCCTTCAGGCCCTCGTCGGTGAACGTCGGCGGCAGCCGTACGTCGACCACCGCGACGTCCGGCCGGTGCTCCACGAGTGCGGGCACCAGCCGGGGTCCGTTGTCGACCGCTTCCACGACCTCGAAGTCGTGCGCCTCCAGCAGGCGGATCAGGCCGTCCCGGAGGAGGGCGTGGTCTTCAGCGATGAGGACTCGCAAGGCAGCTCCATGATCACGGTGGTCGGCCCGGCGTTCGGGCTCACCACGGTCAACGTACCGTCGAAGGCGGCCAGCCGCCGCTCGATACCGTACAGACCGCCGCCGGGCTTGACGGTAGCGCCTCCCACGCCGTCGTCGCCGACGATCATGTGCAGCTTCTCGTCCTCATGGGTGATCTGGATCCAGGCGTTGGTGGCGGCCGAGTACTTGACCGCGTTCGCCAGGCATTCGGCGACCGCGAAGTACGCCGCGGACTCGACCGGAGCGGCCGGGCGGCCGGGGACGTCGAACGTGACGTCGACCTTGAACGGGCACGTCAGGGCGAGCGCCTTCACCGCACCTTCGAGGCCGCGGTCGGCGAGCACCGGCGGGTGGATGCCGCGGACCAGGTCGCGGAGCTCGGACAGCGCCGTACTCGCGGACTCCCGGGCCTCGGTGAGCAGCGCGGCCGCCTGGGCCGGGTCGCGGGCCACCATCTCCTCCGCCATCCCGAGGTTCATGCTGAGCGCGGCCAGCCGGGCCTGGGCGCCGTCGTGCAGGTCGCGCTCGATCCGGCGCAGCTCGGCCGCCTGGGTGTCGACGGTCTCGGCGCGGGACTCGGACAGCTCGCGGACCCGCATCGCCAGCTTGGCGCTCTCGGTCGGGCCGAGCAGCGAGCGGGCCATGAACGCGTTCGCCTTCAGCAGCCGCTCGCCGGCCGCCTGCCAGATCAGGAACGCGACCAGCGCGACCGGCATCATCAGGAAGCTGGACCAGAAGTTGACGTGGAACAGCCCGCCGAACGGCTCGGTGAAGACGCCCTCCGGCGTGACACCGACGAGCAGCGGGTAGACGAGATAGAACAGCCCGGCCAGGAACAGTACGGCGCTGAGCAGGCAGAGCGTGAAGCCGAAGACCGCGTTCACCAGCAGCCAGGCGATGTCCCGCCAGGTCTGCGGGTCGGTGAGGATGGTCCGCAACCGCATCAGCATGCCGGGAATCGGCGGCTGCTTGTACGGCCGTGGGATCCGCTCGCCGAGGAAGCCGGCCAGCATCGTCCGGTGACAGTTCGCGAACCAGCGCGCGGTCGGTACGACCACGAGCAGTAGCGGGATGCCCACCCAGACCGCGATCAGCGGCACGGACACCACGCTGAGCACGAACAGGGCGATCCCCAGCTCGGCCAGGATCGCGAGGAACAGCGCGATCCACGGCTGGGCGAACTTCGGGTACCGCAGCGGCGGTGCATCGGTGGCTACGACGGTGCTCATGACATCCATCATGACTCAGCGTGTGCTCAGGCGCGGTGGAGTTAACTCCCCTCTGGCCGGCGGGCTGTCACCCCCAGCTATTTGGGTAGTAGCTCTCATGTTTTCAGCGGTTAGGGCGCAGAGGGTTGATGCCGTACGCTGGCCGCGGCTGTACGCCTAGGCCTCCCCCCGCACCCGAGACGAGGACCTGATGGCTCAGCCAACCGTGTTAGCTCCCCCTACCCGCGGCAGTGACTTCTCCCCGCTGTTACGCGAGATCAAGTCCGCCGGCCTGCTGGAGCGGCGTACGGCGGCGTACGCGATGGCGATCGGGATCAACGTCGTGCTGATGGGTCTCACCTGGGCGGGGATCGCGGTGATCGGCTCCTCCTGGTGGGCGGTGCTGCTCGCCGTACCGCTCGGGATCCTGACCACCCGGGCCGCGTTCTTCGGCCACGATGCGGGGCACCAGCAGATCGGCAGTTCGCGCAAGCTGCACGACTGGATCGGGATGCTGCACGGCAACCTCGTGCTCGGCATGAGCTACGCCTGGTGGAACGACAAGCACAACCGCCACCACGCGAACCCGAACCACACCGACAAGGACCCGGACGTCGGCGAGGGTGTCTTCGTCTGGACGCTGCAGCAGGCGGAGGGCCGCAAGGGCCTCGAGGGCTGGCTGACCCGGAACCAGGCGCGCGTCTTCTTCCCGCTGCTCACGCTGGAAGGCTTCAACCTCAAGGTTTCGAGCATCCGCTTCCTGCTCGCGCGCCGGCGGACCGAGAAGCTCGAGCTGGGCCTGATGGCTGTGCACCTGGTGCTGTACTTCAGCGCGCTGTTCCTGATCATGTCGCCGGGTCAGGCGCTGGTGTTCGCGCTCGTCCACCACATGGTCTTCGGGCTGCACCTCGGCAGCGTGTTCGCGCCGAACCACAAGGGCATGGAGATGCCCGACGAGGACAGCAACTGGGGCCACCTGGAGAAGCAGGTGCTGACGTCGCGCAACGTCAACGGCGGCCTGGTCGTCGACTGGATGATGGGCGGGCTCAACTACCAGATCGAGCACCACCTGTTCCCGAGCATGCCGCGGGCCAACCTCCGGTTCGCCCAGCCGATCGTCCGCGAGTACTGCGAGAGCATCGGAATGCCCTACGTTTCAACGGGTCTGATCGATTCGTACCGAATGGGGTTGCGCCACATGCACGCGGTCGGCGAGGAACTCCGCAAGTGAGCTAGGTCATACGACTAGCCTTGAGTAGCTATGTCGCGCAGAAAGCCTTCCAAGTGGCAGCGGCCGGTCAGCGACCGGCCGCTGCTCGGTGGTACCCAGTCCCGTGAGGTGAAGGCCGACGGGGAGTGGAACGTCCGCCGGGTCTCCGGGTCCGCGTCGGCGAAGTCCTACCGCTGCCCGGGGTGCGACCAGCAGATCCCGCCGGCCACGCCGCATGTGGTGGTGTGGCCGGACAACCCCAGCCTGCTCGGTGCGCTGGGTGGTGCGCAGTCCCTGGACGAGCGGCGCCACTGGCACACGGCCTGCTGGCAGCGTAGTCGGTGAAAGGTTGTCGGACATGAAGCTTCCGGTCACGTCGTACGGCGAGACGGGTTCGCCGGTCGTGGTGATGCACGGGCTGTTCGGCTCGGGGCGGAACTGGATGACCGCGGCTCGGCGGCTCGCGGACCGGCACCGGGTGTTCGCGTTCGACCTGCGCAACCACGGCAGCTCGCCGCACGTGGACACGATGAGCTACCCGGAGATGGCCGACGACGTCCGCGAGACGATCGAGTCGCTCGGGCTCGGGCCGGTCGCACTGGTCGGGCACTCGATGGGCGGCAAGACCGCGATGCTGACCGCGCTCCAGTACCCGTCCGTCGTCGAGCGGCTGGTGGTCGTCGACGCGGCGCCGGTCGCGTACCCGCCGGCCTTCGTCGAATACGCCCGCGCGATGCGGAACGCCGACCTGTCGTCGGTGAGCCGCCGCGCCGAGGTGGACGCTCAACTGGCCGACGCCGTACCCACCCCCGGGACGCGGGCGTTCCTGTTGCAGAACCTGATCCTCGACGCCGACGGCGCGCGCTGGCGCCCGAACCTCCCGGTGATCGAGGGCGCCCTCCCGCAGATCTCCGGCTGGCCGGCTGTCGAAGGCCTGCACTACGACGGCCCGACCCTGTTCATCTACGGCGGCAAGTCCGACTACGTCCAGCAGGACCACCGCGCGGCGATCGCGGCGTACTTCCCGCACGTCCGGTACGCCGAGGTCCCGGAGGCCGGCCACTGGGTCCACGCCGAGCGCCTCGACGACTTCCTGGCGACACTGAGTCCGTTTCTCAGGTAAACGGTGTCCGTAATCCATTGACCTTCGGCTGAGGTCGTCGGTAAGTTTTCAACCCAGTTCCTGCAGGATCCACGATCTGGGTTGGTGGTGGCGATGGTGGTCCGGACCGGCGCGCAGCGTCTGGCCGAGGACCCGGGGTTGGTGCCCGACGGGCGCCTGGGACTGATCACGAACTTCACCGGCGTGCTGCCGGACCTCACGCCGACGTCGGTCGGGTTGCGTGCGGCCGGGTTGCCGTTGACGGCGTTGTTCGGTCCCGAGCACGGACTCCGGGGTACGGCGCAAGCGGGCGCCAGCGAAGGTGAAGGCGTCGACCCGGACACCGGGCTCCCCGTCTTCGACACGTACCGGCGGAAGGGGCGCGAGCTCGACGACCTGTTCTCCGGCGTCGACGTACTGCTGTTCGACATCCAGGACATCGGGACGCGGTTCTACACCTACGTCTGGACGATGTACGACTGCCAGCAGGCGGCCGCGCGGCTCGGGAAGCCGTTCGTCGTCCTGGACCGGCCGAACCCGCTCGGCGGCGTCCGCGTCGAGGGGCCGATGCTGCAGCCGGGGTTCGAGAGTTTCGTCGGGCGGGCGCCGATCCCGCTCCGGCACGGCCTGACCGTCGGCGAGCTGGCCCGGCAACTTGGCGCGGCGACGGTGGTCGAGCTGGAGGGCTGGACACGCTCGTCGTCCGGGACCGGTCTGCCGTGGGTGCCGCCGTCGCCGAACATGCCGACCCCGGACACCGCACTGGTGTACCCGGGCACCGGCCTCTTCGAAGGGACGAACCTCAGCGAGGGCCGCGGTACGACGCGCCCCTTCGAGACGATCGGGGCGCCGTACGTCGACGACCGGTTCGTGCCGGCCCTGCGCTCGCTGGGCCTGCCGGGGGTGGCGTTCCGGCGGACGTGGTTCGAGCCGGTGTTCAGCAAGTACGCCGGCCAGGCCGTGTCCGGCGTACAGCTGCATCTCGTCGACCGGGAGGCGTTCGAGCCGGTGCGGACCGCACTCGAGATGCTCCGGGTGCTGAACGAGCTGTACCCCGACGACTTCGCGCTGCTGCCGTCGCTCGACAAGCTCTGGGGTTCGGACTCGCTGCGCAAGGCGCTCGAGGCCGGCGACGATCCGGTCGAGCTGTTGCCCGCGGCCACCACACCGGCCGCGTGGACGCGGTCCGACGTCTTGCTCTACGAAGGGACAACCCGATGACCGGCGCCGACGTGACGATCCGTTCGTTCGAGGTCGGGGACGGGCCGGCGATCGCCGCCGCCTGGACGGCCGCGGCGCCGGCTGACCCGATCTCGTACCAGCGACTCCGCGACCTGTTCCTGCTCGACCGCAACTTCGACGCGCCCGGTCTCCAGGTGGCCGTGATCAATGATCAGATCGTCGGCGCCGCGTACGCCGTCCGGCGGCTGATCGCGGTCGATGCCGACGACCTGGAACCGGCGTCCGGCTGGATCCCGTTCTTCTTCGTGCACCCGGACCACCGTGGCCAGGGCATCGGCCGCAAGCTGTTGACCGCGGCAACCGACTGGCTGCGGTCGCACGGGCGCACGGAGGTCTTCTTCTCGTCGTACACGCCCAACTACTTCCTCCCCGGCCTGGACTCCGCCCGCTACCCGGAGGCGGCCCGGCTGCTGGACGCGCTGGGGTTCCGGCGCGGGTACGACGCGGTCGCGATGGACCGCAGCCTCGTCGGGTACGGCGTACCGGAGGAGGTCCGGAAGCGGATCGACGCGCTGACGGCGGAGGGCTACAGCTTCGGAACGCCGTCCGGCGACGAGTTGACCGCGCTGATCGCGATCGCCGGCGCCGAGTTCAACCCGGACTGGGCGCGCGCGATCCGCGAGGGCGTCGGGTCCGGACTGCCACTCGATCGGATCGTGGTGGCGCGCGACCCGGGCCGGGAGATCCTCGGCTGGGCGATGCACGGGACCTACGAAGGCGTGATCGACCGCTTCGGGCCGTTCGGCGTACTGCCGGCGTCCCGCGGCACCGGGCTCGGCAAGGTGCTGCTGCACCTCACGCTGGAGCGGATGGTCGCCGCCGGCGCGCACAGCGCCTGGTTCCTGTGGACCGGCGAGAAGTCCGCCGCCGGTCAGCTGTATCTGAAGACGGGGTTCGACATCACGCGCACGTTCACCATTCTCCGGGCGCCGTTGCACCCGGCCGGCGAGAAGGAATGATCATGAGGATTGCCAAGAGTTTGCGGCTGGCCGTCGCGCTGGGCCTGCTGGCCACCGGCGCCGCCGCGTGCGGCGGGGGCAGCGGCTCCGGGAGCGGCGGCAAGGTCGAGCTGACGCTGCTCAGCCACTACAGCGACGGCCCGTCCAAGGAAGGCCTGGACAAGATGATCCAGGAGTGGAACAAGGAGAACCCGAAGATCCAGGTGAAGTCGCAGGTGGTCAAGTTCGACGACCTGCTCACCACGATGACGGTCCGGCAGACCGGCGGCCGCGGCGCGGACATCGTCAGCGCGTACGGCCTGTGGGGCGGCCAGCTGATGAAGGCGAACGTCGTCGCGAAGGTGCCGGACGACATCGCGACCAAGATCAAGGCGGAGTACAGCCCCGCGGCGCTCGGCGCGGTCACCACCGGCGGCACGCTGCTCGGATACCCGACCGAGCTGAACACCTACGTGCTGTTCTACAACAAGAAGATCCTCGCCGCGGCCGGGATCACCAAGCCGCCGTCGACCTGGGCCGAGCTCGCGGACGCGGCCAAGAAGACCGTGAAGCGTGATGCCAAGGGCAACATCCAGGTCGAGGGCCTGAGCCTGATCCAGGACGGTGACAACAAGTCGGTGCACCCGTTCCTGTCGCTGCTCGACTCCGCCGGCGGGAAGTTCCTGGCGCCGGACGGGACCGCGCAGTTCGACGACGCGGCCGGCAAGGCGGCGCTGAAGTTCGAGTCCGACCTGGCGGCCGCCAAGGCGACCAACCCGTCGATCATGCCGACCAAGCAGTTCCGCAGCGGCGGCGTCGCGATGGCGATCCAGGCCGGCTGGTGGATCGGCAGCCTGAAGAACCAGATGAAGGACAAGTACTCCGACGTCGGCGTGGCCGCGATCCCCGGTCCGACGCCGGGTAGCAAGGGTTCGCTCGCGTACGGGTTCTTCATGGGCGTGAACCAGCGCAGCAAGCACGCCGACGAGGCGTGGAAGTTCCTCACCTGGATGAACGAGCACAAGACCGCCGACGGCAAGGTCACCGAGACCGGCAAGTGGCTGGCCGACCAGGGCCTGATCCCGCCGCGGACCGCCGACCAGGCCGAGTACAAGAAGTCGCTGTCCGACCCGAACCTGGCGCCGATCTACGACGCGGCGACGTACGCGATGGCGGAGCCGAACCAGCCCGGCGCCTACGAGGCGAAGACGGCGCTGCACAACGCGATCATGGGGGTGCTTGCCGACGGCAAGAACTCCGACGAAGCGCTGGCGCAGGCGGCGAAGGCGGTCAAGCCGCAATGACGACCGCGGTCTCCCGGGTCGGCGCTGTCGCAGCGCCGGCCCGGCGGCTCGGCAAGCTGCACCGCGAAGGGCGGGCGGCGTACCTGTTCCTGTCGCCCGCACTGCTGTTCTTCTGCGTGTTCCTGATCCTGCCCTTCATCTTCGCGATCGTGCTGGCGTTCTCGGACTGGGGCGGCTTCGACCTGGGCACGCTGAAATGGGCGGGTTTCAAGAACTTCGGCGACGTGCTGAACTTCGACGGCACGTTCGTGAAGCCGATCCTGGTGAACACCTTGCTGTTCGCCTTCGGTTCGGTGTTCCTGGCAACCTTCGGCTCGGTGCTGGTTGCCTACTGCATCGACCGGCTGGCGTTCCAGGGCTTCTGGCGGGTGCTGTACTTCCTCCCGGTGGTCGCCACCGTGGTGGCCATCGGCAACGTGTGGAAGATGATGTACCAGCCGGCCGGGCTGATCAACGGCGTACTGAACAAGCTCGGCGTGAACAGCATCGGCTTCCTGTCCGACGCGTCGTACGCGCTGCCGTCGGTGACCGTCGTCCAGGCCTGGGCCTCGATCGGCGGCGCCGTACTGATCCTGACCGCCGGGCTGAAGGCGATCCCGGAGATGTACTACGAGGCCGCCGAGGTGGACGGTGCGAACTCGTGGCACATGTTCTGGTCGATCACGCTGCCGCTGCTGCGGCCGGCGTTGCTGTTCGTGCTGATCACGCAGTTCATCGGCGGGCTGCAGTCGTTCGCGCTGATCATCGTGATGACCGGCGACGGCGGCCCGGTGAACGCGACCAACGTGGCCGCCTTCGAGATGTACCAGCGCGCGTTCAAGTACGGCGCCTGGGGTACGGCGAGCGCGATGGCGATGGTGCTGTTCGTGATCATCCTGGCGATCACGCTGCTGCAGCTGTGGATCGCCCGGCGGCGCGGGGAGGAGACCTCGTGAGACGACGTGGCGGCAAGTTCCCGTGGGTCGCGTACCTGGTCGTGGTCATCGGCGCGGTCGCGATGGTGATGCCGTTCCTGGACATGGTGATGAGCTCGTTCAAGGGCGCGGGGGAGTACGGCGTGATCCCGTACAAGCTGCTGCCCGAGTCGTTCAACCTGGACAACTACCGCGAGGCGTTCTCGCAGTTGCAGCTGCTGCACCTGTTCAAGAACAGTGTGATCGTCACGGTGTCCGTCACGGTGTCGGTGCTGGTCACCTCGTCGATGGCAGGGTACGCCCTGGCCAAGCTGCGCTTCCGCGGGCGGGCGGTGATCTTCCGGTTCATCCTCGCGACGATGATGCTGCCGCCGTTCCTGCTGCTGATCCCGACGTTCCTGATCATGCTGAACTGGCCGTTGGCCGGCGGCAACGACATCCTCGGCCGCGGCGGCGACGGTGGCCTGACCACCAGCCTGGTGGCGCTGATCCTGCCGTTCACGGTCAGTGGTTTCGGGATCTTCCTGATGCGGCAGTTCATGGTGTCGCTGCCGGACGAGATGCTCGAGGCGGCCAAGATCGACGGTGCGAACCAGTGGCAGACCTGGCGGCTGATCGTGCTCCCGCAGACCAAGCCGGTCGCGATCACGCTCGGCCTGATCACGTTCATCGGCACCTGGAACGAGTACATCTGGACGCTGCTGATCTCGTCCTCCGACCCCGATCTGCAGACGCTCCCGGTCGGCATCCAGCTGCTGCAGAGCTTCCTCGACCCGGATCGCACGATGCCGATCGTGATGGCCGGGCTGGTGATCAGCACGCTGCCCGTGCTGGTCGTGTTCCTGCTGTTCCAGAAGTACTACGTGCGTGGTGTCGTACTCAGCGGCCTGAAATGAGGAGCCTCTTATGACCAACAGCGTGCTCGCCATCGGCGGACACATCGGCGACATGGACCTGACCGCCGGGCCGACGCTCGCCAAGCTCGTCCTGGAGGGTGCGTCGGCGACGATCGTTGCGCTCACCCCGGGCGAGCGCGGACACCCGCGGATGACGCCGGCCGACTACAAGGTGCAGAAGATCGCCGAGGGTACGGCGTTCGCGGAGGCGATCGGCGCGGACTTCCGGGTGCTCGACCACAGCGACGGGTTCCTGCCGGCCACCGACGACGTGGCGCTGGAGCTGGCCCGGATCATCCGGGAGAAGCAGCCGGACACGATCATCACGCACTGGAAGCACTCGATCCACAGCGACCACGAGCACACCGCCCAGGTCGCCGAACGGGCCCGCTTCCTGGCCGGCCTCCCGATCGAGTCGGACGAGGACTTCAAGACGCTCACGCCGTACGCCGAACTGGCCGCGCGGGTGGCCGAGCTCCCGCGGCACGGCGTACGGACCTTCATGCACGCCGAGAACTGGGAGGACATGGAGGGCTTCACGCCGACGCGGTACGTGCCGATCCCCGACGAGGCCTTCTACCGCTGGGTTTCCGCCATCCGTCACCAGGCCTTCGCCCGCGGCGAGACCTACGGCTTCCGCTACATCGACTACTACACTGCCCTGATGACGACCCGAGGCTGCCTGGCCGGCTATCCCCGCGCCTGCGCCTTTCACACCAGCCCCACTCCCGAGGTCAGCAAGCTGGCCGGCCCGTGACCGGCGTCCAGCTGGTAGTCCGCGGCGACGACTTCGGGATGTGCCACGCGGTGAACGCCGGGACGGTCGAGGCGTTCCGGAACGGCATCGTCACGCAGGTGTCGGTGATGGCGGCGTGTCCTTGGTTCGAGGAGGCGTCGGTGCTGGCGCGGGAGTTCGCGATTCCGGTCGGGGTGCATCAGACGCTGACCTGCGAATGGGACTTCCTGCGCTGGCGGCCGTTGACGGACGGCCCTTCGCTGGTGGGGGAGGACGGGACGTTCCGGCGCACCGTGGCGGACGCGAAGGCGGCGGTGTCGCACGCGGAGGTCGTGCGGGAGTTGTCGGCGCAGGCGGGCAAGCTGTCGGCGGCGGGGCTGGACGTCGAGTATCTCGACGTACACATGGGCCTTGCGGCGCCTGCGGCGTACGGCGAGGTCGCCGCGGCGGTGGGTGCGCCGTTCATCGGCGCGGAGGAGATGTTCGCGTCGGCGGAGACGTTGAGCAATCGGGACGCCGCGGACAAGAAGGCGTGGTTGCTCGAGTACCTGCATGCGTTGACGCCCGGCGTACATCTACTGATCACCCACTGCGCGGCAGCTCATCCCGAGCTCGGCGCGATCCACCGGCCCGGATCGGACACCTACCGGTGGGCCGAGGAGTACCGCCTGTCGGACCAGGCCGTGGTGACCGATCCCGAGATCCGGCAGGCGATCGACGACCTGTCGATCGAGCTGACCACGGTCCGCGAGGCGTTCAGGGCCTGAGGGTCAGGATCTGGGCCAGCGTTCCGATCGGGCCGTCGGCGTCGTGCAGGACGCTGCTCGTCAGGCCGATGCCGGTGGCGCCGAACGTGACCGTGGTGTCGAAGCCGATCCACTCGCCGCGGGGCTCCGCGAACAGGTGCGCCGTCAGGTCGACGTTCGGGAACGCCACCTTCCGCGGATCCGCCCGTACGGTCATCCCGTTCGCGATGTCGAACAGGCCCGCGACGCGGGCGAGCGGGCTGACGTCCTCGTCGTCGATCAGGCGCACCGCCGTACGCACCCAGAACGCGGCCCGCCCCGGCTCCACCTGCTCCCGCCGTACCTCCGCCGACTCGATGAAGCCGCCCGGCCACACCGACGACGGATCCCACGGCGCCATCTCGTCCACCGGCGTGATCCGCGGGTACGCCGTACCTCGCAAGGCCGCCGTGTCCCCGGGGCGCATCAACCACGCCCGCAGCAGCACCGCGTCCCGCCCGTCGTGACTGAGCGCCGCCTCGACCAGCTCCACGCTGCGCCCCGGCCGGAGAACTCGCACCCGCGCATGCATCACCTCGATCGGGATCGTCCCGAGGATGTCGTACGACAACCGCCCGACCACGAGCCCGTCCGCGCGCCGCGCGTCCCGATCCCGCTCGACCACGTGCGTCAGCAACCCGAGCGCGGGCGCAATGTGCTGCGTCCCGGTGTCCCACGCCCCACCGACCTCTTTGGTCGCCCGGTAGGCGCCGTCGTCGACCCGTTCGAAGTACGCCACCCGCGCAACGCTACCGTCTGACATCATCGGCTGATGGACAGGATCCCGGCGGGGTGGTTGGTGCTGCGGCCGTTCACGGTCGCCGACGTGGAGTGGGTGTACGACGTGTCGCAGGACCCCGCGCTGCAGCAGTTCGTCCAGGTGCCGTCGCCGTACCTGATGGAGCATGCGCGGCACTTCGTCGAGCACCTGGCCATCGAGTTGGAGGCGCGGGGTGAGCGGGTGGAGTTTGTGGTGGAGGACGCGACGACGGGGGAGCGGCTCGCGCGGGTCGGGCTCGGGATGCGCGGGGACGGTACGGCGGAAGTCGGGTACTGGACGGCGCCGGCGGCCCGCGGCCGGGGCGTCGCACCCGCGGCGGTTCGGGCGGTCTGCCGGTGGGCGTTCGCGGAGCGGGGGCTGGAGCTGATCGAGTGGCGCGCGGAGGTCGGCAACGTCGCGTCGCGGCGGGTGGCGGAGAAGGCGGGGTTCGTTCTCGAAGGGCAGTTGCGAAAGCGGCTCGTCCATCGTGGGGAGCGGGTCGACGCGTGGGTCGGGTCGCTGCTCAGGGACGAGGTTTCGTAGTACGAAGGGCGCCGGGGGCGGAGCCGGTTGTTGCCTTGACGTGGCGGGAGAGATGGCTGACGGAGTGGTAGCCGGTCAGCTCGGCGACGGCCTGCAGTGGGAGCGTCGAGTTGCGGATGTGGGCGAGGGCGTGGCGAAGGCGAACGGCTTGCAGCGCCGCCTGGGGGCTGGTGTCGCGCAGGCGGGCGAACGCGGCGCGCAGACCTGACGTGGAGCTGCCGAGCTCTGCGGCGACGTCGGCGATCCGCAGGCCGGTGGCGAAACCTTCCTCGAACAGCTGCTCTGCCTGGGCAACCAGTTGTTCCGCGGGCGTCGGCGGCGGGGCGGCAGCCCGGCGCAGGCGCAGGTCCAGCTCGGCCAGCAGGATCGTCCGGAGCTCGGTGTCGGGCTCGCGAACCAGCGCGTCGAAGACCCGGCGCAGCGTGTGGTCGGCGTCGTCGTAGCACAGCCGCGGCCACGGATGGCCGGCCGCGGCGTCGACCTGCAGGTAGCGGTTCGCGTACCCAGTGCGGCTCTGTTCGGCGTGCCAGGTGTTCGGCGGGGTGAGCAGGACGGTGCCGGGTGTGGCGGCGTACGTCGCGTCGCCGACGGGACAGGTGATGCGGCCGCGGACGTAGTACACGAGCTCCCAGGAGGTGTGGGCGTGCGCCGGGTAGTCCTTGCCCGGGCCGGCGGTGTGAACACCGGCGCCGAGGAGTCGTGGCGATCTGTGCATAAGCCCTGTCGTCCTCTGCATTGTTTCCTGGGTACGTCGGATTGATGCTTGCATCGATTCGTGCATCTTCGGAAGGGATTCTGCGATGGACATGACGACGGCGCTGCTCCAGCTCGGCGTGACCGACGACGTACTGACGACGGCCGAGAAGGAGCAGCTGGACCGCGACGGCTTCCTACCGCTGGAGGGGCTCCTGTCGACGGACGAGGTGTCCGCGCTCAACCGCCGGCTGGCCGAGCTGACCGCGGCCGAGGGCGGCCGCGCGGGTCTCGAAGTACATCAGGAGCAGGGAACCGATCGGCTGGCGGACCTGGTGAACAAGGACCCGCTGTTCGAGGTCTGCTTCAGCCACCCGCGGGTGCTGGCCGCGATGCGGCACGTGCTCGGCGAGTTCCGCCTGTCGTCGCTGAACAGCCGCGCCGCCCTACCCGGCCAAGGCCACCAGGCCCTGCACGCCGACTTCGGCCACCCCGTCGAGCCCGGCGCCTACCAGGTATGCAACTCCATCTGGCTCCTCGACGACTTCACCCCCGAGAACGGCGCCACCCGCGTTGTCCCCGGCTCGCACCGCCGCGGCACCATGCCCTCCGACGAGATGCCCGACCCCGCCGCGACGCACCCCGACGAGATCCAGTTGACCGCCCCCGCCGGCACGGTCGTTATCTTCAACAGCCACCTCTGGCACGGCGGCACCCAGAACCGAACCACCGCCCCCCGCCGGGCCATGCACTCCTACTTCACCCACCGCGACCTACCCCAGCAGCTCGACCAGCAGGCCTACCTCCGCGTCAACACCTACAACCGCCTGACCCCCGCCCAGCACTACATCCTCGACGTCACCGCTTAGCTGCCCTGCTTTTGTGACTCCGGTCCGCTCATCGCCGCCTTCAACGTCCGTGATGCGAACCATGCTCGCTGTGCCAAGCTGTTGGCAGACTGGCCGGGACGTCTGCAGACTCCAACCGCTGCGCTGGGTCCTCCAGGAACTCTGACCGCGCGGACTTGCTAGGAGGCGTCGGCCTTGCGGACCCAGACTTCGCGGATGATGAGCAGGATGGCGGCGGCCGAGGGGATGGCGAGGAGGGCGCCGACGACGCCGAGGAGGGCGCCGCCGAGGAGGGCGGCGATGACCGTGACCGCGCCGGGGATGTCGACGGCGCGGCGCATGATGCGCGGGGCCACGACGTAGTTCTCGACCTGCTGGTAGATGATGCCGTAGATCAGGCAGGCGATCCCGGTCCAGAGGCCGCCGGTGAAGCCGATCAGGGAGACCACGACGACGCCGATGAACCCGCCGACCATCGGGATGAAGTCGCAGAACATCACCACGATCGCCAGCGCCACGGCGTACTCGCGGAGCCCGATGATCTCCAGGAAGACGAACATCGTGACGCCCGCACACAGCGCCACCATGAACTGCCCGCTGACGTACCCGCCGACCCGGCCGAGGACCTCGTCGCCGAGGATCGAGACGCGCTTGCGGCGGGTCCGGGGGACCAGGCTGTACGCCGCCCGCTTGACCGACGGCAGCGACGCCAGGAAGTACAGCGTGAGCACCAGGATCGTGAACGTGTTGAACAGCGCGTTCGCGACCACCTTGCCGACACCGAGGATGCCGCCGAACGCGCGCTGGGCGAGCGCCGGGTCCTGGATGTAGTCCTGGGCCTTCTGGATGAAGTGGTACTTGTCGTCCAACTGGTTGAGCGTCTTCGACTTCTCCAGCAGGTCGAGGTAGCCCGGCGCGTTCTTGATCAGGCTGTTGATCTGGTCGCTGACCACCGGGACGATCGCGAAACCGACGCCGACGACCGCGAGGATCATCAGCAGGAACACCACGGCGACCGACAGGCCACGCTTGAGGCCGCGACGCATGAACCATTCGACGAGCGGGTTCAGGCCGACCGCGATGAAGATCGAGACCAGCAGCAGGATCAGTACGGAGCGCGCCTGGCCGAAGGCGTTCCACAGGCCCCAGGCGACGAGTACGCCGAGCGCCGCGAAGAAGCCGAACGTGAACGGGTTGCCCCGCCGGATCGGCGGACCCGGCTGCCCCATCCCCTCGGACGGGTGCCGCTCCTCGATCAACAGTTCGTCCGCGATGTCGGCATCCGCATCGGCCCGCCCGGCGGCGGCACCAGCCTTCACCGCCGCCGCCTCCGCCCCACCCGCCGCCTCGTCGGCCCCGGCCGCGGACTCCTGCGCCTTGTCGGCTGAGCCGTCCGCCTCGGCGGCCGCGGACTTCGCGTAGTCCGCGGCGTCGTCGGCCTCGTCGGCGGAGGTGTCGGCGTCGGTTGCTGCTTGTTCACTTCTGCCGGCGGCGGCTTCGGCCTTCGCGGCCGCGGACTGTGCTTCGCGTGTTGCTTCCGCGAGGTCCGCGTCGGTGGTCGCTGTCGAGGTGTCGTCGCCGGGTGGCGTCACATCTTGTCCTTCGGGGATCGCGCGCTCGAGCTGGCCGCATCGGTCTTGGCGTCGGCGGACGCCTTGCCCCCGGACTTCGCGGAGGAGGACGGCCGCGTCTGCACCTGAGTGTCCTCGGTCCCGAGGTCACCCAGCCGGAACTCGTCCACCATCGTGGAGTCCTTCGGCTCATCCTCGCCCTTCGAGCCACCGCCCGAAGACTTCAGATCGCCCGCCGCCGCAGCCCCCGCGCCACCTCCGCCGCTGCCACCCGCGGTGCCTGTGCCACCCGCGGTGCCTGTGCCACCCGCGGTGCCTGTGCCTGCTCCTGTGGTGGCGCTGCCGGCTGACGGGGTGCCTGACGTGGTGCCGCCTGCTGCGGAGCTGGTGCTGCCTGCGGTCTTGCTGGTCTTGCCGGCGAGGTCGCCGGCGTCCTTCGCGTCCACCCGCAGACCGGTGTCGATCCGGGTCTCGTCGACCCGGGCATCCCCGGCCCCCGTCCCGACGAACGGGCTGGCCCCGGTGAACGGACCTTCGTCCTCGTACGCCGACGTACCGGCAGGCGTGGCACCCGGGAACGGGTTGTCCGCCTCGGTCGCCGCCGGGTACGAACTCCCGCCCGCAGCCGACCCACCCGCGGAACCGCTCCCCGCGGACCCGCCGGTCATCGAGCCGGCCGAGCCACCCACGCCGGAGCCGGACACGCCCGAGCCGCCCACGCCGGAGCCGCCCACGCCGGAGCCGCTCACCCCCGAGCCGCCCACGCCCGAGCCGCCCACGCCCGAGCCGGACACGCCGGACCCGCCCACGCCGGAGCCGCTCACGCCGGAGCCGCTCACGCCGGAGCCGCTCGCGCCGGACCCGCTCGCGCCGGAGCCGGACACGCCGGAGGTGTTTGATGCGGAGCTGATCGGGCCGTTGTCCGTGTCCTTCGTGGTCTCGGTGCCGAAGGTGGATTCCGCGCCGAACGGTGCGGACGCCTCGCCCGGCTTCTCCGGCGCGAACGGGCTGCCGACGCCCGTCCCCGGCGCCCCGGCAGGAGTCCGCGGCGTCTCGGCCGGCCGGGCGAACGGGTTCACGTACGGCGCCGCCGACGTCTCGGAGTCGAGTTCGGCGGCCTGCCGCGCGATGTTGCTGGCGATCTCGTTCAGCCCGGCGATCTGCGTCAGGATGCCGTCCCGCCGCTTCGCGAGCCGCTCGGTCTCCCGGGCGACGACGGTCCGCGAACGCTCCGCCTCGTCCGCCGCGTTCGCCAGCTCGGCGTCGGAGCGGGTCCGCGCCGTGGTCAGCAGCTGCTCGGCCTCGCGGCGGGCCCGGGCGAGCGTCCGCTCGGCCGACTCCTCCGCCTCGGCGCGGATCTTGCGGGCCTGCTCGGTCGCCTCGGCCACCCGCCGCTCGGACGCCTCGGCGGCCTCCTTCATCTGGGTGGTCAGGCTGTCGGTGTCGGCCGCGATCTGCTGGTGCTTGTCGGCCAGCTCCTTGGCCTGCTGCTCGCGCTCGTCCGCCAGCCGCGCGCGCAGCGCCGCCGACTCGCGCTGGATCGCGGTCCGGATCTTCTCCGCCTCGTGCAGCGCGCCGTTCTTCAGCGTGCTCGCCTGCGACTCGGCCGTCAGCGTCAGCTGCTCGGCCTTCCGCCGCGCGGCCTGCAGCACCTCGGCGGCCTCGGTCTCGGCCGTACGGCGGATCTCGGCCGCGTCGCCCTCGGCGGTACGCCGCATGCTGTCGGCCTCGTTCAGCGCGACGGTGCGGATGTCCTCCGCCTCACGATCTCCGGTGGCGCGCGCCGCGGTGGCTTCCTTGCGGGCGTTCGACAGCAGGTCGTCGGCCTCGCGCTTGGCCTCCTCGAGCGCCTCGGCGGCCTGGTCCTGGGCGAGCCGGAGGATCTGCGCGGCCCGGTCGCCGAGCCCGGCGTACGACGGGTTCGCGCTGGCCTCGAGCTGCCGGCGGGTCTCCTCGAGCTGGTGCTGCAGCGGCGCGACGCTGCGCTGCAGCTCGTCGGCCCGGTGCCGCGCTTCGACCAGTTGCATCTCCAGGGCGCGGACGTAGTCGTCCACGGCCTGCTTGTCGTAACCGCGACGGCTGACCGGGAAGCCCCCGGCCGCGGTCGCCGTACGGTCGAAGAACGGCAGGCTCGACTCGTCAGGCATTCCCGAGTTTCCCTTCTGGCGGCTCAGCGTGAATTCCCCACGATAAGCCTGTCAGAAACCCGTTCAAACGCCTAAACGCACGCACGCACTACCTGTCGCGGAAGCGATTGATCTGGTCGAGGTGTTCGGCGCGCAGTTCGGGGTCGCGGACGCCGAGGCCTTCGGTGGGGGCGAGGGTGAGGACACCGACCTTGCCCTGGTGCAGGTTGCGGTGCACGTCGTACGCCGCCTGGGCGGTGTCCT
Organism: Kribbella sp. NPDC051137; assembly: GCF_040682535.1. NCBI lineage: Bacteria > Bacillati > Actinomycetota > Actinomycetes > Propionibacteriales > Kribbellaceae > Kribbella > Kribbella sp. NPDC051137. The sequence continues at coordinate 287,803 of NZ_JBFBBI010000002.1, forward strand.
CCAGCGGGTAGACCTTGCTGACGGTCGGGTGCACCATGCCGCGCGCGATCAGCCGGTTCGCCTCCCAGGCCTCCCGGTAGTTGGCGAAATGAGAGCCGATGATCCGTTTCAGGTTCATCCACAGATACCGGTTGTCGTATTCGTGCATGAACCCGGACGTCGACGCGCACGTCACGATCGTGCCGCCGCGCCGGGCGACGTACACCGAGGCCCCGAACGTCTCCCGCCCCGGATGCTCGAACACGATGTCGGGGTCGTCCCCACCGGTCAGCTCGCGGATCCGGGCACCGAACCGCTTCCACTCCTTCGGGTCCTGGGTCTGCTCGTCCTTCCAGAACTTGTACCCCTCCGCGGTCCGGTCGATGATCAGCGAGGCGCCCATCGCGCGGCAGATCTCCGCCTTCTCCGGCGAGGACACCACGCACACCGGGATCGCCCCGCCGTTCAGTGCGAACTGCGTCGCGTACGAACCGAGGCCGCCGGACGCGCCCCAGATCAGTACGACGTCGCCCTGCTTCATGTTGGCGCCGTTCGCCGAGACGAGTTGCCGGTACGCCGTACTGTTCACCAGCCCCGGCGACGCGGCCTCCTCCCAGGTGAGGTGAGCCGGCTTCGGCATCAGCTGGTTCGACTTCACCAGGGCGAGCTCCGCGAGCCCGCCGAAGTTCGTCTCGAAGCCCCAGATCCGCTGCTCGGAGTCGAGCATCGTGTCGTTGTGCCCGTCCGGCGACTCCAGCTCGACCGAGAGGCAGTGCGCGACCACCTCGTCGCCGGGCTTCCAGGCGTTCACACCGGGCCCGGTCCGCAGTACGACGCCCGCGAGGTCCGAGCCGACCACGTGGTACGGCAGGTCGTGCCGGGCGGTCAGCGGCGACAGCTTCCCGTACCGCTTCAGGAACGAGAACGTCGACACCGGCTCGAAGATCGACGTCCAGACGGTGTTGTAGTTGATCGCGCTCGCCATCACCGCGACCAGCGCCTCGCCCGGCCCGAGCTCCGGCGTCGGTACGTCGTCCAGGTGCAGACTCTTCCGCGGATCCTTCTCCTTGGTGTCGATCCCGTCGAACATCGACGCCTCGTCGGCGTGCACGGTGATCCCGCGGTAATGGTCCGGTACGTCGAGCTCGCCGACGGCCGCGCTGTCACCGGAGAGAATCGCCTCGAGGATCTGCTTCACGGGAGTACCTCCTGCACAAGGGGGTCTGGTGAGCGGTGAACTTACCGCTGAGTATGCGCCCCTGGCTGTGCCGTGTGACACAGCGAACCCCGGTTGAGACGACCGTCACTCGATCAGTCCACCGTTGTCAGTGGTCCTATCACCGCAAGCGCGTGTGCAGCCGTACCTGGGTGAAGTCGTCCCCCGACCGCAGCTGCGCCAGATCGCACAGCTGGTTGGCCAGCCAGACGCCGCGTCCGCCGAGCCCGTCGAGCGGCGGCAGCACCCGTCCGACCAGCAGGTCGTCGATCCGGCCGCGGTCCGTCACGTCGCAGATCAGCGAGCCGTCCGCGATCCAGACCGCGAGCCGCCCGCGCCCGCCGCCGAACCGGATGCTGTTCGTGCAGATCTCGTGCAGCGCCAGCGACAGGTCGTCGAGCCGGTCCCGGGACACCCCGTGCGAGGCCGCCTGGCCGCCCAGCCACTGCCGCACCTCGGCGAGCTCACCCGGCCCGAACTCCCACCGCTCGGCACGATCCGGTACGTCGTCCAGCGGCATCCGGAATTCCTTCTCCGCCAGGGCTCCCGCGCCCGCGTGCAGCGCCGTCGGATCGATGCCGACGGACGCCTCGTACGCGCAGTACAGACGGAACGAGCGGTCGGCCTCGAAAGCGATGTCGGACAGCGCCTCGTGCAGCAGCACCTCGTCGTACGCCGCGGCGCGCCGGCCCGGATACGCCGCCTCGCTGAGCCCGCGCACCGGGCCGGAGTGCTGCTCGAGCACGTCCCGCCAGAACGGGATCAGCCGCGCGGGGTTCCCGCCGGCAACGGTCATGTCGACGAACCGGACCGCGTCGCCGGCCGCCCCGAGGGCGTCCCGCAGGACCGCGATCCGCTCCGGTGGGAGTACGGCCACGATGGTTTCCGCCGCCGCCAGACCCTCCTGGACGAACGCAGCCGCCAGCGGCACGAAATCCCCGTCCCCGGCATGGACGAAGGAATCGTGCTCGAACCCGGCCGGCGCACCGTGCAAGGAGTCGGTGGCGCTGTCCTTCAGCACCCGAACAGAGTAGTCGGCGCCACCGACAAGCAGCAGTCCTTCAGCGTGCCGTCACGGGGTGTGCGCCTCTGCTCATCTGTGGGTAGGCGATGGCTCCACGAGTTCGACCAGGACGCCGCCGGCCGACTTCGGGTGGACGAAGTTCACCCGGGATCCGGCGGTGCCGCGCTTCGGCTCGTCGTACAGCAGCCGCGCGCCGCGTTCCCGCAGTACGGCGCAGACCGCGTCGAGGTCGTGCACCCGGTACGCGAGCTGCTGGATGCCCGCGCCGCGCTGGTCCAGGAACTTCGCGATCGGCGACGCGTCCGACAGTGGCGCCAGCAACTGGATCGACGACCCGGAGTCGCCGACCGCGAGCATCGCCTCCCGGACGCCCTGCTCCTCGTTGATCTCCTCGTGCGCCACGGTCATGCCGAACACGTCGGCGTAGTACCGGACGGCCTCGTCGAAGTCGGGCACCGCGATACCGACGTGGTCGATCGCGTCGAACAGCTGGTCCATCCGTCAAGCCTTGCGCAGATCCGGCGTCCGGGACCATCGAAAGTGGCCGAGCTGACACGATCCGTGTGACCCGTCTGACGTGCGCGACCAGCGGCGTACCAGTGCCGTCGCAGGTATCGTGACAGCATGTCTGACACGCGGAACTCAAGCGTCATCGTCGCCGGTGCACGGACCCCGATCGGGCGGTTGCTGGGCGGCCTCAAGGGCTTCACCGGCGCGGACCTCGGCGGGTTCGCGATCCAGGGCGCACTGCGGAAGGCAGGCGTCGCCGCGGACCAGGTCGAGTACGTGATCATGGGCCAGGTCCTGCAGGCCGGCGGCGGTCAGATCACCGCCCGCCAGGCCGCGGTCAAGGGCGGCATCCCGATGGACGTGCCGGCCGTCACGATCAACAAGGTCTGCCTGTCTGGGCTGAACGCGATCGCGCTCGCCGACCAGCTGATCCGGGCCGGCGAGTACGAGATCGTCGTGGCCGGCGGCATGGAGTCGATGACGAACGCGCCGCACCTGCTGCCGAAGTCCCGCGAGGGCTTCAAGTACGGCGACACCACGCTCGTGGACTCGATGTCGTACGACGGGCTGTGGGACGCGTTCACCGACCAGGCGATGGGTGCGCTGACGGACCAGGCCAACACCGGCGGGCTGAAGCTGACCCGCGAGGAGCAGGACGAGTTCAGTGCTCGTTCGCACCAGCGGGCCGCCGAGGCGTGGAAGAACGGCGTGTTCGCGGACGAGGTCGTCCCGGTCGAGGTGCCGCAGCGCAAGGGCGACCCGATCGTGGTCGACACCGACGAGGGCGTCCGCGGCGACACGTCGGTCGATGCGCTGGCGAAGCTGCGCCCGGCGTTCGGCAAGGACGGCACAATCACCGCCGGGTCGGCCTCGCAGATCTCCGACGGCGGTTGTGCCGTCGTCGTGATGAGCAAGGCGAAGGCCGAGGAGCTCGGACTGAGCTGGATCGCCGAGATCGGTGCGCACGGCTCGGTCGCCGGACCGGACTCGACGCTGCAGAGCCAGCCGGCGAACGCGATCGCAAAGGCGTGCTCGAAGGAGGGCATCCAGCCGGGTGATCTCGACCTGATCGAGATCAACGAGGCGTTCGCGGCGGTCGGTATCGCGTCCGCGCGGGAGCTGCAGGTCGGCGACGACAAGGTGAACGTGAACGGCGGCGCGATCGCGCTCGGCCACCCGATCGGCATGTCCGGCGCGCGGCTCGTGCTGCACCTCGCACTCGAGCTCGGACGTCGCGGCGGCGGCGTCGGTGCGGCTGCGTTGTGCGGGGGTGGCGGCCAGGGCGACGCGCTGATCGTCCGGGTCCCGAAGAGCTGATGCCACGACGGACGCCGCCCGTCGGTGAGCTGGTCGAGCGGGCCCGGGAAGGGGATTCCCGGGCCGTGGCCCGGCTGATCTCGCTCGTCGAGGACGAGTCGCCGCTGCTGCGGGACGTGATGGCCGCGCTGGCGCCGTACGCCGGGAACGCGCACATCGTCGGCGTCACCGGATCGCCGGGGGTCGGCAAGTCGACGTCGACGTCCGCGCTGGTGACGGCGTACCGCGAGACCGGCCAGCGGGTCGGCGTCCTCGCGGTCGACCCGTCGTCGCCGTTCTCCGGCGGTGCGCTGCTCGGCGACCGGGTGCGGATGCAGGACCACGCCACCGACCGGGGCGTGTTCATCCGCTCGATGGCGTCCCGCGGACACCTCGGCGGCCTCGCCTGGTCGACGCCGCAGGCGCTCCGGGTGCTGGACGCGGCCGGGTTCGACGTCGTCCTGGTGGAGACCGTCGGCGTCGGGCAGTCCGAGGTGGAGATCGCCGGGATGGCGGACACCACGCTGGTCCTGCTGGCACCCGGCATGGGCGACGGGATCCAGGCCGCGAAGGCGGGCATCCTCGAGGTCGGCGACATCTACGTGGTGAACAAGGCGGACCGCGACGGCTCCCAGTCGGTGATCCGGGACCTGCGCTCGATGCTCGCGCTGGCGGAGCGTGCCGAGGGTGCCTGGAAGCCGCCGATCCTGAAGACGGTCGCCTCCCGCAACGAGGGCGTCGCCGAGGTCGTCCAGGCGATCGACGACCGGTTCCGGTGGATGACCGGGAACGGCGTCCTCACGGAGCGCCGGCGCAGTCGGGCGCGGGACGAGATCGAGGCCATCGCGACAACCGCGCTGCGGGCCCGGTTCGCGCACCTGCACGGGGACGCGCGGCTCGACGTACTGGCCGCGAAGGTCGCGGACGGGGCCGTCGACCCGTATTCGGCGGCCGACGAGTTGATTGCCGCGTTGTGACGCTTGTCTCGCGGTGCAACAACCGGCCACGCAGTGTCACATTGTGTCTTTGCTTTCCGTTCACCGTGAGTTGTGCCGATTTCGGGCAAATGCGGCAGAATTCCCGGTGCTACCGGCGGTGATCGTCTCAGGGCGGCGCGCCGGTGGCTGCCGTGCCCCCGGATCCGTTACAGAATAGACCTTGTAGCTGGTCAGCATTGTGCGGTGGGCTGTGTTCAGTCAGTGACAATTGGTGACCGTCCGTGATACAAATTCCAGACACAGTCGACCGAGTGGGTTGGGACAAAGGGAGTGGCGACATGCCGAAGAAGTTGTTGATCTGGGCGCTCATCGCCTTTGCCGGCTTCTATCTGTTCACTCAGCCGGCCAACGCCGCGGGCGCGGTCGGGGGCGCGTTCTCCGCCGTGGGCGATGCGTTCGGGAGTGTCATCACCTTCCTGACCGCGCTGTTCAAGTGAGCACCCGCTGAGTGTCCCGTAGCGAGCGATCGTGCGGGACACTTGTTCCTACGGGGTCACACAGTTGCGTGACAGGGGAGTGAGTGGATGGCCGGAATAGGCCTGTTCCGGATCTTCGACCCGAAGGTCCGGCGCCATCTGATCTCGGACGAGGGCGAAGTCGTCATCGACGAGGTGCGGCACCACTGGGTGGTGTTCGCGGTGCCGATGCTGGAGATCGTGCTGGCCGGGGCGCTGCTGGCCACGATGGTGCTGACCAAGCCCGGCGCGAACGTGAACCTGGTGCTGCTGGTGCTGGTGTTCGTGCTCCTCTCGCACTCTTTCTGGACGTTCCTCACCCAGCACCGGGACCGGTTCGTGGTCACGAACATGCGGGTGATGCGGATCCGCGGCGTGTTCTCGCAGACCGTCGCGACGACCCCGATCGCGCGGGTCCTGGACATCACGCTGCAGAAGCCGATCATCGGGCGGATGCTGGGCTACGGCCACTTCGTCTTCGAGTCGGCCGCCCAGGACCAGGGCTTCCGGGAGATCAAGTGGGTCAGCCGTCCCGACGACCGGGACCTGACCATCCAGCGCGTCATCCAGCGCACCGGCCTGCGGGCTTCCGCGAGTGTCGACGTGCTCCAGGGTGACGAGGACTCCGACGACGACGGCACCGGCCCGATCGGGATGGACTCCGCCCAGGAGGTCACCACCACCAGCACCCCGGCCCCGGCCGCGGCCCAGTCGTCCTCCCGCCCGGCGCCGCCGTCGTCCTCCGCGACCAAGTCGATCTTCAACAGCGAACGCGGCAACTGGATCGACAACGACTAGGGCGTGTCAGACACGCCCTAGGGCATAAGCCCGCGGAAGTAGTCGCGGCGGCGTTCGCGGTGGGCTCGTTCCGGGTGCGTCGGTGGAGCTGTGTCGACGGCGGCCTGCATTTCGTCGGCCGCTTCGGCGTACTGCGCTCGGCGGGCGAGGAGTTCGCCGCGTACGGCGTGCTGCCGTGAGCTGGGCGGGATCCCGTCGAGGAGTGCGAACGCGGTGTCGAGGTCGCCGGTTTCGGCGATCGCCACGACGCGGGCGAGCTCGGCCGCCGGGCTGGGCGAGACGGCGACGAGCAGGTCGTACAACCGGACGATCTCGTGCCAGTCGGTCGCGTTGTAGCTGGGGACGCGCGCGTGCTCGGCGGCGATCGCGGCCTGGAGCTGGTACGCGTCCGCCTGCCGCTCGGAGCGCTCCAGTGACTCGTTGAGCAGCCCGATGCCGCGCGCGATCAACGCCTGGTCCCACCGCGAACGGTTCTGCAGGTCCAGCGTCACCACCTGCCCGTCGTCGACCCGGGCCGGGCGGCGCGCCTCCGTGAGCAGGAGCAACGCCAGTACGGCGGTCGGCGTCGGCTGATCGCGCAGCAACGAGTGCAGCAGCTCCGCCAGCCGGATCGCCTCCGTACACAGATCCACGTCGTACGCCGCCTCGCCCTCAGCTGGGGCGTGTCCCGCGGTGTAGAGGCTGTGGACGACCGCGCAGACGGCCGGCAGCCGCTCGGGCAGCTCGGCGTCGGACGGCACGCGGTAGGGGATCCGCGCCGCGGCGATCTTCTGCCGCGCCCGCACCAGTCGCTTCGTCGCCGCGACCTCGGTGGTCAGCAGAACGGCGGCGATCTGCGCGGGCGTGAGACCGCAGAGCGTCCGGAGTGCCAGCGCGACGCGGGTCGGTGGTGACAACGCCGGATGGCAGCAGGTGAAGATCAACCGCAGCAGATCGTCCTCCACCACGTCCTCGGTCACCTCGCCGGACGCGTCCTCCAGCGCGATGTCCCGAAGTGCGATCAGGACTTGGCCGTCGCGTTCCTTCGGGCCGCGGGCACGTTCGCGGCGGATGATGTCGATCGCCTTTCGCCGGGCGGTCACGGTCAGCCACGCGCGGGGCTCCGGCGGTACGCCGGTCACCGGCCAGGCGCCGAGCGCTGCCAGCGCCGCCTCCTGTACGGCGTCCTCGGCCAACTGCACGTCACCGAGCGTCCGGATCAGGGTCGCGAGAATCCGCGTCCCTTCGATCCGGACTGTCTCGGCAACAACCTCGTACAGCTCGTCCACACCCGTCCAGCTTCTACTTCGCCACGATCACCGGCCGCACCTCGACCGCACCGCCCCACGCCGCCGGGATCTCGGCCGCGATCCGGACCGCATCCTCGAGGTCGTCCGCCTCGATCAGGTAGTACCCGGTGAGTGCCTCTTTGGTCTCGGCGTACGGCCCGTCCGTGGTGACGACCGGCCCGCCACGGGCGCCCTCAACCCGGACGACGGTCGCCGTCGCGGTCGGATGCAGGACCGCGCTCGCCTTGACCCGGTCGGCGTACTCCACACCGAACCGCCGGTACTCGGCCAGCTCCTCGGCCTGCTCGGGTGCCCACCAGTCGACGTCCGCCGTGTAGGTCAGTGCAAGGTACTGCGCCATCGGAGTCCTCCTTCTGTGCTGTTGTGAAGGGAACGAACGGCAGTGCCCGGAGAGGACATCGTCATTGCGACGCCTCAGAAATTCTTCCGCGGAACGCCCGGACGACGTCCGGATCCCCGGCGAGCTCGATCGCGTCCTCGCCGGCCCGCCCCCACAGCCACAGGTAGACCGCAGCCGGATCACCGCCCACCTCGGCCGCCGCGAACCCTTCGGCCCCTTGCCGTACGTCGACACTCGTCGCGTCGACGGCCACCGTCCAGGACCGGCCGCCCGCGGTCAGCCGGATCGTGGCGTCCACCGGGAACTCGGTGTCGCCCTCCTCCCACCACGGGCCGCCGACGGTCGGGTAGAGCACCTCGTCGATCCCGTCGAGGGCGATCTCCGGATCGATCGGCGAGACCGCGTCGTGCGCCTGCTCGACGTCGATCCGGTGGATCACAGTCTCGTGCACCATCCGCCGGTGCCAGAACGCGGAGGTGCTGTCCCGCGGGTTGAACGTCCAGGTCGGCCGATCGGTGCCGGCCTCCGCCAGCGCGTCGACGACCGCGTGCCGCGCCTCGTCGTACCACTTCAGGGAGTCCAGCCCGGAGAAGTCCGGCGGCCACGGATCGGGGAGCTCGCCGTGCCTCAGCACCTCGACCTTGTGCACGTACACCTGCGCGACGTGCCGCACCACGTCGTCGACCGTCCACCCGGGACAACTGGGCACGGCCGCACCCAGCCCGGTCCGCGCCACGTCCCCCAGCCGCGCACTCTCGCTCCGCAGGCGATCCAGATATCTCATACCGGCACAGTGCCAGACCCCGACGACATTTTCCGGAGGCTAAGGTTCCGCACATGGCGAGGAAGCGGGCGTTGCCGTTCGATCCGATCGACGAGGCGTCGCGGCAGTGGGGGCGGCGCTGGGGTGCCGTCGAGCAGATGCGCGCGGTCACGTCGCTGATGCGGGCGCAGCAGATCGTGATCAATGAGCTCGACGAGATCCTCCGCAAGCACGGTCTGACGTTCGCGCGGTTTGAGGCACTGGTGCTGCTGACGTTCTCGCGCCGCGGGTCGCTGCCGCTGGGCAAGATGGGGGAGCGGCTGCAGGTGCACCCCACCTCCGTGACGTCGATCGTGCGCCGGCTGGAGGCGGCCGGGCTGGTGACCCGGACGCCGCACCCGGACGACGGCCGTGCGGTTCTCTGCGAGATCACTCCCGAGGGCCGCGACCTGGTCGAACGCGCCACGGCCGACCTGGTCGCCGCCGACTTCGCGCTCCGCGGCCTCACCGACGAGCAGCTGAAGATGCTCTGGTCCGTGCTCGAGCCGCTCCGGCACAACGCCGGCGACTTCTGAGCTGCCTCCGCGCGATGTGACGCGGTCGCGATTGGAAATAGTTGGACGTCCTAGTATTTTGGGACCAGTCCCTAGGGAGGTCTGACTGATGGATGCCGAGCAGATCGCGGCCGGGCGTGACCGGTGGCAGCAGCGGTACGACGCCGCGCGCAAGCGGGAGGCGGACTTCACCACGCTCTCCGGCACCGAGGTCGCCCCGGTCTACGGGCCGCCCGAGGGCGTCGACGACCCGCGGATGGAGCGGATCGGCTGGCCGGGGGAGTTCCCGTTCACGCGCGGGCTGTACGCGACCGGGTACCGCGGCCGGACCTGGACGATCCGCCAGTTCGCCGGCTTCGGCAACGCCGAGCAGACCAACGAGCGCTACCGGATGATCCTGAACGGCGGTGGCGGCGGCCTCTCGGTGGCGTTCGACATGCCGACGCTGATGGGCCGCGACTCCGACGACCCGAAGTCGCTCGGAGAGGTCGGGCACTGCGGCGTGGCGATCGACTCGGCCGCCGACATGGACCGGCTGTTCAAGGACATCCCGCTGCAGGACGTCACCACCTCGATGACGATCTCCGGTCCGGCGGTTCCGGCGTTCTGCATGTACCTGGTCGCCGCCGAGCGCCAGGGCGCGGACGTCTCCAAGCTCAACGGCACGCTGCAGACCGACATCTTCAAGGAGTACATCGCCCAGAAGGAGTGGCTGTTCCCGCCGGAGCCGCACCTGCGGCTGATCGGCGACCTGATGGAGTACTGCGCGACCGGCATCCCGGCGTACAAGCCGCTGAGCGTGTCCGGGTACCACATCCGCGAGGCCGGATCGACGGCCGCGCAGGAGCTCGCGTACACGCTCGCCGACGGCTTCGGGTACGTCGAACTCGGGCTCAGCAGGGGCCTCGACGTCGACGTGTTCGCGCCGGGTCTGTCGTTCTTCTTCGACAGCCACCTGGACTTCTTCGAGGAGATCGCGAAGTTCCGTGCCGCCCGCCGGATCTGGGCGCGCTGGCTGCGGGACGTGTACGGGGCGAAGACCGACAAGGCGCAGTGGCTGCGGTTCCACACCCAGACCGCGGGCGTCTCGCTGACCGCGCAGCAGCCGACGAACAACGTCGTACGGACGGCCGTCGAGGCGCTCGCCGCCGTCCTGGGCGGGACGAACTCGCTGCACACCAACGCACTCGACGAGACCCTCGCGCTGCCGACCGAGGAATCCGCCGAGATCGCACTCCGCACGCAGTCGGTGCTGATGGAGGAGGTCGGCGTCACGAACGTCGCCGATCCGCTCGGCGGTTCCTGGTACGTCGAGGCGCTCACCGACGCCATCGAGGCCGAGGCCGAGCAGATCTTCGCCCGGATCAAGGAAATGAGCCCGGACGAGACGATGACCGGCGGGATCCTGCGGGGGATCGAGGACGGCTGGTTCATGGCCGAGATCGCCGACGCCGCCTTCGAGTACCAGCAGAAGCTCGAGAAGGGCGAGAAGAAGATCGTCGGGGTGAACACGCTCACCGACACGGTGTCCGGCGAGCTCGAGATCCTCCGGGTCTCGCACGAGGTCGAGGTCGAACAGTGCCGGGTGCTCGCGGAGCGCAAGTCCCACCGCGACGAGGACCGGGTACGGCGTACGCTGTCGGCTCTGGTGGAGGCGGCCAGCGGCACTGGCAACCTGATCGAGCCCATGCTGGAGGCAGTGCGTGCGGAGGCCACGATGGGGGAAATCTGTCACGTTCTTCGGGAACAGTGGGGAGAGTACCGAGAGCCCGCCCGATTCTGAGGAACCGCCGGCCGACCGCCCCGCCGAGGGCGGCGCGATCGGCGAGCGGCCGGTGGTGGTCTGCGGTTCGAGCCGGACGATGGTCCGGGTGGTCACCGAGCTGGTGAGCTCGGGCGAGCGCGTGATCGCGCTGGTCAACCCGGCCTCGCGGCACCGCGACCGGATCGGCGAGCTGGGCGCGAAGGTGATCAACGCGCCGGTGATCACCGAGTCCTTGCTCCGCCAGGCCGGTATCGACGGGGTGGACGACGGTACGCCGTCCACCGCCCGCGCGCTGGTGCTGCTCGACACCGACGACGTCCACAACGTGCACACCGCGCTGACCGCCCGGGACATGGATCGCGAGCTGCGGATCATCATGCAGATGGTGAACCCGCGGCTCGGCAGCCAGCTCAACAGCCTGCTCGGCGACTGCGTGGTGATCAACGGGCCGTCGCTGGCCGCGCCCGCGTTCGTGTCGGACGCGCTGGACGACGACGAGCTGACCTGGATGGAGCTCGGCGGCCGGATGGTGGTCGTCGGCGAGGCGGACCTGATCCGCGAGCCGCACCTGACCGTACTCGCGGACGCGACGTCGTCGGCGACGCCGGTCCTGCTGCCGTTGCCCGGCGTGGACCCCGACCGGCCGCGCTCGCTGTCCGCGGTGCCGGCCGGGCCGGACGACGAGCGGAAGGTCGACATCGTGCTCGGGACCGGCATCCGCCCGGTCTGGTACGGCCGCCGGGTGCGCCCGGCCGGCTGGGCGAAGGCGGTCCGTGACGTGCTGGACAGCCGGGTCCGGAAGATCGCGGCGCTGATGGCGTTGCTGATCGCGACCGGTACGGCGATCGTGCACTTCTTCGGCGGGATCGAATGGTGGCGGGCGCTGTACCTCGCGGCCGGTGTGGTCACCACGGCCGGGATCGACGACGACCGGTTCAACGACGCGCAGCCGTGGGTGAAGGTCAGTGCGGTCGTCGTGCAGCTGACCGGGATCGTGCTGATGGCGCTGCTGACCGCGGTCGTGGTCGACTCGCTGATCGGCGCCCGGCTGTCGCGGATCATCGGCGGCGTCCGCGGCCGGCCGCGGAACCACGTCGTGGTCTGCGGTCTCGGTACGGTCGGCGCCCGCGTGCTGGAGATCCTGGTCGACCGGGGTGTCGCGGTGATCGGCGTCGACCAGGACGACGACGCGCCGGGCGTACAGGTCGCGCACCGGCTGAAGATCCCGGTGGTGGTGGGGGACAGCAGCAACGAGGAGACGCTGCGGCTGGCCGGCGTACAGCACTGTCAGGCGATGCTCGCGATCACCGACGGCGACATCACCAACCTGGAGTCGGCGATGGTTGCCCAGGGCCTCAACCCGGACGCCCGGATCACGCTGCGGATGTTCGACCACGACCTGGCGGACCGGGTGGAGCGGCACCTGGGGCTGGGCAACAGCCGGTCGGTGTCGATGCTGGTGGCGCCGGCGGTCGCGGCCGCGGTCGGCGACAAGCGGCGGCAGGTGCTGGTACCCGCCGGGCGCCGGGTTTTGCTGCTGACCGAGGTGGTCGTCGAGGCCGGCTCGGTCGCCGAAGGCCGGAGCCTGGGTCAGCTCAACGAGGCCGGTGGCCTGCGGGTGCTCGCCCGGCAGGCACTGCAGGGCCCGTGGGACTGGCAGCCGGTGGAAACGAGTCCGGTGCAGCTGGGTGACCGGCTGGCGGTCGTCGGTACGCGCGCCGGCCTGGCCCGGCTGCTGATGGCGACCCGGGCGCAACGCAGGACCACGGCGTCGTAGAGGATAGGTTTGTGAACATGCGGAGTCTGCACGGAATGCGAGGACAGCGGTGAGCCAGTCCAACTTCTCCCGTCCCGGGGCGGTCGACCTGTCGTCCCTCCGCAAGCCGGCCGGTGGTGCACCGGCCGCCGGTGGCGCTCCAGGCGCCGGCAGTGCCGCAGGCGGCGGCGCCTATGTGCTCGAGGTCACCGAGGCGAACTTCCAGGCCGACGTGATCGAGCGCTCGCTGCAGGCCCCGGTCGTGGTCGAGCTGTGGTCGCCGCGGGCACAGGGCGGCCTGGGCGACGTCCTGATCAAGCTGTCGACCGAGTACGCCGGGAAGTTCCTGCTGGCCCGGATCGACGTCGACGCGAACCCCCAGGTGGCGCAGGCGTTCGGCGTCCAGGCCGTGCCGGTGGTGATCGCGATCCTGCGGGGTCAGCCGGTCCCGCTGTTCCAGGGCGTGCTGGGTGAGCCGGAGGTCCGGCAGTACCTCGACCAGTTGCTGACCGTCGCGGTCGCGAACGGGATCACCGGCCGCGCGGAGCCGGTCGGCCCGGTGGCCGAGGCCGCCGAGGAGGACGCGCCGAACCCGCGGTACGAGAAGGCCGACAACGCGGTCGCCGCGGGTGACCTCGACGGCGCGATCGCGGCGTACGAGGAGCTGCTCAAGGAGACGCCGAACGACGCCGAGGCGAAGTCCGGGCTGGCCCGGGTGCAGCTGGTCAAGCGCACCCAGGACGTGCCGGCCGACGTACGGACGCGGGCCGCGGACAACCCGGCCGATGTCGAGGCGCAACTGCTGGTCGCGGACGTGGACCTGATGGGCGGGCACGTCGACGACGCGTTCGCGCGGCTCATCTCCACCGTCCAGGCGACCGCCGGCGACGAGCGCAACGCCGTACGACTGCACCTGCTGGAGCTGTTCGACGTCGTCGGCGCGGACGACGAGCGCGTCGTGAAGGCGCGCCGCCGGTTGATGGCGGCGCTGTTCTAAAGGTCCTTCAGGATCGGATCCGTGGTCAGGGACTCTGACACCCTGGCGAGGAGGGAGCGGAGGGTTTCCGCCTCCTCCGCTGTGAACGCGGCGGCCAGCCGGCGCTCGACGCCGGCGGCCCGCTGGTCCGCCTGATCGAGCGCCTTCCGCCCGGCCGCGGTCGGGCGGGTCTCGATGACGTGCTTGTGCAGCGGGTGCGGCGTGCGCTCGATCAGGCCGGCCGCTTCGAGGTTGCGCAGGATCGTGGTCATCGTCTGCGGCGTGACCAGGCATCGGCGGGCCAGTTCGGCGGCTGAGATGCCGGGCTGCTCGTCCATGACGAAGAGGGCCGCGTACTGCGGGACGGTGAGGCCTGCGGGCTTCACTGCGGCCGACTTGGCTGCCTGTAGTTCCTGCTCAACCCGCTTGAGGTGACTACCGAGCCGCTCGTCGAAGGACATCCGCATAGGAACCATCGTACGAACGGCGGCGGTGATATATGCATTGACGACTATCAGAGCTCTGATTAGTCTCTGTGTTCGTATCCAGTCTCTCGAGAGAGGTTCTTATGAGGTTTCGTGTGCTGGGGGCGGCGTTACTGGCGCTGGCTACCTCACTTCCCATTACTGCGACGGCTTCCGGATCCGCGGCCGGCTGCCTGCCGGTGCAGCTCGACGGGCGGACGGCGGACAGGTATCCGGAGGGCGTCGCCTGGGATCCGACGCGGCGGATGTTCCTGGTCGGGTCGCTGGCCACCGGGCGGATCTCGCTGGTCGGGCGGGACGGCGTACCGCGTCCGTTCGGCGTCGCGCCGGGTGTGTCCACGTTCGGGCTGCATGTCGATGCCGTCCGCAACCGGTTGCTCGTCACGTACGCCGACATCGGCAACGGCGAGCGTTCCTCGGAATCCACCACCTACAAGCAATCCGGGATCGCGATCTACAGCCTGCGCACCGGCCGGCTCGAACGTCGCGTCGACCTGAACACGCCGCGACTGAACCCGGCCGGCGGCCGCCACGGCGTCAACGACCTCGCGATCGATGCCGTCGGCAACGCGTACGTCACCGACCCGGCGTCCGACGCGATCTACAAGGTCACCCCGTCCGGCGTCGCATCGGTGCTGGTGCGCGACGAGCGACTGCGCAGCGACACGATCGGCGCCAACGGCATCGTCTGGCTGCCGTCGGGCTACGTGCTGACCGTCCGCTACGACACCGGCACCCTCTATCGGATCTCCCCGCGAGGTGAACTCAGTGTCACTGGTCTGACCAGTGCACTGGTCGGCGGAGATGGCTTGGCTCTCACGAAGAACGGCAGGCTGATCGCGATCACGAACAAGCTCGGCGCTCCGGGCGTCGAGCGGGCAACGGTGCTGAGCAGTACGGACAACTTCCGTACGGCGCGGGTCCGCTCGGTCGAGCCGTGGCCGGTCGCCGGGCCGACGACGGCAGCGGTCACGCCGGACGGCACGTACGTGCTCAGCGGCCGGATCGACGTACTGCTCGCCGGTGGCTGGTCCGACCAGTTCACCATCCGGCGGATGACGGCGGGCTGACAGCCGGTCGACGACCGGTCTGATGTGATGGCCGGAATCGGTCAGTGTGAATTCTTGTAAATGTTGTCGAGGTGCTCTGAGAATTCTTTACATGAGTGCTGTCGAGTCGCCGCCGCCGAGTCTGGAGGCGCGCATCCACGGCCTGCTGCCGGTGCTCAGCCCGGCGCAGGCGCGGATCGCGGCCGAGGTCCTGCGGGACCCGGCGGCGGTGGCCTCGTCGACGATCGGGCAGCTCGCGGAGCGTTGCGGTACGTCGCTGCCGAGCGTGACGCGGTTCTGCCTGGCCCTCGGCCTGTCCGGGTACGCCGAACTGCGGCTGACGCTCGCGGCCGAGAGTGGTCGGACCAGTCTCAGCTGGGAACGCGGTACCGGGTCCGAGGTCGGGCCCGACGATTCGCTGGACGACGTACTGCGGACGCTACTGCGTACGGACACACGCGCGCTCGAGGACACCGTGGCGGCGCTCGACGTCGGCGCGCTCGGGCGGGCCGCGGCGGCGATCTCGGATGCGCGGCGGATCGATCTGTACGCGGTGGCCGGGTCCGCGGCGGTGGCCGAGGATCTGCGGTTGCGGCTGCATCGGATCGGGCGGGCCGCCAGTACCTGGAGCGACGTCCACACGGCGTTGGCGAGTTCCGCCTTGCTTGGTGCGGGTGATGTCGCGGTCGGGATCTCGCACAGCGGCGAGACGCTGGAAGTCATCGAACCGCTGACCGGATCCGGCCGGCAGGGCGCGACGACCGTGGCCGTCACCAACTATCCGCGCTCGCCGCTCGCGGAGGTCGCGGACATCGTCCTGGTCACCGCCGCCCGCGACGTGACGCTCCGGACCGGGGGACTGGCCGGGAGGCACGCCCAGATGCTCGTCCTGGACGCGCTGTACCTCGGCGTCGCCCAACGCGACTACCCCCTGGCCGAACAGGCCTTCGACGCCACCGCCGACGCAGTAGCCACCCACCGCCACCGCCCCTGACCCGACCCCAGACCCGCACTTCGCGCCCCGGCGCAGACGTCGCGCTCGATCTGCATCTGCTCGACCGTTCTTTCGTTCGACCGCCTTCCGGAGGAGAGCCATGGAGAGCCCGCACCAGATCCTCGGTCCCAGCCGCCGCAGCCTGCTACTCGGCGCCGGCGCGACCGCCCTCACCGCAGCAGCCGCCACCGCATCCGCCGGCACCGCATCCGCCGGCGGTGCGGCCGCGGGTGGTGCGGCGCTCGATGCTGCCGTTCCGTCGCCGGACACCCTGCCGCTCACCGGCGGGCCGGACTTCCCGATCGGATTGTTCTGGCCGCCGCATCCGTACGCGAGCACGGCGGCGCGGTTCGCCGAGATCAAGGGTGCCGGGTTCGACTTCCTGATCTCCGGCAACTACGCCGGCGACGGCAACATCTTCCAGTACCAGCTCGGCCTGGCCCGCGACGCCGGCCTGTCGATGCTGATCTCGGACGACATCCAGATCCGGAACATGTCCCGCTGGTTCTCGATCTCCGACAACCCCGCGGACTTCCTCAGCGTGACACCCGCCGAGGCACGGGCGCTCTACACCCGCGCCCGCGACGCGTACGGCCCGTATTCCTCCCTCGCCGGCTTCAACTTCTACGACGAGCCGGGCGCCGGGTGGTTCGCGACGCTGGCGAAGGCCTTGGCGATCTCCCGTGAGCTCGCGCCGCAGCTGCTGCCGTACGTCAACCTGCTCCCGTCCGACGACCCGGCGTACTACCGGAACTTCGTCGACGTGGTGCAGCCGTCGCTGGTCTCGTTCGACCGGTACCCGCTGCTGTCCGAGGGCCGAGAGGACGCGAACTACTTCCACAACTGGGCGATCGTCCGGGATGCGGCGCTGCACGGTGACATCCCGGCCTGGGTGTTCATCCAGACGCTTGCCTACAACAACCATCGCGAACCGACCGCGGCAGAGCTGCTCTGGCAGGTGAACATCAGCCTCGCGTACGGCGCGAAGGGCATCCAGTACTTCACCTACTGGACACCGGAGGCCGCCCGGGGCGAAGGGTTCGGACCAGCGCTGATCACCGTGGACGGCGAGCGGACCTCGCGGTACTACGCGGCGCAGGAGATCAACACCGGTTGGCTGCATCCGGCCGGGCGGGAGCTGAAGCCGCTGGTGTCCGAGACCGTTGAGCACGCCAACGAAACGCCGCTGCCGAACGGCGCGGTCGGGTTCACGCCGACGAACCTGGTGTCGGGCGTCACCGGGGACGCCGTGGTGGTCGGTACGTTCCGGTCGCGGGACGCCGCGTCGACCGATCGCTGGCTGCTGGTCGCGAACCGCTCGCACAGCAGTCGCGCAAAGGCGGTCGTTGCGGTGAACCAGCAGACGGTCGGGTCGGTCGGGGTGTTCCAGGCGGCGCGGCAGAAGTACGTGCCGCAGGCCGTCGGCCCGGTGCAGGTCTCGCTCGCACCGGGTGCCGCGACGCTGATCAAGCTGACGAGCAAGTAGTTCGGGCAGGTGGGCTGTCCTTCGGGGCAGCCCACCAAGTGGCCGGCTGTCCCCGCTGCGCTGCCGTTGCGTGGGTCAGGTGGTCTGGCCGGTGTAGATGCCCATCGCGCGGAAGCGGAGAGCGGGGGCGGCGTACTCCTCGAGGGCGTGGGCGGTCCAGCCGATCATCCGGGCGATCGCGAACAACGCGTCGCCGGCGTCGGGACGGAAGTCGTACGCGTGCATCATCGCGGCGATCGCCAGGTCGCTGTTCGGGAACAGCGGGGTGCGCTCGGCGATCGCCCGGACGGTGCCGACGATCGGGTGGTCGCCGAGAAGGTCCAGCAGCACTTCGGCGCGCGGGTCGTGGTGCTGGTAGATCTTGTGGCCGAAGCCAGGGATCGATTTGCCCGAGCGTAACTGGTCCGACAACGCCTTCAGCGGGTCGTGTTTCGCGCGGTCGAGGAATTCGTACGCGAGGGTCGGTGCGGCGCCGTGGTACTGCCCGTCGAGTGCGCCGAGGCCCGCGGAGATGACGGCGTACAGGTTCGCGCGGGCGCTGGCGGCGACGCGGGCCGCGACGGTGGAGACCGCCAGGCCGTGATCGGCGAGCAGGACGAGGGCGGCGTCGAGGAGCTCGGGCCGCGGCTCGTCGTCGGACAACTTCGGCCAGAGTCGCGCGCCCAGCGTCTTCGCGCCGTACGCCGTCATGCCGGGGAGCGCTGCCACCACCGTCCCGATCAACCGCCCCGCCGCAGCCGTCACGGCCTCCGGCGCCAGGTCGAACCGCAACGGATCAGCCGCCCCCAGCACCGCCACCGCCACCCGCACCCGATCCGTCAACCGAGCCCCGTCGGGCACCACCCCCATCCCGCGCCGAGCCAACTCCACCCCCTGCCGCTCAACCGCAAACACCCCACCACCCCCCACCTCCCCACCCCCTCCCACCGAACCACCGCCAGCACCCGCCCCCGCCGCCCCACCGGCGGCGTCTGCGCTCGGCGGGGGTTGGTTGGTCCAGAGGAGGGTGGCTACCTGGTCGACTGTGGCGGTGGTGGCGAGGGTGCGGACGGGGTGACCTCGGTAGTAGAGCTCGTCGTCCTGGATCAGGGTCAGTTGGGACTCGATGCGTTCCACGACGCCGGAGTGCTCGATCGAACGTGCGGCCAGGCGTTCCACCTCGTCGGCGGCGAAGAGGCTGCCGCGCCGGCCGCGGGCTCGGGTGCTGGTGAGGAGGCCCCGGCTGACATAGGCGTAGATGGTCGCGGGTTTGACCTGGAGGCGGCGCGCGACCTCGGCGGTGGTCAGGTAATTCTCGTCACCTTCGGCCGGCATTCGCGCTCCTCGCAGCATTCATGTTGACTGGATCAATATTGACAATAGTTGATTGCCTGTCAACTCTGAAGATATGTCAACAACGATCACTGTTCCGCCCGGTCTACGCAACGTCGTCGTCACCGAGACGACCCTCGGTGACGTCCGTGGTGACGAGGGGTTCTACCACTACCGGCAGTACTCGGCGATCGATCTCGCCAAGTCCAAGACGCTCGAAGACGTCTGGTACCTGATGTTCGAGGGCCATCTCCCGACCGGCGACGAGCGTGCCCGGTTCGTGGCCGAGCTCGCCCCGTTGCGTGTCCTCCCCGACGAGGTCCGCGCCGTACTCCCGGCCATCGCCGCCGCCGGCCCGGCGTTCAACCCCCTCGCCGGCCTCCGTACGGCGCTGTCGCTGCTCGCGGCGGTCCGCGCGCTGCCTCCGCTCTGGGACGTGGACCCGGCCCGTCGCAAGGCCGACGCGATGCTCGTCTGCGCGGTGACGCCGACGATCCTCGCCGCGCTCCACCGGCTCCGCGAGGGACAGCAACCGCTGGAGCCGCGCGCCGACCTCACCGCCGCCGAGAACTGGCTGTACCTGGTCACCGGCGAGGAGCCGACCGCCGTCCACGCGGCCGCGATCGAGCACTATCTGGTGTCGACCGTCGACCATGGGTTCAACGCGTCCACGTTCACCGCCCGCGTGATCGCCTCCACCGGCGCGGATGTGGTCTCGGCCGTCGCCGGCGCGATCGGCGCCTTCTCGGGCCCGCTGCACGGCGGGGCGCCGGACCGCGCGCTGGCGAGCCTCGACGAGATCGGTACGCCGGACCGCATCGACGCCTGGGTCCGCGCGAAGGTGTCGGCCGGCGACCGGATCATGGGCTTCGGGCACGCGGTGTACCGCACCGAGGACCCGCGCTCGCTGATGCTGCGCGACATCGCCCGGGGCATCGGCGGCGACCTGGTCGACTTCGCGACCACCGTCGAGCAGCGGATCGTCGACGTCCTCGCGGAGCTCAAACCGGGCCGCAACCTGTACGCGAACGTCGAGTTCTACGCCGGCGTGGTGATGGAGCTGTGCGGGATCCCGCGCGCGATGTTCACTCCGACGTTCGCCGTCAGCCGGATCATCGGCTGGTCCGCCAACATCCTCGAACAGTCCCTGGACGCCAAGATCATCCGCCCGGCCGCAGCGTACGTAGGCCCGCAACCCCCGGTCCCCGTCTCCTGACCCCGCCCGCCTCACGGCCTGTTGCCGGCGTTTCAGGGGGTTCACCAGGCGCCCGGTCCGTTCGCCCTCGAAGGCACGGGGCACCAGTGGAGGTGAATCACTGGAATTGCCGGGAGCAGGCCCGGGCCGGACGGAGGGGTGCGGGCCGGGTCAGCTGAAGCGCATCACGCCGTCCTCGAGGGCGCCGAAGCGGAGGCGGACCAGGTCGCGGGGGTAGTTCTGGCGGAGGATCCAGGGTCCCCAGGAGCCTTGGCGGGGGAGGATGGCGGCGGCGCGGCGGATGTAGCCGGAGTCGAGGTCGACGACCGGGCGAGCGGGTTCGTCGAACCAGGACGGCGGCACGTCTGCGCGGCAGACGCGGGTCCCGGTGCGGGTCAGGTGGTTGAGGAGCCGGCACACGTACTGCGACGTCAGGTCCGAGCGGAGAGTCCACGAGTTGTTGGTGTAGCCGATGCACCAGGCGAGGTTCGGGACGCCGCTGAGCATCATGCCCTTGTAGACGAACGTGTCGTGCGGCGTCACCCGTCGCCCGTCCACGGCGAGCTCGATGTTGCCGAGCGCAACCATGCGGAGGCCGGTCGCGGTGACCACCAGCTCGGCCTCCAGTTCGGCGCCGGACCGCAACCGCAGCCCGGTCGGCGTGAACCGCTCGATCTCGTCCGTCACCACCGACGCCGACCCGTCCCGCAGCGCCTTGAAGAGATCGGCGTCCGGGACCAGGCAGAGCCGTTGGTCCCACGGTTTGTACAGCGGCGTGAAGTGCGGATCGACCGGGATCGACGGCGGCAACTGCCGGGCCACGCCGGTGTTCAGCAGCCACGCCGCATGCGCCGGCCATCGACGGAAAGCCTTGTAGAACAAGGTGCTCAGCGCAACATTCTTGCCGCGGATCACCCGGTGTGCGAGGTTCTCCGGCAGTACGGCGCGGATCCGGTCGGACAGCCCGTCGACGGCAGGACGGGACGCCACGTAGCTCGGCGAGCGCTGCAGCATCGTCGCGTGTTTCGCCGTACCGGCCATCGCCGGTACCAGCGTGACCGCGGTCGCGCCGCTGCCGATCACGACCACTCGCTGACCCGTGTAGTCGAGGTCTGCCGGCCAGTGCTGCGGGTGCACGACCCGCCCCCGGAACGAGTCCTGCCCCTCGAAGTCGACCACATGCCCCGCGTCGTAGTCGTAATACCCGCTGCACACGTAGAGGAACGAGCAGGTGTACGTCGTGTCATCGGTGTGCACGGTCCACCGGGCGTCCGCCGAGGACCATGACGCGCTGCCGACGCGGGCGCCGTACCGGATGTGTTTGTCGATCCCGTACGCCGCCGCCGTCTCCTGCAGGTACGACAGGATCGACGGCCCGTCGGCGATCGCCTTCGCCGCCTTCCACGGGCGGAACGGGAACCCGAGCGTGAACATGTCCGAGTCCGACCGCACCCCCGGATACCGGAACAGGTCCCAGGTGCCGCCGAGTGCCTCCCGGGCCTCGAGGACGGCGTACGTGCGGTCCGGGCAGCGGGTCTGGATCCGGTACGCCGCTCCGATCCCGGACAGACCCGCGCCGACGATCAGGACGTCGTAGTGCTCCATGTACTTCACGGTAATAAAGATTCTCCTGCGGCGTTGTCGATTCCGTGTCGCACCGATCGTCAGGAAGATGTCCAAGACAGCTTTAGACGAGGGAGCCTGAGATGGCGCAGTACATGTTTCTGCTCTACGACAGCGAGGACTGGTACGACGACCTGACCCGCGCGGAGTGGGACCAGGCGATGAAGTTGCACGGGGAGTTCGCGGCGGCGGTCGAGAAGGCCGGGGCGCGGGTGCTCGGCGGGGAGGCGCTGGAGCGGTCGAGCACCGCGAGCACGGTGAAGCAGCGGGAGGGCGCGGAGCCGATGGTCACCGACGGGCCGTTCATCGAGACGAAGGAGGCGCTCGGAGGTTTCTACCTCATCGAGGCCCGCGATCTCGACCAGGCGCTCGAGCTGGCGAAGCTCTGTCCGTCCGGCAACGTCGAGGTGCGTCCGGTGATGAGCACCTCCGACGAGGCCGCGCCGCCGGCCTGACCGTGCCGGCAGCATCGGGTACGCCGGCGGCCGGAGGTGCCGGCGTACCCGTCGGAAGTGGGGGAGCAGGATGAGCGAGGCGGTCGAGGTGACCCGGGTGCTCGATCGGGCGCACCGGGAGTGCTGGTCGACGGTGCTCGCGTCGGTCGTGCGGCTGACCCGTGACCTGGACCTGGCCGAGGACTGCACGCAGGACGCGTTCGTGCAGGCATTGCGGACCTGGCCGGACGGGATCCCGGGGAACCCGGGTGGCTGGCTGACCACTGTCGCTCGGCGGCTCGCGCTGGATCGGTTGCGGCGCGAGACGAACCTGCGGCGCAAGCTGCCGCTCCTGGTGGAGGAGCTGGGCGACACCGGTGATACGCAGCAGCCGACGGACCCGTTGCGGCTGGTGTTCACGTGCTGCCACCCGGCGCTCGCGCGGGACTCGCAGGTGGCGTTGACGTTGCGGCTGATCTGCGGGCTGACGACGCGCGAGGTCGCGGCGGTGCTGCTGATCGGCGAGGCGACGGCGGCCGCGCGGATCACGCGGGCCAAGAAGAAGATCGCCGCGGCGGGCATCCCGTACCGGATCCCGGCGGACCGGGAGTTGCCGGCCCGGCTGGACGTCGTGCTGACCGTCGTACATCTGGTGTACACGGCCGGGCACGTGGCGGCGGGGCCGGAGCTGACCCGGACCGACCTGACCGGGCGGGCGGTCGAACTGGCGCGGCTACTGGTGCGGTTGATGCCGGACGAGCCGGAGCCGCAGGCGTTGCTCGGATTGCTGTTGATGACCGAGGCCCGCGGGGACGCCCGGGTGAGCGCCGACGGCGAGCTGGTGTTGCTGGCGGATCAGGACCGGTCGCGGTGGGACCCGCAGCTGATGGCCGAGGGGGTGTCGCGGGCCACGTCCGCGTTGCAGCGCGGGCACGGCCGATTCGCGTTGCAGGCCGCGGTTGCCGGGCTGCACATGACCGCGCCGAGCTGGGAGCAGACGGACTGGCAGCAGCTGGTGCGGATGTACGACGCGATGCTGGTGAGCTGGCCGACGCCGATCGTGGCGCTCAACCGGGCTGCGGCGCACAGCCTGGTCCCCGGGGCCGACCTCACCGCGGTGCTGACCGAGCTGGACGCGCTGGCCGACGAGCCCGCGCTGGCGGCGTACGCCTATCTGCCGGCGACCCGGGCGGACGTCCTGATCCGGATGGGTCGCACCACCGAGGCCGCCGAGGCGTATCGGCAAGCAGTCCGGCTGACCGCCAATGAAACCGAACGCAGGTTCCTCACCAAGAGGCTCAACGCTCTTCAGGCGCGGGGAGCCCAGAGCTGGTCGGCGTCGCCGGCTTCCAGGCGGCCTCGGTAGACGTCGATCTTGTGGTCGATGAGTTCGAGGCTTTCCTGGAGTTCCGCCAGTTGGGTCAGGATCTCGGCGCGGTGGGACTCCAGGAGTTCCAGGCGGTCCTTCTCGTTCCCGCGGCCCGCGGAGACCAGTTCGGCGTACTTGCGGATCGTGCGGATCGGCATCCCGGTGGCGCGGAACTTGGTGCAGATCTTGATCCAGTCCAGGTCGAGCTGGCGGTACCGCCGGCGCCCGCCGGCGGTCCGGTCGACCGTGGTCACGACCAGTCCGGCGCGTTCGTAGTACCGCAGTGTGTGGGCGCTGACGCCGGTTCGTTCGGCGGCTTCGGCGATGCTGATCCCGCGTTCGTTGACTTCGAGCACGCTCTAAATCCTAACGTCGTCGTATGGCTCTCTCAACGTCTCGGTCCACTGGTCAGACCAGTACCCACAGGTACCTGGTCCTGGCGATCTGCTGCGCCAGCCTGCTGATCTCGGTGATGGACATCTCGATCGTCAACATGGCGCTGCCCGCGATCCGGGACGATCTGAACGCCTCGACGGCCGGTCTGCAGTGGACCGTCGACGCCTACACGCTGGTACTGGCGAGCTTCCTGATGCTGGCCGGCTCCACCGCGGACCGGTACGGCCGGAAGCGGATGTTCCGGCTCGGCCTGACGGTGTTCGGGATCGGCTCACTGCTGTGCAGCCTCGCGCCCGGCATCGACGCGCTGATCGCGGCCCGCGCCGTCCAGGCCGTCGGCGGCACGATGCTGAACCCGGTCGCGATGGCGATCGTGGTCACCGTGTTCCCGGACCGCGCCGATCGGGCCCGCGCGATCGGCATCTTCGGCGCCACCGCGGGCCTCTCGCTGGTCCTCGGCCCGATCCTCGGCGGCGCACTCGTCGACGGCCTCGGCTGGCGCTCGATCTTCTGGGTGAACCTGCCGATCGTCGTCGTCGCGGTCCTGCTCGCCGGCCGGTACGTCCCCGAGTCCCGTGCCGCGCACGGCCGGCGTTTCGACCCGGTCGGCCAGCTCCTCGTCGTACTGCTGCTCGGCGGCGTGGTGACCGCGATCATCGAGTCCGAGAAGCGCGGCTGGACCGCGCCGCCGATCCTCGCACTGCTGCTCGTCGCGGCGGTCGCGGCTGTCGTCCTGATCCGCTACGAGCGCCGCCGCGCGGAGCCCATGCTCGAGCTCGGGCTATTCCGCAGCGTCCCGTTCAGCTCGGCGGTCGTCATCGCGCTGGTGGCGTACAGCGGGTTCGGCGTCTTCCTCTTCGTCACCACGCTCTACCTGCAGAGCGTCCGGCATCTCTCCGCGCTGGACGCCGGTCTGAGCCTGCTGCCGGTTGGCCTGCTCATCTGCGTGCTGTCACCACTCACCGGCCGGGTGGTCGGTGCCCGCGGCCCGCGACTGCCACTCGTCGTCGCCGGTACGGCGCTCGCGCTCGGGGCGGCCGCTTCGCTCACGATCGGGCTGACCACCCCACTCCCGATCGTGCTCGCGATCTTCCTGCTGTTCGGCGTGTTCCTCGGCACGATCAACCCGCCGATCGCGAACTCCGCGGTGTCCGGCATGCCCGTGTCGATGGCCGGCCTGGCGGGCTCGCTCGCGTCGGTCGGCCGCCAGACCGGTACCTCGCTCGGCGTCGCGGTGGCCGGCTCGATCGTCGGCGCGACCGCGACCACCGACCCGCACCGCTTCGTGCGGGCGGCTCATACCGTCTGGTGGCCGATGATCGCGGTCGGCCTCATCGTCGTGGCATTGGCCCTGATCAGTACGAGCCGCCGCGCCCGTCTCACTGTGCAGGAGCTGTAGCAGGCAGACCGAAGTACGTCACCAACGAGGGCGTGCTGAAGACGTGGACGTGGGTGAGACCGCCCGGTGTGGGCGTGAGTACGGCGATGCCGTACGGCTCGCCCTTGTAGTACGAACCGACTGCGGGCTGGCCGTTCGCGATGACCGGGATCATCCGCCAGTCGCCCGGCTCACCGGCCGCGTCGACCATCACCTTCAGGCAGGTGACGAGGCCGTTGAACCAGGTCGTCGTACCGACCATCTCGAGCGCGGCATCCGCGCGCAGGGCACGTTCGAGAGCAGCCGTGTCGGCGTTCTCGAAGCCCGCGACGTAGTCGTCGAGCAATGCCTTCGCCGCCGGGTCGGTGGGCTCGTAGACCTCGCCCTGCGTCGGCGCGGTCTCGTCGATCCGGGCACGCGCACGTTGCAGCGTGCTCTTCACCGCCGCGACCGAGGTGTCGAGCATCGTCGCGACCTCGGCGGCCGGGAACGCGAGCACCTCACGGAGGATCAGCACCGCCCGCTGCTTCGGCGGCAGGTACTGCAGTGCGGCGATCAGCGCCAGCCGCAGGCTTTCCCGGAGCGTGACGATCGCGGCCGGATCGCCGGCCACCAGGGACTCGGGGATCGGCTCGATCCAGCCGATCCCGTCCGGTACCGGGTCCGGCGTACCGGCGAAATCGGTGCTCGGGGCAGCGATCCCGGACGGGAGCGCCCGGCGACCGCGCTGCTCGAGCGCGGTCAGGCAGACGTTGGTCGCGATCCGGTACAGCCAGACCCGCACCGACGAGCGGCCCTCGAAGTCCGCCCGGGCCCGCCAGGCCCGCAGGTACGTCTCCTGGACGGCGTCCTCCGCCTCGTGCGCCGACGCGAGCATCCGGTAGCAGTGCGCCAGCAGTTCCTTGCGGAACGGCTCGAGGTCGGCGAACTCTTCCATCACCACTCCCTGCACAACGGTCCCTGAACCCATCACAGCCCCAGCACCTTCCGTCCCCACTGTCCCATCCGCGCGATCGCGTCGTCCGCCTCCGGCGCGCGACCCGCCGCCATCTGGAACGTGTGCTGCATCTCCGGGAAGACATCCAGCCGTACGTCGACCCCCGCCCGCTCGGCCGCTTCTGCGAGCTGCCGCGCGTCGTCCAGCAGTACCTCGTCCCCGCCGACCTGGATGTAGATCGGCCCGAGCCCGGTGAGGTCGCCGTACGTCGGGTTCACGAACGGGTCGCGTGGGGAGCCCTCCGGGCCGAGGAAGACCCGGGCGAGCCCGCGGACCAGGTCCCGGTGGAAGAACGCGTCCCGCTCGCGGTTGCTGTCGTACGTCGCCCCGCTCGCCTCGAAGTCGATCCACGGCGAGAACGGGAGCGCCCCGGCCGGGAGCGGCAGACCGGCCGCGCGGGCCCGGAGCTGGGTGGTGATCGCCATCCCGCCACCGGCCGAGTCGCCGGTGAACACGACATGCTCGGGGGCGATGCCCTGGTCCAGCAGCCAGCGGTACGTGTCGACAGCCTCGTCGACCTGGACGGGATGGATGTGTTCGGGGGCCAGTGAGTAGTCGAAGACCAGGGCGCGGGCGCCGACGGCCTTCGCGAGGTGGGCGAAGAGCTTGCGGTGCGAGTACCGGGAGCCGCTGATGTAGCCGCCGCCGTGCAGGCACAGCAGCACCCGATCGGCAGTCGCGTCGTGCGGGACGAGCCACAGGGCCGGGCGGCCGGGGACCGCCAGATAGTCGACGTCGGCCGGCTCACCGGTCAGTTCGGCCCACTGGTCGTTGGCCAGTTCGCCGTCGGCGCGGTCGCCGGATGCGGCGCGCCTCCAGTGCCGGCGTACTGCCTCTGATTCCTTGCTTGCCATGGTCGGTTCCTTTCGCTTTGCGTGTATTGACCGGCTGGGCGCGGAAAGGAATCGGTAGGGTCGGTGCGGTGGAGTTGATCGGGCAGGGGATGGAAGGTGCCGTCTACGACCTGGGGGACGGGACGGTGCAGAAGGTGTGGTTCGGTCGGCGGCCGGAGGACGTGCTGCCGTTGAAGGCGTTCTTGGACGAGTTGCCGGAGTTGCCGTTCCGGACGCCGCGGATCCGCGAGGTGGGGGCGGGGGAGGACGGGTTCGCGGTCAGCGTGGAGGACAAGCTGACCGGGGTGCCGTTGCACGAAGCGGGGCTGCCGGAGTCAGTTGCGCTGGATGCGTTCGTGTCGGTGGTGGAGGCGCTGCGGTCGGTGCGGCCGGGGCCGGCGGCTGAGGCGTTGCCGGTGGTGGGGGAGTCGTTCTGGGTGGGGTCGTTCGGTGCGAGTTTGGCGGCGCTGGTGCGGCGGCGCGCGAACAGCTACCTGGAGCGAGACATTCCCGATTTCCCTGAACTGTTGGAGGGGGTTGCGGACGGGCTTCGGCGTGTGGAGGGGGAGTTGTCTGTGGTGCATGGGGATGTCTGTCCGCCGAATGTGTTGATGGACGGCGAGCGGGTGGCGGCGGTGCTCGATTGGGGGTTCTTGTCCACGGCGGGGGACAGTACGTTCGAGGCGTCGCTGGCGGCCGGGTTCTTCGACATGTACTCGCCGGACGCGCGGCGGCTCGACGACCTGCTGACCGAGCGGTTCGTCGAGCTCGGGCACGACCGGAAGCGGATGCGGCTGTACCGGCGGGCGTACGCGATCGTCACCGCGACGATCTACGACGAGAACGCGGGCGACGGGCACTACCGGTGGTGCGTGGATCAGCTCACGAGGTAACAGGTGAGCCGTTGCTGAGGTTGTGCAGCCGGCCGGGGTCGGCCAGCAGCATCGGTAGGCGGCGCGCGTTCAACGGGGACACCAGCCCGGCCAGCTCCTCCGGCGCACGCCACGAGATGCCCTTGATCTCGAACCCGTCCGGCTGCAACCGGTCGATCAGCGACGGGTCGTGGACGCCTCCGTCGTACAGGATCTCGACCGCGTCGCCCCAGCCTTCCCACCGCGGTAGCCAGTCGATGGCGAGGACGCCGAGCAGCGGCAACGCCGTACCGAGCTCCTCCTCCATCTCCCGCGTCGCACCCGTCGCCGGGTCCTCGTCGGGCTCGACCACACCACCCGGCAGCTCCAGGTCTTTCTTGTAGCTGACCTGGCACAACAACACCCGGCCGGAAGGATCCCGTACGACGACGTGCGCGATCACGCGCTTCTTCGGCAGCGCCGAATCCATCAACGCGGTCCACCCGGTCACCGTGTCCGGCCGTGGATCGTCGGCGCGCATCCCGTAGATCGCGACGTCCCGGCGCTCGCCGTCCACCACGGCGGCTCCACGCAGTACGCCTTCGCGCCGGAAACCGGACCGGATCGCGACCCGCGCCGACGAACGCAGCTGCACGTCCACCTCGACCTGGAGCCGCTCGAACCCGAGCTCGCCGAACGCGTACTCCGTCACCAACGGCAGCGCCTGCTCCGCCACCCCGGGGCCGCCGTCGAGTGCCCAGACCACCAGCGCGACCCCCGGGCTCGTCGGACGCAGCTCGACGGTGCCGAGCGCGTCGCGCGCACCACCTGGCGCGTGGCGCGAGACCGCGAAGCTCGTCAGCTGCCCGTTCGGCGGCGAAGGGTGCAGTGTCAGGTCACCATCGGTCAGCGGAGCGGTCACGTCGTGAACGCTACCCGGTGAAGCGCAGGTACACCGTGGCCAGGGGTGGTACGGAGAGCTCCGCGCTGGTGGACATCCCGTGCCACTCCGGTCCGTCCGCCTGGACCGAGCCGAGGTTCCCGACACCGGAGCCGCCGTACGAGCTCGCGTCGGTGTTCACCACCTCGTCCCAGGTCCCGGCGTACGGCAGGCCGAGGCGGTAGCCGTGGTGCGGGATCGCGGAGAAGTTCGTGATGCACGCGATCGTCGGCTCACCGTCGTTGCCGTACCGGAGGAACGAGAACACGTTGTTGCCCGCGTCGTTCGCGTCGATCCAGCTGAACTTGTCCGCCGCGTGGTCCGTGCTCCAGAACGCCGGGTTGTCCTTGTACGCGCGGTTCAGGTCGCGGACCAGGTCCTGCAGGCCCTTGTGGTCGCTGTGGTCCAGCAGCCACCAGTCCAGCTCGCCCTTCTCCGACCACTCCGACTCCTGACCGAACTCGCAGCCCATGAACAGCAGCTGCTTGCCCGGGTGCGCCCACATCATCGCCAGGTACGCGCGCAGGTTCGCCAGCTGCTGCCAGCGGTCGCCCGGCATCTTGCGCAGCAGCGAGCCCTTGCCGTGCACGACCTCGTCGTGCGAGAGCGGGAGCACGAAGTTCTCCGAGTACGCGTACATCATCGAGAACGTCAGCTCGTGGTGGTGGTACTGCCGGTGGATCGGCGCGTGCTCCAGGTAGCGGAGCGAGTCGTTCATCCAGCCCATGTTCCACTTGAAGCCGAATCCGAGCCCGCCGAGGTGCGTCGCACGGGTGACGCCCGGCCAGGACGTCGACTCCTCGGCGACCGTGATCACGCCCGGCACCCGCTTGTAGAGCGTCGCGTTCATCTCCTGGAGGAACGAGACGGCCTCCAGGTTCTCCCGGCCGCCGTACTGGTTCGGGACCCACTGGCCCTCTTGGCGCGAGTAGTCCAGGTACAGCATCGAGGCGACCGCGTCGACGCGCAGGCCGTCGATGTGGAACTCCTCGGCCCAGTAGATCGCGTTCGCGACCAGGAAGTTCCGCACCTGTGGACGGCCGAAGTCGAACACCAGCGTGCCCCAATCGGGCTGCTCGCCGCGGCGCGGGTCCGGGTGCTCGTACAGCGGCGTACCGTCGAACCGGGCCAGCGCCCAGGCGTCCTTCGGGAAGTGTGCCGGGACCCAGTCCACGATCACGCCGATACCGGCCCCGTGCAGCCGGTCGACCAGGAACCGGAAGTCGTCCGGGTCGCCGAACCGCGAGGTCGGAGCGAAGTACGACGTCACCTGATAGCCCCAGGAGCCGCCGAACGGGTGCTCCATCACCGGCATGAACTCGACATGGGTAAAGCCCATCTCGTTGACGTAGGCAACGAGCTCGTCAGCCAGGTCGCGGTACGACCTGCCCTTCCGCCAAGAGCCGAGATGGACCTCGTACACACTCATCGGCTCGGCATACGCCTGGGCCTGCGCGCGCCGCTGGATCCAGGCGTCGTCGCCCCATTCGTACGTCGACTCGTGCACGACCGACGCGTTCGCCGGGGGCGTCTCGGCCAGGTTAGCCATCGGGTCGGCCTTCTGCCGCCAGACGCCGTCGCGGCCGCAGATGTCGAACTTGTACCGCGTGCCCGGGCCGACGCCCGGGACGAACAGCTCCCACACGCCGGAGCCGCCGAGCGACCGCATCGGGTGCGCGCGGCCGTCCCAGAAGTTGAAGTCGGCGGTCAGCCGGATGCCCTGCGCGTTCGGGGCCCAGACCGCGAACGACGTACCGGTCACCTCGCCGGCCGGCCCGTCGTACCGGCGGACGTGCGCGCCGAGCACCGTCCACAGCTGCTCGTGCCGGCCCTCGCCGATCAGGTGCAGATCCACCTCGCCGAGCGACGGCAGGTACCGGTACGGGTCGTCGATCTCGGTCGCGGGCCCGTCCGTGTAGGTGACCTCGAGCCGGTAGTCCGGCACCTTGTCGGTGTCCAGCACCCCGACCCACACACCGTCG
This sequence comes from Kribbella sp. NPDC051137, assembly GCF_040682535.1. Taxonomy (NCBI): domain Bacteria; kingdom Bacillati; phylum Actinomycetota; class Actinomycetes; order Propionibacteriales; family Kribbellaceae; genus Kribbella; species Kribbella sp. NPDC051137. The sequence goes on from NZ_JBFBBI010000002.1 coordinate 318,845, forward strand.
TACTCGTGCCGCAGGTCCAGCCGCTGCCCGTCGTACAGCACCGTCACACTCTTCGCGAACGGCCGCAACACCCGCACCGTCACCCCGTGCTCGCCGAGATGTGGCCCGAGCACCTGATGCGGATCGTGGAACGTCCCGCCCACCAGCCGCTCCAGCGCCGTCCGGTCGACCGGCACCGCGGTCACCACAGGGGGATCGACAGCCGTCACGGGCTGCTCGAAAGGTTCACGCTCGCCCATCGAAAACCTCCTGCTACTGCTCGGCCAGTTGGGCTGCTGCGGACAGGGGGATCTGGAGCCAGGTGGGCCGGTTGCGGGCCTCGTACAGAACCTCGTAGACGACCTTGTCGGCCAGGAACGCGTTCAGCAGTACGTCGTGGTGCCGGGCGTCGGTGCCGGCGACCTCGGCGTACCCGTCGCAGAAGGCCCGCTGGTTGCGGGTCGCCCACTCGGCGGCGCGGTACGCGATCTGCTGGTCGCCCTGGTGGTCGGCGAGCAGCGAACGGGCCGCGTAGTCGAACGAGCGCAGCATTCCGGCGACGTCCTTCACCGGCGTGTCCAGCGCGCGCCGCTCGATCAGCGACTTGGCCGGCTCGCCCTCGAAGTCGATCAGCTTCCAGCCGTCGATCGTCCGCAGCACCTGGCCCAGGTGGTAGTCACCGTGGATCCGCTGCACGGTCACCGGCTGGTCGTACGCCGCGAGCGCGTCGAACCATCGGCCGAGACCGGCCCGGTACGGCTCCAGCTCGGGGATCACCGAGGCAGCATGGTCCAGCCGGCGCTGCATCGCCGACGCGTGCTCGACCAGCTTCGCCGGCTCCCACACGTCGGTGCCGAGCGCCTTCGCCAGCTCCGAGTGGACCTGCGCCGTACTCGCGCCCAGCCGGTGCGACTCGGCCGCGAAGTCGCCGCCGACCTCCTCGGCGTGCAGGTCCGCCTCGGCGTACAGGTCCCGCACCGACGAGGTCGCGAACGACCAGCCGTCGGTCGCGTTCCGCTGGAACGCCGTCAGCATCGCCAGCTCACCGGTGTCGGTGCCGCCGCCCGCGCGCGGCCACCTGCCGCGCGCGGACCCCAGCACCGCCGGGACCAGGTCGGACCCGGCCTCGGTGAGCGCCGACTCGATCTCGACCCCCGGGTTGCTCCCGGGCTCGAGCCGGCGGAACACCTTCAGCAGCGCGACGTCGCCGAAGACCAGCGACGTGTTGCTCTGCTCGACCGTGAGGACCAGGGACTGCGCGTCCTCCGGCACCTCGACGGTGGAGTCCGGCGCCTGGACGGAGTGGAACTCCAACCCGTCCAGCTGCCGGTCGTGCGTGATCCCGTCCAGCCAGTACGGCGTCGCTTCCTTGTCGTGGAGCGCGTCGTACACCCAGACCTCGGTGTCGTCGAGGTCCTGCTCGACCCACTCGCCGACCAGCGCGTGGCCGAGGTTGTCGGCCGGCTCGCGGTGGTAGCTGAGCGGCAGCTGGTACACCCGGATCGGGGACTCCGCCCCGGGTGGGCCCGAACAGTAGACGAACCCGATCCGGACCGCCGGCCAGGCGCCCGCGTCCGACAGCCAGGCCGACGTGGCCAGCGCTTCGACGTGAACGTCGTGTCCCTTCTCCCCGAACCATCGTTGGCTCGCGCAGAAGGACTGGACCTGGTCCAGATGGGAAGTCACTTAGATGCTCTCCTCATGCTCTTCCGGCTTCGCAACCGGCAGCCGGAACCAGTAGAAACCGTGGGCACCGAGGGTCAGAAGGTAGGGCAGTTCGCCGATCGTCGGGAAGTGCACGCCGCCCAGCAGTTCGATCGGCTCGACGCCCTCCCACTGCCGCAGGTCCAGCTCGATCGGCTGCGGGAACCGGGAAAGGTTGTTGACGCACAGCACCACGTCGTCGCCGAACTCGCGGATGTACGACAGGACGCTCGGGTTCGAGCCGCCCAGGTCGGTGAAGGTGCCCATCCCGAAGCAGGGGTGCTGCTTGCGGGTCTGGATCATCCGCCGCGTCCAGTGCAGCAGCGACGAGGCGTTCTCCATCTCGGCCTCGACGTTCACCGCCTGGAAGCCGTACACCGGGTCCATGATCACCGGCAGGTGCAGCTTGCCCGGTGTCGCGGTGGAGAACGAGGCGTTCCGGTCCGGGGACCACTGCATCGGGGTCCGGACGCCGTCCCGGTCGCCCAGCCAGATGTTGTCGCCCATGCCGATCTCGTCGCCGTAGTACAGGATCGGGGAGCCGGGCAGGCTGAGCAGCAGCGCGGTGAACAACTCCATCTTGTTGGTGTCGTTGTCCAGCAGCGGCGCGAGCCGGCGGCGGATGCCGATGTTCGCCTTCATCCGCGGGTCCTGCGCGTACTCCGACCACATGTAGTCGCGGTCCTCGTCGGTGACCATCTCGAGCGTGAGCTCGTCGTGGTTGCGCAGGAAGATGCCCCACTGGCAGGTGTCCGGGATCTCCGGCGTCTGCGCCAGGATCTCGGAGATCGGGAACCGCGACTCCCGCCGTACGCCCATGAAGATGCGCGGCATCACCGGGAAGTGGAACGCCATCTGGCACTCGTCGCCGCCGGAGTCCCGGTCGCCGAAGTACTCGACCACGTCGGCCGGCCACTGGTTCGCCTCGCAGAGCAGGACGCGGTCCTCGTAGTTCGCGTCCACCTCCTTGCGGACCCGCTTCAGGAACTCGTGGGTGCGCGGCAGGTTCTCGCAGTTCGTCCCGTCGGTCTCGAACAGGTACGGCACGGCGTCCAGCCGGAAACCGTCGACGCCCAGGTCCAGCCAGAACTTCAGCGCCTCGATCATCGCGTCGCCGACGGCCGGGTTCTCGAAGTTCAGGTCCGGCTGGTTCGAGTAGAACCGGTGCCAGAAGTACTGGCCGCGCACCGGGTCCCAGGTCCAGTTCGAGGTCTCGGTGTCGACGAAGATGATCCGCGCGTCGGCGTACTTGTCGTCGGTGTCCGACCACACGTAGAAGTCGCCGTACGGGCCCTCCGGGTCCTCCCGCGACGCCTGGAACCAGGGGTGCTGGTCGGAGGTGTGGTTCATCACGAAGTCGACGATCACCCGGATACCGCGGGCGTGCGCCTGGTTGAGGAACGCGGCGAAGTCGGGGACCGTACCGATCTCCGGCATCACCTCGGTGTAGTGCGAGATGTCGTAGCCGCCGTCGCGCAGCGGCGACGGATAGAAGGGAGGTAACCAGAGGCAGTCGACGCCGAGCCACTCGAGATAGTCGAGCTTCTCGGTCAGGCCCTGCAGGTCGCCGATGCCGTCGGCGTTCGAGTCCTTGAAGGACCGCACGAGGACCTCGTAGAAGACGGCCCGCTTGAACCACAGCGGGTCACTCTTCGTCAGTCCGTGGTGCTGCTCCGGCAGCATGTCGGTCACGCTCACCTCCATCGGGTGTCTCCAAACCTAGTTCCCGTACCCCGATCCGGCGCACCTAAAAGGGGGAAGGGCATTGCGCTGAACCCGGACCGCTCCGGGGATACCGCGGTGAGTGGTGACGCCGGCGGTCGGACGGTCCCGCAAGGCGTTCCGCACAGTCTGGCGGCCCTTTGCCAGTACAAGCAAATAGGGCTCGCGGTCGGTCCACACTGCGATTCGATGACGGGATTCGACGACGGACCGGTTCAGCGATCGCGGTCGCGTTCTCCACGCTGCTTCTCGTTCTTGTACGCCGCCCCGCCGCGACCTCCGGCACCACCGCGCCGACGCAGGCCCCCGCGGAGTTTCACCGACTCCAGACCCGGATAGGCCTCGTCCGCGTTGACGCCGCGCCCTTCATGCCCTTCGCCAGGCATCAGAATCGCGTCCGGCTCGAGCGGTTCTTCCGTGCCGTCGGCGGGAGAGACTTCCTCGGCCATGATTCAGCGCTCCTGACTACGCTTCTTCTCATGGCGCCTAGTCGTGGGCTGCTTGCGCTGACCGGACCCGGCGGCGCCACTGGTACCAGGCGATGTGTTGCCGTTCTGAAGCAGGTCCATGGCCTTCTTCTGATCGGCGGGCTGACGGTCGGGCTCGCCCTTGCCGTTAAGGCCGGCCTGTCGTTCGATGCTGGCCCAGGTACCGGTCTTGATTTCCTTGTGCTTCGGGACCGACACCGTTCGCTTGCCGCGCTGCCAGATGACGTGGTCACCTTTGCCGCGCTTGTTACCGGGGACCGGGGCGTAGCCTGCAGCCCGGAGTGCGGCCTCGGCGTCCAGGCGTTTCTTCGCCATCAGTCATCCTCGACGGTGACGACCAACTGCTCGGGGATGCCGACCACGTCGGCCAGCGCGATGATGGCTTCCTTCAGGTCCTCGATAGCTTCCTCGCGTGTCTCGCCCTCACCGTTGGCGAACGCGTCCGGGGTCAAGGCCGCAGCGGCGGTCCAGCCGCCGTCCTCGTGGTCTTCCTCGACGGTGAACGGGACGTGAATCTCGCGTGACAAGGCCGCCTCCTGGGGCTCGTGGATCTATCGCGATCGTAGGACCGCTCCGGGTTCAGAGCTGCGGGTTCGGTTGCTGCCTGTAACCGGCAGCCCAGGGCGTGGCTCAGTCGCGTGGGTTCGCGGACTTGCGGGGGCGGCGGGCGTACTTGGTGAAGCCGGCGCGCTCGGCGTCGGCCTCGGTGCGGAACCAGACCTCGGGTTTGGTGCGGCCGTAGTACGGCGAGTCCGGGGTGTGGAAGAGCATGGACTGCGCGTTCCCCTTGATCGTGAACCCGTCTGGCGGCCCCTGGTGCGGGACGGCGTCCGCCGATCCTTCGCCGTACCTGCCCACCGGTTCTTCGGGTGCGGTGCGCAGGTCGTCGAACAGCGTCGGCTCGTCACCCATCAACTCGGAGAACCCCACCGCACCGACAGAACCGTCAGCCGACCCACGAACCGGCTCCACGGGGGAGTTGCTGCTCTCGTCAGCGCGATCTGCCGTCGCCGACGACTGCTCATCGGGTGCCGGATCCGCCGGCTTTGTGTGAGGTACGGAGCGCTTTGCCGGAGGTGTTGCTGCTGGCGTCGGTTGCCCGGCGGTAGAGCCGTTGGGCGGCGCGGGTGCTGCGGGCTCCGCTGGGTTCGCGTGTGCTGTAGGTGACGGCTTCGCGGGGGCGGGGGGTGTGTGGTCCAGCGGAGCGGAGTGGTCTGGTGAAGCGGGGTGGGCTGGGGTGCGGCGGTCCAGGAGGAGCCAGGTGATGGTGGCGCCCAGGAGGAAGGCCAGCACGGAGCCCAGCCAGTTGTCGCGGAGCAGCCACGTCATCAGCGGGTGCCTTTCGCCGGGCGGAGGCGGTGCACCAGCCAGGCGGCTGCGCTGCCGAGGACGAATGCGGCGAGGAGTAAGACCCAGACCTGTGCGAGCAGCCAACTCATGGAATCCCCTACGAAGGCTATGGACCACGGCGACCCTACTCCGTCGGACCCGGTGATCGCACTTCAACCCGGGAGATCGCGTGCCCGTGCAGAGAACGGCAGCCCACACCCGGCTCCGAGGCCCGCGATCACCCGGCCGGGTTGGGCCGGATCTCCACGCGCCGGTTCGCGATCCGGCCGGCGCCGGTGCTGTTGGACGCGATCGGGAACGCCTCGCCGTACCCGTTCGCGCTGATCCGGCCCGGCGCGACGCCGAGCCGCACCAGTTCGGCCTTCACCGCGGCGGCGCGGCGTTCGGACAGCGGCAGGCTGGTGGCCGGGGAGCCGAGGTTGTCGGTGTGCCCGGCGACCTCGATCCGCGCCGTCGGACAGGATTTCAGCAGTGCGGCGGCCTTGATCACGGACGGCTTCGACGCGTCGTTCACGATCGACGTACCGGACAGGAAGTTGATCCGGTACTGCCGGGTGAACTGCGCCAGCCGGGTCGGGAAAGTCCGGCACGGCTCGCTCGCCGCGGTCTTCGGCGGCGCCGGCAGCACGAGCTGGTCCGCGACCACCGCGCCCGGGACCGCCTTCGCCGCGGCCCGTCCGACGGTCGCCTTGGTCGCCTGGTCCGGCACCTGTCCGGACAATGTCAGCGTCTGCCCGTCGTACCGCACCGAGGCGTCGCCGGTCCCGAGCGCGAGTGCCCGCAGCAACGCGGTCAGCGTGGTCGCGTCGGCGAGCCCGTTCGCCGGGTCGATCGTCGTCCGGTCGTCGTACTCGCGGTCCGCCCCGAGCACCTGCCGCACCTCGGCGCCGAGCGCGTCCTTCACGGCCTGGCTCCGGACCGGCGCCTGAACCCGGATCGACCGGTCCGTCCGCCCGACCTCGAACGCCGGTACGTCCGCCTGCGCCGGCTGAGTGCTGGTCGTCGGGCTGCTGGTCGTCGGGCTGGTGGTGGAGGAGGTCGTGGGGGAGGAGGTCGCCTGTGCGGCGGACCCGTGGTCGATCCGCACCGCCCGCACCCCGTCGACGGCGGCGACGATCTCCCGGACCTGCCCCTCGTCGGCATTCGCCGGCACGGTGACGTGCGCGTCCCGGCCGTCGAAGTCGACCCGGCCGGCCTCGATCCCGCGCGCCTTCAACGCCGCCTCGGTCCGTTCCCGGAGGTCGTCCTCGGTGGTGCCGGCGCGGGCCGGGACCAGGACAGCGGTCAGCAGTACGGGAACCGCGAGGGCCGCGAGCAGCCAGATGACGAGCGGCCGTCGTACGGGACCGGGCACTGTTCCTCCGTGGATGCGGTCAGAGTGGCCGTGCGCCAGGAGAGTACTCCGCCGCGGCTGCCGGCCGCACACCGCGAGGCCCCGCGTCGCCGGGTTTCTTGTCCTTTCTCGGACAGGACGCATATGCGCCAGCCCGGTGCGCCGTGAATCGCTTGACTTAATTCGTGACCTGAACCGTACTTAGGTGGGGCCGGTTTCGACTGGGGGAGGGCTTGCCGTGCAACCGATCGCTGCTGGGCCGGAAGAATCGTCGTTGATCGTCGGGGTGGCCGCGTCCACCGCCGAACGCGTGCGGCTGGCGCGCCTGCTGGGCGGGGCCGACGCTCTGTTGCTGGTCTCGAACGCCGAGCAGGCACGCGCGTTCTTCGAACTGACCGGTACGGCGCCGCGGATCGTGACCGCGCCGGAAACCCCACAGATCAAGGCGGTTCCGGAGCCGATCGCCGAACTGCGGCTGGACGTGGAGCGCCGGGTGGTCCGCTGGAAGGACCGCGAGTTGCCGCTGACCCGGCTCGAGCACGACTTCCTGCACTGCCTGGTCGCGGAACCCGGCCGGGTGTGGACGTACCAGCGCCTGCACCACGCGGTCTGGGGCAACGAGCACCTCGGCCACGGCTCGCACATCCACTCGGTGGTCAAACGCCTGCGCCAGAAGCTCGCCAGCCTCGGCGCCGCCGTCACCATCCACGCCGTCCGCGGCGTCGGCTTCCACCTCCTGCCCGCGACCTGACCTTTGCGGAACTTTTCCGGCACCAGCTGCCGGAAAAGTTCCGCAGTACAGGGCTCGGCCCCCGCAACCGATCGGTCGCGGGGGCCGAGTTTCGTGCTATCTGGCTACTTGATCGACTTCAGGGCGAAGTCCTCGACGACGGGGGTGCCGTTGACGAGCTTGGTGGTGCGGGTCTGGGGCTTGTAGCCGTCCTTCGCGGCGATCAGCGTGAGCGGGTTGTTGCGACGGTCGAGCCAGTACGCGTACCGGCCGTTGGCGTCGGTGATGAACGTGTAGGACTGCGCCCACGAGTCCACCTCGACGATCGCGCCTGCGAGCGGAGCGGACGCGCCGGCCGAGCTGACGCCCGTGACCGTGCCCATCAGCTTGCTCCAGGTGGTGGGCGGGGTGACGTTCATCGTCACGCCGACCGGAGCGACCGAGTAGGGGGTGTTCTCACCGATCGTCACGGCACCCGTGTAGGTGCCGGGCTGGTCGACGCTCGCGGAGAGCGTGACCTTCACGGTCGTCGACTGTCCCGGGGCCAGCGTGGCCTCGGTCTGGTCGAGGGACATCCAGCTCACGTCCCCGGACGACTCGGCACAGTCCTCGAGACCCGGCAGGGCCTCGCTGTCCACGGTCGCCGTGAAGCCGCCGGACGAGCCGCCGACCTTGTAGAAGCCGCACGCCGCCCCACCGCGGTACCGCGGCAGGTTCGCGTTGGGCAGTGCCGACCAGGCCTCGGTCGACGGGTCGTAGGCGAACCCGGCGTTGGTGACCGCGCCGGCCTGGACGCCGCCGACGATCAGCAGCTTGCCGCCGGCGACGGAGTACGACGCCGCCCAGTGGTCGGCCGGGGCGTCCGCGATCGCGGTCCAGGAGTCGGCTCCCGGATCGTAGACGTACGCCGACTTGAGCGAGTTCGTGCCGTCGTTGCCGCCGGCGCAGTACAGCATGCCGTCGATGGCGCCGCAGGACGCGAACGCGACCGACTTCGGGTAGTTCGCCAGCGTCTGCCAGCTGTTCGCGTCGGCGTCGTACCGCACCACGGTGTTGCTCATCGGGGTGCAGTTCGCGGAGGTGCAGCCGCCGACGGCGTACAGCTTGCCGTCGAGCACGGCCTGGCCGGCGGCGGCCCGGGGAGCCGGGTTGGCCGCGACCGCGGTCCAGGCGTTGGTCGCCGGGTCGTACGACCAGGTGTCCGCGGCCGGGCCGGAGGATCCCCAGCCGGAGCTGGCGATGATCTTGCCGCCGACGACGCCGACGGTGATCGCGTTGCGGGCGCCCGGCAGCGGGGCGATCGCGGTCCAGGCGAGCGAGGCCGGGTCGTACACGTAGCTGTTCGCCGTCGACGCACTACCGTTGCCACCGGCAATCGAGTAGACCTTGCCGTCGAGGTTCACCACCCGGTTGTCCATCACGGTCGCCGGGTAGTCGGCGATGTCGGCCCACGGAGCCGCCGTCGGCTTCGCGGTCGCCGGCGTACTGCCGGTCTTGCCGGACAGCATCCGGGCGAACGACGTGTCCACGGAGAGCCGCTGCAGCGGGGCGCCGGTCCCGTTCTCCACCTCGGCCTTCGAGGTCTTGGTGCCGTTCGCGTTCTCCAGGACGAAACCGCTGTTCTTCTCGCCGAACTTCACGTCGACCGGCGCGCCACCGGTGTTGGTGACCTTGAACGACTTCGTCACCTTGCCGGTCGGCAGCTTCAGGTTGTCGGTGATGCTGCCCGGCGTCACGGCCAGCTGCCCGGCGGTCAGCGTGTAGTCGGCGGTGGTGGCCCAGTCCGCCTCGACCCCGACGGTCGCGGTCGAGCTGACGTAGTTGCCGGCCTTGGCGGTGAAGCCCTGGTCGCCGTCGGCCGCCGTGTACAGCCAGTAGAAACCGTCGTTCAGACCGGTGTCCTCGGGCGTCGCCGCGGTGGTCGCGCTCTCGGTCGTGCCGTCGTGGGTGACGACCGCGCCGTTCACGTAACCGCTCGTGTTGGCGTCCTTGACGTTGCCGACGACAATGCCGCCGCCGGTCGGCACACAGGTGACCTGGCTGCCGATCAGGACGTTGTCGACCTCCCACCACCACGCGTACTTCGACTCGTAGTAGTGGAACCGGACCTGGACGTTCGCCTGCCCGGCGGCCTGCGGGATCGCGATCTCCTTCTGGCCGGTCGCGTTCGCGGTCTGCTGCAGCACGTTGGTCCAGGTGGCACCGCCGTCCAGCGACAGGTCCACGTCGGCCTTGTCACCGAGCCGCTTGAAGTCCTGGTTGAACCGGATCACCGGAGCGGCGACCGAGCTCAGGTCCACGACGGGGCTGACCAGCGAGGTGTCCTGCTGCCCGCCGCTGCCGTACTTGTCCGAGTCGGCGATCGCGAAGTTGCCGGCGCCGCCGGTGGTGTTGCCCCGGCTGCCCGGGTTGTCGAACTTCCAGACCTGGCCGTTGCCCTTGTTGTCGACGACCGTCCAGCCGTTCGGCGCGGAGGTGCCGTCGAAGGTCTCGTAGACGCCGTCCGAGCCCCACTTGTAACCGGGCGCGGTGGTGCACGAGTTGGCGTCGGCCGGGACCGCGATGTTCTTGGTCAGGTTGCCGCTGCCGACCGTGATCGGCTGGCTGACCGTGGCGTACCCCGGGTACTTCGTCTCGATCTTCAGCGAGTACGCCGCACCCGACGGGACCTTCAGGCTGTACCGGCCGTTGCTCGGGGTGGTGTAGTCGAACACGCCGCCCGGACCCTCGACCGAGACCTTCGCGTACAGCGGCCAGCCGTGGCCGGAGCCGTCCGTGACCGTGCCGCCGACGCTCACCTGCGGAGTGCTCTCCAGGGCGAAGTCCTTGGTGGTGGTCTGACCAGTGGCGACAGTGGCTGTTGCGGTAGCGGTCTTGTACCCGAAGGACGCGACCGTCAGGTTGTAGTCGCCCGCCGGCAGCACCGACGAGAACGAGCCGTTGCTGCTGGTGGTCAGCGTCTTGTCGGGCTGGCCGTCGGCCTTGATCGTCACGCTCGCACCGGCCAGCGCGGCACCACCGGTGGCGGCGGTGACGGTGCCGGACAGCGTGCCGGTGTCGCCGATCGGCGCGGCGCTCACCAGCGCCAGCGCGTCCAGGCGGCCCTGGCCGAAGACGTTGTTGTTCGCGTCGGTGCCGCCGCACTGGCTGTCCGGCGTGTCGATCGCGGTCTGGTTCAGCAGCGCGCGGGTCGCGGCCACGTCACCCTTGAGCGCCGGCGACGCGGACCACAGCAACGCCACGGTGGCCGTCAGGTGCGGTGTCGCCATCGACGTACCGTTGAACGCGCCGTACGTGTTGCCCGGCAGGCTGGAGCGGACGTTCACACCAGGAGCCGAGATGTTCGGCTTGATGGTTCCGTCCTGGCCGGCACCGCGGCCGGAGAACGACGCGATGTTGTTGTTGATGTCGTAGGCACCGGCCGAGTAGTTGCTCGTCAGGCTTCCTGGCGAACCGCTGCTCTGACAGGCCGATCCGCTGTTGCCGTTGGCGAACGCACCGAAGATCCCGGACGCGGTCCAGGCCAGGGTGATGTCCTCCATGAACGGGTCGTTCGACGGGAGCGTGGAGCCCCAGGAGTTGTTGATGACGTTCGGGCGCTTGCTCGCGTCCGGGTTCTGCCCCTGGAGGTCGGTCGGTTCCAGCATCCACTGGCCGGACGAGATCAGCGCGGCGTCGCTCGGGCAGCAGCCGTTCGCGGCGATCCACTTGACGCCCGGCGCGACGCCGATCTGGTTGCCGGCGCCGTCGTCGCCGACCATCGTGCCCATCGTGTGGGTGCCGTGGCCGTTGCCGTCGGACGGTGCGTTCGGCGAGGTGCCGGCCGCGTCGAACCAGTTGTAGTTGTGGTCGAAGGTGCCGTCGCCGTTGTTGCCCCGGTACTGCTTCACCAGCGCCGGGTGGTCGTACTGCACCCCGGTGTCGATGCTGGCGACGACGATGCCCTCACCCTTGTCGCCGTACTGCGACCAGACCTGGTTCGCCTTGATGTTCGCGACGCCCCACTCGACCGACTGGACCGCCTTCTCCTGCGTACCGGGCGTGACCTTCGGTACCTCGAGCTGGACCGGTGCGTACAGGCCCTCGACCTCGGAGTGGGTGGCGAGGTCCTGGGCGAGCGCGAGCGAACCGTTCTCGATCCGGATCGCGTTCGTTCCCCAGAACGCCTGGTACTTCACGTGTTGCGCGTCCAGGTCGGCGCGGACCTTCGCCTGGCTGTCCGCGGCGGCCTTCTTCAGCGCGGCGGCGACCGCCGTACCGCGCTCGTTCCAGTTGGTGATCCGGCTGGCGGCGGTCAGGTCGGCCTTGGCGGCGAACCGGACCCAGTAGTCGGACGCTGCCTTGGCGTCCTTGCCGTCCAGCCTGGCCATCAGTTCCGGCTTGATCTTGGCGGCGGGCGATGGCGTGGCTTCCGGTTTCGTCGGAGGCGACGCTTGGGCCTGGCCGGCGGCGGCCATCCCGGTCGCGACGACGGCCAGCGCCGCCAGGGTGCTCACCAGTGATCTGGCGAGCCCCTTTCGTTGATGTGACATCTCTGCAGCCCCTCACTTGAAAGACCCCGAGTCGACTCCCCCGAGTCACTTGCTGCAGCAGGACGCTATGTGTCAGAACAACGTGGTAACAAGCACACTTGGTAAGCAACTCGTGACTAACTGTCGCGCCGATCGAGGCAGCTGTGAGCAAACTGAGCAAACGTTGTCAGATTCGTTGACGATGCCCAGCAGGTGTTGACATCGTGATCAGATGGTCACCGCCCGTGAACCCGCCCGAACGGACGCCGATCAACCAGAGACCTTCCCGCTGCTGATCGCGGTTGCCGCGTCGCCGGAGCAGCGTGTCCGGCTGGCCGAGCTCGTCGACGACGTCGCGCCGTTGCTGCTGGTCTCCAGCCTCGACGAACTCCGCCGGCTCCTGGCCCCCGCCCAGCCACCGCCGCCCGCCGTACCTGCTGCTGAGGCCGGTCCCGCGCCGGCGGCGGGCGAGGACGACCAGCTCACCGTCGACCCGACCCGCTCTGTCGCCCGGTGGGGCGCCCGCGAGATCCAGCTGACCGACCTGGAGCAGGAACTCCTCGCCCGGCTGATGTCGACGCCGCTACGAGTCTGGTCGTACGACGCCTTGCACCAGAGCGTCTGGCCCGGCCGTGACGTCCGCGGCACCGCCGACGTGCACTCGGTGGTGAAACGCCTGCGCCGCAAACTCGACGATCTCGGTACGACGGTGACCATCGACGCCGTCCGCGGGATCGGCTTCCGGCTCACCGATCACCAACGCCCGCTGATCGCCGATCTCCGCGCGGGGTAACGTCGCCTGGCGTGACCTCACCTGCTTCGTTCTCTGCGCTCAGCCATCTCGAATGCCCGCGGTGCGGGGCGACCCATGACGCCGACCAGATCATCGGGCTCTGCCCGTGCGGATCGCCGCTGCTCGCGCGGTACGGCGTACCGGAGCTGAAGAAGGAGGATCTGGCCGCGCGGGCGCCGGACCTCTGGCGGTACCACGAGCTGCTGCCGGTGCGGTCGCCCGAGAACGTGGTGACGCTCGGGGAGGGGATGACGCCGCTGTTGCCGTTGCCGCGGTACGGCGCCGCGCTCGGCGTGGAGCGGCTGCTGATGAAGGACGAGGGGCTGATCCCGACCGGTACGTTCAAGGCGCGCGGTGCCGCGGTCGGGGTGTCGCGGGCGTACGAGGTCGGCGTCCGGAAGATCGCGATGCCGACCAACGGGAACGCCGGCTCCGCGTGGGCCGCGTACGCCGCCCGGGCCGGGATGGAGGCGCTGATCGCGATGCCGATCGCGGCGCCGGAGATCTGCCGCCGCGAGGTGACCGTGGTCGGCGCGCGGCTGCAGCTGATCGACGGGCTGATCGGCGACGCGGCCGCGTACGTGCGCGAGCAGCCCGGGTACTTCGACGCCTCGACGCTGAAGGAGCCGTACCGGATCGAGGGCAAGAAGACGATGGGCCTGGAGATCGCCGAGCAGCTGAACTGGCAACTGCCGGACGTGATCGTCTACCCGACCGGCGGCGGCGTCGGCATCATCGGCATCTGGAAGGCCCTGAACGAACTCCGCGACCTCGGCTGGATCGACGGCCCGCTCCCGCGACTCGTCGCCGTCCAGTCCACCGGGTGCGCGCCGATCGTCCGCGCCTGGGAGAAGGGTCTCCCCGCGAGCGAACCCTGGCCGGACGCCAAGACCGTTGCCTTCGGCATCACAGTGCCCAAGGCACTCGGCGACTTCCTCGTGCTGCAGGCGATCGCGGAAACCGGCGGCTGCGCGGTCGCCGTGGACGACGCGGACCTGCTGGCCGAGCAACACGAGGTCGCCCGCCTGGAAGGCACCTTCATCTGCCCGGAAGGCGCCGCCAACTTCGCCGCGATCCGCACACTCCGCGAGTCCGGCTGGATCAGGCCCGACGACCAGGTGGTCGCCCTGAACACCGGCGCCGGCCTCAAGTATCCGGAGACCGTCCCGCTGTGACGTCGGACGGGCCTTGTACGCAGGACCTTCGGCTCGGGACGGTCGCCGGACGGCTCTGACGGCGGCCGGGGCGGAGCAGGAGCCTGGGCGTGGAGGTTCGGATGATGACTGCACGCGGAGTCGGATGGGGACTGATGGCGCTGGCCGTCGGGTTGGCGGCGAACGCCGTCCTCGGGCCGTTGGCGACCGGGACGATTGCCTACCGGTACGGATCGCCGATGGTCGGGCAGGGGATCGCGGTCGACGCGGTCGCCTTGTTCCTCGTGGCGCCGGCCGCCGTGCTGGCCGCCGTACTGACGCTCCGTGGCCAGGTGGCCGGGCCGGTGCTCGGGACGGGACCCGCGGCATTCGCCGTGTACATGGTTCCGCAGTACGTGATCGGACCGGAGTACGGGCGGCTGCCGGGGAACAACGAACGGTTCCTGCCGTTCCACCTGGCGCTCTTCGTGCTTGCGGCCGTGTTGCTGGTGGCGTCGCTGGCCCGGCGTGAGGCGCTGCCGCCCGACGACCGGCGCAGTGATCGCCGGCGGGCCTGGATCCTGTTCGGCGTCGCGGCGTTCGTCCTGATCAGGTGGTTGCCCGGTCTGGCTGCGCTGGTGTCGGCGTCGACGCCGGACGCGGCGTACACGGACAACCCGACGGCCTATCTCGTGATCGCCCTTCTCGACCTCGGCCTGGTCGTCCCCGCCTGTGTCGCGGTCGCGTTCGCACTCCGGCGGGGCGCTGCGTGGGCCCGCCGTTCGGCGTACGCCCTGATCGGCTGGTTCGCGACCGTGCCGGTGTCGGTCGCCGCGATGGCCGTCACCGCGGTCGTCCGCGAGGATCCGCAGGCCGACCGCGGTGGCGCGATCGGCCTGGTCGCCGTGGCGCTCGCGTTCCTGGTCGTCGCGGTACTGCTGTACCGGCCCCTGCTCACCCGGAGGACCGAGGAGAGGGTGCCGGTCGCAGCGTGAGGATCAGGCCTGGCCGCGGCGGACGGCGAGGATGTGGGCGGGCTCGGCGTTGGGGTCGAGTTTGACGTAGTTCTGCTGGCCCCAGCGCCAGGTGGCGCCGCTGATCTCGTCGTAGACGGTGAAGGTGTCCTCGGGGCGCATGCCGAGGGCGGCCATGTCGAGGTGGACCATCGACTCGCGGACCGCGTGCGGGTCGGTGTTGACGACGACGATGACGGTGTCGCTGTGGCCGTCAGGGGAGGTCGAGCGCTTCGAGTAGCACATGATCGCCTCGTCCTCGACCGAGTGCAGCGTCAGGTTGCGAAGCTGCTGCAGCGACGGGTGCCGGCGGCGGATGTTGTTCAGCAGCGTCAGGTACGGCGCCAGCGAACGACCCTCGGCCTCCGCTGTCTCCCAGTCCCGCGGGCGGAGCTGGAACTTCTCGGTGTCCAGGTACTCCTCCGACCCGGGCCGCAGCGCGACGTGCTCGAACAGCTCGTACCCGGCGTAGACGCCCCAGGTCGGCGACGACGTCGACGCGATCGCGGCGCGGATCTTGAACGCGCCCGGTCCGCCGTACTGCAGGTACGCGGTCAGGATGTCCGGCGTGTTCACGAAGAAGTTCGGCCGCAGGAAGTGGCCGGTCTCCTGGGTGAGCTCGGTGAGGTACTCCTCGAGCTCCCACTTCTCGTTGCGCCAGGTGAAGTACGTGTACGACTGGTGGAACCCGACCTTCGCCAGTTCCTGCATCATCGGCCGCCGGGTGAACGCCTCGGACAGGAACACCACGTCCGGGTCGGTCTTGCGGATCTCGCCGAGCAGGTACTCCCAGAAGTTCACCGGCTTGGTGTGCGGGTTGTCGACCCGGAACACCGTGACGCCCTTGGAGATCCACAGCTTCACGATCCGCAGTACTTCGGCGTAGATGCCTTCGGGGTCGTTGTCGAAGTTGATCGGGTAGATGTCCTGGTACTTCTTCGGCGGGTTCTCGGCGTACGCGATCGAGCCGTCGGCGCGGACCGAGAACCACTTCGGGTGCTCCTTGACCCACGGATGGTCCGGCGACGCCTGCAGCGCCAGGTCGATCGCGACCTCCAGGCCGACCTCGCGGGCCCGGCCGACGAAGTACTCGAAGTCCTCGAACGTGCCCAGCTCCGGGTGGATCGCGTCGTGGCCGCCGTCCTCGGAGCCGATCGCCCACGGCGAGCCCGGGTCGCCCGGCTTCGGGTCGAGGGTGTTGTTCGGGCCCTTGCGGAACGAGTGCCCGATCGGGTGGATCGGCGGCACGTAGAGGATGTCGAAGCCCATCTTCGCGACCGCCTCGAGCCGGTCGGCCGCGGTCCGGAAGGTGCCGGACTTCCACGTCTCGGTGGCTTCGTCGTACTTCGCGCCCTCGGACCGCGGGAAGAACTCGTACCAGCTGCCGTAGAGCGCGCGGGTCCGGTCGACCCACACCGGGTACGTCTCCGACGAGGTGATCAGCTCGCGCACCGGGTATCGCCCGAGCGCGGCCCGTACCTGCGGGGAGATCCCCGCGGCGAGCCGCGCCTCCGGCGGCAGCGCGCCGTTCGCCAGCGCGTGCGCCGCGTCGCTCAGCGTCGACCGGTCCGCCCGGACGGCGGGCGGTACGCCGGCGGCCGCCCGGTCGAAGAAGGCCGCGCCCTCGGCGAACATCAGGTCGACGTCGAGGCCGGCCGGCACCTTGATCTCGGCGTTGTGCCGCCAGGTCCCGTACGGGTCGCTCCAGCCCTCGACCGCGAACGTCCAGGCGCCCTGCTCCTGCAGGGTCACGTCGACGGTCCACCGGTCGGTGCCCGGCGCGCCAGGGGTCATCAGCATCCGTCTGGTCTGTCCCGACGGCGAGGTCAGGACGACGTTCGCGTTCACCGCGTCGTGTCCCTCGCGGAACACGGTGGCCGCGATCGTGAACGTCTCGCCGACCGCGGCCTTGGCCGGATACGCTCCGGCGTCGACGGTCGGGGTGACATCGGTGATCGGGATGCGCCCAGTCATGGCGTAGACGAACCTTCGCTTTCCGTGGTGCTGCGGATTCGGCGGATGGGACGTAGTAGCTGTAACACTGACCGTATCGGTTCCCACCCTCGCCGCGTGACATGCAGAGCTGCAAAATCTTGCTCGCGTTGCAAGATCGATGCATCCCGAGGGTGTCTTACGCGCGATCGCCCGGTACGGTGTCCCGGTGCGAGCGATACGACGATTCTCCGTCCGCCCTGTCCTGCCCGAGCCGCTGACCGGCCTGGGCACCCTGGTGAACAACCTCCGCTGGGCCTGGCACCCGGAGACGCAGGACGTCTTCGAGGCCGTCGACCCGCAGCTGTGGCGGAGCACCGGCGGTGACCCGGTCAAGCTGCTCGGTGAGGTCCCGGCGGCCCGGCTCGACGAGCTGGCCAACGACCATGCCTTCCTGCGCCGGCTGGAACTGGCCGTAGCCGACCTGGACGGCTACGTGACCGAGGACCGCTGGTTCCAGACCGCGGGCGGCTCGCCGCTCGACGCGGTCGCGTACTTCTCGCCGGAGTTCGGCATCACCCACGTGCTGCCGCAGTACTCCGGCGGTCTCGGCATCCTGGCCGGCGACCACCTGAAGGCGGCCAGCGACCTCGGCGTACCGCTGATCGGTGTCGGACTGCTGTACCGGCACGGGTACTTCGCCCAGTCGCTGAACCGTGAGGGCTGGCAGCAGGAGCGTTACCCCCTGGTGGATCCGGACGGGTTGCCGATCAGCCTGCTCCGCGACGGTGACGCCCCGGCCACCATCACGCTGAGCCTGCCCGGCAACCGCGAGCTGCACGCGCAGATCTGGGTCGCGCAGGTCGGCCGGGTGCCGCTGCTGATGCTCGACTCCGACATCGAGGAGAACGAGCCGTCCGAGCGCGAGGTGACCGACCGGCTGTACGGCGGTTCCACCGAGCACCGGCTGCTCCAGGAGCTGCTGCTCGGCGTCGGCGGTGTCCGCGCGGTCCGCACGTACTGCCGGATCACCGGCCACCCGGCGCCGGAGGTGTTCCACACCAACGAGGGCCACGCCGGTTTCCTCGGCGTCGAGCGGATCCGCGAGCTGGCCGCCGAGAAGGACCTGGACTTCGACACCGCGCTCGAGGTCAACCGCGGCGGCACCGTGTTCACCACGCACACGCCGGTCCCGGCCGGTATCGACCGGTTCCCGGTCGAGCTGATCCAGCAGCACTTCTCCGCCGACGTGTTCGGCCCGGAGGTCCCGATCGAGCGGATCCTCGAGCTCGGTGCCGAGGACTTCGAGGGCGGCGACCCAGCGCTGTTCAACATGGCGATCATGGGCCTGCGGCTGGCCCAGCGCGCGAACGGTGTCTCGAAGCTGCACGGTGTGGTCAGCCGCGGGATGTTCGCCGGGCTGTGGCCGAGCTTCGACCCGGTCGACGTGCCGATCACCTCGATCACCAACGGCGTGCACGCGCCGACCTGGGTGGCGCGCGAGGTGCACGACCTGACGTACGCGAACTACACCGCCGACGGCGACTCGGTGTTCGAGGGCCTGGACAAGACCACGGACGCGCAGATCTGGGAGACCAAGCGGCTGCTCCGGCAGCGGTTCATCGACGACACCCGGTCGCGGGTGCGGCAGTCCTGGCTGAACCGCGGCGCCAGCGAGGCCGAGCTCGGCTGGGTCGACTCGATCCTGGACCCGGACGTGCTGACGATGGGCTTCGCCCGGCGGGTTCCGTCGTACAAGCGGCTGACGCTGATGCTGCGCGACCCGGAGCGGCTCAAGTCGCTGCTGCTGCACCCGGAGCGCCCGGTGCAGATCGTGATCGCCGGCAAGGCGCACCCGCACGACGAGGGCGGCAAGAAGCTCATCCAGGAGATGGTCCGCTTCGCCGACGACCCGGAGGTGCGGCACCGGATCGTGTTCGTGCCGGACTACGACATCGCGCTGGCGCAGCCGATGTACCCGGGCTGCGACGTCTGGCTGAACAACCCGCTGCGTCCGTACGAGGCGTGCGGCACGTCCGGGATGAAGGCGGCGCTGAACGGTGCGCTGAACCTCTCGATCCGCGACGGCTGGTGGGACGAGTGGTACGACGACGAGTTCGGCTGGGCGAT
The DNA here is from genome assembly GCF_040682535.1 of Kribbella sp. NPDC051137. Lineage (NCBI taxonomy): Bacteria > Bacillati > Actinomycetota > Actinomycetes > Propionibacteriales > Kribbellaceae > Kribbella > Kribbella sp. NPDC051137. The sequence continues at coordinate 337,663 of NZ_JBFBBI010000002.1, forward strand.
CCCGTCCGCCGAAGGGATCGAGGACACCGAGCGCCGCGACGACCTCGAGGCGCACGCGCTCTACGACATCATCGAGAAGCAGGTCGCGCCGCGGTTCTACGACGGCGAGGTCCCGGGCCGCTGGATCGAGATGCTCCGGCACACGATCAAGGAGCTCGGGCCCAAGGTCCTCGCCACCCGGATGGTCCGGGACTACGTCGAGCAGCTGTACGTGCCGGCCGCGCAGTCCTCGCGTGCGTTGAACTCGACGTACGACGGTGCGCGTGAGCTGGCCGCCTGGAAGCACAAGGTCCGCGCGGCCTGGCCGGAGATCAGGGTCGACCACGTGGAGCTCCAGGGGCTCGGCGACGTACCGCAGCTCGGTACGACCGTCGGGATCCGGGCGTTCGCGGCTCTCGGTGGGCTCGAGCCGTCGGACATCTGCGTCGAGGTGCTGCACGGCCGCGTCGACGCGAACGACGAGATCACCGACCCGGTCCGGACCACGCTGTCCCAGGCCCAGACGTACGAGGGCAACCGGTACCGGTACGAGGGTGAGCTGAAGCTCGACCGCACCGGCCCGTTCGGCTACACCGTCCGCGTCGTCCCGAACCACAAGGGCCTCGCCTCCGCCGCCGAGCTCGGCCTCGCCGCCGGCCCGTCGGACCCCGAGGACCCGAGCACCCCCGACCTCCCCGCCGGCTCGGAGTTCTGAGCCCCACCTGAAAAAGACACGCCCCCGCCTGCCTCACCAGGCGGGGGCGTTTTCACGCGCCCGCGTGACCGCGAACAAGCCCTGGGGTCAGACGACACGCAATTGCATGTCACGCGACCCCGGCGGGTGTTGTGCGATCAGCCGCGTCGGCCGCGGACGATGCCGTACGTGACCAAGGCGGCGGCCAGGGTGGTGAGGGTCAGGGATGCGGTGGTGGTGGCGGTGTGGAACTGGGTGGCTTGGTGGGCCGTCCAGTTCGGGGTGGTGATGGGGCCGGTGAAGAGCGCGGCGAGGATGGTGCCGGTGAGAGCGATGCCGGTGGCGGAGGTGACCTCGGTGGCGGTGTCGGTGAGGGCGGCGCCGATGGTGGTGCGGTTGGGCGGGAGGCCGCGGAGGACGTTGACGCCGGCGACCACCCCGACGACACGCATGCCGGCCGCGACCAGGACCAGCGCGATCGCGACCCACAGGTAGCCGTAGCGGCTCAGCGCGCCGTACACCGCGAGGCCGACGACAACGAACGCCGCGCTGATCCAGGCGGCCCGCGACAGCCCGGCGCGTTCGACGAACGGGCGGATCAGGGCGCCCCCGGCGACGAGGACGACGACCTGGGGGAGCAGGCCGACCGCCGCGAGCGCGGGCGTCCAGCCCCAGTCGAGCTGCAGTTGCAGCGTCACGAGATACCCGAGCCCGGCCGTCGCCAAGCCGGCCGCGGCCTTGAAGGCCAGCCCGATGGAGACCAACGGATGCGCGAGCAGCCGCGGATCCAGGAGCGGGTACGTCGCCGTCCGCTCGCGCAGGTAGAACAGGATGCCTCCGGCAACAGCTGCTCCGGTGACAGTCCACGGGGTCCACGACCCGGCGCCCGCGTGGACGAACATCGTCGGCGCGACCAACGCCAGTACGATCGTCGCCGTACCGAGCACCGCACCGGCCACGTCCACCGGATCCCGGTGCAGTTCGGCCGGCAGATCCGCCGCGATGCCACGCCGTACGCCGATGATCGCCAGCACCGCGATCGGTACGTTGACCAGCAGCAGCACCTGCCACGGCGCGACCGCGAGCACGAACCCGCCGGCGGTCGGACCGACCGCGAGTCCGACCAGCCCGACCGTCGAGATCAGCGTCGTCGCCCGCACCCGCAGGCCGTCGTCCGCGAACAGCCGGAAGCTCAGCGCCATCGATCCGGGCGTCGTCATCGCGGCCGCGACACCCATCGCCACCCGTACGGCGATCAGCTCCCCGACCGTGCCGACGAAGGCGGTCGCGAGGCTGGCGACCGCGAGCAGCACGAGCCCGACGAGCATCACCCGGCGCCGCCCGAACCGGTCCGCGACCGTCCCGAACCCGAGCATCAGCCCGCCGAACACCACACCGTACGCGGCGGTGACCCACTGCAGCGCGGTCGTCGACGCGTGCAGTTCACGGCCGAGGGTGGGGAGCGCGACGTTCAGGATCGAGTTGTCGAGCATCTCGAACAGGAACACGGCGGACAGACCCGCCAACGCCACCCACGCCTCCCGCAGCGAGCGCGGGCCGGCTGCTACAGATGCCCAGAACCGCGGCCCGCGGCGGACCGCAGACGCGTGCGCGGATCTCGCAGATCGCCACCCAGTTGTTCCTGGAGCGCGGGTTCGACGCGGTGACGGTGGCGGAGGTCGCGCGCGAGGCGGGGGTGTCGAGCGTGACGGTCTTCAAGCACTTCCCGCGCAAGGAGGATCTGTTGCTCGACCGCGCCGACGACGCGGTCGAGGTGCTGCGTACGGCGGTCCGCGCGGACGGCGACGTACTGGCGTCCCTCCGCGCGGCGACGCTTCGCCTGGCCGATGAGCGGCACGCCCTGTCCGGGCTGAAGGACGCCTCGGTCCCGTTCTTCGCGACGGTGGCGGCGTCTCCGGCGCTGATCGCCCGCGCCCGCGAGATCGCCGACGACCTCCAGCGAACCCTCACCGAGGAACTCGCTGTTCCTGATGCGGGGCTGCTCGCGGCGTTCTACGTGAGTGGTTATGCGACAGTTCTGGTCGAGACGGCCCGCCGGCAGTTGGCGGGGGAGTCGCCGGACGACGTCGCCGACGACCACCGCGCCCGCGTCGAGGTGATCTTCGACCGGCTTCGCACCGGCTTCAGCGGCTGAGCTCCTGCCAGCCGAACGCCCCGCCCGACGCCGGTGACGTGACGAACGCGCGACCGGTGAACGTCAGTCCCGGATCCGTCCGATAGAGCTCCTCGGCCTCCTTCGCCGCCGCCTCGTCACCGTTGTCAGCGGCAACCATCAGTCGGGCGATCCGATCCGTCCCCTCGACGTCCGCACCGTCCAGCGTGTCCGACATGCTGCCCCAGTTGTCCCACAACAGCAGCTCGTCGCCGTTCAGGTGCGCCAGCTGATAGTGCACGTACGTACGAATGAACCACCCGCCGTGCAGCTTCAACGGCGCGTCCGGATTCGGATCCGCCCCGTACAGATCCCCGTCGAGCTCCCCGGCCCGATATCCCAGCCACACCTCGGCGGCGGACCGGAACGGCCCCTTCGGCATGTCCGCTACGTCGAACGTGAACCGCGGGTCCGCCGGATCCATCTCGGCGTCGATCATCACCCACCGGTCGCCGTTCCAGTACTCCGCGACCACGTGGTCGTTGTTGAACCCTTCGGTGAAGTAGCCCCCGAACCCGACCCGGCTGCGCGCCGGGATCCCCTTGTGCCGCAGGGCCGACACGAACAACAGGGTGTGGTCGCGGCAGCACCCGACGACCCGGTCGACCGGCTCCCGCGGCGCGGCGAGCGGCGTACCGTTGCGTCTCTGGTCGGTGTCCAGGATCGCCTCCACCCAACGACTGTCGATCTCGGCGAGCCGCTCGCCGGTGAACTCGATCCCGCCGCCGCGGTAGTGGATCACCAGGTCGCGCGTCACGGCCGCGATCCCGGGGATGTCGTCCGGCAGCGCGTCGAAGAGTCCGGCATGGATGCCCGGATCGCTCCACCGGGTCTGGATCGCGTAGTCCATCAGGGAGTCCTTTCGAGAACAGGCAGGGCGATGTCGACGGCCGGCTGGTCGCGGGGGAGCAGGTGGCAGTCCGGGAGGTACACCTCGCGCGGCGGACCGGCCTCGGGGAGACCGTGCGCGCGGACGTGGTCGAGGACGAGGTCGTACGCGAGCATGATCCGCGGGTACGCGCACTCGTCCATCGTGATCGTGCAGTACGCCTCGCGATGCGCGGGTTCGACCCGGATCGCGATCCGCCCGGCCGGGTCGACCAGCCCGTCGAACGGGACGCACACCTCGACCGTCGCCTCGCCCTCGGGGGTGACGGCGCCGTGGTAGATCACCCACGAGCCGGCGGTGGCGGTCGCGCCGGCGGCCCGCAGGTGCGTGAGGATCTCGTCGGTGCACGTCACGATCACTCCGATCAGCTGTTGCTGGTCGGTGTCCTCGCGGATGCTGGCGATCTTGGTGGCCGGTACGTCGCGGGAGTGCACCGGGCGCGGTGCGAGTCCCGGCGTACCGGAGCGGGCCAGCCGGTCGCGGAGGTACTGGAACGTCGCCCGCCGCGCGGCGGTGGTCGCCTCCTCGGCGGCCCACCAGCGGTCGAGCCGGATCATCGCGTCCTCGTCGGAGCCGGCGAGTACCTCGGCGATCGTGGTCAGCGGCATGTCCAGCTGCCGCAGCACGCTGATCCGGCGTGCCCGTTCGAGCTGCGCCTCGTCGTACCGCCGGTAGCCGTTGTCCGGATCGACCTCGGCCGGCGCCAGCAGGCCGGACACGTCGTACAGCCGCAAGGCCTTCAACGAAAGCCCCGCGCGGCGCCCGAACTCACTGATCGTCAGCACGCGCCCATCAAACCCTCTGCCCCTGGGGCAGAGTAAACCCCCGGCCGAGTTTCCGGCCGGGGGTTCTCGGTCAGCTCAGTTGGCGGTCACGCAGGTGACGAACGGCTGGACCGTGATCTCGCCCTTCGGGTCGTTGTTCGTCAGCGCGACGGTCCACGAGGACGCCGTCGAGACGCCGTCGGTCTCGGTGAGGTCGCTCGGGTAGGAGCCGTTCAGCAGTACGTCGGCAGCCGTGGTGCTGCCGGTGTCCCACTTGAGGCCGCCGCCGATCGCCTTCTTCCCCTCCGGGCAGGACAGCGTCACGGTGCTGAAGCCCTTCGGCACGGTCTTCTGCGGGCCGTCCACCGACAGGCCGGAAACACCGTCCTTGCCGGCCGCGCCGGTTGCGCCGGCGGGACCCTCGGGTCCGGCCGGGCCGGCCTCGCCGGTGCCGGCCTTGTTGAGCTTGTCCTTGACGGCGGGGGCAAGGTCCACCTCGGCCACCGAGTTGTCCACGATCTGCACGGACGCGACCGAGCGCGCGCACAGCGGGTAGGTGAGAGTCGCGCACCCGGTTCCGCCCGCGGCGTTCGCGGCGATCGCACCCGCCCCGATGACACCGACCGCCGCGATCGACGCGGCGACGAGCTTCTTCTTCTTGGTGTTGAACAGCCTCACAACTGCTTCCCTTCTGAAGCCCCCGGCACTCCCAGGTGGGCCGGGCGACGGGAGAAGCTATCAGGTCTGCACCGGTATCGACACCCTCTCAGCGCCCGAACTTCACGTGTTCTTGAACTCGGGGAACGGCCGTACGTCGGGTTCCACCCATCCCGTGCGCGCAGCCGCCGACGCCAACGTGCGCGAGTTGTAGAAGTGCGTCAGCAGCCGCTTGTCCAGCAACCCCGGATTCCGCCCGACCAACTCCTCGAAACTCTCACCCGGCACCTCACGCATGTGGTACGCCGTCAACTCGACCCACGCCCTGCTCACGGTCGCGTTGTACTTCTGCGGCACCCCGGCGTACCGGGCGGTCCGCTGGATGCCGGCGCTGATCAGGTCGACGGCGTCGGTCGTCCCATGACGCCGTACGGCGAGCCAGGTCAGCCGGACGTGCTCGCGGTGACCGAACCGTTCGGCGGTCGACATCACTTCGCTCATCAGTTCCTCGAACGTGCTCATCTCCTCACAGTCGGGACCCGCGCCGCTGCCCGCAACCTAGTTATCGGCCGGGGTTGTGAAAGTCCGTACGGCCGTCCTGATGCTGCTCGCCGAGGAGCCGATGCACGGTTACCAGCTGATGCAGGCGATCGCCGACCGCAGTGACGGGCGCTGGACCCCCAGCCCCGGCGCGATCTACCCGACCATCAACCAACTGGAGGACGAGGGCCTGGTCACCGTGACCGCGGAAGCCGGTCGCAAGCTCGTCACCCTCACCGACGCCGGACGCGAGTACGTCGAAGGCCGCAACGCCGACCCGTTCGCCGCGTTCGCGAGCGCGGCACCCGGGGCAGACCTGCGAGGCCTGCTCGAGGAAGTGCACTCGGCGACCCGGCAGGTCGCGCGCAGCGGCTCGGAGGGGCAGCGTACGGCGGCCGCCAAGATCCTGGCCGACGCCCGCCGCTCGCTCTACCTGCTGCTCGCCGACGCTCCCGCGGATCCCGAGGTCTGAGATCTGGCTCACCCCGGGGAACGTCCCGGCCGAACCACTCCTCTTCCGGGTTGTCAGCCACAACTCGAGGAGGGTTCGGGATGCAGTCTCGAAGGATCGTCGCCGCCGTGCATACCGTCCTGGCGGCGCTACACATCTACTGGGCGACGGGTGCGACCTGGCCCGCGTCCGACGAGCGCTCGCTCTCTCGAGCGGTGCTCGGCGTGCAAGTCTCGTTCGCTCCGCAGGTGGTGCTGCCTCTCGCAGCACTGCACCTGCTGCTGGCCTTCGCGGTGCTCAAGTCCGACCGGTCCTCGGTCGCCAGGCTGGTCGTCACCGGCCTCACCGCGGGCCTGGCCATCCGTGCCTCGCTCGGTGTGGTCTGGGCCTTCAGTTACAGCAGTACTGCGTTCTACTGGTTGAACCTGCTGCTCTACACGCCCGCCTGCATCGCCCTGTGTGGGGCTGACGTGAGAATGCTTCGAATCCGCTGGGTGAAGCCGGCCGTCGTCGCAGGCCCACTTGCTGTGGTGACAGCGTTGGCGTTGGTTGCCTATGCGTACCAGCCCAGCGAGCAGCCCCACCCGGCTGAGACGGGGAGATATGTGGAGACGCCGCTGGCGCGGATCCACTACCTACAGCAGGGAACAGGATCGCCTGTGGTCCTGCTGGCTCCGGGAGCTTCGCCGGCATCAGCCTGGGATCAGGAGATGGCTGTACTCGCCAAGAACCACACCGTGTACGCCGTGGACCTGCCAGGACAAGGGGAAACCCGCCTGCACGACGAGGGCTTCGCGTTTGATCTCAACGGGATGACCAACGCCCTCGAGCAGTTCCTTGACGCGCTGCACCTGCAGAACGTCGTACTCGGCGGCAACTCCTGGAGCGGTGGCTGGGCGCTTGCCTACGCGCAGCGGCATCCTCAGCAGGTCAGCAAGTTGCTCCTGCTCGCGCCGTCTGGACTGGACGAACCCGATGTCGCGAGCTGGGAGATCCTCAAGCTCCCACTCGTCGGCGAGGTCCTCGGCAAGCTCGCGACCGACCGCAGCATGGTCGCGTCCGCCGTCCGCGGCCTGTTCGTCCACCGGAACCTGGTCACACCGCAGTTGGTCGACACGCTGTGGATCCCCGGAACGTATCGTGACAACGTGCGATCCATGTACGCACTCGAGCGCGGCCTCGACTGGAGCGTCACCGAGAAGGCGCTCCCGTCCACGCGCCAACCGACGCTCGTGCTGTGGGGCGACCACGACACCGTCCTACCGGTCGCCCAGGCCGCCCGTTTCGCCAAACTGTTGCCAAACGCAACCGTCCGGGTACTCGCGAACTGCGGCCACGCCCTCACCGTCGACTGCCCCGGCCAGGTCACCCCGCTGATGGCTGCCTATCTGAAATGACGCAGCCTCAGATGATCGACCCGCACCGGATCCGCGCGGCCCAGCGCGGAGACACCGTCGCGATGAACGACGTGCTCGACGCGCTGACGCCGTACGTCGGAAAGATCTGCGCGCCGATCGCGCTGAACGACGGGCCGGACGCCGCGCAGGAGGCGCTGATCGCGATCTTCCGCGGGCTCCACGGCCTGCAGAATCCGGCCGCGTTGTACGGCTGGGCGCGCGCGATCGCGGTTCGCGAGGCGGTCCGGGTCGCACGCCGCGGTCAACGTCAGCAGCCGGCCGAGCTGGCGGAACTGCCGGACCGCGACGACCCGCAGCTGGTGGTCGACGTACGGGACGTGCTGCGACGGCTGTCACCGGAGCACCGTGCGGTCCTCGTACTGCGGGACCTCGAAGGAATGGACGAACAGGCGGCGGCCGCGGTGCTCGACCTGCCGGCGGGTACGGCGAAGTCGCGGCTGCACCGAGCCCGCGCGAGCTTCCGGAAGGCGTGGAGATCATGAACTGGCCACAGATCGAGCTGACCGACGTCGAACGGTTCCGCGCCCTCGCCGCGGGCGTCCCGGGCGCCGCCGTCACCGAACGCGTACTGCCCGGTGACCCCGACCGGGTGAAGGCGATGCTGACCGACCTCGACGTCTTCGCGGAGATCCAGGCGGACCTCGTCTCGGCCACACTCGAGCAGCGCGACGGCGACCGCGTCGTCGTGCTGGCGAAGGGCGCCAGGGGCCAACGCGCCCGGCTGGAAGGTCAGCTCCGCCCCGGGTGGTGCTGGTTGCAGAGCCGCTTCCTGATCATCGGTATGGCGGCCGCAGCCGAGCCCGGCGGCGGTACGCGCGTCGCACTCACCGGTGGGATCCGTGTCCCGGGCAGGGCCAGAATCGTGCCGCTCGGTGTCCGGCAGGAGAGCAAGAAGACGCTGGACCGGCTGGAGAGGCTCCTTACGAGCTGAGCACTCCGGACGGGAGTGCGGCGAGCAGGGCGTCGGCGTGGCGCCGGTAGCCCAGGTTGTTCGGGTGGAACGCGTCCGGAGCGAGCATGCCGCGCCAGGGCGGCCGTGCGTATCGTGAGACCTCGGCAACCGGCAGCCCTCGGGACGTGGCCGTGTTGCTGATCAGCTGGTTGATGCCGGACACGTACGGGCTGACAGCGCCTCCGATCCGCCAGAGCCGGTCAGGGACGGTCAGGTCCATCACCACAGAGGAAGAGGGCAGCCTGTCGATCACCTGGCGCAAGTGGTCCCGGAACCGCTTCGGTGGTGTGGCGAGGATGTCGTTGTTACCGATCCCGCAGGTGACGAGTGTCGGCTTCAGCCCATCCAGGAACGGCAACTGGTCCTCCAGGACGTGCCTGGTCTGTGCACCCGACCGCGACAGGTTCAACACGCGCCAGGGCGTTCCCTTACGGCGTAGCGCGTTCAGCACCTGTCCGACGTACCCGTGCAGTGGTGAGGAAGCTCCCAGACCCTGTGCGGTCGAGTCGCCCAGAACTACCCACAGCGGGCCCTCGCCCGTGAGCGCGTCGGCGTTCTGCCGGGTCCAGTAGTCCGCATACGTCCGCGCCTGGACGTCGACGTACGCCACGCCGTCCACCCAACGCTGGACAGCCAGCCGGGAACTGGTGCGCTCGGCCTCGCCCCAGCGCATGATCGCGCGGTGCAGCGCCCCGATCGGTGTGGTCAACGTCGGTCCCCCAGAGATGAACAACAGGTGACCGATGAATGTACAAGCGGAAGGTTAACAACCCCGCTGACGACTCAGAGAGCGCGCAGCAGCACCAGGCAGCGCGGTGCGAGCGGCACCGTCGCACCGGCCTCGACCTCGGTCACCATGCTCTTGCTGGTGTCCAGCACCACCTCGTACGCCGGCGCCCACGAGGCATCCGGTACGACGACGTTCCGGGTCTCGGGCGTCGCGTTCAGCGCGAGCAGGAACGAGCTGTCGGTGAGCGCGTTGCCCTCCGCGTCGGTCGCCCGCAACGCGTCGCCGCGCAGGAACATCCCGATCGTCCGCAGGTTCCCGTCGAACCAGTCCGCGTCGGTCATCTCGCCGCCGTGCGGCGCGATCCACGACAGGTCCTTGCGACCGCCCGGTACGACGGGCTGCCCGGAGAAGTAGTGCCACTGCCGCAGCGCGGGGTGCGCGGCCCGCAGTTTGATGAGCTGCTTCGTCAGCTCGAGGTGGTCGGACCAGGTGGCCGGCAACGACCAGTCGAACCAGGAGAGCTCGTTGTCCTGGCAGTACGCGTTGTTGTTGCCGTCCTGCGTCCGCCCGCACTCGTCCCCGGCAGTGATCATCGGTACGCCGGTCGAGAGGATCAGCGTGGACATCAGGTTGGCCATCTGTTGTTTGCGCAGGGCGATCACGCCGGCGTCGCCGGTCTCGCCCTCGATCCCGCAGTTCCAGGACCGGTTGTCGTCGGTGCCGTCCCGGTTGTCCTCGTGGTTCGCCTCGTTGTGCTTGTGGTCGTAGCTGACCAGGTCCCGGAGGGTGAACCCGTCGTGGGCGGTGACGAAGTTGATCGAGGCGTACGGGTACCGGCCGTCGTCGCCGTACAGGTCGCTGGACCCGGACAGCCGGTACGCGAGGTCCTTCACGCCGTCGGACGTGTTCCGCCAGACGTCGCGGACGCTGTCGCGGAACTTGCCGTTCCACTCCGACCACGGCGTACCGAAGTTGCCGACCTGGTAGCCGAACGGGCCGACGTCCCACGGCTCGGCGATCAGCTTCACCCGGCCGAGCACCGGGTCGGCCGCGACCTCGGCGAGGAACGGGTGGTCCGGGATGTCGACCTCGTGCCGCTCGTTGCGGACCAGAGTGACGGCCAGGTCGAACCGGAACCCGTCGACCCCCATCTCCTCGACCCAGTACCGCAGCGAGTCCATCACGAGCCGCCGTACCTGCGGGTGCGAGGTGTCGACGGAGTTGCCGGTGCCGGTGACGTCGTACATCGCAGCGCCTTGGCTGAGCCGGTAGTACGCGCGGTTGTCGATACCGCGGAAGCTCAGCGTCGGCCCGTCGAAGCCGCCCTCGGCCGTGTGGTTGTAGACCACGTCGAGGATCACCTCGATGCCCGCGGCGTGGAACGCGGCGACCATCGCCTTGAACTCCGTCACCTGTTCGCCGCGCGACCCCGAGGAGGAGTACGGCGCGTGCGGGGCGAAGAACCCGAGCGTGTTGTAACCCCAGTAGTTCGGCAGGCCCCGGGCCGCGATCGCCGGCTCGGTGAGGAAGTGGTGGATCGGCAGCAGCTCCACCGACGTGACACCGAGATCGGTCAGGTACTTGATCACCGACGGGTGCGCGAGCCCGGCGTACGTGCCGCGCTGCTGCTCGGGTACGTCGGGGTGCAGCTTCGTGAACCCCTTCGTGTGCAGCTCGTAGATGACGGTCTCGCCCCAGTGCACCGGCTTGCTGATCGGCGGCGGCGGGTCGGAGTCCGCGACCACCACACCGACCGGTACGTGCCCGGCGGAGTCGCCGTCGGACGAGTCGTAGATCAGCGGACTCCCGTAGTCGAGCTCGCCGTCGACGGCCCGCGCGTACGGGTCGAGCACCAGTTTCGACGGGTCGAATCGCAACCCGTGCGACGGATCGAACGGCCCGTGCACCCGGTACCCGTACCGCTGCCCGGCACCGACCCCCGGCACGAACCCGGTCCAGAACTGGTCGGTGTGCGTGAGGTCGAGGTTCCGCTGGCTGCCGTCGTCGCCGATCAGCGCGAGCTCGACGCGTTCGGCCGCCGGGGCCCACAGCGTGAACGTGGTCCCATCGGTCTGGACCACTGCGCCCGGACGCAGGCCCGTCTCGGTCGACAGGCCGGGAGCGCTCGGGGCAGCGGTCGCTTCTTTCACCGGCACATTCTGCACAGGTCGACCGGAGTTCACGATAGTGAGGTGGTTGTGTTCGTGAGACGGTAGTTGCGAACGTCTGTGCGCAGTGATACGCAAGGACCGTTCGTAATTTACCCACCTCTGCACTCAGGGGAACACATGTCGGAAGAGTTGGCCGGTCTGACCGTAGGCCTGATCGGCGCGGGCAACATCTCGCACGTCCATGCCGCGTCCTGGAAGGCCGTCGGCGCGCGGGTGCTGGTGTATTCGCTCGAGGGCGCCGAGGCGCTGGCGGAGCAGTACGGGCTGGAGGTCGTGCCGTCGCTGGATGCGGTGCTGGCCGAGGCCGAGTTCGTCGACATCGTCACGCCGTCGGCGACCCACAAAGAGATCACGCTGGCCGCGATCAAGGCCGGCAAGAACGTGATCTGCGAGAAGCCGCTGACGCTCACCGCGGCCGATTCGCACGAGGTGATCGACGCCGCGGAGGAGGCCGGTGTCCGGCTGTACCCGGCGCACGTCGTGCGGTACTTCCCGGCCTACAAGGCGGCGTACGACGCGATCCAGGCGGGACGGATCGGTGACGTCGCGGTCGCCCGGTTCTACCGGCAGGCCTCGTCGCCGGCCGGCGCGGGCTGGTACCGCGAGGTGGCCCGGTCGGGCGGAGTGATCATGGACCTGATGGTGCACGACCTCGACCAGGCCCGCTGGCTGTGCGGCGAGGTCAAGACCGTGTACGCCGTACAGAACCCGCCGACCGTCGACGGCATCAGCCCGGTGAACGTCGCGGCGCACGTGACGCTGACGCACGAGAACGGCGCGATCAGCCACTGCCGCGCGACCTGGGGTGCGACCGGTACGACGTTCCAGACCGGCTTCCAGGTGGCGGGCGCGAAGGGCGTGCTGAAGTTCAAGTCCGACGCCGACACCGGGTACAAGGACGAGCTGACGGACTCCGCCGCCGGCGACCTGCTGATCCCGTCGGCGCTGGGCGAGAGCCCGTACCTGACCCAGCTGCGCGAGCTCGCGATCGGCCTGCGTGGCGGGCCGGAGCCGCGGGTGCTGGCCGCCGACGGCGCGACCGCGGTGTACCTGGCCGAGGCGGCGCGCGCGTCGATGGAGTCGGGTCAGCCGATCGACATGAAGACCTTCGTCTCGACGGGAGCAGTGGCATGACTTTGAAGGTCGCGATCGCTTCGTTCGCACACGTCCACGCCGGGTCCTACGCGCATCTGCTCGGGTCGATGCCGGACATCGACGTACTGGCTGCCGATCCGGACGGTGCTTCGGCGCCGGACCCCGGGCCGCGTGGTGCCGAGTTCGCGGCGCAGTTCGGGATCGGGTACGTCGACACCTACGACGAGCTGTTCGCCTGGGGCCCGGACGCCGTGGTGGTGACCTCCGAGAACGCGGGGCACCGCGAGCTGGTGGAGCGGGCCGCCGCGGTCGGCGCGCACGTACTGTGCGAGAAGCCGCTGGCCACCGAGGTCGCCGACGGCGAGGCGATGCTCGCCGCGTGCGAGGCGGCCGGGACGATCCTGATGATCGCGTACCCGGTCCGGTTCGCGCCGTCGTACCTGCAGTTGCGGGCGAACGTCGAGGCGGGGCGGCTCGGTGACGTGTTCGCGGTCCTCGGGACGAACAACGGGAAGATCCCGTACGACGCGCGCCAGTGGTTCACCGACGCGAAGCTGGCCGGCGGGGGAGCACTTGTCGACCACACCGTGCACTGCGCGGACCTGATCGACGGGCTCACCGGTGGGGCGTCCGCGACCCGCGTGTACGCTGCGGCGAACCGGATCCTGCACCAGGACAAGGACGTCGAGGTCGAGACCGGCGGACTGGTCACGATCAACTACGACAACGGGCTGCTGGCAACGATCGACTGCTCGTGGAGCGTCCCGGACAACGGGGCGACCTGGGGCGGCGTGTCGCTGCAGGTGACCGGCACCAACGGTTCGGTCGAGATCGAGCCGTTCGGACCGCACGTCGGCGGCACCGACCCGGCCGGCGAGGTGTTCCTCCCGATCGGCGGCAATCTGGACGAGTCCCTCCTGGACACCTTCCTCGACGCCGTCCGCACCACCGGCCCGGCCGAGCCCGGCACCCCGCCGGCGGTCGTCCCGCAACCCGACGGCGCGGTCGGCCTCCGCACCCTCAAGATCGTCGACGCCGCCCGCCGCTCCGCGGTATCAGGCCAAGCGGTCGACGTCTGACCATCCACACCCGGGGGCGGACCCGGCGCCCACCCCCGGTCGACCCGGGTCCGCCTCACCCCACGTCCGCCTCACCCCACGTCCGCCTCACCCCACGTCCGCCTCACCCCACGTCCGCCTCACCCCACGTCCGCCTCACCCCACGTCCGCCCCACCCCACCTCCACCTCGCACTTCGCCTCACCCCGGCGCGTCAGCGCCTTCTTCTTGTCGCCTCCCGCTGCCGCAGGCAGCGGGAGGCGACGTGCGTCTGGTTGCCGGGGTCCGGTACCGTTCCCCGGGATGTGACCCGTGGGTAGTTCCTGGAAGGAGCGCGTGATGGGCGAGTTCGTCAACCTCACCGTGAGTGAAGGTGTCGGGACCATCCGGCTGGACCGGCCGAAGATGAATGCGCTGAACGTCCAGGTGCAGGAGGAGATCCGCGCCGCCGCTCTCGAGGCGACCGCGAACGACGACGTACGCGCCGTCGTCGTCTACGGCGGCGAGCGGGTCTTCGCCGCCGGTGCCGACATCAAGGAGATGGCGGACATGTCGTACGCCGACATGGTCAAGCGCTCCGGCCCCCTGCAGTCCGCCCTCACCGCGGTCGCCGCGATCCCGAAGCCGACTGTCGCCGCGATCACCGGGTACGCCCTCGGCGGCGGCTGTGAGCTCGCGCTCTGCGCCGACTACCGGATCGCCGCCGACGACGCCAAGCTCGGCCAGCCGGAGATCCTGCTCGGCATCATCCCGGGCGCCGGCGGCACCCAGCGGCTGTCCCGCCTGATCGGCCCGTCCAAGGCCAAGGACCTGATCTACACGGGCCGCTTCGTGGACGCCGAGGAGTCACTCCGGATCGGCCTGGTCGACAAGGTGGTCCCGGCCGCGTCCGTGTACGACGAAGCGGTGGCCTGGGCGTCGCAGTTCTCCCGCGGTGCCGCGATGGCCCTGCGCGCCGCCAAAGAGTCGATCGACTCCGGACTGGGCGTCGACCTGACCACCGGACTGGAGATCGAGCGGCAGCAGTTCGCCGCACTGTTCGCCACCGAGGACCGCACGATCGGAATGAAGTCGTTCGTCGAGAACGGCCCGGGCAAGGCCGAGTTCAAGGGAAAGTAGATGTCTGCAACCTCCAAGCCTGCTGCCTCCGCCGAAGAAGTCGAGGCCGCCTGGAACGACAACAAGCTCGCCCAGGTTCTGTACCACGACTGGGAAGCCTCGACGTACGACGAGAAGTGGTCGATCTCGTACGACGAACGCTGCGTCGACTACGCCCGGGACCGCTTCACCGCCGTCGCCGGGACCACCGGCCGGCCGTACGGCAAGACCCTCGAGATCGGCGCCGGCACCGGCTTCTTCACGCTGAACCTGAAGCTCGCCGGCGTCCTCGACGAGGCGCACGTCACCGACCTCTCGCCGGGCATGGTCGAGGCCGCGAAGAAGAACGCGAAGACCCTCGGATTCGCGATCGAGGGCAAGGTGGCCGACGCCGAGCAGCTGCCGTACGACGACAACACGTTCGACCTGGTCATCGGCCACGCGGTCATCCACCACATCCCCGACGTCGAGCTGGCGTTCCGGGAGATGCTCCGCGTGCTCAAGCCCGGCGGCCGGTTCGTGATCTGCGGAGAGCCCACGCGGTACGGCGACTTCGTGGCCCGGCGACTGTCCCGCTTCACCTGGTGGGCGACCACGAACGTCACCAGGCTCCCGGCCCTCGCGCACTGGCGGCGCCCGCAGGAGGAGCTCGACGAGTCGTCCCGCGCGGCTGCCCTGGAAGCGGTCGTCGACCTGCACACGTTCGACCCCGACACCCTGGCCCGGACGGCGACCCGGGCCGGCGCCACCGACGTACACACGGTCACCGAGGAGCTGCTGGCCGCGTGGGTCGGGTGGCCGATCCGCACGTTCGAGGCCGCCGTACCGGAGCAGAAGCTCGGGTTCGGCTGGCGGATGTTCGCGTACAAGTCGTGGATGCAGCTGTCCAAGGTCGACAAGGTGCTGTCCTCGGTCGTCCCGGACGAGCTCTACTACAACGTCTCGATCACCGGGGTAGCCGGCAAACAGTAGGGTGTGTCGATGCGGTTGCTGTCGGTGGCGAATCTGCGCTGGGTGGTGCGCCATCGGGCGTGGACGCCGTACTACCTGAAGCGCTACTGGCGGTTCGCCTGGTTCAAGCTGCGGCACCCGCAGGTGATCACCGAGGGTTTCGTCTTCCTCGGCAAGCACCTGGAGATCGTGGCGCGGCCCGGGCACGGGCGGATCGTGCTCGGCCGCTGGGTGCATCTGGGCGACGAGACCCGGCTGCGCGCGCACGAGGGCACGCTGCGGATCGGCGACAAGGTCGTGTTCGCCCGCGACGTCACGGTGAACTGCTACCTGGACGTGGAGATCGGCGCGTCGACGCTGATCGCGGACTGGACGTACATCTGCGACTTCGACCACAAGACCGAGGACCTCGACCTGCCGATCAAGGACCAGGGGCTGGTGAAGTCGCCGGTCCGGATCGGGCCGGACTGCTGGCTGGCCACCAAGGTCACGGTCACCCGCGGCACCGACATCGGCCGCGGTGCGGTGATCGGCGCCAACAGTGTTGCCCGCGGCAACATCCCGGCGTACGCCGTGGCGGCCGGCGTACCGGCGAAGGTGCTCGCCGACCGGCGGGAGCGGTACGCCGCCGACGCCGAGCGACGCAAGTACCTGGCCGGTCTGGCCGACGCGAACGACCGGACGGCGGCCCGGTTGCAGGCCGGGATGCCGCCGGTGGAGAAGCCTGCGAGCGTGGCGCCGGGGGATGCGGGTGGTGATGAGGTAGAAGCAGATGGTGAAAAAGAGGGCCGTGAGGGGTTCTCAAGTTACTCACCAGTCGGGCACTATGGCCCCCACGTCCGGTCGGACGCTCACGACCGGATGCGCATCGGAGAGGAGAAGTAGCGTGGCTGACCAGGCCGAGGCTGCCGAGCAGGCCGCCCGGTCGCCGCTGGACCAGGCCGCGGCCGACGGCTCGATCACGCAGGCGCGTCCGCGTGCGGTCGACCCGGTGCCGATCGTGGCCGAGGTTGTGGCCGTTGCGGGGGCCGGCAGCGCTACGTTGGAACCAGTGCTTGAAACGAACGAACCAGACATGGGCGTGAAGACCAGCATGAACCCGGAAGCACCGATAGTTGACGGCTCGGGCGACGGAGCAGTGGGCGGCGGTACGGCGGTGGCGCCGGCCGCCGGTGCCCGCCGCCGGTTGTCACCGCGCCCGGTCCCGGTCAGCCGGCGGAGGAGAGCGCCGGCTGCCACGGACGAGGAACGGACCCCGGCTGAGGAGATGGACGACGTGGGTACGCAGGACGACAAGGCGGAAGCGGCCGCCGAAGCCGCCAAGGCCGGCGCGACGCCGGGGACCGACGCAGGCGCGGCCTCGAGCGACGCCGGCGGTGCGACGGCGACGAAGACAGCGCGGCCGAAGACGGCTGCCGAGATCGTGGCCGAGCAGCGGGCCCGGGAGAAGGCGGCCGAGACCCCGGCGGCTGCGGCGGGCTCGGAGGATGCCGCAGCCGGTTCGCCGGATGCCGCCGCGGGTGATGCTGAGAAGCCGGCGCCGTCCGCGGCGACCGGTGCTGCCGCTGCTTCCACCGGCGCGACAGGTTCGACCGGTGCGGGCGGGAAGCCGCCGGTCAAGCCGTCGGGTGCCTCGGGCAACAAACCGCCGGCGTCGAAGGGTGCGTCCTCCGGGTCGTCCGGCAAGGGCAAGCAGGCACTGACCTCGGTCGGGTCGGGCGTCCGCAAGCTGCGGAACCTGATCGCCTCGCTGATCTGGCTGATCGCGGTGCTCGCGGCCGCCGTACTGGCGCTGGGCGCACTGTTCACCGCGCTCGACCAGACCAACCAGAGCAACGAGATCGTGCGCTGGATCCTGGAGCGCGGGCACGACCTGGTGGGCCCGTTCAAGGACCTGTTCCGGCTGCAGACCGCGAAGAACACCCTGCTGGTGAACTGGGGGATCGCGGCGCTCGTCTACTTGATCGCCGGCAAGATCGTCGAGAAGATCATCCGGCCGTAGTAGCCACCAGTATCAGGTCGAGAGATCCGTCCAGGTCTCCTGGACGGATCTCGAAGTCCTCGTACGTCGTACTCCGCACGAGCCCGGCCAGGTCGTCGTCCCACTGGTCGTGCCCGGCGGCGAGCTGCGCCTCCACGCAGGAGCCGTACTGCGTCTCCCACCTGGTGAGGCGTGCGCCGTGGTGGAGCCCGAGCGCCTGCGTGATCTCGAAGTACGGCTCGAGCAGTTCGACGAACTCGTCCGCGGTCAGCTCGCGCGTGTGGTACCAGTTGCCGCTCGGGAAGGTGAGGCGGTTCGGCGTGCTGAGGACCAAGGTGCCTTGTGGTGCGAGGATCCGCGCGCACTCGGCGACGAACCGCGGCTGCTCCCACAGGTGCTCGATCGTCTGCAGCGACGTGACGGTCGTGAACGCCCGATCGGCGAACGGCGTCTGCACCAGATTGCCCTCGGCGACATTGACCTGTGGATAAACGCGGCGGACGTGCCGCAACGTCGTATCTTCATAGTCGAGTCCGGTCACGGAGCTCGCCCCGGCCCGCCGGAGCAGCTCCGCGCCGTAGCCCTCGCCGCAGCCGGCGTCGAGGACCCGGCCGTCCGGCTCGATCGGCAGATTGGCCGTGATCCAGCGATAAGCGGCATCGTGGCGCGCGAACCAGTAGTTCTCGTGCCAGATCCCGGGCGCGGTCCGTTCGCCGGTGAGCGGTAGCGTCTCGGTCACCTGCGCAACACTAGTCGTGCCCGAGACTGTGATGGGACTCGCATCAGCCGTATGTTTCTCGCGGGTAACATCCATGGCAGGCTTGGAGAGACCGTTAACCAGAAGGGGTCCCACACGCTATGAAGATCGTCGTCTGCGCGAAGTTCGTGCCGGATGCCACCGCGGACCGCCGCTTCCGCTCGGAGGACAACACGGTGGATCGTGCCGGTGTCGACGGGCTGCTGTCCGAGTTGGACGAATATGCCGTCGAGACCGCGCTCACCGTGAAGGAGGCCGGCGACGCTGAGGTGACCGTTCTCACGGTCGGGCCGGAGCAGGCTGCCGACGCGGTGAAGAAGGGCCTGCAGATGGGGGCCGACGCCGGTGTCCATGTGCTGGATGACGCGATCCACGGTTCGGACGCGGTCGCGACCTCGCTGATTCTGTCGAAGGCGCTGGCCAAGCTGGAGGCCGACCTGGTCGTGTTCGGCATGGGGTCGACCGACGGCGGCATGGGTGTCGTCCCGGCGATGGTGTCGGAGCGTCTCGGGCTGCCGGCCGTGACGCTGGGCTCGGAGGTGACCGTCGACGGGCAGACCGTCCGGATCCGCCGCGACGGCGACACCGCGAGCGAGACGATCGAGGGCACGCTGCCGCTGGTGCTGTCGGTGTCCGACCAGGCCAACGAGCCGCGGTACCCGTCGTTCAAGGGCATCATGGCCGCCAAGAAGAAGCCGGTCGATACCTGGTCGCTGGCCGACCTCGAGCTGACCCCGGACCAGCTGGGCCAGGTCGGCGGCTCGGGCGCGTGGACCGAGGTGGTCGAGGTGACCGCCCGTCCGGCGCGCACCGCCGGCACGATCGTCACCGACGAGGACGGCAGCGGCGCTGCCGAGCTGGTCGAGTTCCTGTCCACGAACAAGTTCCTCTGAGGGGCGCGTTATGTCGAACGTTCTGGTTCTCGTTGACCACTCCGCGGGCACGGTCCGCAAGACGACCGCCGAGCTCCTCACGATCGCCCGCCGCCTCGGCGAGCCGGTCGCCGTGTTCATCGGCGACGGCGTTTCCGAGGCGCTCCCGGCGCTCGGGCAGTACGGCGCCACCAAGGTGATCGCGCTGTCGAGTCCGGAGCTGACGCAGTACCTGGTGGCCCCGAAGGCCGAGGCGCTGCAGCAGATCGCGGCCAAGGTCGAGCCGTCGGCGATCCTGATCTCGTCGAACGCCGAGGGCAAGGAGATCGCGGCCAGGCTCGCGGTCAAGCTGGACTCGGGTCTGATCACCGACGCCGTCGACGTCCAGGCCGGTGATGGTGGCCCTGTCACTACCCAGTCGGTGTTCGCGGGCAACTTCACCGTCCAGGCCAAGGTCACCCACGGCACCCCGATCATCACGGTCAAGCCGAACGCCGCGACCCCCGAGGCTGCGCAGACGTCGCCGGAGGTGGAGGAGTTCGATGTGACGATCTCCGACGCCGCGAAGACCGCACGGATCACCGACTCCAAGCCGCGTGCGGCGACCGGCCGTCCGGAGCTGACCGAGGCCGCGATCATCGTGTCCGGTGGTCGTGGTACCGGTGGTGACTTCGGCCCGATCGAGGCCTTCGCCGACTCGTTGGGTGCCGCCGTCGGCGCCTCCCGCGCCGCGGTCGACTCAGGCTGGTACCCGCACGCGTACCAGGTCGGCCAGACCGGCAAGACGGTCTCGCCGCAGTTGTACGTCGCGGCAGGCATCTCCGGCGCCATCCAGCACCGCGCCGGCATGCAGACCTCGAAGACCATCGTCGCGGTCAACAAGGACCCCGAAGCCCCCATCTTCGAGCTGGTCGACTTCGGCGTGGTCGGCGACCTGCACAAGGTCCTCCCCACCGCCACCGAAGAAGTAACCAAGCGCAAGTCCTGACCCCGCGCGCCCGAAGGCCCGGCCCGGTAACCCACCGAGCCGGGCCTTCGTCCGTCCAGACCCGAACAGCTGCGGCGACCGCAGACAGCAAGCACCCGACCGCAGACAGGAAATTGCAGGTTTCCAGCCACCACTTCCTGTGCAAGGCCCCGGGAAGTTCCTGTGCAAGGCCCCCGGGAAGCTCCGTGGATCAGGGGGTGAGCTGTTGCCGGAGGGTTGTCAGGGAGCTGGTGATGGAGGCGTGGCGGGCCTCGGTGTTGCCGATGTAGTCCGTCAGGGATTTGGCTGCGGTGGTGCAACGGTCGTTGAGGGTGGTCACCTCGCCGGCGGCTCGTTGGGCGTCGGCCTTCAGGGACGAGCGGAGCTTCGCGTAGCTGTTCAGGCCGAAGCCGGCGATCACCAGGCCGACGACGATCCAGAACCAGTGGACGCCCAGCCCGAGTCCGAGCGCCACCACCGCACCACCGGCGATCAACCCGATCGGTACCGCCGTCTGTTTGCCGGTGGCGACTCCGACGCCCGAGGTCAGCGCGGTCGTGGCCGCGCCGAGCTCCAGCTTGTCCGGTCCGTCCGGGCGAACGGTGATAGTTCGTGAGCCGCTGTCGACGGTGACCTGCGTCGGAGCAGGCTGGTCGGCCGTCCCCGCCAGGGTTTCGACCGCGGGCAGCACCGACGGCGCGATCACCCGGAGCGCGGTCGCTGTCAGGTGTGGCTCCGCGGCGGTCGCCAGGTCGTCGGCGAGCAGCTGGCCGACCGTACCGGCCGAGTCCGTCAGTGTCTCCACTGTCTCGGCGCCGCCGGTGACACGTGCCCGCAGTACGGCGATCCGCGCCAGCGTCTCGCGCTCCGGCTCGCTTCCCTCGGAGATCAGCAACCGCAACAAGGCCGCGGCCGTGTTCTTCTCCGGCTCTGCCTCGGCCTCCGCCGTCAGACTCGGGTCGGGCTCGCGCGCCTCGGTGTTGCCGGCGATCGTCTGCACAGCGTCGGCGACACGGCGCAACCGGTACCAAGCGTCGTCCTGCTTCTCCGTGGCTTTGAGCCCTCGCGGTCGCGCCCCGGCGCTGCCACGAGCCTCCAGCTTCGACAGCCACGCCCCGTCGGCCGTCACGCCGAGTTGCAGGCGCTGAATCACCAGGTCGAGCGTCTCCGCGCCGAACCCACCACGAGCCGCGGTCGTCCAGAGAACCCGCTGAACTCGGGTCAACGTCCCGTCGTCGTTCGGTACGCCGAAAGCCGCATCCAGCCACTCGGTCCGTACCAAGTGCCGCTTCCCGAGCGCGGCCAACGCCAGCGCCAGGAAGGTCGACGTACGGCGTTCGTCGAGCTTGATCGCCGTACTCAGCGCCTCCTCGTCGGGGCTGCCGGCGTGCAGCGAGACGAGAGCGGCGACGGCCGGCTCCAGCCAGTACTGCGGTACGGGCCGGCCGGCCGCGGGGAGTTCCGTACCGGCGGCCATCGCGCTGAGGACCCGGGCGGCGTACCGGCGGAGTTCGGCGGCGTCGATGAAGGCGACCGTCTCCTGGCGGAGGTCGGACAGTTCGACGAACGCGTCGAAGGCCCGCGACATGCTCTCCACCCGGCTCTGCAGGCTGCCCTGGATCCGGGACAGCTGCGATCGCAGGCTGGACGCCTCCTGCCGCGCGTACGACATCTCGCTCTGCAGGTCCGACAGTTGCTGGTTCTGCCGGCGCTCTGTCCACCAGTCACTCATGTCTCCGCCTTCCCACGCGATAGCCCCCGGGAAGAATGACGTGCCGGCGGGTCACTCGGCTCCCGGCGCGCGGGAACATCCGCGGCGGACATACCCTTGAAACCGATATGACTTCCTCCGACCGCCGCACGGTGTACCTGGACCACGCGGCGACGACTCCGATGCTGCCGGCCGCGATCGAGGCGATGACCCATCACCTCGGCCGTACCGGTAACGCGTCGTCCCTGCACGGCTCCGGACGGTGTGCGCGGCGGACGGTCGAGGAGTCGCGCGAGTCGATCGCGGCCGCGCTCGGTGCGCAGCCGAGCGAGATCGTGTTCACCTCCGGCGGCACCGAAGCGGACAACCTGGCGCTCAAGGGCCTGTGGTGGTCCCGCCTGGCGCAGGACCCGCGGCGGCGCCGGATCCTGCTCAGCGGTATCGAGCACCACGCGGTCCTGGACCCGGCGGTCTGGCTCGGGCAGCACGAGGGCGCCGAGATCGAGTGGCTGCCGGTCGACGAGCTCGGGCGGGTGCGGCCGGAGGACGTACGGCGGGCCGTCGAGCGGGATCCGGAGAGCGTGTCGTTCGTCACGCTGATGATGGCGAACAACGAGGTCGGCACGCTGCAGCCGGTGGCGGAGGTCGCGGCGATCGCGGCGGAGTACGGCGTCCCCGTGCACACCGACGCGGTGCAGGCGGTCGGGCAGGTGCCGGTGGACTTCGCGGCGCTCGGCGTGGACGCGATGACGGTTTCGGCGCACAAGCTCGGCGGTCCGTACGGCATCGGGGCGCTGGTGGTGCACAAGGAGACGCAGCTGACGCCGATCCTGCACGGCGGGGGGCAGGAGCGCGACGTCCGCTCCGGCACTCTCGACGTGCCCGCGACCGCCGGGTTCGCGGTGGCCGCGGAGCATGCGGTCGAGCACCAGGCCGACGAGGCTGCGCGGCTGACCGAGCTGCGGGACACCCTCGTCCACGGCATCACGAGCACCGTCGAGGGCGCCAAGCTCTCCGGCGACCCGGTCGGCCGCTTGCCCGGTAACGCACACTTGTCCTTCAGCGACTGTGAGGGCGACTCGCTGTTGCTGCTGCTGGACGCGCGCGGGATCGAGGTATCCACCGGATCCGCGTGCAACGCCGGCGTCGCCGAGCCCAGCCACGTGCTGCTCGCGATGGGGTACGACGACCAGCGGGCCCGCGGCTCGCTCCGGTTCACCCTCGGGCACACGAGTACGCGCGCCGACGTCGACGCCGTACTGGACAACATCGGGCCGGTCGTGGAGCGGGCGAAGTCCGCCGGCCTGCAGAACGTGGGAAGGAACACCTGATGCGGGTACTCGCAGCCATGTCCGGCGGAGTGGACTCCGCGGTCGCGGCCGCGCGGATGGCCGAGGCCGGGCACGACGTGACCGGCGTGCACCTGGCGCTCAGCCGGAACCCGCAGTCGTATCGCAGCGGCGCGCGCGGCTGCTGCACGATCGAGGACTCCCGCGACGCCCGCCGGGCCGCGGACGTGATCGGCATCCCGTTCTACGTCTGGGACCTGGCCGAGAGGTTCCACGCGGACGTGGTCGAGGACTTCGTCAACGAATACGCCGCCGGCCGTACGCCGAACCCGTGCCTGCGGTGCAACGAGAAGGTCAAGTTCAGCGCGGTCCTGGAGCGGGCGCTGGCGCTCGGCTTCGACGCGGTCGCGACCGGGCACTACGCGCGGATCGTGGACACGCCTGACGGCGCTCGCGAGTTGCACCGCGCCGTCGACCCGGCCAAGGACCAGTCGTACGTGCTCGGCGTCCTCACGCAGCAGCAGCTTGCCCACGCGTTCTTCCCGCTCGGTGACACGGTGAAGACCGAGGTCCGCGAGGAAGCCGAGCGGCGTGGGCTGTCGGTGGCAGCGAAGCCGGACAGCCACGACATCTGCTTCATTGCCGACGGCAACACCGCGGGCTTCCTCGGCGCCCAGCTCGGTGAGGCGCCCGGCGACATCGTCGATGCGCAGGGCAACAAGCTCGGCGAGCACCAGGGCACCCACGGCTTCACCATCGGCCAGCGCAAGGGCTTGAAGATCGGTACGCCGGCCGCCGACGGCAAGCCCCGCTTCGTCCTCGACATCAGCCCGGTGGACCGCACCGTCACGGTCGGCTCCCGCGAGGAACTGGCAGTCTCGGACCTGACCGCCTCCAAGCCCCGCTGGTGCGGTCCTGCCCCGGAGGACCGGTTGCGCGCGACAGCCCAGCTGCGTGCGCATGGCGAGGAGGTGCCCGTTGTCGCAACGGTCCAGGGCGACCATGTGCAGGTTTCCTTCGACGAGCCCACCTCCGCTGTCGCCCCCGGACAGGCAGTCGTGCTGTACGACGGCACCCGCGTGATCGGCTCGGCCACCATCGACTCGGTCCAGCGCGTCAGCGCCGCCGTATGACGACCAGCGGTCTGGGATCCGTCCCCGGCGACGACATCCGCGAGTGGATGCGCGCAGTACTCGAGCTGGTCGACCTCCCGTTCCTCCCGGAGCTACCGGCGCGCCCGTACGGCGACATGATCAGCCGGACCATCGCCGTACTCACAGAGCTGGCCGCTGACCTGCAGCCCGTCGGGTGGCGCCTGACCGGTGGTGGCGACGCGCGGGCGAGCCTGGACCAGCGGCGGGCCCGGGCTTTGCTGCAAGAGGACCTGGATGTGCTGGAGGAGTACGCCTACGGGTACGAGGGCCAGCTGAAGGTGCAGGTCACCGGGCCGTGGACGTTGGCGGCTGCCGTGGAGCGGCCGCGGGGTGACAAGGTGCTCGCGGACCACGGTGCGCGACGGGATCTCGCCCAGGCGCTGGCGTACGGCGTGGAGCAGCACGTGGCCGAAGTACGCAAGCGGGTGCCTGGGGCGGAGGTGCTGCTGCAGGTGGACGAGCCCGGGCTTCCCGCCGTACTGGCTGGTGCCGTGCCGACGGCCTCTGGTTGGAGCAAGCACCGGTCTGTGGACGGTCCTGGTGCTGTCGAGCTGCTGAGCCTCTTTCCTGCGAGTGTCGTGCACTGCTGCGCAGCCCGGCCGCCGATCGAGGTTTTCACCAAGTCCGGCGCCAGCGGGATCGCCGTGGACGTTTCACTGCTCAACAACGCGGCCTGGGACCAGGTTGCGGTTGCGGCGGAGGCCGGCACCAGGATCTTCGCGGGCGTCGTCCCCACCACAGGCGCGGTGCCGCGCCCGGAGCAGGCCGCACAGCCGTTGGTACGGCGTTGGCGCGAGCTGGGTCTGGACCCTGAGCTGCTGAAGCAAGTGGTGATCACGCCGGCGTGTGGACTGGCCGCCGCGCCGTCGACGGCGGATGCCCGCGCCCGCCTGAAACTGCTGCGCGAGATCGTCGACGTGGTCGGCGAAGCCGCCGACGAGTAGCGGAATTCTGTCCGTAGCGCCATGTAAGTTCTGCTTATGAGCGAGAACGTTGGGGCGCCCGCGGATGTCCGGACGCGGCACGCGGAGCTGAGCCAGGAGATCGAGGACCACCGGGCGCGCTACTACCTGGCCAGCCCGATCATCTCGGACGCGGACTTCGACGCGCTGATGCACGAGTTGCAGGGCATCGAGGAGCAGTATCCCGAGCTTCGCACCCCGGACTCGCCCACCCAGAAGGTCGGGGCCCCCGTCTCGACGCTGTTCAGCCCGGTCGACCATCCGATGCGGATGGAGAGCCTCGGCAACGCGTTCTCCGCCGAGCAGATGGAGGCGTGGGCGAAGCGTCTGGAGCGCGAGGTCACGGCCCAGCAGATCGTCGACAGCGGGTTCCTCTGCGAGCTCAAGGTGGACGGCCTCGCCCTCGACCTGGTGTACGAGAACGGCAAGCTCGTCAGCGGCGCCACCCGCGGCGACGGCCGGACCGGCGAGGACGTCACGCCGAACGTGCGCACGATCAAGAGCATCCCGGAGCACCTGCACGGCGACGACCTGCCGGCCTTCCTCGAGGTCCGCGGCGAGGTGTACTTCCGGGTCGAGGACTTCGAGGAGCTGAACGCCCAGCTTGTCGAGGCCGGCAAGGACGTCTTCTCGAACCCGCGGAACAGCGCCGCCGGATCGCTGCGGCAGAAGGACCCGCGGATCTCGGCGGCCCGGCCGCTGCGGTTCGTCGTGCACGGCCTCGGCAAGGTCGAGGGGTACCGCGTGGCTCGGCTGTCCGAGGCGTACGAGCAGCTGAAGGAGTGGGGCCTGCCGGTCAGCGACCGGGCCCGCCGGGTCGGCACGCTCGACGAGGTCAACGAGTTCATCGCGTACTACGGCGAGAACCGGCACTCGGTGGACCACGAGATCGACGGCGTCGTGGTGAAGGTCGACGAGTTCGACCTGCAGCGTGCGCTCGGGTCCACCTCGAGCGCTCCGCGCTGGGCGATCGCGTACAAGTACCCGCCGGAAGAGGTGAACACCAAGCTCATCGAGATCGAGGTGAATGTCGGCCGCACCGGCCGGGTCACCCCGTTCGCGCACATGGAGCCGGTCCGCGTGGCCGGGTCCACGGTGGAGTACGCGACGCTGCACAACGCCAAGGAGGTCGCCCGCAAGGACGTCCGCCCGGGCGACACCGTCGTACTGCGGAAAGCGGGCGACGTCATCCCCGAGGTGCTCGGGCCGGTGGTGGACCTGCGCCCGAAGGGGCTGCCGGCATGGGAGATGCCGACGCACTGCCCGTGGTGCGACACGTTGCTGGCGCCCGCGAAGGAGTCCGACGTCGACATCCGCTGCCCGAATTCGCAGTACTGCCAGGGCCAGCTGCGGGAGCGGCTGTTCTACCTGGCCGGGCGGTCCGCGTTCGACATCGAGGGGCTCGGGTTCAAGGCGGCGGACGCGCTGATCCGCGGCGGGCTGATCGCGGACGAGGGCGACCTGTTCGCACTCACCGAGGAGAAGCTGGCCGAGAGCGAGTTCTTCACCACGAAGGCCGGTGCCTTGTCGGCGAACGCGCGCAAGCTGATCGCCAACCTCGAGGAGGCGAAGGCCCGGCCGCTGTCCCGGGTACTGGTCGCGTTGTCGATCCGGCACGTCGGGCCGACCGCGGCCGTCGCGCTCACCGAGGTGTACGACAACATCGACGACGTGCGGGCCGCGAGCGAGGAGCAGCTGGCCGAGATCGAGGGCGTCGGGCCGACCATCGCGCAGGCGATCATCGAGTGGTTCCAGGTGCCGTGGCACCGGGACATCGTCGACAAGTGGCTGGCGTCCGGCGTCCTGATGCGCGAGGAGCGCACCGGTCCGACGCTGCCGCAGACGCTCTCCGGGCTGTCCGTGGTGGTGACCGGGACCGTCGAGGGGTTCAGCCGCGACGAGGCGACCGAGGCGATCGTCGGGCGCGGTGGGAAGGTCGCGAGCTCGGTGTCGAAGAAGACGTCGTTCGTCGTGGTCGGCGACTCCCCGGGGTCGAAGTACGACAAGGCCGTGCAGCTCGGCGTGCCGATCCTGGACTCCGCCGGGTTCCGGGTGCTGCTGGACGACGGGGCCGAGGCGGCGGCCGCGGTGGCGAGTACGCCGGCGGCCGGCGCGTCCTGAATCGCGCGGAAGAATTCCCCGGCCGGACGGATCCGCCGACAGAGCTGAGCCGTCCGACTGTTAACTTTGCACGTCGAGATCTGGGTCAGAAGGAGCAATTATGACGACGCCGCCGCAGGGACCATGGGGTCCTGGGCAGCCGGGGGGCCAGCCAGGCGGGCAGCACGGGGGACAGGGAGGTGCGCAGCAGCCGCCGCAGCCGCCGCAGCAGCCTCAGCAGGGTGGCTGGGGCCAGCAACCTCCCGCTCAGGGCGGTGGCTGGGGGCAACAGCCTCAGCAGCCGCAGCAACCTCAGCACGGCCAGCAGCCGCAGCAAGGTCAGCCGCAGCAAGGTCAGCCGCAGCAGGGCCAGCCTCAGCAGGGGCGCCCGCCGCAGCAGGACCGGCCGCAGCAGGGCGGCTGGGGCCAGCAGCCCGGACAGCAGGGTCAGCCGGGGCAGCATGGTCAGCAGGGTCAGCAGGGTGGTGGCTGGGGTCAGCAGCCGCAGCAGGGCGGCGGCGCGTACCAGCAGCAGTCCTGGGGGCAGCGTCAGCAGCAGCCGCAGCAGGGCGGCTGGCACCAGCAGCAGGGCGGCGGACAGCCCGGACAGTGGCAGCCGAGCGGTCAGGGCGGTCCGGGTGGCGGTAAGGGCCCGGGCGGCATCAGCAAGGACAAGATGCCGCTGGTGATCGGCGGCGGAGTGGTCGGCATCGTGCTGATCGGCCTGCTGGTGTTCCTCGGCATCCGCGCGTTCAGCGGCGGCGACGACACCCCGGAGAGCCAGCCGACCAGCGGCAAGAGCGAGGGCGGCGACCCGTCGACGTCCCCGTCCACCAGTGGCGGCACCGGCGAGCTGGGCAACGCGACCGGCCAGGCGAAGAGCGTGACCGACAAGCTGCAGGGCATGGGCTTCGGCTGCAGCGACCTGTTCAACACCGGCCAGGGCGCGCACCGCGGCTGCTTCAAGCTCGACGGCAACAGCCGGTCGTCCGAGGTGATCTTCCAGTTCAAGTCCGACGGCACGATCATCGCGGCCCGGGTCGCGACCGACGACGAGGACAACAACAACAACGCCCAGGTCGCGTTCGGCCAGGCGCTGCAGGCGATCGGCAACGACACCTTCGGCGGCGACTCGGTGACCAAGATCCAGGACGCGGTGAAGACCGGTCAGCGGTCCACCGAGGTCGGCACGAACTGGGGCTCCTTCCAGCTCAGCAACGACGGCTCGGGCCTGCAGGTGTCCGGCCACAAGAACGGCGAGGAGTCGCTGGACCTGCCGGACCAGACGTTCGACACCACGGTGGCTCAGATGACCACGGCGCTGAAGGCGAAGTCGTACGTCTGCACCAGCTCCTGCCGCAAGGACGTCGGGAAGTACGGCTCGCAGCGAGTGTTCGTCCTGGGTAGCCGGAACCAGCAGATCAACATGGTCGAATTCAGCGCCTCGGCGGACAGCGGAAGCGCCACGAAGGGCGCGATGACCTCGGCGATGAACGACGCGTTCGGCGTCCTCAAGGGCGGTAACGCGGCGGCGTTGAAGGCGTACATCCAGGCGCACAGTGACGGTAAGCAGTACGCTGCTTATGTTGGCGGCTGGAAGGTCGAGATCGACGGTGGCAGCACCGGCGACTACGGGTCGCAGCGGGTCACGATCGACCACGAGTCGTTCTACGCCTGAGGCACGGAGGCCGGATGTGAAGTTCCCCCGGGAGAAGCGGGAGTCGCGGACGGTGGCACAGCCGCCGCCCGAGGCGGTCCAGCGTGTCGACGGCGGCGGGGCCTGGGGCCCCACCCAGTTCGACCTCCCGGACCGGAACGGATCGAACAGCCAGGCAATCCTGATCGTCACCCTCGTCGGCGTCGTCGTCCTCCTGATCATCGCCGGCCTCTGGGCCCTCGCCTACTTCCAGTTCACCTGAAGGAGAGGACGAGTCCTGCACGTCATTCGAGACCGTTGAATGCAAAGGAGCTCAGATGTCGACGGAGACACCGCAGGATCGCCCGAACGGTGATCGGGTCAACGTGATCGACACGGCGACCGCGGCTCACAACCTTCCTCGGATGCTGCAGCGGTTCCGTGCCGGCCAGCCGGAGCCGCTCATCTTCGGAGACAACGGTCGTCCAGAGGGCGTGGTCGTTCCGTTCGACCGGTGGGAGCAGCTTGAGGAACTGGCCGACGATGCCGAACAGGCGGCCGAGATCCGCGAGGTCACTCGGCGCCGGTTGGCGACGAACAGCTCGGATGACTACGTGTCCGCCGATGAGCTTGCCGCGGAGTTCGGGTGGAATCTGGACAGCGACCAGCCGCCCCAAGCCCGGTGACAGCGAAGTACCACCTCATCCTGGACCCAGAGCTCCGCGACGAGCTGCGTGAACTCCAGAAACGTGCCCAGGCGAATCCCAATGGCACCGCAGCGTAGCTGTTCGAGGCTGCTCGGGTCGCGCTGAGTGCACTGCGCGAAGGCCGCGAAGCCGAGTTCGCCGGCGAGCGCCTCGGGCGTTCCGACAGTCACGCGGACCTGCGAGACTGCGCCGAGATCAAGATCCCGGTCGTCGAGGAGTTCAACCGCCGCGGCCGGCCGATGGGGCCTTCGCAC
Source organism: Kribbella sp. NPDC051137 (assembly GCF_040682535.1). NCBI lineage: Bacteria > Bacillati > Actinomycetota > Actinomycetes > Propionibacteriales > Kribbellaceae > Kribbella > Kribbella sp. NPDC051137. The sequence goes on from NZ_JBFBBI010000002.1 coordinate 367,672, forward strand.
CGAGTCACCTACCGCGAGTTCGAAGGTACGACGGAATCGTCCCTTCCGGTACGGCAGGTCATTGCCTTCGCGCCCCGCAAGGACGGCGAGATCTTCGACGTGACCGCCGGCCGGCTCGGACGTTCGAGGGGCGTGGCCCTCGACGAACTCGAGCACCTCCCAACAGTCCAACCGGCTGTCGGCTCGGGCAAGGAGGCCGGGCGGCCCGTCGTGCCACCACGCATGGCGCTACCCCCTGACCTGGCCCAAGCGATGAGAGCCCTGGAGGGCCAACCCCCGCCCACCAGCACACCGCCGACAACCACGAACCACCCTCCCGCAGCCCAGCGCCGCACTCCAACTCCCGGCCCGTCCCGCGAGAAGTAGTTCCAGCGCCGTTGACTCGTTGTTGAAGTTCGTTCGGGTGACAGGGTCGGGTTCGCCCGGCCTCATCTTTGTGAAGCCACCGACCACGCGGCGGCGGCGAAAACGGTTGGTGGCTTCACAAAGATGTCCCGCAGCGGCTCGCCCGAGGTCACTTTTGTGCACGAGATCCGTGCCGGTCCGGTGCTGCGGTGCGGCTGCGGTGCACCAAGACGAGCCGGTGGACCTGCCCGGCCGGGCGCCGGCTTGAAGCCGGGGAGTGTGGGTGGGCGGTTCGGGGCGGTAAGGCTGCCCGGTCCCGTGACCCGACCTGGCATGTGCCCAGCCGCTGGGGTCAGTGAACAAGCCCTGGGGCCCGGGTACCTGCAATTGCCTGTCGCACGACCCCGGCACGTGTCTGCACACCCGGTCCAACACCCGGTCCAACACCCGACCCAACACCCGACCCAACACCCGGCCCAGTTTCCGAGCCAGCGGTCCGCGGCCCCGACAGGGCAGCACGCGGCCGCGCGTCGCCACAAGCCCTGGGGTCTGTGAACAAGCCCTGGGGGCCAGGGACCTGTTGTGGCCCGGACTTATCTCACCAATGTCAGAAGCAGGACACTAGTTCCAGCGGAGAACCACCCGTGGACCAACGCTGAGGTTGACGCTGGTGCGACCGGCTACGTCGCACGGTCAGGCGGTGGCGCGGATTGTGACGGCGAGGGAGGCTAGGTAGGAGAGGCGGGCTACTTCGGAGCCGAGGAATTCGGGGCCGCCGCGGCGGCCGATGACCAGCACCCGGCGGTCGGACTCCAGGGGGGCCGCGACCAGGACGGACTCGGCGAGGCCCTTGTGGTCCGGGGCCTCGAGGGTGGCGGCCTTCGCCATCGGCAGCCACTGGGCGGCGACGTCGCCGAACTCCGGTGTCGCGCTGGTCTCCAGCGCGACCTTGACCTCGCTGCCGGTGCCGTCCAGCAGCGCTGCCCAGTCCGCGTGCAGCACGGCCGGTGACTGCTCGACCAGGATGTCGATCGCGTCCGCGGGCGCGGACGTCATCTGCTCGACGGCCTCGAGGTCCATGTGCAGCCCGCCGCCGGCGCCGTACCGGGAGAACCAGATGACCTCGACGTCCGGGACGCTGTTGCAGGCCGAGACCAGCCGGTCCGGCAGGACGCCGGGCGGCAGGTCGACCACGATGTCGTCGACCGCGGTGCCGTTCTCCCGGCGGTGCTCGACGATCTCGATCGCGTGGATGTCGGCGTTGACCTCGCCGAGGGCCGTCGACACCGTGCCCAGCGAACCGGGGCGGTCGGGGATGATCAAGCGCAGCAGGAACACCGAACGATCATCTCCCAGCCGATCACCATGCGCGTAACGCCTTGTCGCCGCCCATGTTACAGAGCGGTAGGAACAGACACGCCGACCCATCTCAACATCCCGTTGTCCACAGCTCATGGGGCGCGGAAACGTAGCTGTCACAGCGGCCCACTAGGATGGCGCAAGTCATGTGTCTACATGGCTTTCGGTCACTGCACGCATTGGATCAGTTCATGCCATCGATTACCCGCGAAGAGGTTGCGCACCTGGCGCGACTGGCGCGGATCGAGCTCTCTGACGACGAGCTCGACCACCTCGCGCCGCAGCTCGACCAGATCATCACGCTGGTCGGGCAGGTCAGCCAGGTGGCGGCGGACGACATCCCGCCGACCTCGCACGCCCTGCCGCTGACCAACGTGATGCGCGCGGACGAGAACGTCCCGTGCCTCACCCCCGAGCAGGCGCTGTCCGGCGCGCCGGCCGCGGAGGAGCAGCGCTTCCGGGTGCCGCGGATCCTGGAGGAGGACTGATCATGAGCGACCTGACCAGGAAGACCGCGGCCGAGCTCGCGGAGCTGATGCAGTCCAAGCAGGCCAGTTCGGTCGAGATCACCCAGGCCCACCTGGACCGGATCGCCGCCGTCGACGGTGACGTGCGCGCGTTCCTGCACGTCGACACCGAGGGCGCGCTGGCGCAGGCGAAGGCGGTCGACGACAAGCGTGCGGCGGGGGAGCAGCTGTCTCCGCTGGCCGGCGTGCCGCTGGCGCTGAAGGACGTGCTCACCCAGGAGGGTGTGCCGACCACGGCCGGGTCGAAGATCCTCGAGGGCTGGAAGCCGCCGTACGACTCGACCGTCGTGAAGCGGCTGAAGGACGCCGGGATCGTGATCCTCGGCAAGACCAACATGGACGAGTTCGCGATGGGCTCCTCCACGGAGAACTCGGCGTACGGCACCACCCACAACCCGTGGGACCTGTCCCGGATCCCGGGCGGCTCCGGCGGCGGCTCGTCCGCGGCGATCTCGGCGTACGAGGCGCCGCTGGCGATCGGCACCGACACCGGCGGCTCGATCCGCCAGCCGGGGGCGTTCACCGGGACGGTCGGCGTCAAGCCGACGTACGGCGGCACCTCGCGGTACGGGCTGATCGCGCTGGCCTCAAGCCTGGACACGCCCGGCCCCTGCGCGCGGACGACGCTCGACGCGGCGCTGCTGCACGAGGCGATCGCGGGCTGGGACCCGATGGACTCCACCTCGATCAACCAGGACGTCCCGCCGGTGGTCGCGGCGGCCCGCAACGGTGACGTCGCCGGGTTGCGGATCGGCGTCGTCAAGGAGCTCGGCGGCGAGGGCTACCAGCCGGGTGTCGAGGCCCGCTTCCACGAGGCGGTCGAGCTGCTCACCAAGCTCGGCGCCGAGGTGGTCGAGGTCTCCTGCCCGCACTTCCAGTACGCGCTCCCGGCGTACTACCTGATCCTGCCGAGCGAGGCCTCGTCCAACCTGGCCAAGTTCGACGCGATGCGGTACGGGCTGCGCGTCGGCGACGACGGGGAGAACAGTGCGGAGAAGGTCACCGCGTTGTCCCGCGAGGCCGGCTTCGGCGCCGAGGTCAAGCGCCGCATCATCCTCGGCACGCACGCGCTCTCCAGCGGGTACTACGACGCCTACTACGGCCAGGCGCAGAAGGTGCGGACGCTGATCGCCCGCGACTTCGCGGCCGCGTACGAGCAGGTCGACGTGCTGGTCTCGCCGGCCACGCCGACGACCGCGTTCGCGATCGGCGACCGGATCGACGACCCGATCGCGATGTACAAGAACGACCTCTGCACGATCCCGTCCAACCTGGCCGGCAACGCGGCCGCGTCGTTCCCGTGCGGCCTCGCCGACGAGGACGGACTGCCGGTCGGCTTCCACGTGATGGCGCCGGTGATGCGCGACGACCTGCTGTACAAGGTCGGCGGCGCGCTCGAGGCGGCCCTCGCCGACCAGTGGGGCGGCGTACTGATGACCAAGGCTCCGGAGCTGGAGGTGACCCGATGACTGCCGACGTGCTGGAAATCGACGATGCGTTGACGCAGTACGACCCGGTGATGGGCCTCGAGGTCCACGTCGAGCTGAACACCCGGTCGAAGATGTTCTGCGGCTGCCCGACCGAGTTCGGCGCGCCGCCGAACACCCAGACCTGCCCGGTCTGCCTCGGTCTGCCGGGCGCGCTGCCGGTGGTGAACGCGCGCGCGGTCGAGTCCGCGATCAAGATCGGCCTGGCGCTGAACTGCGAGATCGCCGAGTGGTGCCGGTTCGCCCGGAAGAACTACTTCTACCCGGACATGCCGAAGAACTTCCAGACCTCGCAGTACGACGAGCCGATCGCGTTCGACGGCTGGACCGAGGTCGTCGTCGACGGCGAGACGTACCGGATCGAGATCGAGCGCGCGCACATGGAGGAGGACACCGGCAAGGCCACCCACGTGGGCGGCGCGACGGGCCGGATCCACGGCGCCACGCACTCGCTGGTCGACTACAACCGGGCCGGGATCCCGTTGATCGAGATCGTCACCAAGACGATCGAGGTGCCGGGGGACAAGGCGGCCGCGGTGGCGCGGGCGTACGTCTCGATGCTGCGCGACCTGCTGTTCTCGCTGGGCGTCTCGGACGTCCGGATGGACCAGGGCTCGCTGCGCGCCGACGTGAACGTGTCGCTGAAGCCGTCCGGCTCGACGGCACTCGGCACCCGCACCGAGACCAAGAACGTGAACTCGTTCCGTTCGGTCGAGCGTGCGGTGACCTACGAGATCACCCGGCAGGCGGCGGTGCTGTCGTCCGGCGGGAAGATCCTGCAGGAGACCCGGCACTGGCACGAGGACACCGGCATCACGACGGCCGGCCGGGAGAAGTCCGACGCGGACGACTACCGGTACTTCCCCGAGCCCGACCTGGTGCCGGTGGCGCCGTCGCGGGAATGGGTCGAGGAGATCCGCGCGACGCTGCCCGAAGCTCCGGCCGTACGGCGGGCCCGGCTGCAGCAGGCGTGGGGTTTCACCGACCTCGAGATGCGGGACGCCGTGAACGGCAACGCGGTCGAGCTGATCGTGTCCACGGTCGAGCTCGGGGTGCCGGCAGCCGCGGCGAAGAAGTGGTGGCTGGGTGAGCTGGCCCGCGCGGCGAACGACTCCGGTACGGAGCTCGACGCGCTGCCGGTCGGTCCGGCCGAGGTCGCCGAGGTGCAGAAGCTCGTCGACGACGGCACGCTGAACGACAAACTCGCGCGGCAGGTGTTCGAAGGTCTGCTGGCCGGTGAAGGCACGCCGGCGGAGATCATCGAGAAGCGCGGGCTGGCGCTCGTGTCCGACGACTCGGCGCTGCTCGAGGCCATCGACCGGGCGATCGCCGCGAACCCGGACGTGGTCGAGAAGGTGAACTCCGGCAAGCCCGCGGCGGCGGGTGCGCTGATCGGCGCGGTGATGAAGGACATGCGCGGTCAGGCCGACGCTGCCAAGGTCCGCCAGCTGCTGAACGAGAAGCTCGGCATCTGACGCCGTTCCTGAAGTGCCGGACCCCGCTGCACAGGGTCCGGCACTTCAGTGCTTTCAGGCGGCGTCGCGGTGCTCCGCGGTCGGCCGCGCGTCCGCGATGACTCCGCGCTCGACCCGGCCGTCGTCGATGTCGGCCGCGTCCGCGAGCAAGGTCTGTGCGACCGACAGCTCGTCGGCCGGGCAGCGGAGTTCGTAGCGGGTCGGGTGGATCTCGGTGGTGACGGTGTCCGGCCGGTTGCGGAACAGCGCGCGGAACAGCCCCCACAGCGTGCCGACGATCAGCCCGTACACGAAGCCCCACAGCACGACCGCGAAGCTGGTCAGCGTGGTCTGCGCGACCAGCGTGACGAAGACGGCCGCGAGGACACCGAGCAGAGCACCTTGCAGCGCACCGGTGGCGGTCATCCGGACGACCGGGATGCGCGGCCGTCTGGTGGCCTGCCGGAGTCCGGCGCCGACGATGTCCAGGCTCGCCGCGTCCATCCCGTAACTTCGCAGGTACTCCGCTGTTCGCCGAGCATCCGCGAAGCTGCTCACCGATGCGATCACACTGCTGGGGACGCCAGACGCCTGGCCGGTCGGCATACCGATCTCCTCCTCAGGTCTGCTGATGGTGTGGGTTCTTCCACAAGTACCAGACGACCCAAGTCGCGAAACGGTTGACTGCTCAGGACGTGCTGATGGTCACGCGCAGGATCCGGTCGTCGCCCGGTCGTGGCCCTCCGCGGCCGTCGGTGTTCGACGTGGTGAGCCACAGCGATCCGTCCGGGGCGAGCTCGACGGTGCGCAAACGCCCGTACTGCTGGGTGAAGAACGCCTTCGGCTCGCCGATTCGCTTGCCTCCGGCAACGGGTATCGCCCAGAGCCGCTGGCCGCGCAGCCCGGCCATGAAGATGTACCCCTTGGCGAACGTGATGCCGGACGGAGAGGCGTCGGCGGTCGGCCACTGCGCGATCGGGTCGGTCATCCCGTCCAGCCGGCTGATTCCCTCGGCGGCGGGCCAGCCGTAGTTGGCGCCCGGCGTGATCACGTTGAGCTCGTCCCAGGTGCTCTGCCCGAACTCCGCGGCGTACAACTGGTTCCCGTCGAACGTCAGGCCTTGCACGTTCCGGTGGCCCTTGGTGATCCACACGCGCCCGTCCGGATTGCCCGGCGCGGCCTCGCCGTCGGTGGTGATGCGGAGGATCTTCCCGCCGAGTGAGTTGTCGTCCTGCGAGTTCGGCCGGTCCGACCCGTCACCGGTCCCGGCGTACAGGAAGCCGTCCGGCCCGAACCGCAACCGCCCGCCGTTGTGGATCGCCGCCTCCGGGATCCCGTCGAGGATCACCTGCTGGTCCGACAACTTTCCGTCCTGGTAGGTGATCCGCGCGATCCGGTTGTCGCTGCCGCTGGAGTAATACACGTAGACGTACGGCTTGCCCGGGTACCCCGGATCCACCGCGATCCCCAGCAGCCCACCTTCCGACGAGGCCTTCACCCCGTCGACGCTCCCCACCTCGGTCACCCGGCCACCGGCGACCCGTACGATCTTCCCCGCGTCCCGCTCGGTGACCAAGGCGCTCTTGTCCGGCAGGAACGCGACTCCCCAAGGCACCTCGAGCCCGGTCACCACGGTCGACGCCACCGTCAACCGCACCGGCGGAGCAACCGGCGCCGACGCCGAGCCGGACGCTGACGCCGAGCCGGGCGCCGACGACGAGCCGGAGCTGCTGGGCGTCGCCTCCGAACACCCCACGACGAAAGCCAACGCGGCAACCACCACCGCAGCCCTACCTCGCACGCCCGTCAGCTTCCCCAGGTGGGACGGAGGGGGAAGTGCGCGTTGCCGCGGTCGTCGAGTTTGGCGGCCAGGACCTGGTGGAGCTGGATGGTGTTGTGTTCGAAGCCGGCGCGGCTGGCCGCCAGGTAGAGGCCCCAGATCTTCGCGGTGGCGGGGCCGACCTCGGCCAGTGCTTCGTCCCAATGGGCGACCAGGTTGTCGTTCCAGGCGGCCAGGGTGAGGGCGTAGTGCTCGCGGAGGTTCTCCTCGTGGCGGACCTCGAAGCCGGCGTCCTGGGCCTCGGCGATGATCCGGCCGGAGCCGATCAGCTCGCCGTCGGGGAAGATGTAGCGGTCGATGAACGCGCCGGTGTTGCGGAAACGGTTGTCCGGGCGGGTGATGCAGTGGTTGAGCAGCCGGCCGCCGGGGCGGAGCCGGTCGTGCAGGAAGGCGAAGTACGACGGGTAGTTGCGGACGCCGATGTGTTCGGTCAGCCCGATCGAGCTGATCGCGTCGAAGTCCCGCTCGGGGACGTCGCGATAGTCCAGGAACCGTACTTCGGCCAGCCCCTCCAGCCCCTCTCGCTTGATCGCCTGCTGCGCCCACTCGGCCTGGGCCTCGGACAGCGTCACGCCCAGCGCCTGTACGCCGTACTCGCGGGCCGCGTGCCGGACCATCCCGCCCCAGCCGCACCCGACGTCGAGGAGTCGCTGCCCGGGTCGAAGGTCGAGCTTCCGCGCGATCAGGTCGTACTTCTCGAACTGCGCCTCCTCGAGCGAAGCATCGGCCGTCGGATAGACCGCGCACGTGTACGTCATCGACGGCCCGAGCACCCACTCGTAGAACGTGTTCGACACGTCGTAGTGGTGGTGGATCGCGGACTTGTCCCGCGCCTTCGAGTGCCGCAGGCCCTCGAACGTCCGGCGCCACTTCGGCAGGTGCTCCTGCGGCGGCGGGGGCGGCGGCTTGAGGTGACTCCAGCCGAGGCCGCGGATGATCCGCAGCGCCTCGGCGGCCTTCGGGCGGTGGAAGTGGAACTGGTCCAGGATCAGCCGCATCAGCTCGTACGGGTTGCCGGGGTGCACTCCGGTGATCTCCAGGTCGCCCATCACGTAGGCGCGCACCATCCCGAGGTCGCCCGGCGCGGTGAGGATGTAGGACAGCCCGCGCTCGGAGGCCAGATGCATGTGGATCGGGGAGTCCTCGGGGCCGGCCGCGCTGCCGTCGTACGCCGTGAACCGGAACGGCAGTCCGTCCGGGATCACGGTGAGGAGGGCTTCGGCGATCGATACCTGGGTCGCGAGCGTCGTCACTGGCGCGTCACCGCCTTCTCGTAGAGCCCGGTGAGCCGGGCGTCCGGGTCGTAGCGTTGTTTCACTGTGGTCAGTGCCGAGACGTTGTACAGCCGGTCGAACGTTTCCCGGTCGTAGTACGCGTCGGAGTACAGGGACTTGTGGCCGCCGAAGTCGCTCACGGCCTGCTCGATCCGCCGGTTGACGTCGCCGTCCGCGGCGCCGGGCGCGATCGGGACGGTGCCCCAGAAGCCCACGTTCACGTAGGTCTCGCCGGGCTTCAGCGGGTAGAGCGGCCAGGACTCCGAGCCGCGTAGCCGCAACGGACACAGCCAGACCGGTCGCATCCCGACCTCTCCGTCGAACCAGCGCAGGAAGTCCGCGAGCCGGGCGACCGGGATCTCCACGTCCTGGACGACGCGTTCCCGGTCGGGGTGGCCGCGCCGGCGGTTCAGCCGGGCCGCGTAGTGGTGCCGGTTCTCGAAGCCGACGATCTTGTGGAACACGTCGCTGCGCCGCCAGCGCCGCGGCCACAGCCGCCGTACGACGGGCTGCTGGGCGCCGAACGCCGCGGAACACCAGAACCAGTCGGTGTCCCAGCGCCACAGGTAGTCGTGCGCGGTGAGGAAGTCCTTCGGCCGCTGCCGGATCGACCGGTAGTAGATCTGCCGGCCGGTGTAGTCGCTGGTCCGGACCGCGGCGTCGCTGTTCCGCCCGAGCGTCAGGTACGCCTCCGACGGACTGAACGCGACGCCGTCGACGAAGTGCACCGGCTCGCCGTCGTACGTGCCCGAGGCAACGATCTCGTCGATGGCCGGGGCCAGCGAGTCGAGCCCGACCCGGACGTGCCGGAGCGCGACGTACGGCGAGATCCGGTCGAGCTCGATCCGCAGCCGGGTCGCGTAGCCGAGCGTTCCGTACGAGTTCGGGAACATCCGGAACAGGTCCGCGTGCTCGCCGTCCGGGCGGGCCCTGACGAGGTCGCCGGCGCCGGTCAGGATGTCGAGCTCGAGCACCGACTCGTGCGGCAGGCCGGCCCGGAACGAGGACGACTCGATGCCGAGCCCGGTGACCGCGCCGCCGAGTGTGATCGTCTTCAGTTGCGGGACCACCATCGGCGTCAGCCCGTGCGGGAGGGTCGCGGCGACCAGGTCCTCGTACGTGCACATGCCCTGGACGTCGGCGGTCCGGGCGTCCTGGTCGACGCTGATCACCCCGGTCAGCTTCGAGACGTCCAGCCCCGGCCGCTCGGTGTCGGTGCGCGGGCGGAACAGGTTCGAACTGCGCTTCGCGAGCCGGACGGGCTCGCCGGCCGGGATCCGTTCGTACGACTCCCGCAGCCGCCCGACGGCCTGATCGTGCGCCACCACCGCCGCCACATCCGATGTCGAAGGCACCGATCCAGCTTACGACGGTGCCCACGCTCTGGCACGGGAGTTCAAAAGTGTCCGACCACCCGAGTAGGTTCTGGGACATGGCTGATGTGGTGAAGGCATGGCTGCCGTGGGAGGACCCCGAGGGGTTCCTCGGCGGCGTGCCCGCGGGGTTCGACGTGGAGTTCTTCGCCGGTGGTGAGCGGCCGAAGTCGCTCGACGAGGTGGAGTTCTACGTGCCGAGCTACATGGGCGGCGGTGACGTGTTCGACGTCGTCAAGGAGATGCCCGCGCTGAAGGTCGTGCAGCTGCAGACGGCGGGGTACGAGCACGTCCAGTCCCGGCTCGCCGACGGCGTGACGTTGTGCAACGCGCGCGGCGTGCACGACGCGTCGACGGCGGAGCTGGCGGTCGGGCTGATCCTGGCGACGTTCCGGAACCTGCCGCGGGCGGTCCGCGACCAGGAGCGGCAGCTCTGGCCCGGCTCGTACGACGAGGTCGACGACTCGCTCGCGGACCGGACCGTGCTGATCCTCGGGTACGGCGCGATCGGCGAAGCGCTGGAGCGGCGGCTGACCGGGTTCGAGTGCGACGTGATCCGGGTCGCGCGGCGGGCGCGGGACGGCGTACACCCGATCTCCGAGCTGCCCGACCTGCTGCCGCGCGCGGACGTGGTCGTGCTCCTGACCCCTGCGACGCCGGAGACGAAGCGGATGGTGGACGCGACGTTCCTGAAGCGGATGAAGGACGGCGCGCTGCTGGTGAATGTCGCGCGCGGTGTCGTCGTGGACACGGACGCGTTGCGTGCCGAGCTCGGCACCGGGCGGATCCGGGCCGCGCTGGACGTCACCGACCCCGAGCCGTTGCCCGCCGGACATCCGCTGTGGTCTGCTCCGAACGTACTGATCAATCCGCACCGCGGCGGCGCCTCGACGGCGTTCGCGCCGCGCGTGGCCAGGCTGGTGCGGGCGCAGCTGGAGCGCTACGCGTCCGGGGAACCGTTGATCAATGTGGTGGCGGGGCCGCCACGCTGAGGAAGGGACGAAGATGTCCGAGGCCGTATTGCTGATCGGGACCAAGAAAGGGCTCTGGATCGGCCGGAGCGACGCCGCCCGCAAGGACTGGCGGCTCGACGGGCCGGTGCCGGAGTTCGAGATGCAGGGCGTGTACGCGGTCGGGATCGACACCCGCGGCGATCGGGCCCGGCTCTTCGTCGGCGGGACCAGCGAGCACTGGGGGCCGGCGGTGTTCCACTCCGACGACCTCGGCAAGACCTGGGCGGAGCCGCCGGAGGGCTCGATCGGCTTCCCGAAGGACGCCGACGCGTCGCTGGAGCGGGTCTGGCAGATCCAGGCCGCGCCGGAAGATCAGCCCGGCGTCGTGTACGCCGGCAGCCAGCCGTCCGCGTTGTGGAAGTCGACCGACGGCGGCGTGACGTTCGAGCTGGTCAGGGGCCTGTGGGACCACCCGCACCGCAAGGACTGGGACGCCGGGTTCGGCGGCCAGGCGGTGCACACGGTGCTGCCGCACGCCACCGACCCGGACCGGATCAGCGTCGCGATGTCGACCGGTGGCGTCTACCAGACGACCGACGGCGGGGCCACCTGGTCCCCGGCGAACCACGGCATCAAGGCGTACTTCATGCCGGACCCGGACCCGGAGTTCGGCCAGTGCGTGCACAAACTGGCGGCACACCCCGACGTGCCGGAGCGGATGTTCGCGCAGAACCACCACGGCGTGTACCGCTCGGACGACGGCGGGGCGATCTGGAAGTCGATCGCGGACGGGCTGCCGTCGGACTTCGGGTTCCCGATTGTCGTGCACCCGCACGAGCCGGAGACCGTGTACGTGTTCCCGCTGGTCGCGGACGGCAACCGGATCCCGACCGACGCCAAGTGCCGGGTCTACCGGTCGCGCGACGCCGGCACCACCTGGGAGCCGCTGACCGCCGGGCTGCCCGACCCGTCGTACGTGCCGGTGCTGCGCGACGCGATGACCACCGACACCGCCGACCCGGCGGGTGTGTACGTCGGCACCCGGGACGGCTGCGTCTACGCGAGCGCCGACGCCGGCGACACCTGGGTCCAGGTCGCCGGCCACCTGCCCGACATCCTCACGGTCCGCGCAGCGGTGCTCGAATGATCGCTGTCCGGCTGCCGACGGTGCTCCGCCCGTTCGCGGGCGGAGCCGAACGCGTGGAGGCCGACGGCTCGACCGTCGGCGAGGTGTTCGCCGCCCTGCAACCGGCCCTCCGCCGGCGCCTGACCGACGAGCAGGGAGCGGTCCGCCGGCACGTCAACGTCTACCTCCGCGACGAGAACATCCGCGACCTGAACGGCCTCGGCACCCAGGTGCGCGACGGCGACGAACTCCTGATACTCCCGAGCGTCGCGGGCGGTTGATCGGTACTGTCGGTCGGCATGAGCGACGTGCTGCTGCTGACCGGCCCGTCCGGCTCGGGCAAGACGACCGTGGCGCGGCTGGTGGCCACCGACGCGGCCCGGCCGACGGTGCACGTGACCACCGACGAGTTCTTCCGCGCGATCCGGACCGGCTTCATCCCGCCGTACCTGCCGGAATCGCAACGGCAGAACGTCGTGGTGGTGGACGCGATCGTCGCGGCGGTCGCGGTGTTCGCCGACGGCGGGTACGACGTCGTGGTGGACGGCGTCATCGGACCGTGGTTCCTGCCGCCCTACCGGGCCGCGGCCGCCGAGAGGGAGTGGCAGATGTCGTACGTCGTCCTGCGGCCGGATCTCGCCACCACGCTGGAGCGCGGGCAGGCACGCGGCGGTGTCGAGTTGACCGACACCGAGGCGCTCACCGCGCTGCACGGCGCCTTCGCGGACCTCGGCGAGCTCGAGCGGCACGTGATCGACAGCACCCGTCTCGACGCGGCACAGACCGCCGCCGAGGTCCGCAAAGCTGTTGCTGAGGGCACCTACCTGCTCAGTGCCTGAACAGCCGCAGCCCCGTGGCGGTCCAGGTGATTCCGAGCGCGGCGCAGGCGGCGGCGACCTCGTCGGAGCGGATCGATCCGCCGGGCTCGACGATGTGCGTGACGCCGTACCGGTGTGCGACCTCGACGTTGTCGGCGAAGGGCAGGTGGCCGTCGGAGACCATCGTCACCCCGGTGAGAGGCTCGGTGGACCAGAGCGCCGCCTTCTCGCCGGCCAGGCGGGTGCAGTCGACGCGGGACTGCTGCCCGGCCCCGACGCCGATCGTCATCCGGTCCTTCACCAGCACCACGGTGTTCGACTGGGTGTAGCGCGCCACGATCATCCCGAGCACCGCGTCGTCCGGCAGGTCGCGGGGGAGCGGCGCGGCGTCCCGCTCCTGCGTCAGCCGTACGCCGTACAGCTCGCGCACCTCCTCCGCCGGCGGCTCGTACGCCGGGTCCATCTCGAGCACCAGATACGTCCCGCGCTTCTTCGCCGCGAGGATCTCCGGTACGCCGTCGTCGTACCCGGGCGCGATGATCCCGTCCGACACGACCCGCTTCAGCACCGCGGCCAGCTCCAGGTCGACGGGATGCGACACCGCCACGAAATCGCCGTACGACGACTTCGGATCCGCGGCCCGCGCCCGCGTGTACGCCTCCGCCGCCGTCGTACCGAGCGCGGCCCCCGCGGGCGACACGTGCTTGTACGACGCCGCCGCCGGTACGCCGAACCGCTCCGCCGCCTCCCGTACCAGCTGCCATCCGGTCAACGCGTCGAGGATGTTGATGTACGACGGGGCACCCGCGAGCACCGTGAACGGCGCGTTCTCGAGGGTGGCCGCCTGATGGGGATTCATGCCGTACCGCAGACGCATCGGGACCTCCGAACTGCTCGAAGACGCCCAGGCGGACGACGCCTTGTCCGGAAGCTCCCTGGTGGTGATCCACCCTCGCCAGTCGCGGTAGGGCCAGCCTACTTCGTCGCCCGCACCACCAGCAGCCGGGAGTCCGCGGCCGGCGGCTCACCGTGCCAGCCGCCGTCGACGACCACGTCGGAGAAGCCTGCCGCGCGCAGGTCGGCGGTGATCTCGTCGGCGGACCGGAAGTACAGGACGTTCCGGTAGACGGCGTCGTGCCCGTCCTCGAACACGTTGTGCGCGTCGAACACCACCCGTCCGTCCGCGATCTCGACCAGCTCGAGCCACTCCTTCAGGTGCCCGGCGACGGTGTCGCGTTCGCCGTACGTCGCCTCGCTCGTCCACTGTTCCCAGGCGCGCATCGCCGGGTTCCGGGACTCGAACGCGAACCTGCCGCCGGGGCGCAGCGCGGCGGACAACGCGACCACGGTGTCGGCGTGCTGCGCGACGTGCATCATCGTGTTGCCGCTGCTGACCACGAGGTCCACGTCGCCCGTCGGCTCGACGACGCGGTGGTCGCCCTCGATCCAGGTGACCGCGTCGGCGCCGGGCTGCTTGCGCGCGTACCCGAGCATCGTGGAGCTGGGGTCGATGCCGATCACTTCCCGTCCGGGCGCGACCAGCGACCGCGTCAGCAGACCGGTACCGCAGCCGAAGTCGAGGACCTTCGCGGTGCCTTCGGCCAAGGCACGGTAGTACGCGTGGTCCTCCCCGGCCGGGTTGTCCAGGTCGTAGAGCTGCACCAGCTGTTCGTCGCCGTAAGGATCAGTCACCCCGAAGAGCCTAGGGGCCGGTGCGGGTGGGACGAGTACCCGCACCGGCCTGTCCGGGGAACTACTGCGCCGAGACCCAGCCGTAGATGTCGGCCGGGCGGCCGGCGGCCTCGGCGTGCTTCGGGTCGAACGGTCCGTGCTTGCTCACCTGGTTGCCGGAGTTGCCTTCGACCGTGGTGATTCTCCCGTCGGTGCCGACGGCAACGACCACGCCGGTGTGCACGCTGGTGTCGGTGTTGTCCGGGCCGGTGCCGTACAGCACGATGTCGCCGGGCTGCAGGCCGGTGTTGCCGGCGTGCGCGCGGCCGCGGTCCTGACCCCAGGTGTAGATGTCGCCGGTGAAGCCGTAGTTCGGGATGTCGATGCCGGCCTGCCGCCAGGTCCAGGTGGCGAAGTGCGCGCACCACGGCTCACACGGGCCGTACGGGTTGCAGTTGCTGCCGGGCGGGGTCTCCTGCTGGCCGACCTCGCCGTTCGCGGCGTTCACGATCGCTGTCCGGGTGTCGGCCGCGGACGCCGTCAGCGACAGCGTTCCGGTGAGCGCGACGAGGACGGAGGCGACGAGCAGACGTAACGAGAGGCGCATGGGTCACTCCGATCTGGAGAGGGGGCGGTAGAAATCTTTCAAACGATCTCTGCAGATCAGTATGTGACTAACGAACATCCCGGATCCATCACAGCGCCGTCACGGTACGATGGCACTGCTCGTAAGACGGTCGTCTCAGAAATTGAGACGGTAGGCGGCTGAACTTGACCCGGTCGGCAGGTTTCGGCGAATAATGCCTACATGCGATCGATTCTCCTCGTACTTGTGCGGCGCGCCGACTGACGCGACCACAGAGTCGAGCGCGCCCCTTCAGCCAACCCGGCGGAAGGGGTTTTTTGTTGCCAATGCGACTATCCGCGACCCGGAAGCGCACGGACAACGGCCACAAGCGAGGATGGATCGGTCGCGATAAGTACAGACATCGTGACAGGACTGAGGGAAGGCACTCATGAGTGAGCAGCTGACCGGGGCACAGGCTCTGATCCGCGCACTGGAACATGCCGGAGTGGACACCGTCTTCGGCATCCCGGGTGGCGCGATCCTCCCGGCGTACGACCCGATGCTCGACTCGACCCAGATCCGCCACATCCTGGTACGTCACGAGCAGGGCGCCGGCCACGCCGCCCAGGGGTACGCCGCGGCGTCCGGCAAGGTCGGAGTCTGCATGGCGACCTCCGGGCCGGGCGCGACCAACCTGGTGACGCCGATCGCCGATGCCTACATGGACTCGGTGCCGATGGTCGCGATCACCGGCCAGGTGGCGGGCGCCGCGATCGGGACCGACGCCTTCCAGGAGGCGGACATCCGCGGCATCACGATGCCGATCACCAAGCACAACTTCCTGGTGACCGACCCGAACGAGATCGCGACCACGATCGCCGAGGCGTTCCACATCGCCTCCACCGGCCGGCCCGGCCCGGTGCTGGTGGACGTCACCAAGGACGCGATGCAGACCACCGGCGTCGACTTCCAGTGGCCGACCGAGCTCGCGCTGCCCGGCTACCGGCCGGTGACCCGCCCGCACCCGAAGCAGGTGCGCGAGGCGGCCCGGCTGATCGTCGCCGCGGAGAAGCCGGTGCTGTACGTCGGCGGCGGTGTGATCCGCGCGCAGGCCAGCGCCGAGCTGAAGGAGCTCGCCGAGCTGCTCGGCATCCCGGTGGTCACCACGCTGATGGCCCGCGGCGCGCTGCCCGACACCCACGAGCTGCACTTCGGGATGCCCGGCATGCACGGCTCGGTGTCCGCGGTCGGCGCCCTGCAGCGGTCCGACCTGCTGATCACGCTCGGCGCCCGCTTCGACGACCGGGTGACCGGCAAGCTGGACTCGTTCGCCCCGGACGCCAAGGTCATCCACGCCGACATCGACCCGGCCGAGATCGGCAAGAACCGGGCCGCCGACGTGCCGATCGTGGGTGACTGCAAGGAGGTCATCACCGACCTGGTCGCCGCGCTCCGGACCGAGATCGCGAACGCCGGCCGGACCCCGTCGTACGACGCCTGGCGGCACCAGTTGGAGGACGTCCGCGCCCGCTACCCGCTCGGGTACGACGAGCCGGAGGACGGCACGCTCTCGCCGCAGCACGTGATCCAGCGGATCGGCCAGATCGCCGGCCCGGACACCGTGTACACCGCGGGCGTCGGCCAGCACCAGATGTGGTCCGCGCACTTCCTCCCGTTCGAGAAGCCCGGCCACTGGCTGAACTCCGGCGGCCTCGGCACCATGGGGTACGCCGTACCGGCCGCGATGGGCGCGAAGGTCGCCCGACCGGACAAGACCGTCTGGGCGATCGACGGCGACGGCTGCTTCCAGATGACCAACCAGGAGCTGGTCACCTGCGCGCTGGAGGGCATCCCGATCAAGGTCGCGGTGATCAACAACCAGTCGCTGGGCATGGTCCGGCAGTGGCAGACGCTGTTCTACGACAAGCGCTACTCGAACACCGACCTGCACTCGACCCGGATCCCGGACTTCGCCAAGCTGGCCGAGGCGATGGGCGGCGTCGGGCTGCGCTGCTCCGACAAGGACTCGCTGGACGCCACCATCGAGAAGGCGATGGCAGTCACCGACGCGCCGGTCGTGGTCGACTTCGTCGTGCACCGGGACGCGATGGTGTGGCCGATGGTCGCCGCCGGCGTCAGCAACGACGAGATCCAGATCGCCCGCGACATGGCGCCGAGCTGGGAAGGCGAGGAGCTCTAGTGACTGAGCGAAGCGAAGGAACAATTCAACGCAGCCGACTCGTGCCTCATCGGCGCCCGGAGCGAAGCGAGGACGTCGATGAGTAAACACACACTGTCGATCCTGGTCGAGAACAAGCACGGTGTGCTGGCCCGGGTGGCCGCGCTGATCTCCCGCCGCGGTTTCAACATCGACTCGCTCGCGGTCGGTCCGACCGAGCACCCCGAGGTGTCCCGGATGACGATCGCCGTGACCGTCGAGGAGCAGCCGCTCGAGCAGATCACCAAGCAGCTCAACAAGCTGGTGAACGTGATCAAGATCGTCGAGCTCGAGCCCACCCAGACGGTCCAGCGCGAACTGCTGCTGGTCAAGGTCAAGGCGGACACGCTGACCCGCGGACAGGTGCTGGAGACCGTGCAGCTGTTCCGTGCGAAGGTGGTGGACGTGGCACCGGACGCGATCACGATCGAGGCGACCGGCAATCCCGAGAAGCTCGAGGCCATGCTCCGGGTGCTGGAACCCTTCGGCGTCCGCGAGCTGGTGCAGTCCGGCATGGTGGCGATCGGCCGCGGCAGCCGCTCGATCTCCGACCGCACACTGCGCCCGGTCCCGGTGCCGCCACCGCACGTCCAGACCGGACCGCCGAACGTCCAGGCGCGGCCGGTCGATCGCTCGCACCCGGTACCGGCGCCGCCGCCGGGCCGTACCGCCGCCGCCGTACCGAATCAACACTAAGGAGAAGTGCCCGAAGTGGCTGCTGAAATGTTCTACGACGACAACGCCGACCTGTCGGTGATCCAGGGCCGGCACGTGGCCGTCCTCGGCTACGGCTCCCAGGGCCACGCCCACGCGCTCTCGCTGCGCGACTCCGGCGTCGACGTCCGGGTCGGCCTGCCGGAAGGCTCCAAGAGCCGCGCCAAGGCCGAGGCCCAGGGTCTGCGGGTCGTCACGCCGGCCGAGGCCTGCGAGGAGGCCGACGTGATCGTCGTGCTGGCTCCGGACCCGGCGCAGCGCAAGCTCTACAAGGAGGCCATCGAGCCGAACCTGGTCGACGGCGACGCGCTGGTCTTCGGGCACGGCTTCAACATCCGGTTCGGCTACATCAAGCCGCCGGCCGGTGTGGACGTGTTCATGGTCGCCCCGAAGGGCCCGGGCCACCTGGTCCGCCGCGAGTACTCCGAGGGTCGCGGCGTACCGGTGCTGGTGGCCGTCGAGCAGGACGCCACCGGCAAGGCGTGGGACCTGGCGCTCTCGTACGCGAAGGGCATCGGCGGCCTGCGGGCCGGCGGTATCAAGACCACGTTCACCGAGGAGACCGAGACCGACCTGTTCGGTGAGCAGGCCGTCCTCTGCGGTGGTGTGTCGGCGCTGATCCAGGCCGGCTTCGAGACGCTGACCGAGGCCGGGTACCAGCCCGAGGTCGCGTACTTCGAGTGCCTGCACGAGCTCAAGCTGATCGTCGACCTGATCTACGAAGGCGGCATCGCCAAGCAGCGCTGGTCCGTCTCCGACACCGCCGAGTACGGCGACTACGTGTCCGGCCCGCGGATCATCGACGCGTCGGTGAAGGCCCGGATGAAGGACGTGCTCGCGGACATCACCGACGGCACCTTCGCGGCCCGCTTCATCGCCGACCAGGACGCCGGCGCGCCGGAGTTCGCCGAGTTCCGCAAGCAGAGCGAGGCGCACCCGATCGAGGCCGTCGGCAAGGACCTGCGCGGTCTGATGGCCTGGGTGAAGTCCCACGACGAGGACTACGTCGAGGGCAGCGCCGCCCGCTGACGAACCGCCGCCTCTCGAGGCGTTGAACACCTTCTCGGGGCCCCGGACAGGGTATTTCCTGTCCGGGGCCCCGCCTTGTTGTGCAGGGTCCCGCTGTCTGACTCCGGCGTTTGACACAATGTGTGACGGTTGTGGTCCAGCGGGGTGAAGTGGGGGAGGTGAGCGGTGGTGGAGGACGGCAGGAACGCGCTGCCGCGACCGCCCCGGCGGCTCCCGGCCGATGCCGGGTCGCTCACTCAACTCGAGGCGCCCAACCGGCCGAGCAGACCCGAGCCGCCACCGCGCGGTCCGTGGATCTTCGGCCGCTTCCTGGCCGGGCTGGTCGCGCTGCTGGTGATCGTCGCGGCCGGCGGCGGAGCGGGCTGGTACCTCAAGCAACGCAGCCTCCGGATCGACACGGCCGCCGTGCTCGGCACGGTCAAGCCGGCTGTGGTCCGGGTGCTGGCGTCGTCGTGCGCGGGCTCCGGCGAGGCGTCCGGCGTACTGATCGACAACGGGCGGGTGCTGACCGCCGAGTCGGCGGTCGAGGGGCCGATGTCGATCGTGGTGATCGCACCGGACGGCCGGATCCGGCGGGCCAACCTGCTCGGTACCAGCGCGGACGGCGTCGCCGTACTGCAGTCGATCGGATTCGACGACGAGCCCCTGCGGCTGCCGGCGCGGACGCCCGACCCGAAGGCCGAGCGGGCACTCGTCGGCTACACGGCGGCGGGCAAGCAGGTGGTCAACGCGATCGGGTCGGAGCACGATCCGAAGCCGCTGAGCACGGTCATGAACACGGCCAAGCTGGGCAGCCCGATCGTCGACCGGGCCGGCCAACTCGTCGGCCTGGTCACCGGGAGGACCGTCGAGGCCAGCACGATCGTCGGCGTCGACAAGCTCCGGTCGTACGTCGCCCAGGCGCCGTCCGGCATCACCGTCGCGACCGGCGGCAGTTGCCCGCTCTCGCACGGCCCGCAGACCGCGGTGGTTCCGGTGATGCAGGTCGCCAACACGCCGCAGGCCGCGGAGGTGCGGCAGTTGTTCGGCAACTACCTGACCCTGCTGAACCGGCAGGACTTCGCGGGGCTGCAGGCGCTGTACTCCAAGAAGCTGGCGAGGTCCCTGACGGTGGAGCGGGACCGGCAGAGCCACCTCACGTCGTACTTCTTCAACCCGCGGCTCACCGACGTGACGGCGGACGGATATGCGCGGCTGTCGTTCAACGTGCTGTTCGCTCCGACCGCCAAGGGCGCCGAGGGCGGCAGCTGCAACCGGCTCGACATCCGGTACAAGCTGGCCCGGGAGCGCGGCAAACTGGTGATCGACGAGGCCAAGGCGATGAAGGCCCCGGTGAGCTGCGACACCGACTGACCGCCATCCGGGTCCCCGAACACGCCGGTCCGCGGACGCGGTACCATCGATGCAGCGGGCACAGCGCGGTGCTCTGAAAATCATGAGCCCCTACCGCTTCTGCAGGAGATTCCTCCATGACTGACGTAACCCGGCCCGTCGTCCTGATCGCCGAAGAGCTCAGCCCGGCCACCGTCGAGGCGCTCGGCCCCGACTTCGAGATCCGGCACACCAACGGCGCCGACCGCGCCGAGCTGCTCCCGGCCATCGCCGACGTCGACGCCATCCTGATCCGCAGCGCCACCAAGGTGGACGCCGAGGCGCTCGCCGCGGCGAAGAAGCTGAAGGTCGTCGCCCGCGCCGGCGTCGGCCTCGACAACGTGGACGTGAAGGCCGCCACCCAGGCCGGGGTGATGGTCGTGAACGCCCCGACCTCCAACATCGTCAGCGCCGCCGAGCTCGCCGTCGCGCTGCTGCTCGCCTCCGCCCGCCGGGTCCCGGCCGCGAACGAGTCGCTGAAGAAGGGCGAGTGGAAGCGCAGCAAGTACTCGGGTGTCGAGCTGTTCGAGAAGACCGTCGGCATCGTCGGCCTCGGCAAGATCGGCGTCCTGGTCGCGCAGCGGCTGGCCGCCTTCGGCATGAACGTGATCGCCTACGACCCGTACGTGCAGGCCGGCCGGGCCGCGCAGATGGGCGTCCGGCTCGCCTCGCTGGACGAGCTGCTGGCGGCCAGTGACTTCATCTCGGTGCACCTGCCGAAGACCCCGGAGACCATCGGCCTGATCGGCGACGAGCAGCTGCACAAGGTCAAGCCCGAGGTCATCATCGTGAACGCGGCCCGCGGCGGCATCGTCGACGAGCAGGCGCTGTACAGCGCGTTGAAGGAAGGCCGGGTGGCCGGCGCCGGGCTGGACGTGTTCGCGTCCGAGCCGTGCACCGACTCGCCGCTGTTCGAGTTCGAGAACGTCGTCGTCACGCCGCACCTCGGCGCGTCCACCGACGAGGCGCAGGAGAAGGCCGGTATCGCGGTCGCCAAGTCGGTCCGGCTGGCGCTGTCGGGCGAGCTCGTCCCGGACGCGGTGAACGTCCAGGGCGGCGTGATCGCCGAGGACGTCCGCCCGGGGATCGCGCTGACCGAGAAGCTCGGCCGGATCTTCACCGCGCTGGCCGGCGGCGTCGCGCAGCAGCTCGACGTCGAGGTCCGCGGCGAGATCACGCAGTACGACGTGAAGGTGCTCGAGCTGGCCGCGCTGAAGGGTGTGTTCGCGGATGTCGTCGAGGACAACGTCTCGTACGTCAACGCGCCGCTGCTCGCGGCCGAGCGGGGCCTCGAGGTCCGGCTCGTCACCGACCACGACAGCCCGGAGCACCGGAACCTGATCACGCTCCGCGGCACGCTGGCCGACGGCGCGCAGGTGTCGGTGGCCGGCACGCTGGTCGGCGTCCGGCAGTCGGAGCGGCTGGTCGAGATCGACGGGTTCGACGTCGAGATCGAGCTCGCCGCGCACCTCGCGTTCCTGACCTACGAGGACCGCCCGGGCGCGGTCGGCCAGATCGGCCGGATCCTCGGCGACGCCGACGTGAACATCGCCGGCATGCAGGTCAGCCGGGACCGCAAGGGCGGCAAGGCGCTGGTCGCGCTCTCGGTCGACTCGAAGATCGCGGCGCCGGTGCTGGACGAGATCACCGCCGCGGTGCAGGCGGCGACCGCCCGTACGGTGGACGTCGAGGACTGATCCGGGCGAACGACTGATTTACTGAAGGCGGTCAGCCGCCCGCAGGCGCATGGCGGCTGACAAGGGCCCGAGCTCCATAGCTCGGGCCCGCTTCAGTTCTACCGCCGGGTGGCGAGCAGGACAGCGGCGTCCGGGGCGACCATCACCTCGACGGTGGTGAATCGCTGGTCCATCAGCCATTCCTGGCGAAGCGTGTCGACGCGGCCCTCGTACATCGGCGGCCAGACCGCGGACGGCGTGAAGTCGTCGAGTACGACGAAGCCGCCGGGCTCGACCACGTCCGCGATCACGTCGCGGGCGGACAGCTTCGCCTCGCGGGCGTCCACGAACAGCAGCGCGAACGGTCCGCGTTCGATCAGCGCGGTCCAGTCGGCCGACACGACCTCGATCCGCTCGTCGGCGGCGAACAGTTCGCCGACCGCCTGCGCGAGCTGCGGGTCGCTCTCCGCGGTCACGATGTTGGTGCCCTCGCCTGCGCCGCTGCGCAGCCAGGCCGAGCCGACGCCACAGCCGGTGCCGAGCTCACCGAGCAGGCCGGACTTCGAGGCCGCGAGGGTGGCGAGCAGCCGGCCCGTCTCGTTCCTGGTGGAGCTGACGAATCCACGCCGGCCGGACAGGCTGAGGGCCGCCGAGACCAGCGGCGGCAGTTCTGGAGGAGCACTCACGGGCTGAGAGTGGCACAGGTCCGGTCCAGTGCCCGCACCGAGATCTCATATTTCGGGACAACCTGCCCGCATTGTGGAGAATTAGTCGGACGTGCGAGTAAATTCGTGCGCATCCTGCCGCCCACGACATATTGGGAAGGAGCAGCATGTACGACATGTATCCAGCCAACTGGCCGGCCGTCGACGGCCGCGAGCGGAAGGCCGCCCGGCGGCGCCGTCCGGCTCGCCCGGCGCCCGCGGCCGAGGTCAAGGCTGTCCAAGAGGCCATGAACCGCCGTGACAATGGGGGAGAACCCAACAAGTGAGCGAGACGAAGAACTTCACGCTGGCCGTCGTTCCCGGTGACGGGATCGGACCTGAGGTCACCACCGAGGCGCTCAAGGTCCTCGACGCGGTAGCCGCGCAGCACGGCGTGACGTTCGAGCGGACCGAGTACGACCTCGGCGCGAAGCGCTGGCACGCCACCGGTGAGACGCTGCCGGACGCCGAGCTGGAGGAGATCCGCAAGCACGACGCGATCCTGCTCGGCGCGGTCGGCGACCCGAGCGTGCCGTCCGGCGTACTCGAGCGCGGTCTGCTGCTCAAGCTCCGGTTCACCCTGGACCACTACGTGAACCTGCGGCCCTCGAAGATCTACCCGTCCGTCGGCTCCCCGCTGGCCGACCCGGGCACCGTCGACTTCGTCGTGGTCCGCGAGGGCACCGAGGGCCCGTACGTCGGCAACGGCGGCGCGCTCCGGGTGGGCACCCCGGCCGAGATCGCCACCGAGGTGTCGGTGAACACGGCGTACGGCGTCGAGCGCGTCGTCCGGGACGCCTTCGCGCGGGCCCAGGCGCGGCCGCGGAAGAAGCTCACGCTCGTGCACAAGAACAACGTGCTCGTGCACGCCGGTCACCTCTGGAAGCGCACCGTCGACGCGGTCGCCTCCGACTTCCCCGACGTGGCGGTCGACTACCTGCATGTGGACGCGGCGACGATCTTCCTGGTCACCGACCCGGCGCGGTTCGACGTGATCGTCACCGACAACCTGTTCGGCGACATCATCACCGACCTGGCGGCCGCGATCAGCGGTGGCATCGGGCTGGCCGCGAGCGGCAACATCAACCCGGACCGGACCGCGCCGAGCATGTTCGAGCCGGTGCACGGCTCCGCGCCGGACATCGCCGGTCAGCAGAAGGCCGACCCGACCGCGGCGATCCTGTCCGCGGCGCTGCTCCTGGAGCACCTCGGGCTGACCGAAGCGGCGCGGGCGATCGAGACCGCCGTCGAGGCGGACATCGAGGAGCGTACCGGCGCGGCCCGCAGCACCGCCGAGATCGGCGACGCGATCGCCAAGCGCGCGGCCGGGTGAGGCCCGATGACCGCATGTGAGGTTCCGGCCGGTTCTCGCATGACCAGTCGTGCGAGAGGTACGGTGCGGCTATGAGCGCCTTAGAGTTCACCGTTGAGCCGAGCACCCATTTGGCCGGCGACGACCAGCGCGCCCAGATCCTGGCGAACCCGGGATTCGGGCAGTACTTCTCCGACCACATGGCGATCGCCACCTGGACGGCCGAGAAGGGCTGGCACGACGCACGGATCACCGCCTTCGGTCCGCTGGAGCTTTCTCCCGCGACCTCGGTGTTCCACTACGCCCAGACGATCTTCGAGGGGATGAAGGCCTACCGGCACCCCGACGACTCGATCCACCTGTTCCGCCCAGAGGCGAACGCGGCCCGGTTCCAGCGGTCCGCGCAGCGGCTCGCGCTGCCGGAGCTGCCGACCGGCCTGTTCCTCGACTCGCTGCACAAGCTGGTCGAGATCGACAAGGCCTGGGTGCCGGGCGGCGGCGAGACGTCGCTGTACCTGCGGCCGTTCATGTTCGGGTCCGACCCGTTCCTCGGCGTCCGGCCGTCCGCGCAGGTGACGTACTGCGTGATCGCGTCGCCGGCCGGTTCGTACTTCGCGAACGGTGTGAAGCCGGTCCGGATCTGGCTGAGCGAGGAGTACACCCGCGCGGCCCCCGGTGGGACCGGCGCGGCGAAGACCGGCGGCAACTACGCGTCGTCGCTGCTCGCCCAGGCCGAGGCGATCGAGAACGGCTGCGACCAGGTCGCGTTCCTCGACGCGGTCGAGAAGAAGTGGGTCGAGGAGCTCGGCGGGATGAACCTGTACTTCGTCCTCGACGACAACTCGGTGGTGACGCCGGAGCTGTCCGGCACGATCCTCGAGGGCGTCACCCGGGACTCGATCCTGAAGCTGGTGACCGACCTCGGGTACCACGTCACCGAGCGCAAGGTCTCGGTCGACGAATGGCGCGAGGGTGCCGCCTCCGGCAAGGTGAAGGAGGTGTTCGCCTGCGGTACCGCCGCGGTCGTCACCCCGGTCGCCTCGCTGAAGTGGCGTGACGGCGAGACGCGGATCGGCGACGGCAACGGCGGCCCGGTCACCGCGGCCGTCCGCTCCGCCCTCCTCGACGTCCAGTACGGCCGCGCGGCCGACCCACACGGCTGGATGACCCGCGCTTTCTGATCCTGCTGTCCGCCAACGTCCGGAGAACTGTGGCTCAGAGGCCACCGTCCTTCGGACGTTGTGCTGTCACGGGCGGCGCTTTGTCTCGTACCAGCCGACGTGGTTGATGACAGCCAGCAGTAGCCACAGACCGATCGCGAGGAACGGCGCACCGGTCCAGCTGATTTCCTCGTCGCGGCCGGCGTCCGGCTTCAGCAACACGATCACGATCGTGTCGACGAGACCGACGTACGCGCAGGCGAACCCCGCGATCCTCGTGGGCGTGGCCAGGGCGACCACGGCGAGGATGATGGCCAGGATGAACAGCCAGTTGGCTGCGCTGCCGAGGATCTCGGCGTCCCGGGCCATGCCGAAACCGCTGTGCAACTGCAGGATGTCCCGGTCGTACTCGCGGGTCAGCCAGGTCGGCGTCAGCGTGATCAGTACCGCGAGGGCCGTCGCGTAGCCCAGGAGCTGGAAGCGCAACTCCTGCAGACCGTCCGTGCCGCGGGGCGGTATCGGTGCCTTGAGTACGTTCAGGTCCGCGTTGTCGGGCTCACTCACGGGGCGTTCCTGTTCTGCAGTCGATGTTTCACAGGATCTTTTCAGGTCTGAGGGTCGGACCGTTGGTCGCTGTGCCGCCGGGCGGTTCGGTAGGGTCGGGCGCTATGAGCAGCTTCCCGGACGACGTCGAGGCCTACTACGCGGAGCTTGCCGAGCGGCGCGGATGGCCCGCGGAGACCGTCGCCGCGATCCGGGCGACGGTCGAGCTGATCCGGGACCTGGACCGCGGGACGGCGCCGCGGACGTACGGTGCCGCGGTCGACGACTACGGGACCGACTGGCTGTTCGAGGCCGTCTGGCACGAGGCGGAGTGGGTCGTGATCCGCCAGCTGGGGGCCGGCGAGGACGGCGAGGTCACGCGCTACTGGTGGCAGCGGCTCGAGGACGACGAGGGCATGCTCACCGACCAGGCCCTCGACCGCGAGGACTGGGGGCTGCGGCCGCTGAGCCGCGAGGACTTCTACACGGCGTGGGACGACCCGGGCTGGTCACTTACCGCCTGAACTCCAGTACCCGTTTGCGTACTGAATGGTCGAGATGCGAGACGCTGCCGTTACCGATCGGTGATTGTGTGGCAGACTGAAAACGTCATGAAGCACTATCGGGTGATTATTCTCTAGGCGCGCTCAGCAGCAGTACCTGAGCGCGCAGACCTCTCGCACCTTGCGGGAGGTTTTTTGTTTGCCCGACGCCCCTTCCGAAAGGCCGACCCGCATGAGCATCTCGGACGACTTCCACGTGTACGACACCACCCTGCGCGACGGCGCGCAGCAGGAGGGTCTGGCGCTGTCCGTGGCCGACAAGATCGCCATCGCGCAGCACCTGGACGAGTTGGGGGTCGGCTTCATCGAGGGCGGGTGGCCGGGCGCGGTCCCCAAGGACACGGAGTTCTTCGAGCGCGCGCGGACCGAGCTGCACCTGCGCAACGCGACCTTCGCGGCCTTCGGGGCGACCTGCAAGCCGGGGACGCCGGCCGCCGACGACCAGCAGGTCGCCGCGCTCCGCGACTCCGGGGCGGGGGTCGTCACACTCGTTGCCAAGAGCCACGACGCGCACGTCGAACGGGCGCTCCGGACGACGCTCGACGAGAACCTGCGGATGGTCGCCGACACGGTCCGGCACCTGCGGGACAACGGGCAGCGGGTCTTCCTGGACACCGAGCACTTCTTCGACGGCTACCGCGCGAACCGGGCGTACGCGCTGGAAGTGGTACGAGTGGCCGCCGAGGCCGGCGCCGACGTGGTGGCCCTGTGCGACACCAACGGCGGCACGCTGCCCCGGGAGTTGCAGGACGTCGTCCGCGACGTACTCGAATCGACCGGGGCCAGGCTCGGCATCCACTGTCACAACGACGCCGGCTGCGCGGTGGCGAACTCGATCGCCGCCGTCGAGGCCGGCGTCACGCACGTCCAGGGCACGATCAACGGGTACGGCGAGCGCACCGGCAACGCGGACCTGCTCGCGATCGTCGCGAACCTCGAGCTCAAGCGCGGGATGGAACTGCTGCCCGCGGGCAACCTGGCCGAGTCGTTCCGGATCGCGCACGCGATCGCCGAGGTGACGAACGTGCCGCCGTCGAGCCGGGCACCGTACGTCGGGCTGTCGGCGTTCGCGCACAAGGCCGGGCTGCACGCCAGCGCGATCAAGGTCGACCCGGACCTCTACCAGCACACGGATCCGGCGCGGGTCGGCAACGACATGCGGATGCTGGTGTCGGAGATGGCCGGCCGGGCGAGTATCGAGCTGAAGGGCCGCGAACTCGGGTTCGACCTCAGCAACGACCGGGAGCTGGTCGGACGGGTGGCTGATCGGGTGAAGGACCTGGAGTCGCGGGGGTACACGTTCGAGGCGGCCGACGCCTCGTTCTCACTGCTGCTCACCGAGGAGGTCGACGGCCGGCGGCCGAGCTACTTCGACGTCGAGTCGTGGCGGGTGATCACCGAGTCGCGGGCCGACGGCGAGGCGGTGTCGGAGTCCACCGTGAAGCTGGTCGCGGCGGGGGAGCGGGAGATCGTCACCGGCGAGGGCAACGGCCCGGTGAACGCGCTCGACCACGCGCTGCGGACCGCCATCGAGCGCGCGTACCCGGCGGTGAACAAGTTCGAGCTGGTCGACTACAAGGTCCGGATCCTCGACCAGGGGCACGGCACCGACGCCGTGATCAGAGTCCTGATCGAGACCGCGGACGGCGAGGGCTCGTGGGTGACGGTCGGCGTGGGGCACAACATCGTCGAGGCGTCCTGGGAGGCGCTGGTCGACGGGTTCACGTTCGGTCTGCTGCGCCACAAGGAGGTCGCGCGATGAGCCTGCTCGCCGTTGAACGGGTGCTGACGGTCTTCACCGCACAGGTGACGGAGGTCGACGGGCTGCTGGCGCGGGTCGCGGTACTGCTGAATCCGTACGACGTCCGGGAGCTGATGTTGTCGCTGGACCGGGGCGAGCTGCGGATCGTGGTCGAGGGCAACGGCTTCGACGCCGAGCGGGTGGCTGCCCGGCTGGACAAGGTGATCGGTGTGCTGGAGGTAACCGTCAGTTCCAACTGATCAGTTCAAACTGGACAGTTTGGACTGTCTAATTTAGTGTTGGCGAGGTGATCAGTACTTCGGCGACACAAGCTGCTGGCGACGTGCGGGTCGTCTTCGGCCGGGTCAAGCGCCGGTTGAAGGCGCTCGCCGAGACCGACGACCTGACCCCGTCGCAGTCGTCGGTGCTCAGCCGGCTGGACAAGGACGGGCCGGCGACGGCGAGCCAGTTGGCCGCCGTGGAGCGGATCCGGCCGCAGTCCGTGGCGGCGATCCTGACCGCGCTGCGGGACGCCGACCTGATCGAGCGGCATCCGGATCCGTCGGACGGCCGGCGGCAGGTGGTGTCGCTGACGGCCAAGGGCCGGCACCGCCTGCAGGGCGACCGCAAGGTGCGTCAGGAGTGGCTGGCGCAGACGTTGCAGGAGCACTGCACGGAGGCGGAGCGGCAGACCATCATCAAGGCGCTGGCGCTGCTCGACCACGCGATCGAGGCGGCGACCGAGCGGTGACGGAGCGCTTCGACCGGCGACTGATCGCCCCGATGCTGGTCGGATCGGTGCTGAACCCGATCAACTCGTCGATGCTGGCCGTCGCGCTGATCCCGATCGGCGCCGCGTTCGGCGTACCGCCGTCGGAGACTGCCTGGCTGGTCACCGGCCTGTACCTGGCGACCGCCGTCGGTCAGCCGGTGATGGGTCGACTGGTCGACATCTTCGGCCCGCGCCCGCTGTACCTGATCGCCACCTCGCTGGTCGGCGTCGCCGGCCTGCTCGCCGCCTTCGCCCCGAACCTCGGCGTACTGATCGCCTCCCGGGTCCTGCTCGGCTTCGGTACGTCGGCGGCGTATCCGGCGGCGATGTCGCTGATCCGGACCGAGGCGGACCGGACCGGGATGGAGACGCCCGCGGTCATCCTGAGCAGCCTGTCGATCGCGAACCAGGTGATCGCGGTGATCGGCCCGACGCTGGGCGGCCTGCTGATCGGACTCGGCGGCTGGCACCTGATCTTCACGATCAACGTGCCGCTGTCGCTGACCTGCGTGGTGCTCGGCGCGCTCTGGCTGCCGCGGACCGCGCGCTCGCGGAGCGCCGGGGGACTCGACTACGCGGGGATCGTGTTGTTCGCCGCCACCTTGGTCTCGTTGATGCTGTTCCTGATGCGCCCGGCCGTCTCACGCTGGTACCTGCTGGTGCTCGCGCTCGCTCTGGGCGTCGGGTTCGTGATCGCGCAGTTGCGGGTGGTGGCGCCGTTCATCGACCTGCGGGTGCTGGGCGGCAACCGTCCGCTGATCATGACCTACCTACGCCAGGTGCTCGCCTACGTCGGCGCGTATTCGTTCCTCTACGGCTTCACGCAGTGGCTGGAGGAGGCGCGCGGGTTGAACGCGTCGAAGGCAGGCCTGCTGCTGTTGCCGTTGTCCTTCGCAGCGGTGGTGGTCACCGCGATCACCGGACGGCGAGCGGCGGTCCGCGGCAAACTGGTTGCCGGTGGCTCCTTTCTGCTCGCGGCCGCGGCGGCGCAGCTGTTCGTCGGCTCGTCGACCCCGGTGTGGATCCTCGTGGTCGTCGTGGTGATCGCCGGCGTACCGCAGGGCTTGAACAACCTGGCCAACCAGACCGCTCTGTACCAGCAGGCGGACCCGGCCCGGATCGGCTCGTCCGCGGGCCTGCTGCGGACCTGTGTGTACGTCGGCGCGCTGATCTCCGCGGCGGCCAACGCCCACTTCTTCCAGCACGGCGCGACGACCGCCGGTCTGCACGAGATGGCGGTCTTCCTGGTCGTGATCGCCGGCCTGCTGGTGCTGGTGACCTTCCTGCAACTCCCCGAATAGAGAGGTACTGCTGTGCCTGTCACAACCCTTGACCCGAAGACGGCGCTGGTCGTCGTCGACCTGCAGAACGGCGTCACCGCGCTCCCGGGCGAACCGCATCCGACGCCCGACGTGATCGCCCGGACGGTCGAGCTCGCCGACGCGTTCCGCAAGCACGACCTGCTGGTGGTGCTGGTCCGGGTGAGCATCGCCTCCGACGGCGCCGACTGGGTCCCGGGCCGCACCGAGCAGCCCCCGCGCTCCGCCCGGCAGGCGCCGCCGCCGGGAGCCGACCAGATCGTCGAGCAGTTGGCCGGTCGTGCCGAGGACATCGTCGTCACCAAGCGGAACTGGGGCGCGTTCCACGGCACCGACCTCGACCTCCACCTGCGCCGCCGCGGCATCACGCAGATCGTGCTGACCGGGATCGCGACCAGCATCGGCGTCGAGTCGACGGCGCGGGCGGCGTTCGAGCACGGCTACCACGTCACCCTGGCCACCGACGCGATGACCGACCTGTCCGCCGATGCCCACCACAACTCCCTGACCCGGATCTTCCCGCGCCTCGGCGAGACCGGCAGCACCGCGGAAATCCTCGCCCTGCTCGGGTGAATGCGCCGGGCGGAAGGCCCGCGGAGCGGCGAGTTGCACCGCGGGCCTTCCTGATCGGGGTGGTCAGTCCCAGCTCAGGCCGCTGGAGGACTGGTACTCGATCACGCGGGTCTCGAAGAAGTTCTTCTCCTTCTTCAGATCCATCACCTCTGACATCCATCCGAAGGGGTTCCGCGTTTCACCGAAAATCGGATTGAGTCCGATTTGTTCCGCTCTGCGGTCGGTGACGAAGTGCATGTACTGCTCGCAGAGGTCCGCGGTCAGGCCGAGCATCCCGTTCGGCATCGTGGCCCGGCCGTAGGCGACCTCGAGTTCGCACGCCTCGGTCAGCATCTGCCGGACCTCGGTCTGGAACCCACTCGTCCACAGCTGCGGGTTCTCCTGCTTGATCTGGTTGATGCAGTCGATGCCGAAGTTCAGGTGGATCGACTCGTCGCGCAGGATGTACTGGTACTGCTCGGCGATCCCGACCATCTTGTTGCGCCGGCCGAGCGACAGGATCTGCGCGAACCCGGTGTAGAACCACATCCCCTCGAACACCACGTAGAACGCGATCAGGTCGCGCAGGAACGCGGTGTCGGCCTCCGGCGTACCGGTGCGGAAGTCCGGGTCCTCCAGGTGCTGGGTGTACTTCAGCGCCCACGCGTCCTTGTCGGAGATCGACGGGACCTCGCGGTACATGTTGAACAGCTCGCCCTCGTCCAGCCCCAGCGACGTACAGATGTACTGGAAGGTGTGCGTGTGCACTGCCTCCTCGAACGCCTGGCGCAGCAGATACTGCCGGCACTCGGGGTTGCTCAGCTGGCGGTAGACCGCGAGGACGATGTTGTTCGCGACCAGGGACTCCGCGGTGGCGAAGAACCCGAGGTTGCGCTTCAGCATCAGCCGCTCGTCCTCGGTCAGACCGTCCTTGGACTTCCAGAGCGAGATGTCAGCCTGCATGGAAACCTCGGTCGGCATCCAGTGGTTGTTACAGGCGGCCAGATACTTCTCCCAGGCCCAGGTGTACTTCAATGGCAGCAGTTGGTTGACGTCCGCGCGCGAGTTGATCATCGCCTTGTCGGCGACGTGCACGCGGTCCGCTCCGATCGAAATCGTGCTCACTGGCAGGCCTCGCAGTCGGGATCGTCGATGGCGCAGACCGCTCCGGTCGGCTCGGGAACGGCCACGGAGACGGCGTTCAGCCGTCCGTCGGTGCCTTGCAAGGTGGACTTCTCCACATGGGTAGCTGACTGGGAACGCAGGTAATAAGTCGTCTTGAGGCCGTACCGCCAGGCCGACCGGTACAGCTCGTCGAGCGCGCGCCCGGACGGCTTCGCCATGTAGAGGTTCAGCGACTGTGCCTGGTCGATCCACTTCTGCCGCCGCGAGGCGGCCTTCACCAGCCACAGCGGGTCGATCTCGAACGCGGTCGCGTACAACTCGCGCAGGTCCGCGGGGATCCGCTCGATCCCGGCCAGCACGCCGTCGTGGTACTTCAGGTCGGACACCATCACCTGGTCCCACAGCCCGCGGGCCTTCAGGTCCGCGACCAGGTACGGGTTCGCGACGGTGAAGTCGCCGGACATGTTCGACTTCACGAACAGGTTGCTGTACGTCGGCTCGATCGACTGGCTCACGCCGCAGATGTTCGAGATCGTCGCGGTCGGCGCGATCGCCATCACGTTCGAGTTCCGCAGGCCGTCGCGGAGGACCTTCGCGCGCAGCGCCTCCCAGTCCAGCCGGGTGCTCCGGTCGATGACCACCTCACCGTCGCGGGCGGTGTGCAGCAGGTCGAGCGAGTCGATCGGCAGGATCCCGAGACTCCACAGCGATCCGTCGTACGACGAGTACCGGCCGCGCTCGGCGGCGAGGTCGCTGGACGCCTCGATCGCGTGGTAGCTGATCTGCTCCATCGAGCTGTCCGCGAACTCGACCGCCGCGTCGGACGCGTACGGCAGCCGGAGCACGGCGAGAGCGTCCGCGAACCCCATCAGCCCGAGCCCGACCGGCCGGTGCCGCTGGTTCGCTCGCTCGGCCTCCGGGGTGGTGTAGAAGTTCACGTCGATGACGTTGTCGAGCATCCGGACCGCCGTCCTGACGGTGTCCCGGAGCAGCTCGGCGTCGAGCCCGTCCGCCGTCAGGTGGGCGACCAGGTTGACCGAGCCGAGGTTGCAGACCGCGGTCTCGTCGACCGTCGTGTTCAGCGTGATCTCGGTGCAGAGGTTCGACGAGTGCACAACCCCGTCGTGCTGTTGCGGCGACCGCAGGTTGCAGGCGTCCTTGAAGGTGATCCACGGATGCCCGGTCTCGAACAGCACCGTCAGCATCCGCCGCCACAGGTCGACCGCCTTGACCCGCTTGAACACCCGGATCTCCCCTCGATCCGCCGCCGCCTCGTACGCGACGTACGCCGCCGCGAACGCCGCGCCGTAGAGATCATGCAGGTCCGGCACCTCGTCCGGCGAGAACAACGTCCACTCACCACCGGCCTCGACCCGCTGCATGAACAGGTCGGGCACCCAGTTGGCGGTGTTCATGTCATGCGTCCGCCGGCGCTCGTCCCCGGTGTTCTTCCGCAGGTCGAGGAACTCCTCGACATCGATGTGCCACGTCTCCAGATACGCACACACCGCGCCCTTTCGACGCCCGCCTTGATTCACCGCGACCGCGGTGTCGTTGGCGACCTTCATGAACGGGACCACGCCCTGGGACTCGCCGTTGGTGCCGCGGATCCTGGCGCCGATGCCGCGGACCGGGGTCCAGTCGTTGCCGAGGCCGCCGGAGTACTTGGCGAGCAGGGCGTTGTTGCGGATGCCGGTGAAGATGCCGGACAGGTCGTCCTGGACCGTGGTCAGGAAGCACGACGAGAGCTGTGGGCGGGTGGTGCCGGAGTTGAAGAGGGTGGGTGTCGACGACATGAAGCGGAACGAACTCAGCAGCCGGTAGAACTCGATGGCCCGGGTCTCGCGGTCGTCCTCGCGGAGCGCCATGCCCATCGCGACGCGGAGGAAGAA
Organism: Kribbella sp. NPDC051137; assembly: GCF_040682535.1. NCBI lineage: Bacteria > Bacillati > Actinomycetota > Actinomycetes > Propionibacteriales > Kribbellaceae > Kribbella > Kribbella sp. NPDC051137. The sequence continues at coordinate 401,158 of NZ_JBFBBI010000002.1, forward strand.
CGCCTGCGGCAGTTCGTAGCGCACCTTGTCGAGGTGCAGCAGGTAGCGGTCGTAGAGCGTCTGCAGGGCGAGGAACGTGAAGGTCAGGTCGGCGTCGGGGTCGATCGCGGCGGCCAGCCGGTCGAGGTCGAACGTGGCCAGCTCGGGGTCGAGCTGCCCGGCCTCGATGCCGACCTCGATGTACTGCGCGAAGTAGGACGTGTAGGCCTGCCGCATATCGGCCTGGCTGGCCTGCCGGGGCTCGCCGTGCACCCGGCCGAGCGCCTCGCGGCGGATCCGGTCCAGCAACAGGCGGGATGCGGCGAGGCTGTACTGCGGCTCGGTCTCGACGTACGACCGGGCGGCCATCACCAGCGCGAGCTCGACCTCGTGCTGGGCGATTCCGTCGTAGCAGGCGCCGAGTGTCTCGTTCAGAATCAGCTCGGGGTCGACGGCGTCCAGACCGGCGGCGGCCTCGGCGACCACGACCCGGAGCCGGTCGACGTCCAACGGGGACCGGCTGCCGTCGGCCGCGCGGACGGTCAGGGCCGGCCTGTCGGTGATGCCGGAAGGATCAGCGGGGGTGCGGGCCTTCGTCCGCTCCTCGCGGTACAGCACGTAGGCGCGGGCGACCTGGTGCTCGCCGGCGCGCATCAGCGCCAGCTCGACCTGGTCCTGGATGTCCTCGACCTGCACGCTGCGGCGGACTTCACCGCGGCTGGTCAAGGCCGTCACGACCCGTCCGGTCAGGTCGGCCACCAGGTCCCGGACCCGGTGGGTGCTGCCGGCGTCGGTGCCCTCGACGGCGAGGAACGCCTTCGACATCGCGACGGAGATCTTGGTGGCATCGAACGGAGTACTGCTGCCGTCGCGGCGGACGACGGTCAGCTCGACCGCCTGGCCGGTGGTCGCCACGGATGATGAAGAAGCAATGGTCACAGGTGTGCGCTCCAGAAGAGTTCGGAGACCCGTGAGGTCTCGGACCGCGTGCACCGGCGGTACACGCACCGATGGCAGCTGCTCGGGCATGCCGATACCACATCTTGTGGCATGCGGCAGGCTGAACCACCAGTAGTAGTGATGCTAGGTGGAGCGAACTAGATCTTGTGGTAGCGCCACGCCGCAGGTCGCACATCTTGTGTCCTCAAGCCGCGACTGCGTAGAGATCCTGGAGGGTCATGATCTCGGAGCCGTGGTGGATCAGCTCCCGGTTGAGCCGCAGCACGACGTGCCCGAAGGGCTCTGAGGCGTCGAGCTCGTTCGCCTGACTCAGTCCGACGGTCATCGCCTCGCTCTCGTCCAGGTCGGCGATCGCCTCCTGCCAGGCCTCGACCCAGTAGGTCAGCCAGGCGACCGCGTCCTGCGCGTTGCCGTGCAGCGTGATGTCGGCGCGGCCCTGCCGGCCGGCGCCGAACGTCCACTCCCAGCGCTCGAAGAACGTCTCGGTCAGATGCGCGATCAGCCAGGCGATCGTCCGCGGCCCGCGATGGTCCGGCTCGTCCGGCCACTGGGCGACCCACTCGCCCGACCCGAGCGGCCGGTACCGCCCGGCGTGGTGCCGCCGGACGACGGTGAGTGCTTCGCTGCCGGGTCGCCAGAAGTACTGCTCGTCGGTCAGTTGGGCCAGGCGCCCGGACAGCACCATCCAGCTGAAGCCCAGCTGGCCGCGGACCATCGCCATCGCCGAAGGCCGGTGCAGGATGTCCCAGTCGAACGCCGCCATCTCAACTCTCCCCGGTACGATCGAACATGTGTTCGAATTCTTGCTCGCTCTCCGGAGGAAAGTCAAACGCCTAGTGTGTCGGTCCTGGCCTCGGCGGCACCGGTCTGCTAGGCCGCTCGATCCGCGTGTCCGCGGCCGGGCTCGCGAAGCGGCGTTCGAGCAACGTGAAGGCGTCGATCAGCTCCGGCGCCTCGTAGACTCGGTTGCGCCGTCCGTCGGTGAGCTCCCGCAGTACGCCGGCCTCGACGAGCCGCGCGAGGCCCTGGTTCGCGGCCTGTTGCGAGCGGTCGATGAGCCGGGCGGCTGCCGCGAGCGTGAGGACCGGTGCGGCCGGCAGCGCGTCGATCAGCAGCTCGGCCGCGGACCCGGCGCGCAACGGGGCGGCCCGGTCCCGCCAGGCGGCCTTGAGATCGGTCGCGGTCTGCTCGAAGCGGGCCGCCTCCGCGGTCGCGTGCGTACAGGCCGTCGCGAACATCCGCAGCCACGGGTTCGCCGCCGCGCGAGCCTTCGCGGTGGTCGCGCGTCCGACGTACCGGAAGGCCGTCAGTGCCTCGACGTAATCGCCGGCGTGGGTGGCGAGTGCGAGCGAGACCGGCGGGACGGTCCGGGTGATCAGCCCGTCGGCGCGCAGGATCAGGTGGATCAGCGCGCGCCCGGTCCGGCCGTTGCCGTCGGCAAACGGATGGACGGTCTCGAACTGTGCGTGCGCGATCGCGGTCTTCGCGAGCACCGGCAGCGGCGACTCGCGGACGAATGTCATCAGGTCCGCGAGCAGTTCCGGGATCAGCTGCGCCGGCGGTGGGACGTAGTACGCCTCGGCGGGGGAGCGGCCGCCGATCCAGTTCTGCAGGTAGCGGATCTCGCCGCCGTACTCCGGGGTCGGCGACGGTGCCATCAGCCGGCGGTGGGCCTCCAGCAGGTGGTCGACCTCGAGCTTGTCGCCGGCCTGCACGGACTCGGTCACCCAGGTCATCGCGTCGACCGCGCCGAGCACCTCCTCGGCGGTCACGTCGTGCGTCCGGTCCCGCAGTACGTCGGCCTTGAGCAGCCGGCGCGCGCCGACGACCAGGCCCTCGATGTGCGACGACCCGACCGCCTCGGCCCGCAGCAGCAACCGCGCCAGCGCCTCGCTGTTGGTCAGTACGGCGGCGGTCGCGTCCAGGCGGGCGAGGTCGCCGGCGGCGTCCTCGAGCAGCGCGAGCACGTCGTCGGGCAGGTCGAACTCGCGCCCGGTCAGCGGGTCGGGCAGATACAGCTCGTACGGCCCGCCGAGGCGCTCCGCCCGGGTGAACCCGTCGGGGTGCCCGGGCCAGCGGTGCAACTCGACTCTCGCCATACTCTTATTCAAGCTTATCCACAAACCTTGAACAAGGGCTGTGGATAAAGTGGCCCGGACAGCGGGCAGACTGCTGCTGTGACTCTGGACGAGCAGACGCAGCAGATGGTGGCAGCCAACCAGGCCGACTGGGACGCCCGAGCGCCGCTGCACGCGGCGAGCACGTTCTACGACAAGCCCGCCGAGTACTGGTTCGCCGACTACGAATGGGCGGACCTCGGCCCGCTCGACGGTCGCGACGTACTGCATCTGCAGTGTCATCTCGGCACCGAGACGATCGAGTTCGCGCGCCGCGGTGCGCGGACCAGCGGGCTCGATCTGTCGGAGAAGTCGCTGGAGGCAGCGCGGCGGATCGCCGCCGGTGCGGGGGTCGAGGTCGAATACCTGCATGCCAACGTGTACGACGCGGTGCAGGCGGTCGACGGGCGGCAGTTCGACGTCGTCTACACGGGCAAGGGCGCGCTCTGTTATCTCCCGGACCTGAAGCAATGGGCGGAAACCGTCCGCGATCTGCTGAAGCCCGGCGGGTTCCTGTACGTCGTCGAGTTCCACCCACTGCTCAACGCCCTCCGCGAGGTCGGCCTCCCCGGCGAATCCGATGACCTCGTCCTCCGCGCCGACTACCTCGAAGGGCGCGGCGCGATCGCGCACGACTCCACCGTCACCTACACCGGCGACGAGGTCCCCGGTCGCCAGACCAGCTACGAATGGCGCCACGGACTCGGCGAGATCGTCACCACTCTCGCGTCCGCCGGCTTCCGGATCACCACCCTGCGCGAGTCCGAAGTGCTGCCGTGGCCCCGCTGGCCGCAGATGGAGCAAACCCCCGACGGCTGGTGGCGCCTGCCCGACGACGCGCCGCGGATCCCGTTGTTCTTCGCGCTGAAGGCCACCCGATGAACCGCGCGGCAAGGGAACGCGATCTGGTCGCGTACTACACGGGCGAGCTGCACGCGCGGGTCGATCGCGAACTCGCCGAGCCACGCGTCTCCCGGCGTACGGCGTACCTCGACCAGTTGCAGGGAGAAGGCCGGCGAACGGTCCTGGAGATCGGCTGCGGACCCGGCCGCGACGGCGAGGCGATCGCGGCGGCGGGCTTGGACTACACGGGTGTCGACCTGTCGCCCGCGAGTGTGGAGGCTTGCCGGGCGTCGGGTCTGCGCGCGGAGGTCGCTTCGGTGCTCGAGCTGCCGTTCGAGGACAGCACCTTCGACGCCGGGTGGACGATGAGCACGCTGCTGCACGTGGCCGACGAGGACCTCGACCAAGCCCTGCAGGAGATCGTGCGCGTTCTGCGGCCCGGCGCTCCGTTGGCGATCGGGTTGTGGGGAGACGCCAACGGAAGCGAGCAGACCTGGGAGGACGGGACGGGTTACGGCCCCGCGCGGTTCTTCAGCATCCGCTCCGACGACGGGCTCCGGTCGGTTCTCGCCCGGTACGGCGAAGTGGAGCAGTGGGCGACCTGGGACAACGACCGCGCTATGCACTACCAGTGGGCTGTACTTCGGCTTTAGGCGCCGCGGCGGCGGGTGGCATGTGGCCGGCCGTTGGTGCGTAGGGCGGTGGTCTCGGCCTGGGCACTTCCACGCCCTTGCCGGAGGAACTCGACGAGGAACTCCAGCTGGCTGTCCGTGTACGTCGCGACCTGTTGCTGCCAGCGATCGCCCATCGGTTCGTAGTACCGCGACACGTCGGCCACCCGCTCCGGGACGACCTGGACGACGACGCGTCGGCGATCCGCGGGGTCGGGTTCGCCTTCGCCGGGTGCGGCGGGCTGATGGCGATCCTCCTGCTCAACGGTGCGCTGCACAGCAGTTCGCTGTCAGGTGAGGCCCTGGAGCAGATGTTCCTGCCGTCGATCCCGTACTACATCGCCGTCAACAGCATCCTCGAGGTGCTGATCATCCCCGCGATCCTGTACGTCGCCTGGCACGCCGGCCGACAGTCAGCGCTTCTTCGGACCTCGGATCGCGACGAAGACCAGGGCTACGCCGAAGGCGGCGACGATCGGGCCGACGGTTGCCCAGAGGGTCTGGCCGGTCATCGAGCTGCCCTTCAGGTAGCCGAGGCCCTGCAGGGTCCAGACGCCACCGGTCGCGATCAGCAGTGCGGCGAAGGCGAACGCGACGATCTTTCCCATACAGCGAGCCTAGCCGAGCAACTGGTCGCAGAGGTCGGCGAGTCGGCGGCGGAGGGGGCGGGCGCGATCGGCGAAGGTGCGTTGGGCGGCCGTGTACTCGGCTTTTCCGTCGGGGGTTTCGATGCGGACGGGGGAGTAGCCCAGCGCGGCCAGGTCGTACGGCGAGGCGCGCATGTCGAGGGTGCGGATGTCGCGGGCCAGCTCGAAGCACTCCAGCAGCAGCGCGCTGGGGGTGAACGGCATCAGCTTGCAGGCCCACTTGTAGAGGTCCATGTTCGCGTGCAGGCAGCCGCCCTGTTCCAGCGCCGGCTGGGACTCGCGGGTGGGTTGCAGTGTGTTGAGCGGGCGTGCGGGCGTGGTGAAAAAGCGGAACGCGTCGAAGTGCGAGCAGCCGATCTTGTGCGACTCGACGACCTGATCGGTGCCCTCGGCACCTAGTCGCAGCGACCAGGCGTCGTGCCGTACTTCGGGAGTCCGGTAGACCATCGCCCACTCGTGCAGCCCGAAACAGCCGAACTGCGGCTGGCGGTCCAGCGTGGACGACAGCAAGGCCCGGATCCACGTGATGCTGTCCTTACGGCGTTCCACCTCGTCCGGGTCGAGCGAAGCGGTTCCGTCCACCACCACATACCCGCGTCGGCCTTCATAAGCAACGCCACCCTCCAGCCGCACCCCGAGCCCCGGGTGCCAGACCCGCAACTGGTTCGGACGGGTGGGGTAGTACGTGAAGAGGAAATCCTCGACGGGATGCGGTTCGCGGCGCTTTCGTCGTGCCAGGTGATCAGCAAGCAGTACGTCGACCCGCCGGGCGTGGGCTTCGGCGTACGACGTCCACTCGGCGAACGGCAGCGTCGTCATAGGTCGAGGGCGAAGGCGTACAGCTCGACGCCCGGGATCGGGGCCCAGTCACGCTCGGGCAGGCGGTGGAAGCCCAAGCGTTCGTACAGGCGGTGGGCGGCGGTCATGTAGGTGGCGCTGCTCATCACGATCCGCCGCTGGCCGAGCTCACGGGTGCGGTCGATGCACCGCTGGGTCAGCGCCGTACCGACACCCAGGCCCCGCGCCCGGCCGGCCACGCCGAGCATGCGGAACTCGCCTTCTTCGTCCTTGCCGATCTCCCGGTACACAGAGCCGACGGGGCAATAAGTAACAGTCCCGAGCAACCCGGAGGAATCAGCCGCCACCCACAGCTCCGCCTTGGCTGCGCGGTCGGCGGCCGCACGGAGCGTCATCGCGTACTCACCGCGGACGAAACCGTCGTGCGAGTAGGCCTCCACGGTCAGCTCGCCCACCGCGTCGTACTCGTCAGGAACCGCCGGCCGGATCTCGAAAGTCACCGCAATACTGTCTCATTCCGCGCCGACGGTAGGCTCAGGCCGTGCGTATCGCCAGATTCTCCGTGGACGACGAGCCGAAGTACGGCGTCGTCGAGACCGACGACCCCGAGGGGCTCGTCGGCACTGTCAACGTTCTCGACTCGGACCCGCTCTACCGGTCGGCCCAGTTCACCGGGGAGAAGCTGCAACTCGCGGACGTCCGGCTGCTGGCGCCGGTGATCCCGCGCAGCAAGGTGGTCTGCGTCGGCCGGAACTACGCGGCGCACGCCGCCGAGCTCGGGAACGACGTACCGGAACAGCCGATGATCTTCCTGAAGCCGAACACCAGCGTGATCGGCCCGCGGGACGGCATCGTCTACCCGGAGCAGACCAACGACCTGCACTTCGAGGGCGAGCTGGCGATCGTGATCGGCCGGATCTGCCGGGACCTGCCCAAGGAGCGGGTCAACGAGGTGATCTTCGGCTACACGATCGCGAACGACGTGACCGCGCGTGACCTGCAGAAGTCCGACGGGCAGTGGGCCCGGGCCAAGGGGTACGACACGTTCTGCCCGCTCGGCCCGTGGATCAGCACCGAGCTGGACGTGTCCGACCTTCGGGTCAGCACCGAGCTGAACGGTGAGCCCAAGCAGGACGGGCGGACCAGCCAGTTCATCTTCGACATCCCGGAGGTGCTGGCCTACATCACCTCCTTCACCACGCTGCTGCCCGGCGACGTTGTCCTCACCGGCACCCCGGCGGGGGTCGGTCCGATGCTGCCCGGCGACGAGGTCTCGGTCAGCGTCGAAGGAATCGGAACTCTGACGAACAAGGTGATCGTGCGTGACTGACGACGTGCTGGGCGACCTGGAACCCGCTGCGGTGCGGGTCCGCTTCCCACCGTCACCGACCGGCCTGCTGACCGTCGGCAACATCCGCAGCGCGCTGTTCAACTGGGCGTTCGCCCGGCACTACGGCGGCAAGCTGGTCCTCCGGATCGAGGACACCGACACGGCCCGCAACACCGAGGAGGGCTACCGGTACACGCTGGAGTCCCTGCAGTGGCTCGGCCTGACCTGGGACGAAGGACCGGACAACGGCGGCGATTTCGGTCCGTACAAACAGTCCGAGCGGATGGACATCTACGCCGACGTCGTCGCCAAACTGCTCAGCGCGAACCGGGCGTACCACTGCTACTGCTCGCAGGAGGAGCTCGACCAGCGCCGCGAGGCCGCGCGCACGGCCGGCCAGCACAGCGGGTACGACGGCCACTGCCGCAACCTCGGCCCCGAGCAGATCCAGGCGTACGTCGACGAGGGGCGCCGTCCCGTCGTCCGGCTGCGGATGCCGGACCGCCCGATCGTGTTCGACGACCTGGTCCGCGGCGAGATCACGTTCCTGCCGGAGAACCTCGGCGACTACGTGCTCGTGCGGGCGAACGGTTACCCACTCTACCCGCTGGTGAACCCGGTCGACGACGCGCTGATGGAGATCACCCACGTCCTGCGGGGCGAGGACCTGCTGTCGTCGACGCCGCGGCAGATCGCGCTGTACGAGGCGCTCGCGGAGATCGGGATCGGGAGCGGACGGACGCCGCGGTTCGGGCACCTGCCGTTCGTGATGGGAACCGAGGGCAACAAGAAGCTGTCCAAGCGCGACCCGGGCGCGGGCCTCGGGGAGTACATGGAGCGCGGTTTCCTGCCCGAGGGCCTGCTGAACTACCTGGCCCTGCTCGGCTGGTCGATCGCCGACGACCGCGACGTGTTCACGATGGCGGAGATGATCGCGGCCTTCGACATCCGCAAGGTGAATGCGAACGCGGCCCGCTTCGACCCGAAGAAGTGTGAAGCGATCAACGCCGCGCACATGCGGATGCTGCCGCAGGACGACTTCGCGCAGCGGATGGTCCCGTTCCTGGCCAAGGCCGGGGTGCTGCCGGAGCAGCCGTCCGACGAGCAGCTCGCCGTACTGCGGGCCGCCGTGCCGCTGGTGCAGGAGCGGATGAACGCGCTCGGCGAGTCCGCCGACATGCTCGGGTTCCTGTTCGTGGACGACGCGCGGTTCGCGGTCGACCCGGACGCCGCGGCGAAGGTGCTGACCGGGGACGCGGACGCGGTCCTGGCCGCCGCTGCCAAGGCACTCTCGGACCTCGGCCCTGCAGAATGGACGACCGAGGCGATCGAGGCGGCGCTGCGGGCGTCGCTGATCGACGGGCTCGGGCTGAAGCCGAAGAACGCGTTCGGCCCGGTCCGGGTGGCGATCTCCGGCCGCCGGATCTCGCCGCCGCTGTTCGAGTCGCTGGAGTTGCTCGGCCGGGAGAAGTCCCTGCACCGGCTCGAGCAGGCCCGCCGTACCCTGTCAGCGTCATGAGCGGTACGCCGTACCAGAGGCTGCTGAAGAACGACGTCACGCCGCGTGCGTACGTCGTTCTCGGCACGCTGACGATCCTCGTCGGCTGGATGATCGGCGGCATCGTCATCCTCGGGATCCAGCAGGGGATCCGGAAAGACCCGCCCGGGACGTTGTCCTGGTTCGGGCTGCTGGCGACGAACCTGACGCTGATCATCCTGATCCCGCTGTCGATGCTGGTCGCCCGGCTGCTGAACCGGCAGACCCCCGGGCTGCTGTCCTCGGTGGTCGGCAAGCTCCGCTGGCGGCCGCTGGCCTGGTTCTCGCTGGTGGCGATCGTGCTCGAACTGCTGGCCTTCGCGGTCGTCCAGTTCGGCAACGTGCCGCTCGCCACCGGTGAGCGGCACGGCGGGCCGGCGGCGCCGGACGTGGTCGCGATCATCGTGATCACGTTGCTGACCTCACCGATCCAGGCGGCGGGGGAGGAGTACTACTTCCGCGGCTACCTGCTACAGGCGGTCGGGTCGTACCTGCGCGGCACGATCGTGGCGGTGGTCGTCACCGGCGTGCTGTTCACGCTCGCGCACGGGATCTGGCCGTGGCAGAGCCCGGCGCTGTTCGTCGACCGGCTCGCGTTCGGCCTGGTCGCCGGGTTCCTCGCGATCCGGACCGGCGGACTCGAATCCGGGATCGCGTCGCACGCGGCGAACAACGTCGTGACGTTCGTGTTCGCCGGCCTGACCAACAGCCTCGGGGCGAGCCTCGAGGTCAAGGACGCGCCCTGGCCGCTGGTCGTGATCGACGTCGCGAAGTTCGTCGCCTTCGGTGCGATCGCGACCTGGATGGCCGGCCGGATGCAGCTGCGGACGGGGGCCGAACTGCCGCTCGCGACGCTGCCGGCGACGGCTCCGCGACGGGTGTGACGGGAGTGACAACCCGCCGACGGGGACCCGTTTTGGTGTCCGGTCGCATGCTCGGGTAAGCTCTCCGAGCCGGGTTGGTGAGGGCGGAAACAAACTCTCCAACTTCAGTGAAAATGCCTTTGGGGTATGGGGTAATTGGCAGCCCGACTGATTCTGGTTCAGTTAGTCCAGGTTCGAGTCCTGGTACCCCAGCGGATTGGACCGCGCCGATGAAAATCGGTAAAGTTCAACCTCGTTGCCCGAGCCGCAAGGTTCGGATGACAAAACCTCTGGCCCCGTTGTGTAGCGGCCTAGCACGCCGCCCTCTCAAGGCGGTAGCGCGGGTTCGAATCCCGTCGGGGCTACCAGAGTGAAGGCCCTCGTCCTCGCGGACGGGGGCCTTCGTCATGTTCTGGACAGCTCAAGGTCTAAGCGCTTAGAGTCTAAGCGCTTAGACCTTCTCCCTGCGTGATGGAAAGGGGATCGCCATGAGGCGGAACCTCTTCGCTCTTCCGGCCGTGGCGGTCGCCGCGGCCCTGCTGCTGGCCGGCTGCGGCGGCTCGTCCGGCGGCAACGGATCCGGCAGCACGACGGCCGACCCCGGGCCTGAGACCGGGACGATCACGTTCACCGGTACCGACAACGCCGAGACCTACCAGCCGGTGATCAAGGCCTTCGAGGCGAAGAACCCGGGCATCAAGGTCACCTACACGCAGATCCCGTTCGACCAGTTCAACGCGACCATGCAGCAGCGGCTGAGCGCGAAGGACACCGGGATCGACGTCTACACCGTCGACGAGCCGCGGGTCTCGCAGCTCGCCGCGAAGGGGTTCCTCACCGATCTCAGCGACCTGGACGGCAAGGTGAAGGGCAGCTTCACCAAAGCGGCGTACGAGACCAACCACTTCCGCGACAAGCTCTGGTCGCTGCCGATGTGGAACTCGACGCAGTACCTCTTCTACAACAAGACCGCGCTCGCGAAGGCGAAGGTCACGCCGCCGACCGCGGACCCGCAGCAGCGCTGGACCTGGGAGCAGGTCGAGGCGGCCGGGCGGAAGAGCATGCAGGCGGGCGGCACGAAGTACGGCTTGTTCATGGAGCAGCCGGAGGCGTACTACCAGCTGCAGCCGCTGGCCGAGTCGCTCGGCGGCGGATCCGGGATCACCGGAGACGACGCGCTGACGCCGGCGATCGAGACCGACGGCTGGAAGAAGGCGATGCAGTGGTACGGCGCGACCTTCGCCAGCGGGTTGTCGCCGCGCGGGATCGGCGGGTTCCAGACCGGACCGGTGTTCTCGAACGGCGACGTGGCGTTCTTCGTCGGCGGCCCGTGGGACCTGAAGATCTTCGGCAGCTCGAAGATCGACTGGGGCGTCGCGCCGCTGCCGTACTTCCAGGGCGGCAAGCCGGTCACTCCGACCGGGTCGTGGTCGCTCGGCATCAACCCGGCCTCGAAGCAGCAGGGGATGGCCCGCAAGTTCATCGAGTTCGCGACGCTGGATCCGGCCGGCAACCTGGCCACCACGAGTACGACGACGATCATCCCGGCGAACCTGGACGCGCAGAAGCAGTACACCCCGAAGATGGACGCGTTCTCCGGCGCGAAGACGGTCGGTGCGGCGGCGATCACGGCGTACGAGAGTGAGCACACCGCGGTGTCGCGGCCGGTCAGCGTCGGGTACATCCAGTTCGAGGAAGTGCTGGGCAAGGCGTTCGCCGACATCCGGAACGGGACCAACTCGGATCAGCGGCTGCAGCAGGCCACTCAGCAGCTGAACGACGCTTGGAAGACCATCAAGTGAGACAGCGGCAGGGGCTGATCGCCCTGGCCTTCCTCGCACCGGCCTTGGTGTGCCTCGCCGTCCTGCGGATCGTTCCGGCGATCTCCGCGGTGGTGGAGAGCTTCTACACCGAGAGCCTGTTGCGCGGCGGCCGGGTGTTCACCGGGCTGAGCAACTACACGGATCTGCTGGGCAGCAAGGATTTCCGGCAGTCGGTCGGTGTCACGTTGCTCTTCACCGTGCTGGTGAACCCGATCCAGGTCATGGTCTCGTTCCTGCTCGCGGTGCTGTTCACCCAGAAGGCGGCCGGCTCGAAGCTCTGGCGGACGCTGGTGATCCTCCCGATCGCCACCCCGCCGGCCGTGTCGGCCGTCATCTGGAGCGTCATCTACCGCCCCGACGGCCTCGGGAACGGCGTACTCCAACGCCTCGGCCTGCCCGCACAGCCGTTCCTGACGTCGCCGAACCAGGTGCTGCCGTCGCTGATCGTGCTGCTGTCCTGGATCGGCGTCGGGTACTGGATGCTGTTCCTGATCGCCGGGATCCAGGAGGTCCCGGTCGAGGTCCGCGAGGCCGCGCTGCTGGACGGCGCCGGACCGTGGCGGCGGATGATCTCGGTGATCCTCCCGTTGGTACGGCGGCCGCTCGCGTTCGTGCTGGTCGCCGACACGGTGTCGAACCTGCTCGTGTTCGCGCCGGTGCAGATCCTGACCAAGGGCGGGCCGAACGGCAACAGCAACCTGTTGATGTACGACGTCTACAACCGGGCGTACGCGATCGGCGACATCCACGTGGCGAACGCCGAGGTGGTCATCCTGGTCGTGCTGACGCTGGCGATCGTGGCCGGGCAGTTCCGGCTGCTGCGAGGTGACCAGTGAAGCGCGCCAGTTTGTCGGTGCTCGGCGGGGTCGTCGGCATCCTGTTCTTCCTGCCGCTGCTCTGGGTCGTGACGAACTCGTTGCGCCCGGGCTCGGAGACGTTCGCGCATCTCAACCCGCTGTCCTGGCAGACGTTCTTCGAACTGCGCCCGACGCTCACCAACTACTCGGCCCTGCTGGGCAGTGAGATCGGCCGGGCGACGCTGAACTCGATCCTGGTCAGCGCGCTCACGGTCGCGATCGGGCTCGTGGTCTGCGCGACCGCGGCGTTCGGGCTGGCGGCGTTCGAGTTCCGTGGTCGCGGTCTCGTGTTCGGCATCGTCGTACTGAGCTTCCTGGTGCCGTTCGACGCGATCGCGATCCCGTTGTCGACGATGTTCCGGGACTGGCACCTGACCAACACGTTCACCGGGCTGGTGCTGCCGGGGATCGGGAACGGGATGGCGATCTTCCTGCTCCGGCAGTTCTTCCTGGGCGTCCCGGTCGAACTGGTCGAGGCCGGCCGGCTGGACGGGCTGGGATGGTTCGGCGTCTTCCGCTGGATCTACCTGCCGCTGTCGAAGCCCGCGCTGATCGGCGCCGGGCTGATGCTGTTCCTCTTCCAGTGGCAGGCGTACGTGTGGCCGCTGCTGATCGGTACCGACGCGAAACACATCCTCGGCCCGGTCGCACTGTCCAACCTGCAAGGCCAGAACTTCGCCGACTACGGGCTCGTGTTCGCGGGTGCCGTGGTCCTCACCGTCATCCCGTTGGTGGTCATTGCCGGCTTCCAGCGGTACTTCGTCCAGTCCGTGTCGAGCACCGGGCTCAAGTAAAGGAGATACGTGCGATCCCTCATCCTGGACACCGACATCGGTTCCGACGTGGACGACGCGATGGCGCTCGCGCAGTTGCTCGGCAGCCCGGAGATCGACCTCGCCGAGGTGCACACCGTGTACGGCGACACCCGGCTGCGGGCCCAGCTCGCCCGGCGGTACGGCGTACTCGCCGGGCGTGAGCTGACCGTCGTGCCGGGGCGCGTCGATCCGCTGTCCGGGCGGGACGTCTGGTGGGCCGGCCACGAAGGCACGCTGCACGACGGGCTGGCGGCCGAGACGATCAGCGCGGACAGTGCACCCGAGCGGCTGGTCGAGCTGCTGCGGGCGCGTCCTGGTGAGCTCGACGTGGCGGCGATCGGGCCGTTGACCAACATCGCGAAGGTGCTGCAGCTGGAGCCGCAGGCGGCGTGGTGGATCCGCCATCTGTGGGTGATGGGCGGGTCGTTCGGCGACGACGTGTGCGAGCACAACTTCAAGTCCGACGACCTCGCCGCGCGGATCGTGCTCGGTGCGGGGATCCCGACGACGATCACCGGGCTGGAGATCACCCGGCAGGTCACGATCGAGAAGGCCCGGCTGGAGCGGATCCGGGCGGCCGGTCCGCTGGGAGCGGCGCTCGGGGCGGACATCGAGCAGTGGTGGGCCTATTGGAACGAGACCTGGAACGTGCCGCACGATCCGGTCGCGGTGCTCGCGCTGAGCCGCCCGGAGCTGTTCACGTTCTCCAGACTCGGCCGGGTCTCGATCGAGGTCGGAGGAGAGCGTGCGGGGCACAGCACGTTCGCGGCCGACAGCGAGGGGACGGTGCGGATCGTGACCGCGGTCGAGGCCGAGGACGTGGCCGAGGAGATCACACGTCGGATCGTGGTCGCCGGTACGGCTTACGCTGTCGGGCGTGGGGAGATCGATGGCGACCGCGCGTGACGTCGCGGAGCGCGCCGGTACGTCGACCGCGGTGGTCAGCTACGTCTTCAACAACGGGCCGCGGCCGGTGTCCGCGGAGACCCGGCGGCGGGTGCTGGAGGCGGCCGCGGAGCTCGAGTACCGGCCGAACATCCTGGCCCGGGCGCTGAGCGCGGGCCGTACGTATTCGCTCGGGCTGCTGATCCCGCAGATCCGCAACCCGTACTTCGCGACCCTCGCCGAGCACCTGGAGAACTTCGCCCGGCGGCACGACCACCTGCTGCTGATCGGCGACTCGGCAGGCGACCCGGCGCAGGAGTCCGCGCACATCGGGTCGTTCATCGAGCGCAAAGTCGACGGCGTCGTTCTCGTCTCCTTGCTCGTCGAGCCGGCGATCCAGCGGTTCGCGGCGGCCGGCGTACCGGTGGTGGCCCTGCACCCGGTGCCCGACGGCGTCACGGTCTCGACGTTGTCGATCGACTACGTGGCGGGCGCCGAGGCGTCCGCGGATCACCTGCTGTCCCACGGCTACCGCACCCTCGGCGTCGTCACCGGTCCGGAGGAATCGCCCGGAACGGCGGAACACCGGCGCGGGATCGAACGCGCGCTCGTGGCGCATCCGCGGTCGACGGCGCGGTACGTCGCGGCGCCGGTGTCCCGGTTCGCGGCGCGGGACGCCGTACGGCCGTGGTTCCGGCAGAAGCGGCCGCCACGGGCGATCTACTGCTCGACGGACGAGCAGGCGTTCGGCGTCCTGTTCGCGGCCTGGGAGGCGGGGTTGCGGGTGCCGGAGGACGTGGCGGTGATGGGGTTCGACGGGACGAGCGAGTGCACGGTGACGGTGCCGCCGTTGGCCAGTGTGCGGCAGCCGATCGAGGAGACCGCGCGACAGGCGGTCGGGTTGCTGCTCGACCGGAGCAAGCCGGCGGCCGCGCGGCACGTGCTCGACTACGAGTTGGTTCCCAGTACGTCCTGCGGGTGTTAGGCAGGTGACGGGGTCTCGGTCGTCGTAGGGCCGGTGGCGGTCCGGCGTACCGACCAGGCGACGCCGATCAGTACGGCGCCCCAGATGAGGGCGGTGATGCCCAGGAGTACGGCGATGCTCACCGCGCCGGCGCCGGGGTTGGCGGCGAACAGGATGCCGATCAGCAGCGACAGCACGCCGTTCAGGACAAGGAGCCAGCGTGGCATCGGCAGGTGGCTGCTGAACGCGCCCGCGAGCTCGAAGATGCCGCGGACGATCAGCCAGATGCCGAGGATCCAGGTCAGCGTGGCCACGGTCATGCCGGGATGCACGATGGCGAAGAACCCCGCGAGCAGCGCGATCACACCGAGCACGATCAGCCAGAGCCGGCCGCCTTTGGACTCCGGCTGGAACGCCTGCGCGATCGATCCGATGCCGTCGGCAAGCGCCCAGATGCCCCACAGCAGGGCGAGCGCGATCGCCGTCGAGATCGGCCACGCGATCGCGAGGATCCCGAACACGATCCCCAGCACGCCCCGGACGAGCAGCATCTTCCAGCCGAGAGTCAACCAGTCCCGCTCCATGTCGGACCTCCTTGAGGGCTCGTAATCCTCATAGTGATCTCAGCTGCGCTCTGTGACAACAGCCTCTACGCTGGATCGATGGCAGTCGAGTTCAACCACACGATCGTGAGCTCTACCGACAAGCTGGCCTCCGCGCGGTTCCTGGCCGGGATTCTCGGGCTGGAGGAACCGACGAGCTACGGGCCGTTCGCCGTGGTCCAGCTCGGGAACGGCACCTCTTTGGACTTCGCCGAGAGCAACGGGCAGGTGCACGGCCAGCACTACGCCTTCCTGGTGAGCGAGGCGGAGTTCGACCAGATCCACGCCCGGATCGTCGAGCGCGGGCTGACCTACTGGGCGGACCCGTTCCATCGTCAGGAGGGTGAGATCAACACGAACGACGGCGGGCGCGGTCTGTACTGGGACGATCCCGACGGGCACAACCTGGAGATCATCACGGTCCCGTACGGCGGAGCCGCCTGAGTTCCGGCCTACTGTGGTCGGGTGGCACTTGCCGTCTGCCTGCTGTTCGACCGGCGCACCGACCGGCTGCTTCGGGCGTTGTGGGACCGCTTGGAGGATCTCGGCGTACCGACGCTGAGATCGCACACGCACGGCCGCCATGTGCCGCACCTGTCGCTCGCCGTACTGCGTGAGTGGGACCACGACGAGGTGACGAAGGCCGCCCAGCCACTGCTGAGTGAACAGTCGGCCGAGGTGTACTTCGATGCGCTCGGAACGTTCCGACGTGGACGAGCGTGGCTGGTGCCGGCTGTCGGCGCCGAACTTCTCCAGCTCCAACAGCAAGTGGTAGCAGCGGTCACGACAACCGGGGCCGACCTCCACCGCCACTACCAGCCAGGCAGATGGGTGCCGCACTGCACGGTCGCGCCCCGCGTTCCCCTCGCAGCGCTACCGACCCTGGCAGCGGCCGTCTACGACGTACTTCCTTTGGAAGCCACCGCTGCCCATCCCACCCTGATCGACAGCAGCACCGGGCGCCGCTGGCCGCTCTGAACTATTCGGACGCGCGGCGGAGGGCCTCCGAGAGGCGCTCGGCGGCGGCCATGACGGCCGGGGCGTGCATGCGGCCGGGCTGGCGGGACAGGCGTTCGATCGGGCCGGAGACCGAGACCGCCGCGATCACCTTGCCGCTGGGGGAGCGGACCGGGGCCGAGACCGACGCGACGCCCTGCTCGCGCTCGCCGACCGAGTGTGCCCAGCCGCGGCGCCGTACGCCGGCCAGCGCCGCCGCGTTGAAGGAAGCGTTGTGGAGGCCGCGGTGCATCCGCTCCGGGTCCTCCCAGGCCAGCAGTATCTGCGCGGCCGACCCGGCCGCCATGGTCAGCTGGCTGCCCACCGGCACGGTGTCCCGCAGACCGGACGGGCGCTCCGCGGCCGCGACGCAGACGCGGTACTCGCCCTGGCGGCGGAAGAGCTGTGCGGACTCGCCGGTGATGTCACGCAGTCGCGCCAGCACCGGGCCGGCGGTCGCGAGCAGCCGGTCCTCGCCGGCCGCGGAGGCCAACTCGCTCAGTCGCGGGCCGAGCACGAAGCGTCCCTGCATGTCGCGCCCGACCAGCCGGTGGTGCTCGAGAGCGACCGCGAGACGATGTGCCGTCGGGCGCGCCAGCCCCGTCGCCGCCACCAGTCCGGCCAGGGTCGCCGGCCCGGACTCGAGTGCGGACAGAACGAGAGCTGCTTTGTCGAGAACGCCGACTCCGCTAGAGTTGTCCATGAGACGATACTGCCGTCTCGAATCGTGGAACGCAAGTCGCTTCAGAGGCCCAATCGAGAGCACTGTGAGCGAAAGCACCTCACCACATACCTCAAAGGAGAAGTCTGATGGGTAGGACGTTGTCGGAAAAGGTCTGGGATGCGCACGTCGTGCGCCATGCCGACGGAGAACCCGACCTCCTTTACATCGACCTCCACCTGGTCCACGAGGTGACCAGTCCACAGGCCTTCGACGGTCTCCGGCTGGCCGGCCGACAGGTCCGGCGGCCGGATCTGACGATCGCCACCGAGGACCACAACGTGCCGACGTTCGACGTGGACAAGCCGATCGCCGACCCGGTGTCGCGGACCCAGGTGGACACGCTGCGGAAGAACGCCGAGGAGTTCGGCATCCGGATCCACACCCTCGGCGACCCGGACCAGGGCGTCGTGCACGTGATCGGCCCGCAGCTCGGCCTGACCCAGCCCGGCATGACCGTGGTCTGCGGAGACAGCCACACCTCCACGCACGGCGCGTTCGGCGCGATTGCCTTCGGCATCGGTACCAGCGAGGTCGAGCACGTGCTGGCCACCCAGACGCTGATGCAGGCCCGCCCGAAGACGATGGCCGTTACCGTCGACGGCGTACTGCCCGAGGGTGTCTCGGCCAAGGACCTGGTGCTGTCGCTGATCGCGAAGGTCGGCACCGGCGGCGGCCAGGGCTACATCGTCGAGTACCGCGGCGAGGCGATCCGGGCGCTCAGCATGGAAGCCCGGATGACGATCTGCAACATGTCGATCGAGTGGGGCGCGAAGGCCGGCATGATCGCGCCGGACGAGACCACGTTCGAGTACCTGAAGGACAAGCCGCACGCGCCGCAGGGCGTGGACTGGGAAGCGGCCGTCGAGTACTGGAAGAGCCTGGCCACCGACGAGGACGCGACCTTCGACCGCGAGGTCGTGCTGCGGGCCGAGGAGATCACGCCGTTCGTCACCTGGGGCACGAACCCGGGCCAGGGCGTCGCCCTCGCGGACGTTGTCCCGTCGCCGGACGACTTCGAGAACGAGAACGACAAGGTCGCCGCCGAGCGGGCGCTGGAGTACATGGGCCTGACCGCCGGTACGCCGCTGCGCGAGATCCACGTGGACACCGTGTTCCTGGGGTCCTGCACCAACGGCCGGATCGAGGACCTGCGGGCCGCGGCCGGCGTACTGGCCGGGCGGAAGGTTGCCGAGGGCACCCGGATGCTGGTGGTCCCGGGCTCCGGCCGGGTCCGGCTGCAGGCCGAGGCCGAGGGTCTGGACACGATCTTCAAGGACGCCGGCGCCGAGTGGCGCGGGGCCGGGTGCTCGATGTGCCTGGGCATGAACCCGGACCAGCTGGCCCCGGGGGAGCGCAGTGCCTCCACCTCGAACCGGAACTTCGAGGGCCGTCAGGGCAAGGGCGGCCGGACCCACCTGGTGTCGCCGTTGGTCGCCGCCGCGACCGCGGTCACCGGGACGCTGGCCGCGCCCGCCGACCTGCCGCCCGTCGCCGTACCCGCGAACGCCTGAGGAGCAAGGGAATCATGGAAGCCTTCACCCAGCACATCGGTACGGCGGCCCCGCTGCGCCGGAGCAACGTCGACACCGACCAGATCATCCCGGCCGTGTACCTGAAGCGGGTCACCCGGACCGGCTTCGAGGACGGGCTGTTCGCGGCCTGGCGCAACGATCCGTCGTTCGTCCTCAACCAGCCCGAGTACGAAGGGGTCTCGGTGCTCGTCGCGGGACCGGACTTCGGCACCGGATCCTCCCGCGAGCACGCGGTCTGGGCCTTGCTCGACTACGGGTTCCGGGTGGTCGTCTCGTCGCGGTTCGGGGACATCTTCCGCGGCAACTCCGGCAAGGCCGGCCTGCTGGCCGCGCTGGTGACGCAGGACGTTGTCGAGCAGCTGTGGACCGCGGTCGAGACCGACCCGGGCACCAAGGTCACGGTCGACCTGGAGAACAAGACGATCTCGGCCGGTGACGTCTCGGCACCCTTCGAGATCGACGACTACACGCGCTACCGGCTGCTGAACGGTCTCGACGACGTCGGCATCACGCTGTCGCACGCCGACGAGATCACCGCGTACGAAGCAACCCGGCCGTCCTTCAAGCCGGCAACCCTTCCCGCGAAGGCCTGAAAGCTCTCGCAGAGTTATCGTCCCCGTAACGTTCGAGGGGGCGGGGGCGATAACTCTGGTGTTACCCTTCTGGGGTTGTCAGAACAAGGCTTGCGAGACCGAGGAGGTGAGGACGCATGAACAACAGCGATCCCTCCAGACATACCGGTCTCGCTCGGCCTTCGGGGGACTGATCTTCCTCCAGTAGTTGTGGGGTCGGGCAGACGTGCGCTCATCACTCGCCTGAATCACCCGCATCTGGAGGACTCATGTCCGACCTGCGCCTGCGCACCTTCCGTGCGTTCAGCCGTACTCCGTCACTGCGTGCCGCCGCGCGCAAGCACGCCGCAGCCGTCGCCACCGCCGGGATCGAGCCGGAGGCCAAGCAGCAGCGCGATCCGCTGAAGCCCAAGGGGCACAGCGTCGTCGACAGCGCGATCTACTGCGGCGGCAACCGCGTCGCGTCCCCGCATTCGCTGGCCGACACCTACTCGGCGCTCCATGACGCGCCGCAGAGCCTGGCCTGGATCGGCCTGTACCGGCCGGACCGCCGCGAGCTCGCGTCGCTGGCGCAGGAGTTCGACCTGCACGAGCTGGCGATCGAGGACGCGAACGAGGCGCACCAGCGGCCGAAGCTGGAGCGGTACGGCGACACGTTGTTCGTCGTCCTCAAGGCCGCGCGGTACCGGGACGCGACCGAGGAGGTCGAGTTCGGTGAGGTGCACGTCTTCGTCGGCCCGGACTTCGTGGTGACGGTCCGCCACGCCGAAGCGCCGAACCTGGCCGCCGTACGGCGTCGTGTCGAACGCGATCCGGAGCTCCTCAGCCGCGGCGCCGAAGCGGTGCTGTACGCGATCGTGGACAAGGTCGTGGACGGCTACGCGCCGGTGGTCGCCGGTCTGGAGAACGACATCGACGAGATCGAGACCGAGGTCTTCCGCGGCGATCCCAAGGTGTCGCGGCGGATCTACGAACTGTCCCGCGAGGTGATCGAGTTCCAGCGCGCCACCCGGCCGTTGATCGGGATCCTCGAGCAGCTCCGCGGCGGCTTCCAGAAGTACGGCGTGGACGAGGAACTGCAACGTTCACTGCGGGATGTGGCCGACCACGTCACCGAGGTGGTGGAGAAGGTCGACGGCTTCCGCGAGCTCCTGCGCGACATCCTGACCGTGAACGCGACCCTGGTGGCGCAGCAGCAGAACGAGGAGATGAAGAGCCTCGCGATCGCCAGCAGTGAGCAGAACGAAGAGGTGAAGCGGATCTCTGCCTGGGCGGCGATCCTGTTCGCGCCGACCCTGATCGGCACCGTCTACGGGATGAACTTCGACAAGATGCCGGAGCTGCACTGGGAGTACGGATACCCGTTCGCGATCGGCCTGATGGCCTTGGTGTGTGGAGGTCTGCACCAGATCTTCAAGCGCCGCGGCTGGCTGTGAAGCCGGCGGCAAACAGCCGCCAAAACCTCTCCAGGGACCCGGATCGGGCCAAATTGTGGTCCGAATCGCCTAAAACAAGGCCAAATTGCCGCGTTGGTGTTTGTGCATGGCCTGTTCAGTCCATAACGTTCCTGTGAGATCGAGCGCTGTGCTCGACGCCTAGTGTTCACGGAGGGAAGCAGTGAACAAGAGCCAGTTGGTCGAAGCGCTCGCAGTGCACTTCGACGGAAACCGCCGCCAGGCCCAGCACGCATTGGAGTCGGTGATCGACACCGTCCAGCGCGAGCTGACCAAGAAGGGTGGCAAGGTCGCCATCACCGGTTTCGGTGCCTTCGAGGCCATCGAGCGTGGCGCGCGCATCGTGCGCAACCCGCGGACCGGTGAGACCAAGCGCGCCAAGAAGACCACGGTTCCGAAGTTCCGCGCGGGTGCGGAGCTGAAGGCTGTCGTCTCCGGCGCCAAGAAGCTGCCGAAGCTGGTAGCCCCGAAGCCGGCCGCGACCGCCACCAAGGCGGCTGCCCCGGCCAAGAAGGCCGCCCCGGCCAAGGCCGCTGCTACGAAGACCGCCGCTGCGAAGAAGACGGTCGCCAAGAAGGCCCCGGCCAAGACGGTTGCCAAGAAGGCACCGGCGAAGACCGTTGCCAAGAAGGCCCCGGCGAAGAAGGCCCCGGCCAAGAAGGTCGTCGCGAAGAAGGCGCCGGCCAAGAAGGCCCCCGCCAAGAAGACCGCGGCGAAGCGTACCGCTCGCTGATCTTCAGGCACTGCGGCGTACCGCACAACAGCGAAGGCCGGTCACCCCACTCCAGGGGATGACCGGCCTTCGCCGTTGTTCGGGGCAACTGTCTACAGGTGGGTGGCGAACTCCACCCGGGTGATCGCCAGCGTCGCACCCGAGCCGGTGGTCTCGATCCGGACCCGTTGGCCGACCCGCAGATGCCGCACCGGGGTGTCCGCGACGGCGTGCACCGTGAACGGGAGCTCGATCCCGCTGTCGGTCAGCACGGCCCCGGAGAACGTTTCACCGTCGTACTTGCTCACAGTCGCCTGCATGTCAGCAGGCTAGACCTTCGGTCCCGGTCGCGGCACCGAGCACCAGCGACAGCACCTCGGCCGTCGCCGGACCGACGCCGAGTTGTACGGCGTGCGCGAGATCGGCCGCGGTGTCGACATCACGACGTACCGACTCGATGCCGGCCACCTCGATCGGGACCGCCCCGGACGCCTGGTGGGCCAGGGCGGAGCCGACGCCGAAGCGCGGATCCAGCGGTACGCCGGGAGCCGCCGCGAGCAACGTCGTACCGGTGCCGGGCTCGTCGACGACGAAGGAACGGGCTGCGGTACAGACCGCGAGCACGGCGGTGAGCTCGGCCGGACGGAGTGCGGGAAGATCCGCGGACAGTGCCGCGATGCCGTTGCCCGGGAACTCCGCAGCCGCCACAGTGGCTCCGTGCAGCAGCGCTTCGTTGAGTCCCGCGGCGGGCAGGTCCGGCACCACCCGGGCACCGGCCGCGGTCACGTCGGGGCCGACCTGCGGGTCGTCGGTGACGACCAGGACCGTGTGCACCAGGGGAGATCGGAGCGCGGCCGCAGTAGTGTCGACGGCGAAGGCACGGGCCAGCTCGGGACGGTGCTGAGGGTAGGCCGGAGCGAGCCGGCTCTTCGCGATCGCCGTACGCTTCACCGGGATCACCAGGGTCCAGGGAGCGACCTGTAGGTCTGCCATCAGGCAGGATTCTCCCATGACCGACGGCGCATTCGACCACCAGGAGGCAGCAGTGGACAGCAAGGGTGCCGATCCACGGCCGCCGCGCGGATTCTGGTTCGGCATCATCGTGGCAATCGTCAAACCGTTCATGATCGTGTTCACCAAGTGCCGGTTCAGCGGCCGGGAGAACATGCCGCGGCAGGGCGGCGTGGTGTACGTGCCGAACCACATCTCGCATTTCGACCCGGTGCTGCTCGGCTATTTCATCTGGGAGTGCCGGCGGATCCCGCGCTTCCTCGGCAAGGCGTCGGTCTTCAAGGTCCCGGTGCTCGGCAGCATTATCAGCGGGGCCGGGCAGATCCCGGTGTACCGCGAATCCGCGCAGGCCGCGGACGCTTTCCGGGACGCGGTCGCGGCGGTCGAACGCGGTGAGTGCGTGGGCGTTTACCCAGAGGGCACGATCACCCGAGATCCGGCGATGTGGCCGATGACCGGGAAGACCGGCGCGGCCCGGATCGCGCTGATGACCGGCTGCCCGGTGATCCCGGTCGCGAACTGGGGCGCCCAGGAGATCATCAAGTCCTACACCGGCAGGATCCGGATCCGGCTGCTGCCGCGGAAGACGCTGCTGGTGCGGGCCGGGAAGCCGGTCGACCTGAGCGCGTTCGAGGGCCGGCCGATCACCAACGAGCTGTTGCGCGAGGCAACCGAGGTGATCA
The DNA here is from genome assembly GCF_040682535.1 of Kribbella sp. NPDC051137. NCBI lineage: Bacteria > Bacillati > Actinomycetota > Actinomycetes > Propionibacteriales > Kribbellaceae > Kribbella > Kribbella sp. NPDC051137. The sequence goes on from NZ_JBFBBI010000002.1 coordinate 424,533, forward strand.
TGGCCCGGGTCGCCGAGACACTCGGCGAACTGCGCGGCGAGGAACCGCCCAAGGAACTCTTCGACTGGCGCAAAGCCCGACGTGAGGGGAAAGAATGACCGCACTGATGCCACGCCTCCGGCGCGGCGGGTCATCGGGCTTTAGCTCCCGTTCTTCCCTCGTCGCTCCGGTCGCTCCGGTCGCTACGCTCCCTGCGCTCCTCAGTCCAGAACGGGAGGCCCGATGACCAGGGTTGCGGTGTTCGGTGCCGGTAGTTGGGGTACGGCGTTCGCCACGGTGCTGGCGAATGCGGGGAACCAGGTGTCGGTGTGGGCCCGACGGGAGTCGCTCTGCGAGGTGATCAACACCCAGCACGAGAACGCCGAGTACCTGCCTGGGATCCGGCTGTCCGAGGCGATCACCGCGACCCACGACCCCGCCGCCGCGGCCGACGGGGCGGAGGCCGTCGTGCTCGCGGTGCCGTCGCAGTCCTTGCGGGACAACCTCGCGGACTGGGCCGGCGTCCTGCCGAACGCCGTACCGCTGGTCAGCCTGATGAAGGGTGTCGAGCTCGGTACGACGAAGCGGATGAGCGAGGTGATCGCCGAGCTCACCGGCGCCGGGCCGGAACGGATCGCGGTCGTCTCCGGGCCCAACCTGGCGCGCGAGATCGCGGAGGGCCAGCCGGCCGCGTCCGTCGTGGCCTGCGCGGACGAGGGGACCGCGGCACGATTGCAGAAGCTGTGCCACTCGCCGACGTTCCGCCCGTACACGAACAACGACGTGATCGGGTGCGAGCTCGGCGGCGCCTGCAAGAACGTGATCGCGCTGGCGGTCGGCATGGCCGTCGGCCTCGGCTTCGGCGACAACGCCCGAGCCTCGGTGATCACCCGCGGGCTGGCGGAGATCGCCCGGCTCGGTACGGCGCTGGGCGCGCAGGAGCACACGTTCTCCGGCCTCGCCGGGCTCGGCGACCTGGTCGCGACCTGCTCGTCGCCGTTGTCGCGCAACCGTACGTTCGGCGAGAAGCTCGGCCAGGGCATGTCGGTCGCGCAGATCCTGGAGGGCACCCGTCAGGTCGCCGAGGGGGTCAAGTCCTGCGCCTCGATCAGCGAACTCGCCCACCACCACGACGTCGAAATGCCGATCGCCGAACACGTGACCAAGGTCGTCGCCGGCGAGATGACCCCCAAGGACATGCTCTTCAGCCTGGTCTCCCGCTCAGCGAAGTCGGAGCGCTGGTGATCCCGGAGGCGTTCGCCAGGACGACGGTGGATCGTGAAGGCGCGGCCGGGCAGGCGTGGCTCGACGAGCTGCCGACGATCGTCGAGGACCTGCTCGACCGCTGGAGCCTCCAGCGGGACGGTGACGTACTGCACGGCCAGGTCGGCGTGGTGGTGCCGGTGGCGGGAGACGCCGTCTTGAAGGTGTCGTTCCCGCATCCGGGGAACGTGTACGAGCCGGACGCCTTCGAGGTGTGGGCCGGTCGTGGTGCCGTGCGGCTCTACGAGCGTGACGACGACCGGTACGCGATGCTCCTCGAACGGGCGCACGCCAGCACCATGGCCCAGCACGCTGCCCAGCACACGGCTGTGCACAGCGAAGGCGTCGCCGCGATCGCCGGTGACCTGCTCCGCCAGTTGACGATCCCGGCGCCGGACGGCTTGCCGCGGATGTCGGAGAAGGCTGCATGCTGGGCCGAGGACCTGGGCAAGGATGCTGCCGAGCTTGACCACCCGTTGCCCGATTCCGTCGTGGCCGGGGCGATGGCCGTCGTCGACGAACTGTGCCGCGAGCAGCCGGAGACCATGGTCCACGGCGACTTCCACCCGAACAACATCCTGCGGGCGGATCGCGAGCCCTGGCTGGCTGTCGATCCGAAGGGGTACGTCGGCGACCCGGCCTTCGACGCCGCGATCTTCCTGCGCACCCGCGCGTATCACCTGCTCCTCGGGGACGGTCTCGCCGTGGACGACCTGCTGCGGTATCTGCGGACCGAGCTGGAGCAGTTCGCCGAGGCCTCGGGTATCGAGGCCGACCGGATCCGGCGCTGGACGCAGCTGATCGCCGTACAGGCGTCGTTCTGGGGCCGCCGCAACGGCTTCGGCCGCGCCCGCGGCGGCAGCGAACTCGCCCGGGTGATCTCCCTGATCGACCAGGTCGCCATCGCCTGGGGCGAGTAGACGTGCAGCCCGACAGGAGATGTCGGCTCCTAGGACGCTAGCTGAGGGCGCTGTGGGTCAGGACCAGGGTGGCGGCGCCGAGGAGGGCTGCGTCGGGGCCGGCCTGGGACGGGACGACGTGCAGGTGGGTTGTGGCCAGGGGCAACGATCGGGCGTAGACGGTTTCGCGGAGGCCGGCCAGCAGGCTGTCGCCGGCCTGGGCGAGGGAGCCGCCGACGACGATGACCGACGGGTTGAGCAGGCTGACGGCCGCGGCCAGTACGGTCCCGATCTCGCGGCCGGCCTGGCGTACGGCGGTGGTCGCCTCGGTGTTGCCGGCCCGGACCAGGTCGACGATGTCCTGGCTGGTCTCGACGCCGAGCTTGGCCGCCAGCGCGGCCGCGGACGCGATCGCCTCCAGGCAGCCGGTGTTGCCGCACCGGCACACCTCGGTGTGCCCGGGGGCCTGGATGTGCCCGATGTCGCCGGCCGCCCCGCGCGCCCCGCGGTGCAGCCGGCCGCCGCTGATCACGCCCGCACCGATACCGGTGGCGACCTTCACGAACAGCAGGTGCTCGACGTCCGGGTACGCCGTCGCGTGTTCGCCGAGCGCCATGATGTTCACGTCGTTGTCGACCAGTACCGGCCCGGGCAGCGTCCGGCTCAACCGCCCGACGACGTCGTACGAGTCCCAGCCCGGCATGATCGGCGGATGGTTCGGCCGCCCGGTGCTGTGCTCGACGGGCCCCGGCAACCCGACCCCGGTCCCGGCCAGATCCGCCACGGACCGCCCCGCCGCCCGCAACAACGCCTGCCCCGCCGCGGCGACGGCGTCGAGCACGACCTCAGGTCCCTCGGCGATCGCCAGCGGCGTCGTCGACCGGTCCAGGATCGCGCCGGTCAGATCCGTGAGCGCCACCGAGAGATGCGTCGCGCCGACGTCCGCGGCGAGCACCAGCCGCGCGGTCGGGTTGAACCGGAACCGCGCCGGCGGCCGCCCGCCGGTCGAGGCAGCCTCGCCCGACGGTACGACGAGCCCGGTCGCGAGCAGCGCCTCGATCCGCCCGGTCACGGTCGATCGGGCCAGCCCGCTGAGCTCGATCAACTCGGCGCGCGTCCGCGGCTGCCCGTCCCGGAGCACCCGCAGCAGCGGGTCCGCCGTACCGAGATCGCTCATTCACCGGACTTTCGTCGTACAGGGCGTGGACTTTTGCTTGACAGGGTTCAAAAGGGTCCCATAGCGTCCTCGAACGTGTCCACCAGTGCGCGCAAGCTCAGGGTCGGGATCGTCGGCGGCGGATTCATGGGCCAGGTCCACGGGAGGTCGGCGCTGGTCTCCGGCGCGACTGTCGTGGGCGCCGTCGGATCGTCGCCCGCGAGAGCGGCAGCGGCCGCCGAGGCGACCGGGGCCGAGCGCGGGTTCGCGACCCTCGACGAACTGCTGGCCGCGGACGTCGACGTGGTTCACGTCTGTACGCCGAACAACACGCACCGCGAGGTGACGCTCAAGGCGCTCGAAGCCGGCAAGCACGTCGTCTGCGAGAAGCCGCTCGCCACCTCCGTGCAGGACGCCGGCGGACTGCAGGCGGCGGCAGCGGACGCGGGGCTCGTCGGCGCGGTCCCGTTCGTGTACCGCTACCACCCGATGGTCCGCGAGCTGCGGACCAAGATCGCGGCAGGCGAGGCGGGCGTGATTACCAGCCTGCACGGCTCGTACCTGCAGGACTGGCTGGCCGGTGCCGACGACCAGAACTGGCGCGTGGACGACACCACCGGCGGCCCGTCGCGGACGTTCGCGGACATCGGCTCGCACTGGTGCGACCTGACCGAGTTCGTCACCGGCGACCGGATCGCCGCGATCAGCGCCCAGCTCCGGACGGTACGGGCGCAGCGCGGCGGCGTCGAGGTGAAGACCGAGGACCTCGCCACCGCGCAGTTCCGGACCGAAGCCGGTGTGGTCGGGACGATCGTGGTCAGCCAGGTCGCGGCCGGCCGGAAGAACCGCCTGTACCTGGAGGTGTCCGGCACCGAGTCGAGCTTCGGGTTCGACCAGGAGGACCCGGACCGGCTGTGGGTCGGCCACCGCGCCGGGTCGCAGCTGCTGACCCGGGATCCCGAGACGCTGAGCCCGGACGCGGCGCGGGTGAACCGGCTGCCGGCCGGCCACGCGCAGGGGTACCAGGACGCGTTCGACTCGTTCGTCGCCGACAGCTACGCCGCCGTCCTGGGGGAGACCCCGGACGGTCTGCCCAATTTCGCCGCCGGAGCGCGGTCGGCCCGCGTGGTCGACGCCGTACTGCGCTCGGCCGCCAACGACTCTGCTTGGATCACCGTCGACAACTAGGAGCCCGTCAGATGCCTCGTCCGATCACTCTCTTCACCGGCCAGTGGGCCGACCTGCCGTTCGAGGAGGTCTGCCAGTTCGCGTCCGAGGCCGGGTACGACGGCGTCGAGATCGCCTGCTCCGGTGACCACTTCGACGTCCAGCAGGCCGTCGACGACGACTCGTACGTCCAGGGCCGCAAGGACATCCTGGAGAAGTACAACCTGCAGGTGTTCGCGATCTCCAACCACCTGGTGGGGCAGGCGGTCTGCGACAACCCGATCGACTTCCGGCACCAGGCGATCGTGCCGTCCCGGATCTGGGGCGACGGCGACGGCGAGGGTGTCCGGCAGCGCGCGGCGGAGGACCTGAAGAACACCGCCCGGGCGGCCAAGAAGCTCGGCGTGAAGACCGTCATCGGCTTCACCGGCTCGTCGATCTGGCAGTACGTCGCGATGTTCCCGCCGGTCCCGGCCGAGCGGATCGAGGCCGGCTACCAGGACTTCGCCGACCGCTGGAACCCGATCCTCGACGTGTTCGACGAGGAGGGCGTCCGGTTCGCGCACGAGGTGCACCCGTCGGAGATCGCGTACGACTACTGGACCACCACGTTCGCGCTGGAGGCGATCGGCCACCGGGAGGCGTTCGGCCTGAACTGGGACCCGTCGCACATGGTCTGGCAGGACATCGACCCGGTCGCGTTCCTCTGGGACTTCAAGGACCGGATCTACCACGTCGACTGCAAGGACACCAAGATGCGGGTCGGCGGCGGCCGCAACGGCCGGCTCGGCTCGCACCTGCCGTGGGCGGACCCGCGTCGTGGCTGGGACTTCTACTCCACCGGGCACGGCGACGTGAACTGGGAGGACTGCTTCCGGGTGCTGAACTCGATCGGCTACGACGGCCCGATCTCGGTGGAGTGGGAGGACGCCGGCATGGACCGCAAGATCGGCGCGGCGGAGGCGGTCAACGTGATCCGCAACCTGGCCTTCGACAAGCCGGCGGCCGCCTTCGACGCCGCCTTCGCGACCGACAAGTAGTACTCAGCGGTTGTCGCGACCTGCGACGAATCCCAGCGTGACCTGCGTGGCTGCGAGGACGGCGAACACGATCAGCGTCGTCCTCCAGCCGCCGGTCACCTGCGTCAGGTACCCGGCGACGACCGGACCGGCGGCGGCGAGCGTGTAGCCGACTGCCTGCGCCATCCCGGACAGTTGCGTGGTCTCGTGGTGCCCGCGCCCGCGCAGGCTGATCAGCGACAGCGCGGCGACCAGCCCGGCGCCTTGGCCGAGACCGCCGACGACCGCCCAGACGATCGCGAGCTGCGGCGCCACCAGGAGCCCGATCAGCGCCAGCAGGATCGGCGTACTCGCCGTCATCAGACCGGCCCGCTGGTTGGCCGGATGCTTCAGCAGGAACGGGATGCTGAGCCCGCCGATCAGCCCGAACACCTGGAACACGAACAGGTGCACGCCGGTGGCGCGCTCGGACACGCCGCCGGTCGAGATCTCGATCGTCGGCAGCCAGTTGACGAACAGGTAGAAGCTCGTCGACTGCAGCCCCATGAAGCCGGTCACCAGCCACGCCATCGGCTGCCGCCAGACACTCACCGGCGGCGTCCCCTCGTCGGTGGTTGCCGCCGGCATCGGCTCCGGCGAGAGCGTGCGCGGCAGCCAGACGATCGCTACCAGCAGCGCGAGACCGCCCCAGACCGCCAGCGACAACCGCCAGTCGACGGCGTCGGCGATCGGTACGGCGAGGATCGAGGCGATCGCGGCGCCGCCGGTGATGAACGCCGTGTAGATCCCGGTCGCCCGGGACACGTGCGCGGAGTAGTCGCGCTTGATGATCACCGGCACCAGCACGTTGCCGACGGCGATCGCGGCGCCGACCACCGCGGTCCCGATCCAGAGGCCGGCCTGGCCCGCATACGGGCGGACCGCGCTACTGGCGGCCAGCACGAGCAGCGAGACGAACACGGCCCGCTCCATCCCGAACCGCCGGGACGCCAGGTGCACCAGGGGAGAGGCGACCGCGAACGCGAGCAGCGGGAGCGTCCCGAGCAGACCCTGCGCGGCCTCACCGAGGTGCAGCGCGTCACCGATCCGCGGCAGCACCGGCCCGACGGCGGTCAGCGCCGGCCGCAGGCTCAGCGCGACCACGAAGGCGGTCGCTGTGACCAGCGACGACCGCTCTCGAGCCATGCGTTCGGTCAGCACTGCCACAACACACCTCTCCTGACACTTCTGTGTAGATGTCCGACATTTATATACTGTACGGCATGGACCCCTTGGTGCGGCAGGTGCCGCTCGTGCTGCAGGTGTCGGAGCAGTTCCGGGCCCGGATCGAGTCCGGCGACTGGCCGCGCGGTGCGCGGATCCCGGGCGAGCACCAGCTCGCCACGGAGCTGGGCGTCAGTCGCGGCACCGTGCGCGAGGCGTTGCGTTCGCTCAGCCTGACCGGGTTGCTCGAGCCGCGGGTCGGCGACGGGACGTACGTCCGCGCGACCAACGAGATCAGCGGCGTACTGGTCCGTGACGAGCTGTCCGCGTCGCTCACCGACGTGCTCGACGCGCGTGCCGGTATCGAGGCCGCGGCTGCCCGGCTGGCGGCTCGCAAGGCGACCCCGGAGAGCCTGGCGGGCCTGGAGGAGGTGCTGGAGGCTCGCGCCGCGACGCTCGAGTCGGGCGACCTGGACGCGTTCGTGGCGGTCGACACCGACTTCCACCGCAGCGTCGTGGTCGCGAGCGGGAACCCGCTGCTGCTCCGGCTGTACGACGCGCTGGCGGAGGTGATGACCGAGTCGATCCACCAGACCGCGACGATCCCGGAGGATCACCGCCTCGGCGATGCGCACGTCGACGTACTGGAGGCGATCCGGGCCGGGGATCCGGAGGCGGCGAGCCAGGCGTCCTACGCGTTGATCGAGACGGTCAAGCTGACGGGGTCCGGCCAGTAGTAGCGGAAGCAGGCCGGGGTGCCGTTCAGCCGGCGGGGTTCGCCGCCCGGCGGTGGGACGTCCTTGCGATCGCCACGGAGACCGCCGCGGGCTTCGTAGAACGCCTGCGCGGCGGTGTTCTGCTCGAGCACCCAGAGATACAGGCCGGTGGGTACGTCGGTGGCCGCGTGGGCGAGGAGCTTGGTGCCGATGCCCTGGCGCTTGAGCGGTGCGCGGACGTGCAGGTTGTCGACGAGTGCGCCGTACGTCGGGTCCGCGTCGAACACGACGTGTGCGAGCCCGATCAGCTGCCCGTCGTGCTCCGCTACCGTGGTGCGCGTGCCGTCGCGGTTCGCCAGCCGCTTCGCCCACATCGCGCCGAGGTACTCCGGCGACTCGTCGTCGAGGAACGCGTCCGCGTACGCGCCCCGGTAGTGCCGCCGCCAGCTGTCACCGTGCAGTTCGGCGACCGCGGCCGCGTCCTCCGGTCCCGCTACCCGAAAAGTCGTCACCGTCGGAGTTCTCCAGCTTCTGTCTTGGTTGCGAGCACGCGGGCGAACACGGCCAGTCCGGCGGCCAGGGCCGTGACGACGATGAACGAGATGGTCAGGCTGCTGGCCTGGGCGATGCCGCCGATGATCGAGGGGGCGACCAGCCCGGACGCGTAGGTGATCGTGGCGACGCCGGCGATCGCCTGGCTGGCATTGGCGCCGGTATGGCCGGCGGCCGCGAAGGCAAGAGGTACGACGACCGCGATCCCGATGCCGATCAGTCCGAAGCCGATCATCGCGACGACCGCGTTCGGCGAGACGACAACGAGCAACCCGCCGAGCGTCGCGACGACGCCGCTGCCCCGGACCGTCCGGACCGCGCCGAACCGGTCGACCACCGCGTCGCCGGTGAGCCTGGCGATCGCCATCGTCACCGCGAACCCGGTGGTCGCACCGGCCGCGATCCCGGCCGAGCTGTCCAGCACGTCACGCAGGTACACCGCGGACCAGTCGAGGCTCGCGCCCTCGGCGAAGACCGCGCAGAAGCCCACCGCGCCGATCAGCAGCGCCGACTTGGGCGGCAGCGCGAACCGCGCCGGCGGCTCCTCGTCCTCCTCGGGATGCACGTTCAGTACGAACTGGCAGACCACCAGCCCGGCGACGGTCAGTACGAGGGCGGCGATCGTGTGATGGACCTGCGCACTCAGATTCTTGTGTGCCGCGACCGTGCCGACCGCGGATCCGAGCAGTACGCCCGCACTCCAGAGGCCGTGCAGCCCGGACATGATCGACTTCTTCAGGCGCCGTTCGACCTCGACGCCGAGCGCGTTCATCGCCACGTCGGCCATCCCCGCCGTACCGCCGTAGATCAGCAACGCCGCGCACAGCGTCAGCAGGCCGGGTGCGAACGACGGCAGGATCAGCGCGAGCGTCCAGAGTGCGAGCAGTCCGCGGAGCGCGGTCCGGGTGCCGAACCGGTGGCTGACCCGGGCGGCGAGCGGCATCATCAGCGCGGCCCCGAGCGCCGGGAACGCGAGTGCCAGCCCGAGCTGCCCGGCGGACACCCCGGCGTGCTCCTGGATCCACGGCACCCGGGTCGCGAACGAACCGGTCACCGATCCGTGGACGCAGAAGACCGCGGCGACGGCGTACCGGGAGCGCTTGACGAGCGTGGTGTCATCTGTCACAAGTGAACACGCTATCTGTTTGAACGATCAGGCGGATGGTAGTTTTTTGCGCATGAGAAGTGCGGAACGGCACCAAGTGATCGTAGAACGCCTACGAGTCGTCGACCGAGTGTCGGTCCAGGAACTGGTCGAGGCCACCGAGGCGTCGGACATGACGGTCCGCCGCGATCTCGACTTCCTGGCCGCACAGGGTGTGCTGAAACGCGTCCACGGCGGCGCGGTGTCCGCGATGCCGTCCGGTCTCGAGCCGCCGCACTCGCTGCGTTCGCAGGCCGCCGTCGCCGCCAAGCAGGCGATCGCCCGCGCCGCGGTCGAGCACCTCCGCGACAGCGAGACCATCGTGCTGGACAGCGGTACGACGGCACTCGAGACCGCCAAGCTGCTGCACGACCGCGCGCTGACCGTCATGCCGCTCTCTTTGCACGTCGCGCACGAGCTGGCGGACGCGCCGCGGATCCGGCTGCTGATGCCGGGCGGCGAGGCGCGCAAGGGCGAGCTCTCGCTGGTCGGCCCGCTGACCGTTGCCTCGCTCCGGGCGCTCCGCTTCGACGCCGCCGTACTGAGCCCGTGCGCCTTCAGCCTCGACGCCGGGCTGACCGCCTTCGACCTGGGCGACGCCGAGGTCAAGCAGGAGGCGATGAACGTCGCCACCCGGACGATCGTGCTCGCCGACGGCGCCAAGTGGGACCGCGCCGCACTGGCCTTCGTCTGCCCGGCCGAACGCCCCGACCTGATCATCACCGACGACTCCGCACCCGAGGACCAACGAACTGTGCTCATCCAACGCGGCGCCCTCGTAGAGGTCGCGTCTTGACCACCACCGACGCACAACTTCAAACCGCACCACCGAGAGCCGCTCGGGTTGCCACCTGGCTGTACTTCGGGCTGAACGGGTTCGCGGTCGGCATGTGGGTGGTGCACATCCCGAGCATCGAGCAGGCGACCGGGATCACGCACAGCACGCTCGGGCTGCTCCTGCTGGTGCTCGGCGCCGCCGCGTTCACCGGTATGCAGGTCGCCGGGCCACTTGTCGACAAGCTCGGCCAGCGCCGGCTGGTCCCGGCGGCCGGGATCCTGCTCGGTGTCGCGCTCGCCGGTCCCGGCCTCGCCACGAACTGGTGGACCCTCGGGATCGCGCTGATCTTCATCGGCTTCGGCAACGGCTCGATCGACGTCGGGATGAACGCCCAGGCCGTGGTGGTCGAGCGCGGGTATCCACGGCCGATCATGGCCGCGTTCCACGCGATGTGGTCGATCGGCGGTGCGATCGCCGCGGTCGTCGGTGCGGCCACGTTGCGGGCCGGCGTACCGACCGAGGTCACACTCGCGCTGGCCGGCCTGATCTGCATCGTACTGTCGCTGATCGCCAGCCGATTCTTGCTGGAGGCAACCGAACCTCCCGAGGAGCACGACGAGGCGCCGCGGGACAAGCCGTCGGCGAAGCTGGTCTGGGCGCTCGGCGGGCTCGCCTTCGGGCTGATGCTGTCCGAGGGTGTCGCCAACGACTGGGCGGCCCTGCACTTCCGCGACGTCCTCGGTACGTCGGTCAGCACCGCTGCCTACGCGTATGGCGCGTTCGCGGTCGCGATGACCGTCGGACGCTTCCTCACCGACCGGGTGGCCGCCGTCGTCGGCCCGGCCGCGATCGTGCGCTGGGGCGCCGCGATGGCGGCGGTCGGCCTGACGCTGGTGATCGTGATCCCGTGGGTGCCCGTCGCGCTGGTCGGCTGGGCGGTCTTCGGCCTCGGCCTGGCCGGCGGCGTGCCGCAGTTGTTCACCGCCGCCGGCAACCTCGACCCGCGGTCCTCGGGCGCCCTGATGGCCCGCGTGGTCGGCCTCGGGTACGTCGGCCTGCTGGCCGGCCCGGCGCTGATCGGCGGGCTCGCGCACTGGATGCCGCTGAACATCGCGTTCGTGCTGCCGGTCGTGCTGTGCGTGCTGACGTTCCTCGGCGGACCGGTGCTCAAGAAGCGTTGAGGGCTTGGTCCAGGTCGTTCCAGAGGTCCTCGGGGTGCTCGATCCCGACGGACAGCCGGATCAGGTCCTCGGGGATGGTCGGCACCTCGATCGGCCAGCGCCGGCGGCGTTCGAGCAGCGACTCGACGCCGCCGAGGCTGGTGGCGTGTACCCAGAGGTTCGTGCTCTCGCAGACTTTCTGCGCGTACTCCGCGTCGCCGCCGAGCTCGATCGCGAGGATCGCGCCGAAGCCGGACATCTGCGCCGCGGCGCGGGCGTGACCGGGGTCGTCGGGCAGCCCGGGGTACCGGACCCGGCTGACCCGCGGGTGTCGCAGCAGCCGCTCGGCCAGGTACGCGGCGTTCGACTGCGCGCGTTCGAGCCGGAGCGCGAGCGTCCGCAGGCCGCGGAGCGCGAGCCAGGCGTCCATCGATCCGGGGATCGCGCCGAGGCTGCGGCGCCGCAGCTCGATCGCGGACCACAGGTCGTCGTCGGCGGTGACCACCGCGCCGAGGATCACGTCCGAGTGGCCGGCGATGAACTTGGTGGCCGAGTGCATCACCACGTCCGCGCCGAGCCGCAACGGCTGCTGGAGCAGGGGAGTGGCGAACGTGTTGTCGACGACCACGGTCGCGCCGGCGGCGTGCGCGGCCGCGGCGAGGGCCGGGATGTCGGCGACCTCCATCGCCGGGTTGGTCGGCGACTCGATCCACAGCAGGTCGGCGCCGTCGAGGTCGACCGCCTCGGTGTCCGCGATATCGGCCCGTACGACGCTGAGCCGGCCGGTCCCGGCGTACTGGTCGAGCAGCGCGAGGACGCCGGAGTACGCGTGCTGCGGCGCGACCACGCGACCGCCGACCGGGACCAGGTCGATCACCGCGGCGGCCGCGGCCATCCCGGAGGCGAAGCTCAGCGCGCGTCCGCCTTCGAGCTGACCGAGGGTGTCCTCGAGCGCGGACCAGGCGTCGTTGCCGAACCGCCCGTAGCCACGATCGCCGCCGGCGACGTACGTCGAGCTGAACACCGGTGACGGTCCGACGGGAGCGTTCGGCACGCGCTCCGGCCGTCCGGCGTGGACGACGACGGTGGACGGGTCGAGGTCAGGAGTCATAGCCGGATTGTCGCTGCCAACCTCCCGGCGCCGGTCGCCGGGTGGCAACAGGACACCCCGAACACCCGTCCCCGGCCCCGCCCACCGGCCCCGCCCACCGGCCCCGCCCACCGGCCCCGCGGCCGACCGGACCGCCTCCCGTCCACTCTGTGCACCGGATCCGTACGGCGGCCGCCACGAAACGCGGATCTGGTGCACAAAGTGGCCCCGGGGCGGTGGGCGACGTGCGCCGGGACGGGGGTCGGGTGCGGCGCGGCGCCGGAGTGGGGGGCGGGCCAGCGCGTGCTGGGCCGGGGGGCCCGGTCAGCGGGTGCTGGGGAGGGGGGCCGGTCAGCGGGAGCCGGGGAGCGGGAGACTGCCGTTCTCCAGGAGCGCCATCGCCTGGCGGGCGAGTTGGCGGGCGTCGACTGCGTCCGGGGTGTCGCCCCAGACCCGGACCACGTTCTCGATGATGTTCATCGTGATCCCGGCGGACAGCGCCGCGACGAACTCCGCACGCACCGGGTCGCCCGACAGCCGGCGGACCAGTTGCGCGGCGAGGTCGTTGCGGAACCGCCAGATCAGCTCGTTGAGGTGCGCGCTCACCGACTCGTTCCGCTCGGCCAGGTCGAACACCGCGCGGACCCGGTCCGGGTTGGTCTCCAGCTGTTCGAGGACGCGTTCGATCACGGTCCGGAGGCCGTCGCTCAGTTCCACCGCGGGCTGGTCGCCGAACCGGCGGACGGCGTCGGCCAGGCAGTCGTCGACGAACTCGAGGACCAGCGTCTCCTTGGTCGGGAAGTACCGGTACAGCGTGCTCGGGCCGACCTCGGCCGCGGCCGCGATCTGCTCGACCGTGGTCCGGCCGAACCCGTGGTCGCAGAACAGCTCGAACGCCTTGTCCGCGATCAGCCGGCGGGTCCGCTCCCGCTTCACCTCGCGCAGTCCCATCAGCACCTCCGCGGGCAGACTACCGCCACCCTTCCGTAGCGGGAGCGTCAGCCATATGGTAGTCACTACCAAATTTCCCGACGAGAGGCACGCGTGATGACCGAGAGCTTCCCCGTCAGCAGGCCGTCCGGCTGCCCGTTCGACCCGGCGCCCGAGTACGCCGGGTACCGCCGGTCCGAGGTGCCCGCGAAGGTGTCCACACCGGCCGGCGTCGACGCGTACGTGATCAGCCGGTACGACGACGTCCGCACGCTGCTCCGGGACAGCCGGCTGAGCTCGCGGCTCGCGCCGTCCGACCACGTCGTACCGGACGCGGACCTGGACCGGGAGGTGGAGTCGGGCTCGATCCTGCAGGTCGACGGCGCGGCGCACAAACGGCTGCGCCGGATGCTCGCGACCGAGTTCGCGGTCAAGCGGATGGAGGCGCTGCGGCCCCGGGTCGCGGCGATGGTCGACGAGCGGATCGACGGGTTGCTCGCGGCAGGCGGGCCGGTCGACCTGGTGCGGGAGTTCGCGCTGCCGATCCCGTCGCTGGTGATCTGCGAGCTGCTCGGCGTCCCGTACGCGGACCGCGACGAGTTCCAGGAGCGGAGCGCGCTGCTCGTCCGCGTGGACGGCTGGACCGAGGAGACTCAGCGGGCCAGCGACGACCTGAACCAGTACATCCTCGGCCTGGTGCTGGCGAAGCAGGCGAACCGCGAGGACGACATCCTCTCCCGGCTGATCACCCGCGGCGAGGAGCTCGGTACGCCGTTGACCGTCGAGGAGCTGGTGACGGTCGGCGTCACCCTGCTGATCGCGGGTCACGAGACGACCGCGAACATGATCGCGCTCAGCACACTCGCACTGCTGCGGAACCCTGACCAGCTCGACCTGCTGCGGGCGGACCCGTCCCAGGTGCCGGCCGCGGTGGAGGAGCTGCTGCGGTACCTGTCGGTCGTGCACTTCGGGCTGTTCCGGGAGGTGACGGACGAGCTGACGGTCGGGCCGTCGACGATCGACGCGGGGGAGTACCTGATCGCCGCGTTGTCCTCGGCGAACCGCGACGAGACGGTGTTCCCGGATCCGGACCGGCTGGACGTGGAGCGGGACGCGGCGGCGCATGTCGCGTTCGGTTTCGGGCCGCACCAGTGCATCGGGCAGCAGCTCGCGCGGCTCGAACTGCAGGAGGTGTTCACCCGGCTGTTCGCGCGCATCCCGACGCTGCGGCTCGCCGTACCGTTCGACGAAATCGACTACCGGGAGAACACGCTCGTGTACGGAGTGGCAGCGTTGCCAGTCACCTGGGACGCGCCGATCTGAACAGTTCTTAACCGAACCCCGGTCGGATCACGATCCCGGGACCGCTACAGTCGAGCCGGTGAGTGAGTACTCGGAAGACAAGCGCAAGCCCCGGGTCGCCGTCGTGTTCGGCGGCCGGTCGAGCGAGCACGCCATCTCCTGCGTGACCGCGGCGAACGTCCTGCAGGTCATCGACCGGGACCGGTACGACGTCGTCCCGGTCGGCATCAGCACCAGCGGGCACTGGGTGCTGGAGAGCGGCGATCCCGAGCGGCTGTCGATCACCGACGGCAAGCTCCCCGAGGTCGACGTCACCGCGATGCCGGTGCTGTTCGGCGCGAACCGCGAGCTCGTGGTCAGCGAGCCGGACCAGGTGCCGAGCACGCTCGGCGAGGTCGACGTGGTGTTCCCGCTGCTGCACGGCCCGTGGGGCGAGGACGGCACCATTCAGGGCCTGCTCGAGATGTCGGACATCCGCTACGTCGGGTCCGGCGTACTGGCCAGCGCGGTCGGGATGGACAAGCACTACATGAAGGTCGTGTTCCAGGCCGCCGGCCTCGAGGTCACGCCGTACGTCGTGATCCGGGACCGGGACTGGAGGCAGGACGCGGCCGGCTGCCGGGAGGCCGTCGACGCGCTCGGCTACCCGGTCTTCGTGAAGCCGTGCCGCGGCGGGTCGAGCCTCGGGATCACCAAGGTGAACGGCCCGGACGAGCTGGACGACGCGATGGTCGAGGCCCGCGCGCACGACCCGAAGGTGATCGTCGAGGCCTCGGCGAAGGCCCCGCGGGAGATCGAGGTCGGCGTCCTCGGCGGGCTGGACGGCACCAAGCCGCAGGTCAGCGTCTGCGGCGAGGTCGCGGTGTCCGGCGGCGGGCACGACTTCTACGACTTCGAGACCAAGTACCTGCCGGAGGGCGAGGAGTACCTGGCGCTCTCGGTGCCGGCCGACCTGCCCGCCGAGCTCGCGAACGAGATCCGGGCCAAGGCGCTGACCGCGTTCGACGCGATCGAGGCCGAGGGGCTGGCGCGGGTCGACTTCTTCGTCGACGCCGACAACCGGGTGATCATCAACGAGATCAACACGATGCCCGGGTTCACGCCGACCAGCATGTTCCCGCGGCTGTGGGCGGCGTCCGGCAAGGACTACGCGAGCCTCGTCGAGCACCTGCTGCAGCTGGCGATGAACCGTCCGACCGGACTCCGCTGACCCCTCGGCATGGCGCTCGCCGACACGCGGTACGGACCCGTCCTGGGGACCGACGCACTCGTTTTCAAGGGCATCCCGTACGCCGCGCCGCCGGTCGGGCCGGACCGCTTCCGCCCGCCGCGCCCGCCGGAGCCGTGGAGCGCGCCGCTGAACGCGACGGCGTACGGGCCCACGGCGCCGCAGACCGGCACCGTCGGGGCGCTGGGTGAGCTGGTCCCGCGGACGATCGTCCCGGGTGACAACTACCTGAACCTGAACGTCTGGTCCCCGGACCTGGACGGGAACGCGCCGGTGATGGTGTTCGTCCACGGCGGATCGTTCACCAGCGGGTCCGGGGCGCTGTCGGTCTACGACGGCAGCCGGTTCGCCCGCGACGGCGTCGTGCTGGTGACGATCAACTACCGGCTCGGCGCGGACGGGTTCCTGTGGTTCGGCGACGGTACGCCGAATCTCGGGCTGCTGGACCAGATCGCGGCGCTGACCTGGGTCCGCGACAACATCGCGGCGTTCGGCGGCGACCCTGGCAACGTGACGGTCTTCGGCGAGTCGGCCGGGGCGATGAGCGTCTGCACGCTGCTCGCGATGCCGGCCGCCGCGGGGCTGTTCCACCGCGCGATCGCCGAGTCGGGCGCGGCGCACAACACGATCGGCGTCGCCACCGCCCAGTTGGTCGGCGAGCGGTTGGCCGCGCTCCTCGGGACGGCGCCGACCCGCGAGGCGATCGCCCGCGTACCGCTCCAGCGGCTGCTCACCGCGCAGGACCAGCTCGGCCGGCAGGTGATGGGCAAGGCGCGCGCCAAGGTGTGGGGCGAGGTCGCGCGCACGCTGCTGCCGTTCAGCCCGGTGGTCGACGGTGAGCTGCTGCCCGCGCCGCCGATCGACCGCCTTCGTGCCGGTGCGGCCGCGGACGTCGACCTGATGGTCGGGACCAACAGCGAGGAGGCGCGGCTCTTCCTGATCCCGACCGGCGTCGCCGCCAGGATCAACACCCCGCTGCTGTACGCCGCGGCCGGGACGCGCTTCGGGCTGTCGATGAACGGCGTCCGCCGCTACCGCGCGAACCGCCCGGACGCCACGCCCGGCGAGGTCCTGGCCGCGATCATGACCGACTCGTACTACCGCATCCCCGCGATCCGGCTGGCCGAGGCGCATTCCGGGACCTACCTGTACGAGTTCGGCTGGCGCTCGCCGGCCTGTAACGGCACGCTCGGCGCCTGTCACGTGATCGAGTTGCCGTTCGTCTTCGACAACCTGGACGACCCGTCGATCGCGCCGATGCTCGGCCGGAGGCCGCCGCAGCACCTCGCGGACCTGGTGCACCGGGCCTGGGTCGACTTCGCGAAGACCGGCGACCCGGGCTGGCCGGCGTACACCCGCCCCGAACGCCTCAGCCGCCACTTCGCGAGCGCCTCCGGCATCACCACCAACGACCGCCCCGACGAACGCCTCAGCTGGCCCCACTAGCGGGGCCGTGCACAGGTTGTCGTGGGGATGCACCGGCAATAACTTGTTCACGGTCCCCGGCACGCGGGCCTGGCCCCCCTCAGCCGACGTCGTGAGCGCGGGCGTTCAGGTAGCGCTGCTGGGGGACGCTGGTGGTTCGGCTCGCAGCTTCCGCGTAGGCGGCCCGGGCGGCGGACAGGTCGCCGGACATCTCCAGGAGATGCGCCCGGACGGCGTACAACCGGTGGTCCTCGGCGATCCGGTCGTCGTGCTCGATCGTCGCGAGCAGCCGCAGGCCCTCGGCCGGGCCGCGGGACATCGCGACCGCGACCACGTGGTTGAGGGCGACCATCGGGTTGTCGGTGAGTTGCAGCAGTACCTCGTAGAGCGCGACGATCTGCGGCCAGTCGGTCTCGTCCGCGGACGGGGACTCGTCGTGGATCGCGGCGATCGCGGCCTGCAGCTGGTACGGGCCGACCGGTCCGCGGGGGAGTGTCGCGGTGATCAGGTCGACGCCTTCGCGGATCAGCTCCGGAATCCAGCGCGACCGGTCCTGCTCGGCCATCGGCACCAGCTCGCCGAGCGAGCCGGTCCGGGCCGGGCGGCGGGCGTCGGTCAGCAGGAGCAGCGCGAGCAGCCCGGCCACCTCGGGGTCGTCGGGGAGCAGCCGGTACAGCATCCGCGCCAGCCGGATCCCCTCGGCGGCCAGCTCGACCCGCTGCAGGTGCGGGCCCGTCGTGCTCGCGTAGCCCTCGTTGAAGATCAGGTAGACGACCTGCAGCACCGCGCCCAGCCGCTCCTCGCGATCGGCCGGCACCCTGAACCGCGCGCCGCTCTCCTTGACGCTCGCCTTCGCCCGGCTGATCCGCCGCGTCATCGTTGCCTCGGGCACCAAGAACGCGCGCGCGATCTCCACCGTCGTCAGACCGCCGACCGCCCGGAGCGTGAGCGCGATCTGGGACGCAGGCGACAACGACGGGTGGCAGCACAGGAACAGCAGCACCAACGTGTCGTCGGTGTCGCCCACCGGATCACCCTGTGGCGCCCACCGCGCAACTCGCTCCTCCCGCAGCTGACGGGCCTGCTCACGCCGGAGCAGATCCGTCAGCCGACGGGACGCGACCGTGATCAACCACCCACGCGGACTACTCGGTACGCCGTCCACCGGCCACTGCCGAGCCGCCGCGAGCAAGGCCTCCTGTACGGCGTCCTCCGCCGTGTCGAAGTGCCCGTACCGCCGTACCAGCGCGCCGAGCACCTGTGGCGCCAGCTCCCGCAGCAGATCGTCGTTCACCATCGAGTGTTACTCCACCAGTTCGTTGCGGCCCTCGACGACCGGCCGGATATCGGCGTACGCCGTGGCCCGCAGGAACTCCGGCGCCGGGCTGTCGGCCAGCCGGGACGCGATCTCGGTCGCCCGGTCGAAGGACTCGCACTCGACGATCCAGTACCCGGCGAGCACCTCCTGGGTTTCGGCGTACGGCCCGTCGGTGACCACCGGCTGCCCGTCCTTCGACCCGAACCGCCGGGTCAGCACCGGCGCCGCCAGCCCGCGTGTCTCCACCAGCTCTCCGGACTCGGCCAGTTCCCGGTTGAACTTCTCCATGAACTCGCCCAGCGCCGCGAAGTCCGCCGCCTCCCAGGCAGGCTTGTCGCTCGCCTTCCCCGCCATCCCGTCGTAGTCCTGCTGCGACGCATACGTCAGGATCATGTACTTCATCAGCTTCTCCGTCCGTCCGAGCACCCGCACCGGGTGCTTCCACCAGAGACGTCGCGTCTACCGGCCCGAACCGGACAAGGTTCGCAGCCGACTTTCAGGACTAGTGTCCGGCCAGTTCGGCCACGACCGGGGCAAGGGTGTCGGCTTTCGGCTCCTTGCATCCTCCACGAACGGGAGGCACCGGCTTCGGCAGATCGCCGGCTTCAGAGGCAGGGGGTGACCAGCTTGTCGTGCTTCTGGACGGCGTCCGAGACATCGGTGAGGGCGTTGGCCTCGGGGGCGTATTTGCTGGGGACGGCGACCTCGAAGTACACCGAGCGGCCGATGGTGGTGAAGATGTAGCCGTTCTCGACCTGCTTGGCGAACCAGCCGACGCCGTTCACCTCGAAGCACTTGGACAGGGCCTCGGTCGTGCCGGTGGGTGCGGCGACGCCACAGGTCACCACGATGGGCGGGTCGCCGTACGCCGTGGTGAGCGGGCTCTCGGGCGTGGTCTTGCGGCGCTTGGCGTCGAGGACCTTGTCGGGGAGGGCCTTGACCAGGCTCGTGCAGGCGGCAGCGACCTCGGGCGCCGGTAACGGGACCGGGACCGGTGCGGCGCCGGGGCTGCACCCGGCGAGCACGGTCACGCAGAGTGCGGCGAGCAGGAACTTGGGCATGGCGAAAGCAGCAGGATTCCCCGTGCGGTCGATCAGATGTGGACGACGGGGCAGGTCAGGGTCCGGGTGATGCCGGGGACGTTCTGGACCCGGGCAACCACCAGTTTGCCGAGTTCGTCGACGTTGCGGGCTTCCGCGCGGACGATCACGTCGTACGGACCGGTGACGTCCTCGGCCAGGGTGACGCCCTGGACCTCGGCGATCTGCGCCGCCACGTCGGCCGCGCGGCCGACCTCGGTCTGGATCAGGATGTAGGCCTGGACCACCACGTCGTTCTCCACTCAGTCGTCCTCAGCTGGCTCCAGCCACAGTACTGCCAGGTGGCCGGGCGTACTCGTTGCTCCGTCACGGTACCGCCTAGACTCCGGCTAGCGATATGGGAGGTCTGCTGACGTGACAGAGACGTTGGGGAGCACGGGTGAGTTCGGCCTGATCGCGGCCGTCACCAAGGGGCTGTCCCAGAGTGAGGACGTCCTGGTGGGTCCCGGCGACGACGCGGCCGTGCTGGCGGTGCCGGACGGGCGCATGGTGATCACCACCGACCTGCTGGTGGAGGGCCGGCACTTCCGGCGGGACTGGTCGTCGGCGTACGACGTGGGCCGCAAGGCCGCCGCGCAGAACCTGGCCGACGTGGTCGCGATGGGCGCCCGGCCGACCGCGTTGGTGGTCGGGTTCGGCGGCCCCGCCGACCTGCCGACCGCCTGGGCGCTGGAGCTGAACCAGGGTCTCGTCGACGAGTGCGAACTGGTCGGCGCGAGCATCGTCGGCGGCGACACGGTGCAGTCGGACAAGATCGTCGTGTCGGTCACCGCGTTCGGCTCGCTGGACGGCCGGGCGCCTGTCCTGCGCTCCGGCGCGCGCCCGGGCGACGAGGTCGCGTACATCGGCCGGCTCGGCTGGGCGGAGGCGGGCTGGACGGTGCTGGCCCGCGGGTTCCGTTCGCCGCGGGCCGTCGTCGAGGCGCACCGGCGCCCGCAGCCGCCGTACGCCGACGGTCCGCGGGCGGCGCTCCGTGGCGCTTCGTCGATGTGCGACGTGAGCGACGGGCTGCTGGCCGACCTCGGCCACGTCGCGGAGGCGAGCCAGGTCGTCATCGACGTCCACACGAAGGCGCTGACCGTGCCGGAGCCGCTGCAGGCGGTGGCTGCCGCGACGGGTGCGGACGCACTCAAGTTCGTGCTCACCGGCGGCGAGGACCACGCCCTGGTCGGTACGTTCGAGCCGGCCGACGTACCCGAGGGCTGGACCGTCATCGGCTCGGTTGCTGAGGGCAACGAGGAACGTCCGCCCGGGACCGTGACGGTGGACGGCGCGCCGTATGCTGCAGAGACCGGACACGCACATTTCAGGAGTTGAGATGCCGCCCCCCAGAGTGCTGACGATCGCCGGTTCCGACTCCGGCGGCGGGGCCGGGATCCAGGCGGACCTGAAGGCGATGCTCGCCAACGGCGTGCACGGCATGAGCGTGCTGACCGCGATCACGGCCCAGAACAGCCTCGGCGTCCAGGGTGCCTGGGAGCTGCCCGAGGAGCAGGTCCGCGCGCAGTTCCGCAGCGTCGTCGACGACATCGGCGTCGACGCGGTGAAGACCGGCATGCTGGCGTCCGAGTCGATGGTCCGCGTGGTGGCCTCGCTGCTGCGCACGCTGCCCGGCGACGTACCGGTGGTGGTCGACCCGGTGTCGGTGTCCAAGCACGGCGACGCGTTGCTCGCGGCGGACGCGATGGACGCCGTACGGTCCGAGATCGTCCCGCTGGCCACCGTGCTGACACCCAACCTCACGGAGCTCGGCCCGGTGTCCGGTGTGGAGCTGGAGACCGTCGAGGACCGGGACAGTGCGGCGAAGGTGCTGCTCGACGCCGGTGCGACCTGGGTGCTCGTGAAGGGCGGCCACGATGTCGGCACGGCGGCTGTCGACGTCCTGTACGGCCCTGGGGTACGCCGCGCGTACAGTGCGGCCCGCGCCGACAACCGGCATACGCATGGGACCGGTTGCACGCTGGCGAGCACCATCGCGGCATACCTTGCCCGTGGGTACGACGTACCGGACGCGGTCGGCGCCGCGAAGGAGTACGTGACCGGTGCGATCGCGGCCGGCTTCGCCCTGGGCGGCGGAATCGGTCCGGTCGACCACGCATGGAGATTCAGAGGGAGTAGCAGTTGAACGAGCAGCGGCCCCCGGTCGACGGATACTGCGAGCAGTGCGGTTTCAACTACGACACGGGTGACCTGCAGGGCACCGTGACGCTGCTGATCCGGCAGGCCGCGGACTGTGCGATGGCGCTGACCAAGGCGGCCGCCGGTCCGGACGTGAACGTGGTGCGGCTGCGGCCCGAGCCTGAGGTGTGGTCGGCGATCGAGTACGCGTGCCATGTGCGCGACGTGCTCGAGGTGCAGCGGTTGCGGATCGCGCAGTGCCTGGCGGAGGACCGGCCGGTGTATGCGCCGATGGACCGGACCGGGCGGGTGAAGCAGCTGAAGTACGAGGACCAAGACCCGACGGAGGTCGCGGCCGCGCTGATGCGGTTCGCGCGCGAGTTCGGCGCGGCGGCGCGGGTGCTGCAGCCGCAGCAGCTGGGGAAGCTCGGCCTGTACAACTATCCGGTGCGGGCGCCGCGGACGCTGGGCTGGATCATCCGGCACACCGCCCACGAGATCCAGCACCACCGGCACGACATCACCGAGATCCTCGCGAAGGTCGAGCCACCGATCGTCCCGAAGCCCCGGCCTGTTGAAGAGGAAGAGGCTGCGGAAGAGGCCGCCGACTAACGCTGAGCGGCCCAGGCGGCGACCGCCGGCTCACTGGTCAGCTGGTCGAGGGCCAACGCAGCCGCACCACGCAGTGGCCCGTCCAGCTGGTGGGTTGCCGGCAGCACTGGTGGTGGCGAACCGCGGTGGAAGGTCATCAGGCCGCTCTCATAAGCCTCTCGGAACGTGTCCTCGGCAGCAGCGCGTAGTGGGATGGCCAGACCGCCGATGGTCACCACGTCCGGGTCGTGCGCGTTGACGAGCCCCGCGATGCCGTAGCCGAGTGCCGTGACCACCCTGGTGACGGCTGCGCGTGCGGGACGGTCGGTACGTCCCAGTACCTCTCCTGCGTACGCCACGGGGTCGTCAGGTGTCGGCTGCTTCAGGTGACGCGCCAACGCGCGCCCGTCGATCTCCAGGTCCCAGCAGCCGCGAGCACCACACGGACAGGTGCGAGAGCGGTCGCCGAACGGCATGTGCCCGTACTCACCACCCGCGCCGGACGCGCCCTGCGCCGGTACGCCGTCGATCAGCAACGTCCCGCCGATACCCACCTCGATGATCAGGTGCACCGCCGTACCGGCTCCCGCGGCCGCACCGGTCCGTGCCTCGGCCACACCGCTGAGCGTTGCGTCGTTGCCGGCGAGTAGCGGTACGTCGACGTCGGCCGTGACCTGTGCGAGGTCCAGCTCGGCCCACTCGAGCGTGGGCGCCTGCATGAGGTGGTTGTCGCGGACAGTGCCCGGTACTGCGAGGCTCACGAGCTGCAGGCGGTCGCCGTACTGCGCCTGTGTCCGCTCTACCGCCTGCCGCAGGTTCTTGAGCACCACCTGTGCACGGCGGCTGCGGTGCCGTTGGCTCTGCGGGTGCTGCAGTGTGCCGTCCAGCGCTACCACCGCACCGCGCCAACTGCTCTGCCGTAGGTCGAGCGCGAGCACCACAGGGCCTTCCGGATGCGCCTGCAGCACGGTCGTCGGGCGACCGCGTCCCTGGCTGGGCGCGGGGGCCTCGGTCAGCAGGTGTACGTCGCGTAGCCGGGCTGTCACCTCGGTCGCGGAACCGGTGCTCAGCCGGAGCGTGCGTGCTACCGCGGCGCGGGTGATCCCCGGCTGACGCGCGACCTGGCTGAGGACGTCCGCGGCCGTCTGCCATTGTCCCCGGCGTACTGGAGTCATTGCGGCCTTTCCGTTTATGCTCGGAGGACGAGTTTAATGGGAGGGTTGATGAAGATCCGGGACATCCGCGCCGTGCTGTTCGACATGGACGGCACCTTGGTGGATTCGGACGCGGTCGTGGACCGGTGCTGGAGCCGCTGGGCGGTCGAGTGCGGCCTGGACCCGGCCGCGGTGCTCGCGGTCGCGCACGGGAACCCGGCGGCCGCGACGGTCGCGCAGTTCCTGCCGGACGCGTCGGCGGCCGAGCGGGCGGCGGCGTGGGCGCGGGTGTACGACCTCGAGGTCAACGACGTCGACGGTGTGGTGGCGAAGCCGGGCGCGGTCGAGCTGATCGCCACCCTCGAGCGGATCGGGACGCCGTGGGCGGTCTACACCAGTGCGCCGGCGCAGCTGGCGAAGGTGCGGCTGACCGCGGGCGGGATCGCGCCGTCCGTGCTCGTCACCGTTGACGACGTGAGCCGGGGCAAGCCGGATCCGGAGGGGTATCTGCGGGCGGCGGAACTGCTCGGCGTACCGGTGACGGAGTGTCTGGTGGTCGAGGACACCGTGGTCGGGCTGACCGCCGGGCGCGCGTCCGGGGCGTTGACGGCCGGGCTGAAGGGCGTGCCGGCGGACATCGAGCTTCCGGACCTGCATCGGCTCGACGCCTTGTTCCAAGGTCTGGAATGACCGCGCAGGCCCCGGCGGAGGCCGGGAGCCGCAGCGACGAGATCCGGATCGGGATCGCGCTGTCGGCGATGGGGTTCGTGCTGGCCGGTCTGGGGGCCTGCGTGGCGATCCTTGCGCGCGATCTGCACGAGCCGACCGACCGCTTGGCGTTGCTGTCGTCGGGGTTCGCTGTCGGGCTGATGGTGGTCGCGGTGGTCGGTCCACGGATGCTTCGGCGGTGGGCGATGCCTACTGTGTTGGCGTTGGGGTCGGTTGTGTGTGCGGTGGGAGCGGTGCTGATCGCAGTCGCTCCGTCGTACGTCGTGGCGATCGCGGGCGGGCTGTTTGTCGGCCTGGGCGGGGCGTTACTGGTGTTGGTCGCTCCGTTGATGCTGAACGGTCCCACTGCTGCTTCTCGGCTCAGTCGGGTGAATGCAGTCGCCAGCGGGACGGGAATCCTCGCGCCGCTCGCCATCGGCACGCTGGACTCCCTAGGCCCCACAGGCCGGCTAGCCATGCTCGCTGCGGCACCACCACTCCTGCTCCTGGCCCTCCTGAGCCGTCGTTCCAAGCAAACACCTCAGGCTGAGGAACCACCCGTGGCTGTGTTGATTGACTCGGCGCCTGCTGTGGGGTTGGTGGGGAAGTGGGGGCGGCGGGTTGTGGTGGATGTGGGGGTGGGGTGGTTGCGAGTGGTGCTGGCGGTGGCTGTCGAGTTTTGCTTTGTGGTGTGGGCGGTGGCTCGGCTGGTGGCGAGCGGGTTGCCGACGGCGACGGCTGCCCTGCTGGGGAGCGCGTTTCCGATCGGTATGGCGGTCGGGCGCGCGATCGGGCCGATCCGTCTCAACGGGTGGTCCCCGGTGCTGCCGTCCAGCGTGCTTGCCGCCGCGGGCACGTTGCTGGTGAGCCTGTTCGACGTACCGGCAGTAGTAGCCGCCGGGCTGGTCGTGGCGGGGCTCGGCGTCGCGCCGCTCTACCCGGTCACGCTCGCGGCACTCGTCGCGACCCCTGGGATCAGCTCGGCCCGTCTCGCCGCGGTCGGTGCGCTTGCCTCCGGTACGGCGATCCTGGTCGCCCCGGCGCTGCTCGCCGTACTGGCACGGGTCCTCGACCTGCGGACGGCGTACCTGATCACGCTCCCGCTGCTCGCCGTACTTTTCCTGCTCAGCCGTCGATCGGGCCGTACCTCGTTCGTGTAGTGGGTGAAAGCACCCGAACGAGGAAGGTGGCACCATGAAGCTCCTGATCGACGGCCTGGCGATGCCCGAGTCCGCGCGCCGGCACAACGGCCGGCTGTGGTTCTGCAACTGGGTCGAGCAGCAGGTGGTCGCGATCGACGCCGGCGGCAAGGCCGAGTACTTCGACGTACCGGTCGAACAGCTGATGGGCTGGTCGATCGAGTGGACGCCCGACGGCCGGCTGCTGACCACCGGCGACAAGCTCCGCCGGTACGAGCCCGACGGCTCGGTCACCGTGCTCGCCGAGCAGCACGCCAACGAGATCGTGGTCGATGCCCACGGCAACATCTACCTGGACGGCGCGGACTTCGACTTCTCCGGGGGAGAGGCGCCGAAGCCCGGCTGGATCAAGCTCGTCACACCGGACGGTGCGATCCGCGAGGTGGCCGGCGAGATCGAGTTCCCGAACGGCATGGTGCTCACCCCGGACGGCCGTACGCTGGTGATCGCGGAGTCGTTCGCCGGTCGGTTGACGGCGTTCGACGTGCAGCCGGACGGCGACCTGACGAACCGCCGGGTGTACGCCGAGAACCTCGGCCCGGACGGGATCTGCCTCGACGCCGAGGGCGCGATCTGGTCGCAGACCGGCAGCGAGGGCGTCGTCCGGGTCGCGGACGGCGGCGAGATCCTGCAGCGCATCGACCTCCCGGAGAACCGCGCCCCGTTCGCGCTCACGCTGGTCGATTTCGACGGACCGACCCTGTGCATCCTGACGTCCGAGTGGCACATGGACGACACGATCGCGAACAACCTCGCCCGCCTCCGTAGCGGCGCCCACACCGGCCAGATCCACACCGTCCCGGTGGCCGTACCACCGGCCGCCTGAGCGCGGCGAGTCAGAGCGGCAGGTCGTGCCGGCGGAGCAGCTCGACGAGAGCTGGTACGCCGGCCGACAGGTCGTACAGCTCGGCCCGCAGGCCGACGGTCCGCGCGCCCTCGACGTTGGCGGCGTTGTCGTCGACGAACAGCACCTCGGACGCGGGTACGCCGATCGTGTTCAGGATCTCCCGGAAGTACGCCGGGTCCGGCTTCGCGAGGCCGAGGTCGCAGGAGTAGAACGTCCGGTCGAACCAGGCGCCGTACCCGCGTTCGTCCTGCATGATCGCCCGCCGGTAGGCGTGCTGGTTGGTGGCCAGGTGGCACTCGACGCCGGCCACCCGGAGCGCCTGGATCAGCTCGACCACCTCGGGCTCGGCGGCGAACCAGCTCCACGGCTCGAGTGCCTCCTCGACGGACGCGGTCGAGTTCCAGCGCTGTAGCACCTCGGCGAGCGCGTCCGGGAACTCACCCTTGCCGACCAGCGCGGGCTTCTCCGCGGCCATCAGGTCGGCCACGAAGGCGTCCCCGTCGGCCGGCACCAGCGACCCGAGATGGGTGAACCAGTCGAACGTGGGCCGCTGGATCACTCCGTCGGCATCGAACAGGACGGCGCGTGAGGTCATGGCGTCATCTTGTCATCGGAGCCCTTGACCGGTTCAGTCGGTATGCGCTTACCTATGGCTACGTAAACATGAGTGGACACCTTCCGGCGAAATCCAACAGAAAGCGCCAGGTGAGGCTATGACACTGAGTAGAAGGACATTCCTGGCTGCCGGCACCGCCGCAGCCGCCGCCGGACTCACCGGATGCGGCTCTGTCGGCTCGCTGGGTGGAAAGAACGAGCTCAGCATGTGGACCTGGGTCGGGTCCGTGAACGACGACCTGATCGGCCAGGCCGAGAAGGCGATCCCGGGGTACGACGGCATGAAGCTGGCGATGACCCGGATCGGGAGCAACTACAAGACCAAGGTGCTGACCGCACTGGCCGGGAAGTCCCTGGTGCCGGACATCGTCGCGATCAACGACGACGTCGCGACGTACTTCCCGAACGCGGATCAGTTCCACGACCTGAACGAGCTCGGCGCGAAGGAGCTCGAGAAGGACTTCCTGCCCTGGAAGTGGAACTGGGGAGTGACGCCGCAGGGCAAGATGATGGCGTATCCGATGGACACCGGCCCGACCGCGCTGTTCTACCGCACGGACATCTTCACGAAGGCCGGGATCGACATCGACCCGGCGGCCGTCGCCGGGCTGGCCCCGGACTGGGACGCGTTCATCGCCCTCGGCAAGAAGGTGAAGCAGGCCGTCCCGGGCTCGTCGATCACCGACAACATCACGAGCATCTACGGCTACCGGATGGCCCAGCTGCCGAAGAAGTACATGACGCGGGACGGGCAGTACATCGGCGACCAGGATCACGTGCGGCAGTCGTTCGACCTCGCAGTACGGGTCGTGAAGGAAGGGCTGTCGGCGAACGCGCAGAACTCGAGCGACAAGAACGCCGTCGTCACGAACGGCAAGCTCGTCGCCTACAACGGCGCCGTCTGGTGGGCGCAGCTCGGGCCGAAGAACGCGGCCCCGAAGACCAAGGGACTCTGGCGGGTGACGGCGGCTCCTGGTGGCGCCGGCAACAAGGGCGGGTCCTTCCTCGGGATCACGAAGTACTGCAAGAACCCGCAGGCCGCGTTCGCGTTCATCAGCTGGCTGGAGTCGGCGAAGAACCAGGCCCAGGCGTTCCTGGACCCGGTGCTGTTCCCGTCCACGCCGGCGTCGTACACCGACCCGAAGCTGTCCGCGCCGGACCCGTTCTTCGGCGGCCAGAAGATCGTCGACGTGTTCGCGGAGTCCGCGAAGAAGTACCCGGGCGCCTACTTCTCTCCGTACGACTCGATCATCGACACCCCGATCAGCGCCGAACTGGTGAACATCGAGGCAGCGGGGAAGGACCCCGACCAGGCCTGGGCCGACGCCCAGCACCAGGTCCAGCGCGAACTCAGCCGAGCGGGGGCGATCTGACATGGCAGTCACGAGCAAGGCGGCCCCCGCCACCGAAGGCTCAGGGACCACGACCGCCGTCGCGGAGAAGCCGCCGAACAAGTACCGGCAGGCGCTCCCGCAGTACACCGCGGTGGCGCCGTTCTTCGTCCTGTTCGCGATCTTCGGCGCCTTCCCGGTGCTGTTCTCGATCTGGATCTCGTTCCACTCCTGGGACGGCATCGGGCAGATGAAGTGGGTCGGGCTGGAGCAGTACCACTACCTGCTCACCGACGCGACGTTCTGGAAGACGATCGGCAACACCCTGATCATCTGGGTGCTGTCCACGATCCCGATGCTGCTGCTCGCGCTGGTGATCGCGAACGCACTGCACAACGCGACCCGGCTGCGCACGTTCTACCGGATCGCGTACTTCGTCCCGAACGTCACCTCGGTGGTCGCGATCACGCTGGTCTTCGGGTCGATCTTCAGCAACAACTTCGGCCTGCTGAACGCGTTCCTGCAGTCGATCGGGCTCGGCCAGGTCGAATGGCTGACGTCGCCCTGGGGGATCAAGATCGCGATCGCCACCATCGTCACCTGGCGCTGGGTCGGCTACAACGCGATCATCTACCTGGCCGGCCTGCAGGCGATCTCCGCCGACGTGTACGAGGCCGCCAAGGTGGACGGTGCCTCGCCGCGGCAGACGTTCTGGCGGATCACGGTGCCGATGCTGCGGCCGGTGATCCTGTTCACCGCGGTCACCTCGACGATCGGCGGCCTGCAGATCTTCACCGAGTCCCGGGTGCTGTTCGGCGACACCAGCAGCATCGGCGGCCCGGGCGACGCCGGCCTGACGATCGTCTCGTACCTGTACCAGAGCGCGTTCATCAAGAACCAGTTCGGGTACGGCGCGGCCGTGGGCTGGGCGCTGTTCGTGCTGATCGTGCTGTTCAGCATCATCAACTGGCGGCTGATCGGCGGCAGCGACGAGGAACGAGTGACCCGACGCGCCGCTCGGCGGGTGGAACGGAAGATCGCAGCCCAGAATGCCAAGAGGGAGGCCGCAGATGTCCATTGAGCGCGTGCGCACCGCCGTCGGCCACATCGTGCTGATGCTCGGCGTGCTGGTCTCGCTGTTCCCCTTCTACTGGATGGTGGTGATGGCCTCCAACACCACCCCGGACATCTTCAGTTACCCGCCGAAGCTGCTGATCGGCTCGCACCTGTTCGAGAACATGGGCAAGGTGCTGGACAACATCGACTTCTTCGGCTCGATGCTGCTCACGCTGATCGCGTCGCTGGCCGTCACGGTGCTCGTGCTGTTCTTCGACTCGCTGGCCGCGTTCGCGTTCGCGAAGTACCAGTTCCCGGGCCGGAACGTACTTTTCGGCATCTTGCTCGCGACGTTCATGATCCCGACCCAGCTGTCGCTGGTGCCGCAGTTCGTGGTGCTCGCGCAGCTGGGCTGGATCGGGTCGCTGAAGGCTCTGATCATCCCGGGCGCGGCGAACGCGTTCGGGATCTTCTGGATGCGCCAGTACGCCAAGGGCGCGATCCCCGACGAACTGATCTCGGCCGCCAAGGTCGACGGCGCCGGCTTCTTCCGGCAGTACCTGACCGTCGGCCTGCCGGTGCTCCGGCCCGGTCTGGCCTTCCTCGGGATCTTCACCTTCATCAACGTCTGGAACGACTACCTCTGGCCGTTGATCGTGATGACCGACCCGAACCGCCTCACCCTGCAGGTCGCCCTCGACCAGCTGAACGGCATCTACGGCACCGACTACTCGATGGTGATGGCCGGTGCGTTGATGAGCGTCATCCCCCTGATCGGCGTCTTCCTGATCGGCGCGCGTTCGTTCATCGCCGACCTGGCGGCGGGCGCCATGAAGTTCTGACCTGAAACCACACACCAAACCACGGGATCTCTTTTGACTGACCACAAGCTCCGCTGGGGCATCATCGGCACCGGCAACATCGCGTCCCGGTTCGCCAGCCAGGTGCCGACGTCGAAGACCAACGAGGTCGTCGCCGTCGGCAGCCGGTCCCTCGACTCGGCGAACGCGTTCGCCGACAAGTGGGACATCGCCCACCGGCACGCGTCGTACGAGGACCTGCTCGCCGACGACAGCGTCGAGGCGGTGTACATCGCGACCCCGCACCCGATGCACGTCGAGTGGGCGATCAAGGCGGCCGAAGCCGGCAAGCACGTGCTGTGCGAGAAGCCGCTGGCGATCAACCGGGCCTGGGCCGAGGCGATGATCGAGGCCGCGGTACGCAACGACGTCTTCCTGATGGAGGCGTACATGTACCGGTGCCTGCCGCAGACCAAGCTGATCACCCAGCTGGTCCGCGACGGCGAACTCGGCACCGTGCACTCGATCCAGGCCACCTTCGCGTTCGCCGCCGGGTACAACCCCGGCAGCCGGATCTTCGCCGACGACCTGGCCGGCGGCGGCATCCTCGACGTCGGCGGCTACCCGGTCTCGATGGCCCGGCTGATCGCCGGCGTGGCGGCCGGGAAGCCGTTCGCCGACCCGGCCGCGGTGAACGCGGTGGGGACGGTCGGAGAGACCGGCGCCGACGAATGGACGGCGGCGACGCTGTTCTTCGACGGTGGCATCACCGCGCAGATCAGCACCGGCGTCCGGCTCTCCGACCAGAACCAGGTCCGGATCTACGGAAGCAAGGGCTACCTGCAGGTCGACGACCCGTGGTTCGGCGGCGACGGCAAGCCGAACAAGGTCGTCCTGCACAAGGTGGGGGAGGAGCCGCGGGAGTTGTCCGCGGAGCCGGCCCTGATCTACACCGCGGAGGCCGAGGCCGTGCAGGCCGCGATCGCCTCCGGTGCGAAGGAGGCACCGGAGATGACCTGGGCGGACACGCTCGGCAACCTCACCGTCCAGGACCAGTGGCGGGCCGCGATCGGGCAGCAGTACGCCAGTGAGCGGGACGACGCGACGATCCCGACCGCGACCGGCCGGCCGTTGCGGAAGCGCGCGGACGCGCCGATGACGTACGGCCACGTGCCGGGCGTCGACAAGCAGGTGTCCCGCCTGGTGATGGGCGTGGACAACCAGCAGACGCTGCCGCACGCCGCGGTGGTCTTCGACGACTTCGTCGAGCGCGGCGGTACGACGTTCGACACGGCGTACATCTACGGCGGCGGGCGCGGCGAGAAGCTGCTCGGGCAGTGGATGACGTCGCGCGGCAACCGGGACGACGTGGTGGTGATCTGCAAGGGCGCGCACACGCCGCACTGCGACCCGGAGTCGATCACCCGGCAGCTGCACGAGAGCCTCGAGCGGCTGCAGACCGATCACGTCGACCTGTACTTCATGCACCGGGACAACGAGGACATCCCGGTGTCGGAGTTCGTCGACGTACTGGACGAGCACTTCAAGGCCGGCCGGATCAAGGCGTACGGCGGGTCGAACTGGTCGCTGGAGCGGTTCGACGAGGCCAACGCGTACGCCGAGGCGAACAGCAAGCAGCCGTTCACGCTGCTCAGCAACCACCTCAGCCTCGCGCGGGCGTACGACGTACCGTGGGCCGGCTGCCGGCACGTGGCGGACGACGAGTCGCAGGCGTGGCTCCGGGAGCGGCAGGTCGCGTTGTTCCCGTGGTCGAGCCAGGCGCGCGGGTTCTTCACCGGGCGGGCCAAGCCCGAGGACACGTCGGACTCCGAGCTCGTGCGATGCTTCTACTCCGACGAGAACTTCCGCCGGCTGGACCGGGCACGGGAGCTCGCGGCGGCGAAGGGCGTGGAGCCGACGGCGATCGCCCTGGCCTGGTTGCTGCACCAGCCGTACCCGGTGTTCCCGCTGATCGGGCCGCGGCACGTCAGCGAGACCCGGACCTCGACCCCTGGTCTGCTGGTGACGCTGACCGACGACGAAGTGGCCTATCTCACTGCCTAGGCAGGCCTGGGCAGCCGAATTGGTCGTGTGCTGACACGCATGTAACATGATCTGTCGGAGTCACGACCCTGAACACGGAGAATCATGTCTAAGAAGTGCGATGTCTGCGGCAAGCAGCCGACGTTCGGCAACAGCGTTGCCCGCCTGGGTAAGGGCGCGATGATCCGGCGGGTCAAGGCGCGTACGCCGCGCCGTTTCAACCCGAACATCCAGCCGGTCCGCGCGATCATCAAGGGCACGCCCACCAAGATGAAGGTGTGCACCTCCTGCATCAAGGCCGGGAAGGTTCAGCGCGTCGTCGGCTGACCCCAGCAAAGCTTCCGTGTAGGGCCTTTGACCAGGCGCCCGGGGTTCACCCCGGGCGCCTAGTCGTGTTTCCGGGCCACCACGGTGATCTCGTTGCGGTTGTGGTGCAACTGGCGGGCGTGGAGTACGTCGTACCGCTCGCCGAGGACCTGGATGCCGCGGCGGGCGCCGTCGAGGGGGTTCTTGCCGCCGCCCTTGAGGGTGACGATCGCGAGGCCGTCGCGGCGCAGGTGGGCGGCCGCGTCGAGCATCATCCGGGCGCTGGTCACCTGGTCCATGCGCATGTCGTTCACCACCACGTCGAACCGGACCCGGTTGGTCGCGAAGAACCGCCCCGCCGTGGTCGCCTCGTGGTGGATCCGCCGGTCGCCGCGCAGCCGCGGGTCCAGCGAACCCGGGTCCACCGACCACACCTCCTGCCCGTGCTGCCGCAGGATCCGCGTCCAGCCGCCCGGCGACGCCCCCAGATCCACGGCCTTCCCGCCGCGCGGCAACTCCAGCCCGAAGGTCGCGATCGCCTCCTCGAGCTTGAACTCGGACCGCGACACCCGCTCCTCGCCGCGCGCCAGCCGCATTCGTCCGCCGGGCCAGTCGGAGAGGCTGTCCGCGAGCCGGTTCACCCCGAGCAGGATTGCCTTCCGGCCGCCGAAGCACGAGACGACGTACTCCTGGCCCGAGCGTGTGACGGCCACGCCGCGAGCGGCCAGCGCCTCCTCGATCCGGTGGTAGTACGAGCCGCCGCCCGGACCGTCGGTCCACGCCTGGACGGCCAGCGCCTTCGGGTACTCCGGCAGCTCGGCCAGCACCAGCTCCGCCAGCTCGTACTCCGGCGGCAGCTCCTCGAAGCTCGCGATCTCGACGGTCAGATGCCGGACGAACATGATCCGGCCGGCGTCGCACGCCGCGGCCAGCTCCCGCACCGGCACCCCGTCCACCCGCCCGAGCTCGGCCCCGACCCGCTCGATCCGTAGGTCCCGCCCGAACTCGCCGCGCAGCTCACGCACCGCCAACCCGTAGCTGTCGGCTGCGGCCGAGAACAACACACTCACCGGGGAACCGTACCGAACGACAGGACGTAGTCGTGTACGCATACGCCGCTCCACGCCTGGCGAACCGCGCCGAACCGGCCCGGAGGGGGACATCTCCTGTCGTTCGGTACGCGTTAGCCTTCCGGGCGTGGAGCAACTGACGGTTGAGGTGCTGCGGGCGTGGGCCCGGACCGCGTTGGCCGACCTGGCCCGGGCGCGGGCCGGGATCGACGAGCTGAACGTGTACCCGGTGCCGGACGGCGACACCGGGACGAACCTCTACCTGACCTGGGAGGCCGCCTGCGACGCGCTGCCGAAGGGCGAACTGACCTTCACCGAGGCGATCCAGGCCTTCGGCCGCGGCGCCCTGCTCGGCGCCCGCGGGAACTCCGGCGTGATCACCTCCCAACTGATCCGCGCCTGCGGCCTCCGGCTCGACGAGAACCTCCCGCGCGACAACAGATCCAGCGCCTCCGGCGTCGACGGTGCCGGTGGTGTCGAGGGTGTCCTGGTCGAGCCGAGGATGAGCGAGGCGGCCGCGTTCGCCGATGCGCTCCGGTACGCCGCCGACGCCGCGTACGGCGCGGTCGCGCAGCCGGTCGAGGGGACCATGCTGACCGTCGCCCGCGCGGCCGCCGCCGGCGCGATGACGGCCGCGAACGACGGCAAGTCGCTCGCCGACGTCTGCCTTGCCGCGGTGGCCTCCGCCCGCCAGGCGCTCACGAAGACGACGGAGCAACTCGACGTACTGCGGCGCGCGGGGGTCGTCGACGCCGGGGGAGCCGGCCTGGTGGTGATCCTCGGCGCGATGGAGTCGGTCCTCACCGGCCGGCACGTCCGCGTCGACGTACCGGCCCGGGTCGAGCCGCGCGGCGAGGACACGGTCGGCGAGGACGGTCCGGCGTACGAGGTGATGTACCTGCTGGACGCGCCGGACGACCAGGTCGACGGCTTCCGGCTGCGGCTGGCGGCGCTCGGCGACTCGGTCGTCGTGGTCGGCGGCGACGGGCTCTGGAACGTCCACGTGCACACCGACGACGTCGGCGGGGCGATCGAGCACGGCATCGGCATCGGCCGACCGCACCGGATCCGGGTCACGCACTTCGCGGACCACGCACACTCCGGGCACCAGCACGAGCCGGTGCCCGGCCGGGCGGTGATCGCGGTCGTGGCCGGCGACGGACTGGCCGACCTGTTCACCGAGGCCGGCGCGCGGATCATCCGCGGCGGTCCGGGGCGCCGCTGCTCGACCGGCGAACTGCTGCGGGCGATCGAGGAGTCGAAGGCACCGGAGATCGTGATCCTGCCGAACGACTCGGACTCGATCGCCGTCGCCGAAGCGGCCGCGACCGCCGCCCGCCAGGACGGGATCCGGGTCGCGGTGATCCCGACCCGCGCGCAGGTCCAGGGACTGGCCGCGGTCGCGGTCCACGATCCGCAGCGCAGCTTCGACGACGACGTCGTACAGCTCTCGGCCGCCGCCGGGCAGACCCGGCATGGCGCGGTCACGGTCGCGGTGAAGGACGCCTGGACGATGGCCGGGAGGTGCCGGGTCGGGGACGCGCTCGGCGTGGTCGACGGCGACTTCGCGTTGATCACCGAGGATCTGGAACAGGCGGCGTACGGCGTCGTCGACCGGCTGCTCGGCGGTGGCGGCGAACTGCTGACGATCGTCACCGGGCGGGACGCGGACCCGGGACTCGCGGCGGCCGTCGAGCGGCATGTCCGGCGGGCACGCAAAGATGTCGATGTGATGGTGTACGACGGAGGGCAGGACAGGTACCCGTTGTTGATCGGGGTCGAATGAAGACTGACATGGAGAGGAAGCTTCGCGACTTCCTCGGTGCCAAGACAGCCAAGACGTTCGCCGAGGTGCTCGGGATCGAGACCGTCGGCGAGCTGCTGCGGCACTACCCGCGGCGGTACCTGAAGAAGGGCGAGCTGACGCCGTTCGACGAGCTCGAGGTCGGCGACCAGGCGACCGTGAACGGCCGGGTCAAGAAGGTCACCGCCCGTGCGCTGGACACCAAGCTGGAGATCAAGCCCGAGGACGCCCACAAGTTCCGCAAACGGCGGACGATCACCAAGGTCGTGGTCACCGACGGCCGGAACGACCTGGAGGCGGCGTTCTTCAACCAGCCCTGGCTGCTGACGAAGCTGACGCCCGGCACCTCCGCCCTGTTCTGGGGCGAGGTGACGATGTTCCGCACCACCATGCAGCTGAAGAACCCCGGCACCGAGGTCCTCGACTCCGAAGACCTCACGGAGGCCGAGATCGAGCGCCGGGCTCGGCCGTTCCGCCCGCTCTACCCGGCCACCTCGAAGTTGTCGACGGCAACGATCGAGCGGTCGGTGAAGATCGTGCTGGACAGCCTGGACGACCGGATCGACGACCCGGTCCCGGACCTGATCCTGCGCAACGAGAAGCTGCTCGGGCTCCGGGACGCCTTGCAGAAGGTGCATCTGCCGGACACCGAGAAGGACATCCACGACGCGCAGCAGCGGTTCCGGTTCGAGGAAGCGCTGGTGATGCAGACGATCCTCGCCCAGCGGCGCGCCGTGACCGACGCGCTGAACGCCGTACCGCGGCCGCGGGTCCAGGGCCGGCTGCTCGACGACTTCGACAAGCGACTGCCGTTCGAGCTGACCGAGGGACAGGCCGAGGTCGGGGAGGAGGTCTTCGCGGATCTCGCGCGCCCGCACCCGATGCACCGGCTGCTGCAGGGTGAGGTCGGCTCCGGGAAGACCGTGGTCGCGCTGCGGGCGATGTTGTCCGTGGTGGACAACGGCGGCCAGGCCGCGCTGCTGGCGCCGACCGAGGTGCTCGCGGTCCAGCATCACAAGACGCTGACGAAGATGCTCGGCGAGCTGGCCGAGCAGGGCATGCTCGGCGGTGCGGAGCACGCCACGAAGATCGGCCTGCTGACCGGTTCGCTGAACGCGGCGGCCCGGCGTACGGCGATGCTCGACGCGGCCAGCGGCGCCGCCGGGATCGTGGTCGGGACGCACGCGCTGCTCGAGGACAAGGTCCAGTTCGCGGATCTCGGGCTGGTCGTGGTCGACGAGCAGCACCGGTTCGGCGTCGAGCAGCGGGCCGCGCTGAGCGCGAAGTCCGGCGAGAACACCCCGCACGTGCTGGTGATGACCGCGACGCCGATCCCGCGGACGGTCGCGATGACGGTGTTCGGCGACCTCGCGGTGTCGACGCTCACCCAACTGCCGGCCGGCCGGTCGCCGATCCAGTCGTCCGTGGTCCCGGCGAAGGAGCGGCCCGACTGGCTGCAGCGGGCGTGGGCGCGGGTCCGCGAGGAGGTCGGCAAGGGGCACCAGGTGTACGTCGTGTGCCCGCGGATCGGGGACGACGTCAAGAACGCGAAGGACGAGGAGGGCGAGCTCCTCGAGACCGACGAGGGCGGCAAGAAGCAGGCCCGGCCGCCGATCTCGGTGATGCAGGTGTCCGAGGCGCTGGCGGAGATCCTGCACGACCTGCGGGTGGAGATCCTGCACGGGCGGTTGCCGGCCGACGAGAAGGACGCGGTGATGTCGCGGTTCGCGGCCGGGGACGTCGACGTACTGATCGCGACCACCGTGATCGAGGTCGGGGTCGACGTACCGAACGCGTCGACGATGGTGATCATGGACGCCGACCGGTTCGGGATCTCGCAGCTGCACCAGCTGCGCGGCCGGGTCGGGCGGGGCAAGGTGCCGGGGCTGTGCCTGCTGGTCACGGACCTGTGGGCCGGGTCGAAGTCGTACGGGCGGCTGGAGGCGGTCGCGTCGACGACGGACGGGTTCGAGCTGTCCCGGATCGACCTGGAGACCCGGCGCGAGGGCGACGTGCTCGGGGTCGCGCAGTCCGGGCGGCGGTCGAGCCTGAAGCTGCTGAGCGTGCTCCGCGACGAGGACGTGATCCTCGCCGCCCGCCACGTGGCGAACTCGATCGTCTCGGTCGACGCGGAGCTGGCCGAGTACCCCGCGCTACGAGCCGTCGTACGAGATGCCCTCGAGTCCGAGACCACCGAGTACTTGGAGAAGACGTGACGCGCATCGTCGGGGGGGTGGCCGGGGGGCGGCGGATCGGGGTGCCGGCGGGGAGTGGGACGCGGCCGACGGCGGATCGGGTGCGGGAGGCTTTGTTCTCGTCGCTGGAGTCCGAGTTCGGCAGCTTCGACGGGCTGTCGGTGCTCGACCTGTACGCCGGTTCCGGCGCGATCGGGCTGGAGGCGCTGTCCCGGGGTGCGGCGCAGGCCGTGCTGGTGGAGTCGGACCGGCGGGCGGCCGAGGTGATCGCGGCGAACATCAAGATCGTCGGACTACCCGGCGCGACGCTGCTCACCAGGCCGGTGGAGAAGATCACAGCGAGTGACGCCCCGGCCGTGTTCGACCTCGTCTTCGCGGACCCGCCGTACAAGCTGGAGACCGCCGAGCTGCAGGACGTGCTGACCGGTCTCGCGGCGCAGGGCTGGCTGGCGGACGACGCCGTACTGGTCGTCGAGCGCGGGAAGCGGGAGCCGTGGGAGTGGCCGGAGGGGTTCGCCGCGCTCCGGGACCGCAAGTACGGCGAGGCCCGCCTTTGGTACGGTCACCGCCATGGCCAAGGCTAGGACGGCAGGCTCCGCGCATGAGTAGAGCGGTTTTCCCCGGCACCTTCGACCCGCCCACGGTCGGGCATCTCGACATCGTCACCCGGGCGGCCGCCGCCTTCGACGAGCTGATCGTCGCGACCGGGGTGAACCAGTCGAAGAACCGGCTGTTCGGCCCGCAGGAGCGGATCGAGATGCTCACCGAGCTGGTCGAGCCGTTCCCGAACGTCCGGGTCGGCACCTTCGACGGCCTGCTGGTCGACTACTGCACGGCCGAGGGCGCCGGGGTGATCGTGAAGGGCCTGCGCTCGGCCGCCGACTACGACTACGAGCTGCAGATGGCGCAGCTGAACCGGCGGATGACCGGCGTCGACACGCTGTTCTTCCCGACCGCGCCGGAGAACGGGTTCGTCTCCTCCAGCTGGGTCAAGGAGATCGCCCGGCTGGGCGGCGACGTCAGCTCGTTCGTGACCCCGGCCGTTCACGCACGGTTACTGAACAAGGTCCGGGACAAGGTCTAGGCCGCCCCGATTGGGCGGTACGCCCGGGGAGTTGGTAGTCTTGACAACCGGTCTCGACGAGACCGAGATCTTGCCTGCCCACGCCTGAGAGGTTTGTCCTGAGCGTCCTGGACCCGCGGTCCCCACTCGTGATCGATACGCACGAGCTGACACGCCGCGCCGGGTCCCAACGCGAAGTCAGCTTCACGGCGCCGGCGCCGGCAGATCTCGGAATCGACGTGATCGGCGTCCCCGAAGGCGATCCGATCCAGTTCGATCTACGGCTGGAATCGGTGGTCGAAGGGGTGCTCGTCACCGGAACGGCCCGTGGCCGCCTGGTCGGGGAGTGCGCGCGGTGCCTGGTCGATATCGAGGACGAGTTCCTCGCTGACGTCCAGGAGCTGTACGTCTACCCGGAGAGCGAAGCCGAGCCGGACGAGGCCAGCCGGATGGAGGGCGATCTGATCGACCTCGAGCCGGTGCTGAGGGACCAGGTGGTGCTCGCACTGCCGTTCCAGCCGTTGTGTACGGACGACTGTCCGGGACTGTGCCCCGACTGCGGGGTGCGCCTGGCGGACGAGCCCGGCCACAACCACGGGGAACGTACCGATCCCCGCTGGGCCGCCCTCGGCGGACTGCTCGACAAACCCGAGCAGGACAACTGAACAGCTCCACCGCAGTACCGAAATCGTCAGACTGAGCCGGCCGGGCCCCTCCGGGCCTCCGGCCGAACCGAGGAGTCATAACCGTGGCCGTTCCGAAGCGGAAGATGTCGCGCAGCAACACCCGTAGCCGCCGGGCCCAGTGGAAGACCACTGCCCCGTCGCTGGTGACCTGCGTGAACCCCGCCTGCCGCGCGAAGCACCTGCAGCACACCGTCTGCCCGAACTGCGGCCAGTACGGCGCCAAGGGCGAGCGTCGCCAGGTCGTCGAGAGCTAAACGGCACCAGTCAGTGAATTCTTCGGTCAACGAAACGGGGCTCTACGCCGAGCTGAACCAGCGGCTCGGCGTATCGCTGGCTGACAATTTGCTGGAGCACGCCTTCACCCACCGTTCGTTCGCGTACGAGAACGGTGGGCTGCCGACGAACGAGCGGCTGGAGTTCCTCGGGGACTCCGTGCTCGGCGTCATCGTCACGGAGTCGTTGTTCCGGAACCACCCGGATCTGAGCGAAGGCCGGCTGGCCAAGCTCCGCGCCGCGGTGGTCAACATGCGTGCGCTCGCGGGTGTTGCCCGCGAGCTCAAGCTCGGCAAGTACCTGCGGCTCGGCCGCGGGGAAGAGGCCACCGGTGGTCGGGACAAGTCCTCGATCCTCGCCGACTGTGTCGAGGCGCTGATCGGCGCCGTCTACCTGGACCGCGGCTTCGAGGTCGCGGGCGGGGTGGTGCACCGGCTGTTCGACGACCTGATGGAGTCGTCGGCCCGGCTCGGCGCCGGCCTGGACTGGAAGACCTCGCTGCAGGAGCTGGTCGCCCAGCTCGGCGTCGGGGTCCCGGAGTACGTGATCGCGGAGTCCGGGCCGGACCACGCGAAGACGTTCGAGGCGCGGGTCCGGATCGGCGCCGACACGTACGGTCACGGCATCGGCCGGAGCAAGAAGGAAGCCGAGCAGCAGGCCGCCGAGACCGCCTGGAAGGCTCTGCGCGCCGCGCATCCGGACAGCGTGGA
This sequence comes from Kribbella sp. NPDC051137, assembly GCF_040682535.1. Taxonomy (NCBI): domain Bacteria; kingdom Bacillati; phylum Actinomycetota; class Actinomycetes; order Propionibacteriales; family Kribbellaceae; genus Kribbella; species Kribbella sp. NPDC051137. Next base: position 464,531 of record NZ_JBFBBI010000002.1, read on the forward strand.
CCCCTCGCAGCAGCCGTAGGGTGCCCGAGCTTCCCGAAGTAGAAGTCGTGCGGCGGGGGTTGGTGGAGTTCCTCACCGGCCGGACCGTCGAGTCCGTCGAGGTGCTGCACCCCCGCCCGGTACGGCGTCATGCCGCCGGGCCGGACGACTTCGTGTCCCGGCTCAAGGGCCAGGTGTTCGCCGAGCCGGCCCGGCGCGGGAAGTACCTGTGGCTGCCGCTGACCTCCGGTGACGCGGTCCTGACCCACCTCGGGATGAGCGGCCAGTTCCGGGTGCAGCCGGTCGGCGCGCCGGACGAGCCGCACCTCCGGGTCCGGTTCCGGTTTGCGGACGGCGGCGGAGAGGTCCGTTTTGTGGACCAGCGGATGTTCGGTGGTCTGTCGTACTCCGAAGGCGGCGCGGAGTTGCCCGCCGAGATCGCGCACATCGCCCGGGACCCGTTCGACCCGCTGTTCGACACCGACGCCGCGATCGCGAAGATCCGGCGCCGGAAGACCGGCCTGAAGCGGGCGCTGCTGGACCAGACCGCGGTCAGCGGGATCGGCAACATCTACGCCGACGAGGCGCTCTGGCGGGCCAAGCTGCACTACGCGCGGGCCACGGAAACGCTGAAACCCTTACAGGCAAGGGATATCCTCGAGCAGGCCCGGGCCGTGATGGCCGAGGCGCTGAACGTTGGTGGCACCAGCTTCGACGCGCTGTACGTCAACGTGAACGGCGAATCCGGGTACTTCGAGCGCGGTCTGAACGTCTACGGCCAGGAGGGCTCGCCGTGCCCGCGGGACGGCCGGCCGATCCGTCGCGAGCCGTTCATGAACCGTTCGTCGTACCGGTGCCCGAAATGTCAGCCCGTTCCACGGCACGTCCGCTGGTGAACGAGGTATCGTTAACAAGTGTGGCCCAGGTTGACCCGTCGCCCCCGCCGGTGTCACCCTGAAAGACGGCACACCTTTTCGGCGCTCCCTCATGACCACGACTCAGGAGCGCGCCCGGCCAGAACCCTTCCGGAGGACAGCACAATGGCCAAGGCTCTTCTAGGGCATCTTGGAGGCACTGACCCGCGCATGCTCGAGCAGGTTCGTCTGCTCAACCGGCGTGTCGCAGATCTGGAGGCGCACGTGATGCGGCTCCAGGCAGAGAACGATCATCTGGTGGCCCAGATCCACGAGGGTCGGCTGCTCACCGTCGACGAGGCTCTGCGCGCTCCCGCTTCGGTCTGACGCTTCAAGAGAAGTACTTCTCGACCGTCCGCACTACGCTACGAACGGCGGTGGCCCCCGTCCGGGCCTCCGCCGGTTGTCTGTTCACCCGTTGTTGTGCTCCCAGACCTTTCGCCGGCCACCTCTGAACGGCTCGGCCTCCGCCGGATTGCGCGAATCTCTTTGTAGACTGCGAAGCGGAACACCTTCCCCCGGGGTAGCGGCAGCGTGACGAACAGCTACGGCGGTTCCTTAGGTACCGTCTGTCCTTTCACGGGTTGGAGACCTTCGCCTTGTACCTGAAGAGCATGACGCTCCGGGGTTTCAAGTCGTTCGCGTCCGCGACGACGATGAACTTCGAACCAGGCATCACCTGCATCGTCGGGCCGAACGGCTCCGGCAAGTCCAACGTCGTCGACGCACTGGCCTGGGTGATGGGTGAGCAGGGCGCGAAGTCGCTGCGCGGCGGCAAGATGGAGGACGTCATCTTCGCCGGCACCTCCGGCCGCTCGCCGCTGGGCCGCGCCGAGGTCGTCCTCACCATCGACAACACCGACGGCGCGCTGCCGATCGAGTACGCCGAGGTGACGATCAGCCGGACGATGTTCCGCAACGGCGGCTCCGACTACCAGATCAACGGCCAGAACTGCCGGCTGCTCGACGTCCAGGAACTGCTCAGCGACTCCGGTATCGGCCGTGAGATGCACGTCATCGTCGGCCAGGGCCAGCTGGACTCGATCCTGCGCGCCACGCCGGAAGGACGCCGCGGGTTCGTCGAGGAGGCGGCCGGCGTCCTGAAGCACCGCAAGCGCAAGGAAAAGGCGATCCGGAAGCTGGAGGCCACCGAAGGCAACCTGCACCGGCTCGGGGACCTGATCCAGGAGATCCGCCGCCAGCTGAAGCCGCTCGGGCGCCAGGCGGAGGTGGCGCGCCGGGCAGTGACGATCCAGGCCGAGGTCCGCGACGGCCGGGCCAGACTGCTGGCCGACGACATCGTCCAGGCCCAGTCGGCGCTGGAGGCCGAGCTGCGCGACGAGGCCCGGCTGACCGAACGCCGTACCGAGGTCGAGGCGAAGCTCCGCGAAGCGCGGGAACTGGAGGCCGAGCTGGAGGACGCGCTCCGCGAGGACGCCCCGGCGCTGCAGGCCGCGCAGGACACCTGGTACCAGCTGTCCGGCTTCGGCGAGAAGATCAAGGGTACGGCGCGGATCGCCGCGGACCGGATCCGTTCGCTGAACGACGAGGCCGAGGAGCCGCGGCCGGGCCGCGACCCCGAGGAGCTCGAGCTGGAGGCCGCCCGGGTCCGAGAGACCGAGGCGCAGATCGAGGCCGAGGTCGAGGCGCACTCCGAGCTGCTGGCCGAGTCCGTCGAGCGCCGCCAGCAACTGGAAGCGCAGGAGGCGGAGGAGGAGCGCCGGATCTCCGCGCTGATCCGGGCCGCCGCGGACCGTCGCGAGGGCCTGGCCCGGCTGACCGGTCAGGTGAACGCGCTGAAGAGCCGCGCGGCCGCCGCCGAGTCCGAGATCGGCCGGCTGGCGAACAACCGCCGCGAGGCCGAGGAGCGGGCCGCGAAGGCGCAGCACGACTTCACCGCGCTGGAGACCCAGGTCGCCGGGCTGGACGCCGGCGAGAAGGGCCTCGACGAGGAGTACGAGGGCGCCCAGGCGGTTCTCGACGAGCTGGACGAGCGGCTGGCGAAGCTGCGGGCCGAGGAGCGCGACGCCGAGCGCGAGCGCACCGGTCTGACGGCCCGGAAGGAAGCCCTCGAACTCGGCCTGAACCGCAAGGACGGCGCCGGCGCGCTGCTGGCCGCGTCCGAGCAGGTCAACGGCCTGATGGGGTCGGTCGCCGCGCTGCTGAGCGTCCGGACCGGGTACGAGACCGCGATCGCGGCGGCGCTCGGCGAGGCAGCGGACGCGGTCGCCGTCACCCACACGGACGCCGCGCTGCACGCGGTCGGCCACCTCAAGGAGCACGACCTCGGCCGCGCCGGGATGCTGCTCGGCGACGCCCCGGCCGACGACTACTCGCTGTGGCCCGTCCTGCCGTACGGCGCGTCGTACGCCGTGGACGTCGTCGAGTGCCCGGAGACCCTGCGGTCCGGACTGCGACGGCTGCTGCGCAAGGTCGCGGTCGTTGACGACGTCGACACGGCGCGGTCGCTGATCCGGAACCTGCCCGACGTCACCTGCACGACGCGGGCGGGCGACGTACTCGGGGCGCATTTCGTATACGGCGGGTCAGACGCGGCGCCGAGCCTGATCGAGGTGCAGTCCGCGGTCGACGAGGCGGCGGAGAAGCTGACCGAGGCGACGGCGCGCAGCGAGCGGCTGCGGTTCGAGCTGCAGGCGCTGGAGCAGGAGCGCGCCCGGCAGAAGGAATCCGTCGAGATCACGCTGGCCCGGCTGCACGAGTCGGACGCGTCGATGGCCGCGGTCGCCGAGCAGCTGGGGCACTTCGGATCGCTGGCCAAGGCCTCCCGCGGTGAAGCGGAGCGGATGGCCGAGGCGATCGCGGCGGCCGAGGAGGAACGCGACCGGAACCTGTCCGGCCTGGCCGAGCTGGAAGAGCGGCTGATGGACGCCGAGGCGTTCGACGAGGACGGCGACGAGCCCGACACGTCCGAGCGCGACCGGCTGGCCGAGGCCGCCAAGGCCGGGCGTGCCGCCGAGATGGAGGCGCGGCTGGCGCTGCGGACCACCGAGGAGCGGGCGCGGGCGCTGTCCGGCCGTGCGGACTCGCTGGAGCGGGCGGCGCGGCAGGAGCGCGAGGCGCGGGCCCGGTCGATCGCGCGGGCGGCCCGCCGGGCGCGCCAGGCCGAGGCGGCGAACGCCGTACACCTGGCTGCCGGTCACGTGCTGGCGCGGCTGGAATCGTCGTTGCAGTTGGCCGCCGCCGAGCGTGCGGAGATCCAGGCGCAGCGGGCCGACCGGGAGCAGGCGCTGGCGCAGGCCCGGTCCCAGACCCGGAACCTCAGCTCCGAGCTGGAGCAGCTGACGAACACGGTGCACCGGGACGCGCTGGCGCGGGCCGAGCAGAAGATGCGGCTCGAGGCGCTGTACGAGAAGGCGCTCGGCGAGCTCGGGATCGAGGTCGACGCGCTGGTCACGGAGTACGGGCCGGACAAGCTGGTCCCGCCGGTGCCTTCGCCGGACTCTTCCGCCGAGGACGAGCAGCCCGAGGGCGAGCCGTTCAACCGGACCAAGGTGGAGAAGCGGCTGAAGCAGGCCGAGCGGGCGCTGAACCAGCTCGGCAAGATCAACCCGCTCGCGCTCGAGGAGTTCGAGGCGATGGAGGAGCGGCACCGCTTCCTCTCCGAGCAGCTCGACGACCTGAAGAAGTCCCGCCGCGACCTGATGGACATCGTCAAGGAGGTCGACGAGCGGGTCGAGCAGGTGTTCACCGAGGCGTACCGGGACGTGGAGATCGCGTTCGAGCACGTCTTCAGCCGGCTGTTCCCGGGCGGTGAGGGCCGGCTGGTGCTGACCGATCCGTCGGACATGCTGACCACCGGCATCGACGTCGAGGCCCGCCCGCCGGGCAAGAAGGTCAAGCGCCTGTCACTGCTGTCCGGCGGTGAGCGCTCGCTGGTCGCGGTCGCCTTCCTGGTCGCCCTGTTCAAGGCGCGCCCGTCGCCGTTCTACATCCTCGACGAGGTCGAGGCCGCGCTCGACGACACCAACCTCGGCCGCCTCCTGGAGATCTACGAAGAGCTCCGCGAGAACAGCCAGCTCCTGGTCATCACCCACCAGAAGCGCACCATGGAGGTCGCCGACGCTCTGTACGGCGTCACGATGCGCGGCGACGGCGTCTCCGCCGTCATCTCCCAGCGCATCCGCGAGCCCGAACCCGTCTAGGCCGTCTAGCCCGTCTAGCCCGTTCAGGCCGTGATCGTCATCGACGCGAGCCGGTCGCCGCGGACGTCGAAGGTGAAGTGGGACGGGCCGTTGAAGCCGTTGCCGCCCACCTGGGTCAGGACGGTCAGCGGGTTGCCCGGGGTGCTGACCTCGGTGCCGGTGAAGGTGGCCTGTTTGCCGATCAGCTCGTTGTCGCTCCACGCGCGGATCTGGTCGGGACCGCGGAACTCGCGGCCCCAGTCGTTCACGTAGCCGTCGGGCGCGAACGCCGCGACGAACGCGTCGTTGTCGAGGGCGTCGATCGCGTCGAGGGCGCGCTGGACCGGTGCGGGAATCTCCTGGCTCATGTTCCCGACCATAGTTGAACCGGCAGTTGAACCGATCGGGCGTTCCGTACGTGTGCGGGGTGATGTCGCTCGACCGAGGAGGTTGTCATGAAGCGTGTGGCCAGTGTGACGGGTGTGGTGGTGCTCGGCCTCGCCGGACTGACCGCCTGCGGCGGCGGGGGCGGCTACGGGTCAGGTTCGGGTTCCGGGTCCGGTTCCGCGCCGGCGTCGACCCCGGCCGGGGGTACGGCGAAGCTCGCGACCGCGACCGTCGGCTCCCTGGGCAAGGTCGTTGTCGACGGCAACGGGCGGACGGTGTACGTGTACGACAAGGACAGCAAGGGCAAGTCCAACTGCGAAGGCGGTTGTCTGGCCAAGTGGCCGGCGCTCGCGGGCGGGGCCGGCACGCCCCAGCTGACCGGCATCGACGCCTCGCTGATCAGCACCATCACGAGGTCCGACGGCAGCAAGCAGCTGGCCCTCAACGGCATGCCGCTGTACCTGTACGCGCAGGACACCCAAGCCGGCCAGGCCAAGGGTCAAGCGGTCGGCGGCGTCTGGTGGGCGGTCGGCGCGGACGGTAAGAAGATCACCACCCAGTCGGGTGGCTCGGGTAATGGCAACGGCTACTGACCCGACCAGCGCCGATCTGATGTGGACGGCCACGGCTCCCGGTATCGTGCGGTCGGTGGGTGACAACCCAGCGTCGCCGGACGCCGAGACGCTGATTCGCACGCTGTACGCCGAGCACGGGCGCAGCCTCCTCGCGTACGCTACCCGGCTGACCGGAGACCGGGCCGCGGCGGAGGACGTCGTACAGGAGACGCTGCTGCGAGCATGGCGGCATGCGGACGACCTGGCGGCCGGCAAGGGATCGGTGCGGGGGTGGCTGCTGACCGTGGCGCGGAACCTGGTCACGGATCGCGCCCGTGCCCGGGCGGCGCGTCCGGCCGAGGTGGCGGACGTGGTGGACCGGCCGCCCGTCGAGCTGGACCACTCCGAGTCCGTGGTGAACACCATGGTGGTGATGGAGGCCCTCGACAAGGTGTCGTCCGAGCATCGTGAGGTGCTCGTGCAGCTGTACTACCGCGGCCGGTCAGTGGCGGAGGCTGCGAAGGAGCTGGGGGTGCCGCCCGGTACCGTCAAATCACGTACGTACTACGCCCTCCGAGCTCTGCGCGCGGTGCTGGCAGAGAAGACCGCGGAGGTGTCCCATGAGTGAGCACGACCGTACCCAGCTGGGCGCCTACGCGCTCGGTGCGTTGGAGCCGGCCGAGGCTGCCGAGGTCGAGGCACACCTGGCTGCCTGTGCGGAGTGCCGCACGGAGCTGGACGAGCTGACCGAGCTGACGGACCTCCTGGGCGACGTGCCGCCGGAGGCGTTCCTGGACGGCCCGCCGGAGGGTGGCGACCTGTTGCTGCAGCGGACGCTGCGTGAGGCACGCTCAGAGCCACCCGAGGAGGCGGCAGCTCCCGTGAGGCGCCGGTCGCGCTGGCTGCTCGTTGCCGCGGCGCTGGTGCTTGTGGCAGGCGTACTGGGCGGCGGCGTGGCGATCGGACGGGCGACGGCGCCGGCCAACGACCAGCCGGTCGCTGGGTCCAAGCAGGTGACGACGGTGGACACCAACACGGGCGCTCACATGACCGCCTCTGTCGAGCCGCGGCCGGGCTGGAGCTGGGTGCAGGTCCAGCTGACGGGTCTCAAGGCGGGCGACCAGTGCGAAATGATCGTCACAGACACAGCCGGCTACAGCTGGACCGCAGGCAGCTGGCTGGTGTCCGAGAAGGCTGCCGAGAACGGGAGCACGTTCGGGGGCGGCGTGTTGGTCCCGCTCGACCAAGTTCACTCGGTGGAGATCCGGACTGTCCAAGGACGGCATGTGGTGACAGCCACGCTGTAGGGGAGGATGGAGCCGTGGCTACTACCTCCGAGGACCTGCGGGAGCGCCGGAAGAACGCGGCGAACAACTGTGAGCGCTGGCTGTCGAACCGGCGGGTGCCGGCAGCAGAACGCCTGCGGCAGCTCGCGGAGGTGGTCACCGACGACCAAGTCGATGTCTATGGCAACGGCGGTGAGGTGGCAGCGCTGGAGCAGGAGGTAGCCGAGCTACTCGGCAAACCGGCCGCGGTGTTCCTCCCGACCGGCATCATGGCGCAGCAGGCCGTGCTGCGGGTCTACGCCGACCGCGCAGGCACCAGCCGGGTGGCTGTGCACGGGCTGGCACACCTGTTGGTGCACGAGCTGAACGCGCTGGAAGAGGTGCACCACCTGCGGATCGAGCGGATGACGTCGGACCTGCGTCAGCCGCGGCCGGACGAGCTGGCCGCGATTCCCGGCGCGCTGGCTGCCGTGACGCTGGAGCTGCCGCTGAGGGACGGCGGGTTCGTACTGCCGACGTGGGACGAGCTGGTGATGTTCTCCGAGGCCTGCGCCGGGCGCGGCGTACCGCTGCACCTCGACGGCGCCCGCCTCTGGGAGAGCACGCCGTACCTGGGTCACAGCCTGGCGGAGGTCGGTGCGCTGGCGTCGACCGTGTACGTGTCGTTCTACAAGATCCTGGGTGCGGTCAGCGGTGCGGCACTCGCCGGACCCGAGGACGTGATCGCCGAGGTACGCCGGTGGCAGCGCCGGCTCGGCGGCAACCTCTACTCGCTGTTCCCGTACGCCGTGTCCGCGCGCCACGGTCTGCGGACGGTCCTTCCGTTGATGGACGACCTGCACCAGCGGGCCGTCGAGGTCGCGATGGCGTTGCAGAGCGAGGGTTTCCGGGTGTTCCCGGAGCCGCCGCACAGCAACTCGTTCCGGGTCTACGCGCCGCGCGCCGCCGAGTCGATGGAGCGCGCGGCCGTCGAGCGGATGGAGCGGACACGCGAGTCCTTGTGCGGTCCGTGGACCTCGGCCGACGTACCCGGATGGTCGTGGATCGAGCTGGTGATGACGCCGCTGACGCTGGAATGGCAGGTCGACGAAATCGCCAAGGCCTTCGGGGAACTTCTGACGCGGTAGGTACGTCAGGGAGTGTGTTGGGTGTGGGGATCCGGGGAGAGAAGTGCTGACATTCGTCGTCACGATGGTTGTTCTGTTGGTTCTGTCGGGGCTCGTGCTGCTGGCCGTGGCACGAGGTGAGGGGAAGCGTTTCGGCTAGCTGAGCGCGTCCACGATCGCCTTGACGATCGGGGCGGCGATGGTGATCGTCGGCAGGACGAGTAGTGCGGCCGCGCCGGTGTAGGTGATGGCGGACAGTCCGCGCTCGTTGGCCGCGGGACCGGCCAGTCGCTCGACCCGCAGTACGGTGGCCGACTTGGCCGCGGCCAGGGCGGCCTCGGGTGCCGGGGCTCCGGCCAGTGCGACCAGTGCGCGGGCCAGCGGTCGCGGGCCGTTGCGGCGACGGGCCTCGTCGTCGGCGAGCAACTCGACCAGGGTGCGTGCCTGCTCGAGCGCCACGTCACTGCGTACCCAGCGGGGGAACGCGTGGTGCAGTGCGGTGAACTCCTCGAGTACGAGGTCGTGCCGTGCGCGGAGGTGCGCCTGCTCGTGGGCGAGTACTGCCTTGAGTTCGTTGTCGTCCAGCCGGTCCAGTGCGCCGACGGACACGACAACGCGCGCACCACGCAGCGCGGGCAGGCAGTACGCCAGCGGTGTCTCCTCGGCCAGCACACGCAGCCCCGGGATCAGCCCGTCCGGTGTCGCGAGTACGTCGACCAGGTCGCGGTGCCGCTTGCGCCTGGCGCGCGTACCGACCGCCACGCGCCCGACGGCCCACGCGAGCCGTACGACGACTGACGCGACCATGGCGAGGATCAGAGCAGCCAGGAGGTCCCGTGGCGACGACGGATCGAACCGCGGGTGCCCGGGCCTTCCCGCGATCCAGTAGGACAACGCGATACCGGCACCGAGAGCAGCCAGTACGGCGGCCAGGGCGATCGACTGCCAGAGGATGACCGCGGCCCGGGGAACCCGATACGGCCAGTCGGAACGTGCCAGCAGTGCCGGAGCCGGACCGGTGAGCACCAGCGCCAGGACGGCCAGCAGAACCGGGGTCGTCACCCCTGGTTGTCCAACCTGGACAGGGCGTCACGCAGCAGCGCAGCCTCTTCTTCGGAGACCTGACCCACGAAACGGACCAGGGCCTCCCGCCGGTCGCCGGCGCCGTTCAGCGCGTCCCGCATCAGGTCCGCGGCCAGCTCCTCACGTGGCGCGGCGGCGCGGTAGCGCCAGGCCTTGCCGTCGCGCTCGCGCTCGGTCAGCTTCTTCTTCGCCAGCCGGTCCAGAACGGTCATCACGGTGGTGTAGGCGAGCTCACGGGTCCCGGACAGCTTCTCGTGCACCTCGCGCACCGTCAGTGCGGCCGGAGCCGCCCAGAGCTGCTCCATCACCAGGCGTTCCAGGTCGCCCAGGGGGCGCGGTCCTTTCTCCTCACTCGCCACGTGGCAAGTATAACTACAGCTCGTAGTAGATCTGCGCTAGCATCTACTACGTAGCGTCGTAGATGGGCTGGGAGGCCTTCCGATGGACACCCTGGATCTGGCCCGGTGGCAGTTCGCGATCACCACCGTGTACCACTTCTTCTTCGTGCCGGTGACGATCTCGCTGGTCGCGATCACCGCCGGCCTGCAGACCGCCTGGTACCGGACCGGGAAGGAGAAGTACCTCCGGCTGACCAAGTTCTACGGGAAGCTGTTCCTGATCAACATCGCGATGGGCGTGGTCACCGGCCTGGTCCAGGAGTTCCAGTTCGGGATGAACTGGAGCGACTACTCGCGGTTCGTCGGGGACGTGTTCGGCGCCCCGCTGGCGCTCGAGGGCCTGCTCGCATTCTTCCTCGAGTCGACGTTCATCGGCCTCTGGATCTTCGGCTGGGACCGGCTCCCGAAGCTGGTCCACCTCGGCTGTATCTGGATGGTGGTGCTCGGCACGCAGCTCTCGGCGTACTTCATCCTCGCGGCCAACTCGTGGATGCAGCACCCGGTCGGCTTCCGCTACAACGCCGCCCGCGGTCGCGCGGAGCTGACCGACCTGTGGGCGGTGCTGACCAACAAGGTCGTGCTGGTCACCTATCCGCACACGATCTTCGCCGCGTTCATGGTCGGTGGTGCGTTCGTGGCCGGTGTCGCGCTGTGGCACCTGCTCCGGCGGCAGGCGGATCGCGACGTCTTCCGGTCGGCGCTGAAGATCGGGGCGTCCGTCGTACTGGTGGCGAGTGTGGGTGTCGCGATCAGCGGCGACCTGCAGGGCAAGGTGATGACCGAGGTGCAGCCGATGAAGATGGCGGCGGCCGAGGCGCTGTACGAGACCGAGAAGCCGGCGTCGTTCTCGGTGTTCACGGTCGGCACGCTGGACGGGTCGAAGGAGATCTTCTCGATCAAGGTGCCGTACCTGCTGTCGTTCCTGGCCACCGGGCACTTCGGCGGCGAGGTGAAGGGCGTCAACTCGCTGCAGGACGCGTACGAACAGCTCTACGGACCGGGCTCGTACAAGCCGAACATCCCACTGACCTACTGGACGTTCCGGCTGATGATCGGGGTCGGGATGCTGTCCGCGGCGATCGCGCTCTGGCTGCTGTGGACCACCCGCCGCGGCCGCGCGCCGGCCGGCTGGCTGATCTGGGTGGTGGCGCCGCTGCCGCTGCTGCCACTGGTCGCGAACACCTTCGGCTGGATCTTCACCGAGACCGGACGGCAACCCTGGCTGGTGTTCGGGTTGTTGCGGACGGCCTCGGGTGTCTCACCCGGTACGACGAGCGGTGAGGTGATCACGTCGCTGGTCGGGTTCACCCTGCTGTACGGCGCTCTCGCGGTGGTCGAGACCAAGCTGATGCTGCGGACGATCCGGGGCGGCCTGGCCGGGACCGACGCACCGCCGGACACCGGCACCGACCAGCCCGACAAACCGCTGTCGTTCGCGTACTGAGGGGCTCGAGATGGAACTGACGACTGTGTGGTTCATCGCGATCGCGATGCTCTGGACCGGGTACTTCGTGCTCGAGGGGTTCGACTTCGGCGTCGGCATGCTGTACCGCGTGCTCGGCCGGAACGAGACCGAGCGACGGGCCGCGATCGAGACCATCGGACCGGTCTGGGACGGCAACGAGGTCTGGCTGATCATGGCCGGCGCGGCGACGTTCGCGGCGTTCCCGGAGTGGTACGCGACGCTGTTCAGCGGGTTCTACCTGCCGCTGTTCTTCATCCTGGTCGGGCTGATCGTCCGCGGTGTCGCGCTGGAGTACCGCGGCAAGCGGGACGATCCGGTCTGGCGGTCCCGGATGGACGGCATGATCGTGGCCGGGTCGGTGCTGCCCGCGCTGCTCTGGGGCGTTGCCTTCGGCAACATCGTGCGCGGGGTGCCGCTGGACGCGCGGCACGAGTACGTCGGGAGCTTCGGGACGTTGCTGAACCCGTTCGCGCTGCTCGGCGGGCTGACGTTCGTGGCCGTGTTCGTCACGCACGGCGCGATCTTCCTCGCGCTGCGCACCACCGACGACCTGCGCGTCCGCGCCAACCGGCTCGCGACCCGCGCCGGCGCGGTCGCCGCGGTGCTGACGATCGCGTTCCTGGTGTGGGCGCAGGAATTGCGGGGCGGCGACACCGCGTCGCTGGTTCTGACAGTCGCCGCGATCGCCGCCTTCGCCGGCGGTCTGGTCGCGAACCTGCTGCGCCGCGAGGGCTGGGCCTTCGTCGGTACGACGCTCGCGATCGGGCTGGCCGTGGTGTCGTTGTTCGTCGCGCTGTTCCCGGACGTGATGCCGTCGACGCTTCCAGGCACCTCCCTGACCGCGGCCGACGCCGCCTCCTCGCCCTACACGCTCAAGGCGATGACGATCATCACGGCGATCTTCCTGCCGCTGGTGATGCTGTACCAGGGCTGGACGTACTGGGTGTTCCGCAAGCGGGTCGTGGCCGCATGAAGCCGCTCGACCCGCGGCTGCTGCGGCGAGCACGAGGCGCCCGGGTGTTCCTGGCCGCGTCTGTGGTGATCGGTGTGCTCAGCGGCGTGCTGATCATCACGCAGGCGGTGCTGCTGGCGCATGGCATCGCGGGCGTCGTGCTGCATGGCACTGGGGTCGGTGCGGTCGCGTGGGGGCTGGCCGCTGTGGTGGCTGCGCGGGCGTTGCTGGTGTGGGCGCAAGAGGTCGTCGCGCAACGTGCCGCGGCTGCTGTGAAGTCAACGCTGCGGCGGCAGGTGCTGGAGCACTCGTTGAAGCTAGGGCCGGTGTGGTTGAGCGGTGAGCGCAGCAGTGCGCTCACAACGCTGCTGACAAAGGGCTTGGACGATTTGGACCCGTACTTCGCCCGGTACCTGCCTCAGCTCGTGCTGGCGTCCACTGTGCCGGCCGGAGTGATCGGATGGATGGCTACGGGCGATCTGATTGCTGCTGGGACCGTACTGATCACGTTGCCGTTGATTCCGATCTTCATGGTCTTGATCGGGTGGGTGACGCAAGCCCGGAGCCGGCGGCGGCAGCATGCGTTGGCGGTGTTGGCCCATCATTTCGCGGATGTTGTCGGCGGGCTGACCACGTTGAAGCTGTTCGGCCGGGCCAAGGCGCAGGAGTCCGCCGTACGGCGGGTCACCGATCAGCACCGGGTCGCGTCGATGGGGAGTCTGCGGGTCGCTTTCCTGTCGTCGTTCGCGTTGGAGTTGTTGGCGAGCCTGTCGGTGGCGTTGGTCGCGGTGGGCGTCGGGCTTCGGCTGGTGGACGGGAAGCTCGGGTTGGAGACGGCGCTCATGGTGCTGATCCTGGCTCCTGAGGCGTACCTCCCGCTGCGCCAGGTCGGCATGCAGTTCCACGCGAGCGCGGACGGGGTGGCGGCGAGCGAAGAGGTGTTCCGGGTGCTGGAGACGCGGCTGCCGGAGCGGGGCGAGCGGACCGACGTACCGGATCTGCGCGTGACGCCGCTGCACCTGTACGACGTGACCGTGACGTATCCGGGGCGGGAGGAGCCGGCGCTCGACGGGTTCGACCTGGAGGTGCGGCCGGGGGAGGTGGTCGCGCTGACCGGTCCGAGCGGCGCCGGGAAGTCGACCGTACTTGCCGTGCTGCTCGGCTTCGTCGTACCGGATCGCGGGGTGGTGGTCGCGGGTGGGAGCGCCGCCGACGAGTTCGTGCCGTCCGTGTGGCGGCGCCAGTTCGCATGGGTCCCGCAGAACCCGGGTCTTCGCCTGGGCACCGTCGCCGGCAACGTCCGCCTCGGCCGCCCAGACGCCACCGACGCCCAGGTCCGCGCGGCGCTGACTGCCGCGGGGGCCGCCGACCTGCCGCTGGACAAGGCCGTCGGCGAACAAGGTCACCAACTCTCCGGCGGCCAGCAACGCCGCGTGGCACTGGCCCGGGCCCTCCTGACCGACGCCCCCGTCCTTCTCCTGGACGAGCCCACCGCCGGCCTGGACCCCGACACCGAAGCCGAGGTCATCACGTCCCTCCGCGCCACCGGCCGCACGATCCTCTTGGTAGCCCACCGCCCCGCCCTGATAGCAGCGGCCGACCGCACCGTCTCCGTAGGATCCCGACAGTTGGTGAACGCATGAACGAGTTGGCTCGTCCGCAGCGGGGCATGGTGTGGCGGCTCGTCCTGGCACTCGTACTGGGGGTTGCTGCGGCTGGATCTGCCGTGGCTTTGCTGGCTACGTCTGCCTGGTTGATCACGGCTGCGTCCGCTCAGCCGCCTGTGCTGCTGTTGATGGTCCCCATCGTGGCCGTACGGGCTTTCGGGGTCGGACGGGGTGTTTTCCGGTACGTGGAGCGCCTGGTGGGACACGACGCGGCGTACCGGGTGCTCGGGGAGACGCGGGCTCGCGTGACCGGTCGACTCGAGAAGCTGGCGCCGCTGAAGAGTCAACGACAAGGCGACCTGCTGGCGCGGCTAGTGCTGGACGTGGACGCGGTACTCGACCTGTGGCTGCGTGTCCTGCTGCCTGTTGCGGTCGCAGCGGTAACAGCCACCGCGACGGTTGCCCTCCTCGTCCTACTGCTCCCAGCAGCAGGCGTAGCAGTCGCCCTCGCGGTACTCATCGCCTGCACCGTCGTGCCGTGGCTGACAGCCCGTACCGCGGAGCACGCCGAGCGCAGCATCGCAGGCGCCCGTGGTGACGTAGCAGCCACCACCACCGAGACCCTGCTCACCGCAGCCGACGTACTCGCCTACGACGCCGTAGAGACGGTCCTGGACGACTTCACCCGCCGCGACGCGCACCTGGCAGCGGCCGAACGCCGATCTGCCTGGAGCACCGGCCTCGGCAGCGCCCTGCTCGTCGTCTGTGTCGGCGGCGCGAGCATTGCCGCGCTGGTCCTCGGCAGTACGGCGAACATCGCCGGCGCGGTCTTCGCCGTACTGGTCCTCACCCCGCTGGCCCTCGCCGACGTACTGGGAGGCATCCCCGCCGCCGCTCAACTGGCGCTCCGCGTACGGGCGTCCCTCGCCAGAGTCGAGGAACTCGTGGACACCCCACAACCGGTCACCGACCCGCGCGACCCCCTCCCGCTCCCACCCGGCCGGGATCTCCAGGTGAACCTCCTCCGCGTCGGGTACGACGACACCGACGTACTGGACGGTCTCACCGTCGACATGCCTGCCGGCAGCCGCGTCGTGATCACGGGAGCGAGCGGATCAGGCAAGAGCACCCTGGCGGCGGTCCTGCTCCGTTTCCTCGAGCCACGCGGCGGAGAGGTCCTCCTGGACGGCGTAGACCTCTCCAGCCTCGAAGGCGACCAGGTACGTACAGTCGTCGGTCTACTGACCCAGGAGAGTCACGTCTTCGACACGAGCATCCGGGAGAACCTGCTGCTGGCAAAGCCGGGCGTGAGTGACCTGCAGCTCTGGAAGGCGCTCTACCGCGCCCGCCTCGGCGTCTTCGTTGAGAACCTGCCCGACGGCCTGGACACGATGGTCGGCGAGCACGGCGCCCGCCTGTCCGGCGGTGAACGCCAGCGACTCGCCTTCGCGCGACTGCTGCTCGCCGACCGGGACGTACTGGTTCTGGACGAGCCCACGGAGCACCTGGACGAGGAGACCGGCCGGGCGCTCCTGGCCGACCTGTTCGCCGCGGCAGGCGACCGTACGGTGGTGCTGCTCACCCACAGGCCCGAGCTGGTTCCTCCTCACGTTCCGCGACAACTGGTTTGCCTGACGTGACGAATGCGTGCGGCGGGCCGGGTGTCTGTCAAGATGGGGAACCGTGTTGACCCCACAGCTCGTCTCGCTGCTCACCGACCAGGCGCTGATCACGATCGTGGTCGTGATCGCGGTCGTCCTGGTCGTCGGTACCACCGGTCTGGTCGTCGCCCGGCGGCGCCGCGGAGAGTTGCCGTCGGCCACCAAGCCGGCCGTCGAGGCGCCGGAAACCACCCCCGAGGCCGGCGCCGAACCGCAGGTCGGCGAGGACGCCGGGGAACCGCGCGACACCCCGACCCGCGCCCTCGAGGACACCGACCTCCCGGAGACCACGCTCGAGCAGCCGGAGACCACGCTCGAGAAGCCGGAGTCCGCGCAGGGCCGGCTGGTCCGGCTCCGGGCCCGGCTGGCCCGTTCGCAGGGCTCGCTCGGCAAGGGTCTGCTGGCGCTGCTGTCCCGGGACAAGCTAGACGAGGAGGCGTGGGAGGACATCGAGACCACGCTGATCACCGCCGATGTCGGCGTCGCACCGACCCAGGAGCTGGTCGACAAGCTGCGGACGCGGATGCGTGTCGAGGGCGTCGGCGCCGACCAGGCCCGGCAGATCCTCCGCGAGGAGCTGGTAAGCCTGGTCGATCCGTCGATGGACCGGTCGATCAAGGCAAGCCGCAAGGAAGGCCAGCCCGCCGTCGTCCTGATGGTCGGCGTGAACGGCACCGGCAAGACCACGACCGTCGGCCGGCTGGCCCGGGTGCTGATCGCCGAGGACAAGCACGTCGTGCTCGGCGCCGCCGACACCTTCCGTGCGGCCGCCGCCGACCAGCTGCAGACCTGGGGCGAGCGGGTCGGCGCCCGGACCGTGCGGGGACCCGAGGGCGGCGACCCGGCCAGCATCGCGTTCGACGCGGTCAAGGAAGGCATCGAGGAAGAGGCGGACGTCGTCCTCGTCGACACCGCCGGCCGCCTGCACACCAAGACCGGTCTGATGGACGAGCTCGGCAAGGTGAAGCGGGTGATCGAGAAGTCCGCCACGGTCGACGAGGTGCTGCTGGTCATCGACGCCACCACCGGCCAGAACGGGCTCACCCAGGCCCGGGTGTTCGCTGAGGTCATCGACGTCACCGGCCTGGTCCTGACCAAGCTCGACGGTACGGCCAAGGGCGGCATCGTGATCGCCGTCCAGCGCGAGCTCGGCGTACCGGTGAAGCTGGTCGGTCTGGGCGAGGGAGCCGACGATCTGGCACCGTTCGACCCTGAGCAGTTCGTCGACGCACTGCTGGACTGAGCAAAGGGGACCGGGATGACCAAGTTCATGCTGCTGATGACCATGGACGGCGGGAACTGCGACACTCCGATGCTGGAGTGGGACAAGGCCGACATGGACGCGCACATGAAGTACCTGGGCGACCACGTGGAGCGGCTGCGTCAGAGCGGCGAGCTGGTCGAGGTGAACGCGCTGACCTGGCCGAAGCACGCCAAGGTGGTCCGCGCGACCGGTGTGAGCGCGCCGGTGCTGACCGACGGCCCGTACGCCGAGTCCAAAGAGGTCCTGGCCGGCTACACGATGATCGACGTCGAGTCGGAGGAGCGGGCGCTGGAGATCGCCGCGGAGCAGTCCAGCGCTCCCGGGCCGGGCGGCGTACCGCTGGAGCAGCCGATCGAGGTCCGCCGGGTGATGGACTCGGATGGCGACCTCCAAGATTTCTGACGGGACTGCCGGCGGGAGTACCGGCGGGCAGGGTCTGGAGGATCTGCTCCGGGAGCTGACACCGCAGGTCCTCGGCGCGGTCGTGCGCTGGTCCGGAGACTTCGCGGCGGCCGAGGACGCCGTACAGGAGGCCCTGGTCGCGGCTGTGACCACGTGGCCCCGGGCCGGCCGGCCGGACAACCCGAAGGCCTGGCTGATCCAGGCGGCCTCACGGCGGTTCATCGACGAGGTACGCCAGCAGCAGGCCCGGCGGCGCCGGGAGGAGCGTGCGGCGCTCCGCGAGGTACCGCTGGGTGAGGTCGAGGAGCACGACGACACGCTTCGGCTGCTGTTTCTGTGCTGTCACCCCGCGCTCACACCGGCGTCGGCGATCGCGCTCACGCTCCGGGCGGTCGGCGGACTGACCACGGCTGAGATCGCCACGGCGTACCTGGTGCCCGAAGCGACGATGGCGCAGCGGATCAGCCGCGCCAAGCAGAAGCTGAAGGGTGCCAGCTTCGAACTGGACGCGGATGCGGACCGGCTGCGCAACGTGCTGCATGTCCTCTACCTGATGTTCAACGAGGGCTACACGAGTACCAGTGGCGCACAGCTGCACCGGAGCGACCTGTCGAGCGAGGCGATCCGCCTGACGCGGGCCGTGCATGCTCAGCTACCTGACGACGGACAGGTCACCGGGCTGCTCGCCC
This sequence comes from Kribbella sp. NPDC051137, assembly GCF_040682535.1. NCBI lineage: Bacteria > Bacillati > Actinomycetota > Actinomycetes > Propionibacteriales > Kribbellaceae > Kribbella > Kribbella sp. NPDC051137. The sequence continues at coordinate 482,420 of NZ_JBFBBI010000002.1, forward strand.
TGATGCTGCTGACCGATGCCCGGCGTGCAGCACGGACCGGCCAGCGTGGGGAGCTCGTCCCGCTGGCCGAGCAGGACCGGACGCTCTGGGACCAGGCGTACATCACTGAGGGCGTGGCGCTCGCGGTGGAGGCGTTCAACAGCCCACCGTTGGGGGAGTACCAGCTGCAGGCGGCGATCGCCGCGCTGCACGACGAGGTGGCCCGCGCCGAAGACACCGACTGGCCGCAGATCCTCGCGCTGTACGGGCTGCTGGAGGACCTGTCCGGCAACCCGATGGTCAAACTCAACCGTGCGATCGCGGCCGCCATGGTGGACGGTCCTGACGCCGGCCTGAAGCTCCTCGAACCGCTGGACGACGAACTGGCCGGCCACTACCGGCTCGACGCCACCCGCGGGCACCTGTACGAGATGCGCGGTGACCACGAGACCGCCGCCGGACACTTCCGGGCGGCGGCCCGTGGTACGACGAGCACGCCGGAGCGCGACTACCTACTGGCCAAGGCCGGAGCTCTCAGCTAGTACGCCGGTGACCGCCGACCGGGGACCTGGTGTCCAGGACGGAGTCTTCCGCTGCAGCGGACAGGTCGTTCCACCACAACACCTCACCAGCCGGTTCGTGATCCGGCTGGGACGGTGTCTCCGGCAGCTTGCCCAGCCGCTCCACCTGCTCGGCCAGTGCGTCGAGCACCGACCGCAGCTGGACGTGAGCCACCCGGGTGAACGTCCGCACGTACTCCAGCTCGGCCACCGGGGCATCAGCGGCCGGGATGTGCTTCACGGCGGACTCCACCGACTCGTGCGCCTGCTTCAATGCCTCACGCTGCTGCGACCGGGCGTTCTCCACCAGGTCCTTGGCGTACTGCTCCGCCTCGGACACCAGGTTGTCGGCGATCTGCTGCGCCTGGCTGAGCAGCCCGACGGCGTGTGCGGTGATGTGCGCCCGCTGCTCGGTGTCGGTCGTGCTCGCGCGCAGCCGCTCCACCTCGGCCCGCAGCTCCGCCCGGTCCGCATCGGCGTACTCCACCTGGTCCGACAGATCGGCCAGGTAGGCGGACACCTCGGCGGTGTCGTAGCCCTTCCGGCGGATGCTGAACAGCTGGTTCCGGATCGAGTACGGCGACTGAGCCGGTTTCCGGCCGAACGGATCTTGGCGCGTCACTGCTGACTCCCTGCCGAGGTGGTGGTCCCCAAGGACTCGGTGTGGATGGCGGCGGCCGGCATGCCGGCCGCGGTGAGCTCCGCGACCGTGTGCCGGACCATCGCGGGCGAACCGCACACCAGGGCGGTGCGGTCGGCCCACGGCCCCTGGGCGGCGGCGACCGCGCCGACCTGGCCACGCTGACCGGGGTACGACGTGTCGTCCGACACCACTGGGGTGTAGTTGAACCAGGGCCTCTGGCTGAGGCTGGTCAGTTGTCTGTGCTCGTACAGGTTCCACGGCATCCGGGCGCCGTGGAACAGGTGTACGCGAGGTACCGGCCGGTCGGCGGCCTGCCGGTCGAGGTGCTCGAGCATCGCCCGGAACGGGGCCAGCCCGGTACCGCCCGCGATCATCACCACGTCGCGGTCGGTGTCGGCCGGCAGCTTCAGCGAGTCGCCGACCGGAGCACCGAGCCGGACCGGGTCACCGCGCTTCAGCGACCGCACCGCCGGCCCGCTGACCTGCCCGCCCGGGACCAGCCCGATGTGCAGCTCGATCGAGCCGTCCGGCCGGGGTGCGTTCGCCGGCGTGTAGTAACGCCAGCGCCGCGGCCGGTACGGGATCTCCATCGCCACCGACTGCCCGGGCAGGTAGTCCAGCGGCTGCTCCGGGTGGATCTGCACGACGGTCACGTCCATCGTGCGGCGGTCCACGCCGAGCACCTCGCCGGCCCACCAGGCGGGCGCGTCGTCCTCCGCGGACTCCTCGGCGGCCTGGACCATCACGCTGGAGACCAGGCCGTACGCCGCGGCCCAGTCGGCTGCCAGGTCCGGCGTCCACGCGGCCCCCAGGAAGTGCTGCAGGGTGGCGAGCAAGGACGCACCGACCGCCGAGTAGTGGTCGGCCACGGCGCCGAAGCGCCGGTGGTCGCGGCCGAGCTGTTGCAGGAACGGCACCACCTCGTCGAGCTGCGAGGCGTTGCTGACCACGGCGCCGAGGGCGCCGACCAGCTTGTCGCGTTGCGCGGCCATCGAGACCGGGAACATCTCCCGGACCTCGGGGTGGGACAGGAACAGGTGTGAGTAGAAGAACAGCGGTACCTCGTCGCCGGCCTTGGTGACCAGGGCCCAGCTGTTCTTCAGAGCGGCCGGATCCATCCCGCGTCAGCTGGCGGTGACGATGTCGCCCTGGGTCGCGCCCAGCGCCTTCACCACCCGGCCGATGATGTCGTCCGGTACCTCGTGCGCCTCCAGCGCACCGACCAGGTGCACCACCACCCGGCCGAAGTCGCCGCCGGTGATCCCGCGGCCCTTGTGCGCGTCGGCCAGCGCCTGGCCCTCGTACGTCACCGGGCCGCCCATGACCTGCGAGACCAGTTGCACCTGGTGCCGCTTCAGCTTGGTCAGGTCACTGTTCGTGAAGTAGCCGCTGAGCTGCGGGTCCGCGAGGACGTTCCGGTAGAAGAGTTCTACCACCGACGCGATCGCCGGCCCCCCGCCGACCGCGTCGTAATCAGTGCCGTCCGGTGTCTTCTCGACCACGGCGCAACCATCTCCCAACCTCGAAAATTCGGTCCCCGAGCGGTGACGATCCGAGCACTCACGGGTGCCGCGGTCAAGCGCAAAACCGGTAATTCCCGTAATTCGTCCGATGATCGTGCCGCCTGGTTTGGGTGTCCTGGGGGCGGGTAAGAACTCTGTCACCGGGAAGGTTGCCAGAGGCAATAATCAAACGTACTTTTCAAACACTGTGGCGATCCCGGAGTTCGTTGCCAGCAGCAACCGAAGCAGGATGCGCGCCTTGTACGGATCGAGAAAGCCGCCGTCGATCAGCCCGCGCCGCAACAGATCGGTTTCCGAGCCGGGGGAGTGGTACGTGTTCCGCACCACCGACCCGGCGCCGGTCCGGGACGTCAGTACGACGGGGATCCGGGTGGCGAGGTCTCCGAGCACCGGGGCGAGTGCCGCCGGCACGTGGCCCACGCCGTACCCGGCGACGACCAGGCCCTGGTGGGTGTCGGCGAGGCCCTGCAACAGCAGGGCGTCGTCGTCCATGGTGACCGTGTAGAGCGCCACCCGGATGCTGTCGAGGTCTGCCTGGGCTTGGATGCTCTCCAGGCGCGCCGGGCGGGTGAGTACGCGGACCTGGTCCTCGACGACGTGGCCGAGCGGCCCGGCGTTCGGTGACCGGAACGTCGCAGTACTCGTGCTGTGTGTCTTGCGGACCCAGCGGGCTGCGTGGATCTCTTCCGTGAAGACGACCAGTGCGCCCAGGTCGCGTGCTGCGGGGGAACACGCGACCCGCAGGGCGGCCAGTAGGTTCGCCGGGCCGTCCGGACCGGCCAGCGTTGGGTTGCGCATCGCACCGGTGAACACGAGCGGCTGCGGATGTGGCCAGACCAGGTCGGCGAGGAAGGCGCTCTCTTCGAGGGTGTCGGTGCCCTGCGTGATCACGGCCCCGGCGGCACCGGCGGCAACGGCCTTGGCGGCGGCCTCGACGACCTCGAGCAGTTTGGCCGCGGTCAGGTTGGCGCTGGGGATCTTCTCGACGTCCTGGATCTCCACCTCGTGCCCGAGGTCGGTGAGACCGGGCATCGCGGTGGTGAGGTCTGCTCCGGTCAGCCGATGGCTGCCCGCCATCGAGATGGTCCCGCCCAAGGTGAACAACGCGACGGTCACTCGGTGTCTCCTGTCATCTGGTCCGTGCTCTGACGTGCATCCGCTCTCCCTGCGGGCCGTACAGGCATAGCACCTCGGTAGGACCAGGTCCCGGGTTGGAGAACCAGTGCGGCACCCGGCAGTCGAACTCGGCCACCTCGCCCTCCTTGACCACGAAGTCCTGGTCGCCGAGCTTCAGCCGGATCCGGCCGGACAGCACGTAGAACCAGTCGTAGCCCTCGTGGGTCTTCTGGGTCATGTCGTTGCCCGGGTAACCCTCGGGGAGGATCTGCTTGAACGCCTGCAGGCCGCCCGGCCGGCGGCTCAGCGGGACGTGCACGGCGCCGTGCCGCATGATCGGCTTGGCGTAGATCCGCGGGTCGCCTGTCGGCGGCGCGTCCACCAGTTCGTCCAGCTGCACCTGGTGGGCACGTGCCAGCGGCAGGAGCAGCTCCAGGGTCGGCCTGCGCTGCCCGGACTCCAGCCGGGACAGGGTGCTGACCGAGATGCCGGTGGCGTCGGACAGCTGCGCCAGCGTCGTACCGCGTTCGGTCCGGAGTGCTCGCAGCCGGGGGCCGACCGACTCCAGGACATCGTCGTCGTTTGCCATGCCGGCAACATTACTTGTCGAAAATGAAAATCACCACGCATCATCGGGGCATGACCTCGAGAACAGAGAACTACGACGTGATCGTGATCGGCGGCGGTGCGGCCGGGTTGAGCGGTGCGCAGGCGCTGGTCCGGTCCCGCCGGTCGGTGCTGGTGATCGACGACGGTACGCCGCGCAACGCGCCCGCCGACGGTGTCCACAACTTCCTCACGCGGGACGGCGTACCGCCCGCCGAGGTCTACGCGCTCGGCCGCCGGGAGGTGCAGGGGTACGGCGGTGAGTTCGCCGACGGCACCGTGACGACGGCCCGGGGTACGGCGGACGGCTTCGTGGTGGAGCTTGCGGACGGTACGACGTACCTCGGCAGGCGGCTGCTGGTGACCACTGGGCTCGTGGACGTGCTGCCTGACGTACCTGGGCTCGCCGAACGGTGGGGGAAGGACGTGGTGCACTGCCCGTACTGCCATGGCTGGGAGGCGCGGGACCAGGCGATCGGCGTACTGGCGACCAGTCCGATGGCGATGCACCAGGTGCAGCTGTTCCGGCAGTTGAGCGACGACGTGACGTTGTTCCTGCACACCGCACCGGAGCCGACCGAGGAGCAGTGGGAAGAGCTGGCTGCCCGTGGAATCGCCGTAGTACAGGGCAAGGTCGAGCAGGTGGAGGTGGCTGACGACAAGATCACCGGCGTACGTCTGGAAGGCGGCACGGTGGTCCCACGGCAGGTGTTGGCGATTCAAACGACTGTTCGCGCCCGGGCAGGCTTCCTGGCCGATCTGGGACTGGAAACGACCATGGTGGAGTCGAACGGTGTTGAGGTCGGTACCGCGATCCAGGTCGACGGAATGGGCGCTACACAGGTGCCAGGCGTGTTCGCCGCAGGCAATGTGAGCAACCCGATGGCGCAGGTCATGCCGTCCGCGGCCGCCGGGCTGATGGCCGGAGCCGCGATCAACTTCGACCTCATCAACGAAGAGACGCGGCTGGCAGTAGCCGCCCGCCGTAGTTGAGGAGTTGAATAGGTCCGGGAGGGCGGATGCGCGACACGGTCGACCCGGATTTCGCCTCGTTCGTCGATGCACGACAGGGCAGATGGCTGCGTACGACGTACCTCGTGTACGGCGACCTGCAACGAGCTGAACAGGTGCTGCTGCGTGCCTTCACACGGCTGTCGATGCGCTGGACGAAGGTGGACGACCCGGACGTCTTCGTCCAGCGCTTGCTCTACCAGCCGGCTTTGCGGCCCTGGAACCGTGACAAGCCGTTCCAGGGCGAGGAGGACGCGGTGAAGGTCGCCCTGGGCGAGTTGACGCCGGCACAGCGCGCGGTGTTCGTCCTGCTGCATCTGGAGGAGCTGACCGAGTTCGAGATCTCCGATCTGCTCGGGATGTCCCAGCCCGCGGTACACACCCATGGCATGACCGCGTTCAGCCGCTTCCGGACGGCGCTCGGCGCGGGGACCGGCGGGATGCCCCATGAGGCGTGAGGACGTACCACCGCTGCTCGTCCGGGCCGGCGACCTGCTGCCGGAGCTCAACCTGGCGGACGCGGCCTGGGCCGCGGGTCTGGCGGCACGGCGCCGTCAGCGCCGTACCGTCATGCTCGCAGTCGTGGCCGTGATCGTGGCCCTGACCGTCGTGTCGATCGTCATCCAGGTCGGCTAGGGCGTGTCTCCTACGGCTCCAGGATCGTCCGGAGCGTGAGCTCGGCCAGCCGGTCGGCCTCCTCCGGCGGTGGCATCGGCTGGCCGGTCAACGCGCGGATCACGAACACGCCGGCCATCCACTCCACCATCAGCACCGGATCGGCGGAGCGCCTGATCCGCTCACCGCGGGCGCGGGCCCGCTCCAGCGCCTGCGCGGTCAGTTCGACCCGGCGCTCCAGCACGCCGCGGTACACGGCCGCGGACCCCTCGTCGCGGTTCGCCTCGGAGACCGCGAGCCGGATCATCGCCCGGCCGCGCTCGCTGTTCGCGAACGCCAGCGCGACCCGGTAGACCTGGCGCAGGTCCCCGGCGATCGAACCGGTGTCCGCGTCCGGGATCTCCAGGTCGAACAGGTCGGACATCGCGTCGTTGGCGAGCAGCTCCTTGCTGGCCCACCGCCGGTAGATCGTCGCTTTGCCGACCCCCGCGGCCTCGGCGACGTCGTCCACCGTCATTCCGTCGAATCCCCGCTCCAGCAGCAGTTGCACGGCGTACCGGCGGATCCTCGGTTCCGCTTCCGGATCGCGTGGTCTGCCGCGGCGCGGCCTCACCCCGTGGCTCGGCTCCATGGCGTCGTTCCCCAGTTCGGACGGGTGCAGTGGCGCGGCTGCGGTCCCGTGTGGTCCAGGCCAGAGTGCCACACTCCGCTCCGTAGTGGGCGACGTCACCTCGTTGTCACCTGGGAGCCCGCTTTGTCACATGCCTGAAACAAACGGACCGATCGGCTGAAACCGCACCTCGGCACCGTGTCCGTGTGGCCGAGCGGCGGGCTCCCCGGCGTTGTGGAGACCTCCCGACTGAGGACGCCGGCCACCCCGTTCGATGGAAGGGATGACGTTGATGGAGATCAACGCCGGCGATACCGCCTGGGTGCTGGCCAGTGCCGCCCTGGTGATGCTGATGACCCCGGGACTGGCTTTCTTCTACGGCGGCATGGTGCGCGTGAAGAGCGTGCTGAACATGATGATGATGAGTTTCATCACCATCGCCGTCGTCACCATCCTCTGGGTGGTGGTCGGCTACTCGCTGACGTTCGCCGGTGACACCGGGCACGTGATCGGGAACTTCTCCGAGGTCGGGCTGCAGGGCCTGCTCGACCCGAAGGCGGTGAGCGGGACGACGCCCACGCTCGCCTTCGTCGCCTTCCAGTTGATGTTCGCGATCATCACCCCCGCGCTGATCTCCGGCGCGATCGCCGACCGGGCGACGTTCCGCGGCTGGATCGCGTTCGTGATCGGCTGGACCTGCCTGGTGTACTTCCCGGTCGCGCACTCCGTGTGGTTCCTGGACAAGGGCAACGGCGGCTGGATCGGTGACAAGCTGAAGGCAGTCGACTTCGCCGGCGGTACGGCGGTGCACCTGAACGCCGGCGCCGCCGCGCTCGCGCTGGCCATCGTGCTCGGCAAGCGGGTCGGCTGGAAGAAGGACCCGATGCGGCCGCACAGCCTGCCGCTGGTGCTGCTCGGCGCCGGCCTGCTGTGGTTCGGCTGGTTCGGCTTCAACGCGGGCTCCGCGCTGAGCGCCGGTACGACGGCTTCCGTCACGTTCGTGAACACCCAGGTCGCCACCGCCGCGGCGGTGATCGGCTGGCTGATCGTGGAGCGCCTCACCCACGGCAAGGCCACCACGCTGGGCATGGCGTCCGGCGCGGTCGCGGGTCTGGTCGCGATCACCCCGTCCTGTGGTGCGGTCACCCCGCTCGGTGCGATCGCCGTCGGTGTGCTGGCCGGTGCGATCTGCGCCTTCGCGGTCTCGCTGAAGTACAAGCTCGGCTTCGACGACTCCCTCGACGTGGTCGGCGTGCACTTCGTCGGCGGTCTGTTCGGCTCGCTGGCGATCGGTCTGTTCGGCTCGGCCGCCGCCCCGTCGGCCGTCAACGGCCTGTTCTACGGTGGCGGTGTCACGCAGCTCGGCCGGCAGGCGCTCGCGAACGTCGTCGTCGCGATCTACTCGTTCTCGGTGGCGTTCATCCTCGGCAAGGTGATCGACAAGACGATCGGCTTCCGGCTCACCGAGGACGACGAGGTCACCGGTGTCGACCAGGTCGAGCACGCGGAGACGGCGTACGACTACCTCAGCGCGGCGGGTCTGCGCGGTGCGCTGGCCGCCCGCCCCGTTGCGGCGCCCGCGCCGGCCGCGAAGGACAATGACGCCACCGAGCCCACCGAGAAAGCAGAGGTCGACGCATGAAGCTGGTCACGGCGGTGGTCAAGCCGCACAAGCTGGAGGACGTGCGGGCCGCTCTGGAGACGTTCGGCGTCACCGGGATGACGGTCACCGAGGCGAGTGGGTACGGGCGGCAGAAGGGCCACACCGAGGTCTATCGTGGCGCCGAGTACGAGGTGGACCTGGTGCCGAAGGTCCGGCTCGAGGTGGTCGTCGAGGACGGTGACAGCGCCGACGTGGTGGACGTGATCGTGAAGGCCGCGCAGACCGGAAAGATCGGCGACGGCAAGGTGTGGGTCACCCCGGTGGAGACGATCGTCCGGGTCCGCACCGGTGAACTGGACGGAGACGCACTCTAGATGGTCGATCGGGCAGAGCAGCGGCGGGTTCGTGCCGAAGAGGCCGACGAGCTGCTGCGACTGCTGCTCGCGAAGGCCTGCGACGCCCTCGGTGTACCTGCCGAGGGCGTCGCGCTGGTCGCGGTGGGCGGCTACGGGCGCGAGGAGCTGTCGCCGTACAGCGACCTCGACGTGATGCTCGTGCACGCCGACGGGTACCCGCGGATCGACGAGCTGGCCGCCCAGATCTGGTACCCGCTGTGGGACTCCAGGACCAAGCTGGACCACAGCGTCCGCACGCTGGCCGAGGCGCAGCAGGCAGCCGCGGCTGACGACCGGGTGGCGTTGGGCCTGCTGGACGCGCGGCACGTCGCGGGCGACACCCACCTCACCCTGCAGCTCCGGTCCGTGCTCATGGCCGACTGGCGACGTACGGCGAAGTCCCGGCTGCCGGGGCTGGCCCAGGCGTGCCGTGACCGGGCCTCCACGGTCGGAGAGCTCGCGCATCTCGCAGAGCCGGACCTCAAGGAGGCGTACGGCGGTCTGCGGGACGCCGTCGTACTGCGTGCCCTGGTGGCGTCCTGGCTGGTCGACGTACCGCACCCTGTGGTCGAGCGGGCGCGGCGTGACCTGTTGGAGATCCGCGACGTACTGCATGAGGTGGCAGGGCGGGCTACCGACCGGCTGGTGGCAGACCTGGCCGGTGAGGTGGCGGCAGGGCTCGGGTTGTCGGGACGGGACGAGTTGCTGCGGCACGTGTACGCGACCGGACGGACGCTGGCGCACGTGTGCGACGTGTCGTGGCGCCGCGTCGAGAGCCTGATGACCAAGCCGCCGCGGTCCCGGCGCCGGCAGCGGACCGGTGGGCCGTTGCTGCTCGCGCTGGACGAAGGGGTGGCTCAGCACGAGGGTGAGGTCGTGCTGATGCCGGACGCGCGCCCGGAGCGCAACCCGGTGCTAGGGCTACGTGCTGCCGCGGTTGCTGCTGACCGGGAGCTGGTGCTCTCGCCTGCTGTCTGTGCGCGGCTGGCGGCGTCGGCTGCTGACTTCCCGGAGCCGTGGCCGGGGGAGGCACGGCGGTTGCTCTGCGCTCTGCTGGGTGCCGGCTCCGGGCTGCTGGAGGTGTGGGAGGCGCTGGACCAGGCCGGGTACATCTCGCGGCTGCTGCCCGAGTGGGACGCCGTACGGTTCCGGCCGCCGCAGTCGGCGATCCACCGGTTCACGGTCGACCGGCACTTGCTGGAGACCTGTGTCGAGGCGTCGGCGATGGTGCGCGACGTACGCCGGCCTGACCTGTTGCTGGTGGCTGCCCTGCTGCACGACCTCGGCAAAGCACTCGACGGCGACCACAGTGTGACCGGTGCGGGTATCGCGGCGCGGGTAGCTCGTCGGATCGGGTTCAACGAGGCGGACTCTGACACGATCACCTTGCTCGTCCGCCAGCACCTGATGCTCGCGCAGGTCGCGACCCGGCGCGATCTGGACGACCCGATGACTGTGGACATGGTCGCCGGGATCGTACGTACCACCGAGAATCTGGACCTGCTGGAGGCGTTGACGTACGCCGACGCGCGGGCGGCCGGACCGGCGGCGTCGTCGCCGTGGCGGATGCGGCTGGTCGGGGACCTGTGCCGTCGGGTCCGCAGTGAGCTCGCAGGTGGCGAGAGCATGTGGACCGAAACTCCGCCCGTTCCCGTCCCCGTTCTGCACCAGGTGGTCGGTGTCGGGCGCGTGGGCGTCACGGTGACCGAGCACCACGGCGATCTGCGCGTCAACGTCGCCGTACCCGACCAGGTGGGCACTCTGTCGACGGTTGCCGCAGTACTGGCCGTAGACCGGCTGGCCGTGCGGTCTGCCGTCGTGACATCCGTTGACGGCCTCGGGATCTCGCAGTGGACGGTTGCCGGATCGGCTCCCGATCCGGTGCGGCTCCGGGACCGGCTGGCGGTGGCGCTACGGGACTCGTCAGACGTCGTACGGCGGCTTGCTGCGCGGGACTCGGCCCAGCCACGTGTTGCGAGCCGTGTCGACTTGTTGGCAGAAGCGTCCGAGACGGCAACGGTGCTGCAAGTGCGGGCACATGACCGCCCTGGACTCCTGTACGACGTGACTGCAGCTATTGCGGCTACCGGCGCGGATATCCGATCTGCACACGTCAGCACGCTCGGGGCGGAGTGCGTGGATGTCTTCTATCTAACGGATCGCCATGGTGCGCCCTTGGAACCCGAGGACGCGCGGACGACCGCAAAGTCGGTGCTGGATCGGCTGAGCTTCTAATCTCGCTACGTGGATCTTGTAGAAGCGCTGCAGCGCCAAGCGACCGCCTGTGAGGACCTGGGCTCCCCGATGTACGCCGAGCTGCTCCGGCTGCTCGTCGACGACTACGAGGTCGGTGGGGTCTCGGTGCGCGTGCTGCAGGGGTACGACGGCCGGTCGTTCGGCGAGGCGATCGGCCTGCGGCTACTGGCCGCCGTACACGGTCTGGTGCTGTCCGGTACGGCGCCTGAGCTGGCGGCGTTCTATCCGAGTACGGGCGGTACGTGGGATCCGGTGCTCGGCTGGGAGGCGTTCGAACAGGTGCTGCAGTCGCGGCTGGGGGAGGTGCGGTCCCTGCTGACACAGCCTCCGCAGACGAACGAGGTGGGCCGGTCAGCCGCGTTGTACGGCGGGCTGCTGCAGCTGGTCTCGGCTGTGCCGTTACCGGTGCGGCTGTTCGAGATCGGGGCGAGCGGCGGCTTGAACCTGCGGGCGGACCAGTACCGCTACGTAGCGGGCGGGACGTCGTACGGGCCCGATGACAGCCCCGTCGTGTTCGACCCGGCGTGGACGGGCCGGGTGCCGTCGGTGGACCTGCGGATCGCGGAACGGGTCGGCTGCGACATCGCGCCCGTGGACCCGCTGACGTCCAACGGTGCCCTCACGCTGACGTCGTACGTCTGGCCGGACATGACGGACCGCTTGGCGCGGCTCCGTGGTGCCCTGGCGATCGCGCACGACGTACCGGCCGACGTACGACCGGAGGACGCTGTCTCGTTCCTGCAGGGGCTCGAGTTGTCGGAGGGCCACGTGACCGTCGTGTGGCACTCGATCATGTGGCAGTACCTGCGTCGTCCCGACCGCGCCGCCGTCGACGCCCGCCTGGCCGAGCTGGGCGCCCAGGCCACGGCCACCGCCCCCCTCGCCCACCTCAGCCTCGAACCGCACCGCGTCCTCACCCACGACCGCGGCAACGACGGATACGACTACCGCATCGACCTCACGCTCTGGCCGACCGGAAAAACCCGCACCCTCGGCACCGCGGCACCACACGGCCAGGACCTGGTCTGGGTCAGCTGAGCGTCGCGCGCATCTCCTGGAACAGCTCGAACTCACCACCTGGCGCGGCCGTGAACCCCTGCCAGCGGAACGAGCTCGGGGTCACCTCGCTGAACGTCCACCGCGACCGCCGGCCGTCGTCGTCGACCCCTTCCTGAATCATTCCGCCGGCACCGTCGGACCGGCCGATCTGCGTGAAGTACGAGCCGAACCGCCACACGCCTGCAGCCGTCCGCCACTCGCCGTCCGGGAAGCGGTAGCTGTTGCTGATGTCCCACGTGCCGACCAGGCGGCCGTAGAGCATCAACGCCTCGGCGTGGTCCGGGTCCGGGCCGTCAGCCTTCAAGAGCTCCAGCATGCTCACTGCAGCACCGCCACAAGGGTGTCGGTGAGCTCGGCGGCGTACCTGCCGTCCGGGTCGAGGTCCGGGTCGAAGATGCCGACGTCCAGGCCGACACACTTCGGGTCGGCGAGCAACGGCGTCAGCAACGCGCGCAACTGCGCGTGGTCGATCCCACCCGGGTCCGGACTGTCCACAGCCGGCATGACCGCCGCATCCAGGATGTCCACATCCAGATGCACCCAAAATCCCTCGACCCCGTTCAGGTGGGCCAGAGTGCGGCTCGCGACAGTCTCCGGATCCTCGGCGATCCGGCCCGCCCGCCAGACAGGGATCCCCGCCTTCTCCACGTCCGCCACGTACTCGTCGTCCTCCCGGATCCCGAGCAACACGGCATCGGCGTCGAGAACGTACGGCCCGCGGCCTTCCAAGTCCGTCAGATCCCGCTGCCCCCGCCCGGTCACCAACGCCAACGCCTCACCACCGGCGGCCCCGACGTACGGCGAGTTGTCCACCGTCCGGAAGTCCGAGTGCCCGTCGACGTACACCACGCCGTACCGCCCGCGCCGCTTCAACGCCAACGCCGGCCCGAACAGATTGCTGCACTCACCCCCGAGCAGCACCACGAACTTCCCCTGCCCCAGGAACCGCTCCACCCGATCCGCCAGCCGCACCGTGTACGCCGCGATCGCCCCCGCGTTGAACACCCCGTCCCCCGGCCGCCACGCCCCCACGTCGTACCGAGGCGGCGTCACATACCCACCGTCCTCAGCCCCGACCCGCCCCACAAACCCCAGATCCCGCACCGCCCCCGCCAACTTGTAACACCCCGGCACCACCCCAGCCACCGGCGCCCGCAACCCCAAATTAGAAACCCCATCCACCACAACCCGCATCCGACACCCCTAACCGGTAGACGCCTCTCTTCCGGTTAACCTATCTCAGCGCCCGCCCCGGTCGGTAGGCGTGTTACCCCGGTCGGACGTCGCCCGGTGCGCCGCCCGCCCGGCCGACCCGGCACCGCGAGCTCCGTCCCCGAACACAGGTTTCTGACTCGGGGTCGGGCTGCGGTACACCGTCATACCGGGCCCGCTGGACGAAACCCTGGAAATCGTCCATCCTGCTGAGCTCTGTCAGCCCCTCATCCAGGCCGAGCGACTCCAGGCGCCGTACTGCATTCCGCTCGTCCAGGGCGTCCATGTGCGTTCGGGCGAGCTTGGACTCGTGCAGGACGGTTGCCAGCGCGTGTCCCTGCGCACAGGGTCGCCGCTGGGCTCGCCGGTGAGGTGATCGAGGAAAGCGTCGGTTCAGCCGCATGGTGCCGCCAGGGCCGCGAGCCGCTCCTCCTTGGTGCCGCTCTCGAAGTCCGAGATCAGGAGCAGCCGGAGTGCTTCGGTCATCTCCGGCGACTGATCTGGAGGCGGTGGCTGAACGGCCTTCTCCAGCTTGCTGATCAATCGCTCCGCGGATTGCCGCTCCCACTCGCTCTCGAGCTTCGCGGCCGACTCTCTCAGCCGGGCCTGGGCCGCGGCGAGATCGGTGAGTGTGCCTAGCTGCAGTCCTTCCCAGGCGGCGACGTACTCACTCGGAACTGTTCGCGGTCCATCAGCGCTCCGATCTGCGCGTGGGCTCACCAGGTGTTCGTGGCCGGGCCGCCGGGGTGGCGTGCTGCGCGGCCGCGCGTGAGCCGTCTCCGAGTGAGGGCGTCTGCCCAGTCGCTCTGCCTGCCGGCGCCAGGCCGGTCAGGAAGCGTGCCGTTGATTCCTGCTGAGGACGTGGTTTGGTGGGCTCCGGCTGCGGGCCGTCGGAGGCAGCGACCTGGGGCGTTTGCGGCGAACGACGACGTATCTCGTCGACCTTGGCGTTCAGGGCGGAGCCGATCTCTTCTGCCACGCGCGCACCAGCCTCAGGCGATCGCTGGGCCAAGGAGTCCCAAGCGGGATGAAGCATCGTCGCGATCAACTCGCGCCGAACCCGCTGCTGAGCCCCTGGCTCGTCCCGCACGGTGTCGTGCAGACGATTCTGTACGACGGCGTCAGCCAGTTGGTCGAAGTGCATCGCCACCGGCCCGTGACTGAGCTGTCGGAGCAACGCCACCCGATCGACCCGCGCTCCGGACACCTGGTTGATCAGGTTGTTCGCCGCGGCGTACGTGCCACCGGTCCGGGCTGGATCGAACCGGGGCTCCGGATAACCGGCCATTTCGGCGAACGTACCGAGGTCGCTGGCCGCACGGACCGACGCGAATCCGTCGTGCAACGCCAGCGACCGACCGTTCCGAACCGCGTTGACCGCACCCGCCGCGTCCTGGTGCATCCCGGCTTCCGTCGCGCGGTGCAGGACAGTTGCCAGCGCCTGGGCCTGACGGCGAGGCGTGCTCGACGCCCGTCCGGTCAGCTCGTGGAGCAAGAGCGGCTCGTCGATGCCGATCGCGCCGGTCCTCCGGTCGAAGCCGCCGGGGCCGTCCGTGGCGTACAGGTCGCCCTTCCAGCGGTCGACCTCGGTCGGGCGGAGCTGTCGGGCCAGGTCGTACAGGCGCGCGAACTCGCGGTACGCCGGTGAGTCCTCGGGAACGCGCTGCGTCGGCTCAGGCATCGGGTGTGGGGAACGGTTCGTCGGTCAGGGGGAACGGGGGGTCGCGGAGGACGTCCTCGAGGTACTTGAGGTCGTACGTCAGCGCTCGGATGTCGTATTCCTCGTCCGGGGTGGCGCGGTCGGCCAGCGACCAGATTCGGTGGCGGCCGGCTTCCAGTTGAGCGATCTTCTCTTCGGCGGTGCCTTGTGGTGGGTAGACCTCGGCGTGGATCTGCTCGGCCTGCATGTACAGCTCGCTGCGCGCGGGTGGCGGTGGTGGCGGCGTACCCAGGCGGTCGATCAGGCGGGCGGTCCAGGTGCGGTCGTGGTCGGTCGCGTCGGCCGGGACCAGCGCGCGCAGCCGCTCTTGCTCGGCGGTCACATCGACCGCCGGGGCGTCGCCGCGGACCCGGTCGCGGGCGCGGATGTACGCGTCATTGAAGGCCGGCAGGTCGAGCGGCATAGGCGGGCTCCTTCGGGGCAGGTCGCGTAGCAGCACGGTATCGGGGAAGGCGGGTGGGGCGTGGGAGTTATCCACAGGTCGGGGGCGGTCCGCCCTGGCCGGGTAGGCCTGTGACGCCTTGCTGGGCGTGAAGGTCTAGCCCGGCGTCGGGGCCGGACCCGCGCGCCTGGGGCGTTGAACAGGTTGTGGCCGGTGCTCAGCCACCAGCTTCTGTTCAAGGCCCCAGCGCGAGGAAAGTTCTGGGTGGCGCGGGTTAGGCGGTTACCGGTTGGTGGGTTTGACCGGGATGGGGACGGGGCTGCCGGCGGGTGTTGAGCACTCCAGGGAGTGCATCGCTTCGGGGAACGGCCTGTTCCGCCTTGATCGCCCGGTCCTTGACCTGCGCGATCAGCAACCAGCGACGAGCCCGGAGGATCTCCGCGCACCGGTCCTCATACGCGGCCGCCTCCTCTGCCCGTGCTGTCACCCCTGCGCCCGTTCGCCCGGTGGTGAGCAGGTGCCCGGTGGGGAGGTGTCGCGCCAGGTCGTAGAGCCTGGCGAACTGCTGGTACGTCGCGGAGTTCTCCGGAACCCGCTGACCCGTCTCAGCCATCGGAGGTGGGGAAGGGAGTGTCGGTCAGCGGAAACGGTGGGTCCCGCAGCCAGTCCTCGAGCGACTTGAGGTCCTCGGTCATCGCGCGGATGTCCTCCTGCTCGTCCTTCTCGGCGCGGGCGGCGAGTTGCCAGATCTTTCGGCTGCCCTGCTCGAGCATGGCGATCTGCTCCTCGGTGGTGCCCTCGGGTGGGTAGACGGCGACGTGGATGCGGACTGCCTCCTCGTACAGCTCGCTGCGTTCCGGTGGCGGTGGCGGCGGTACGGCGAGGTCGTCGACGAGCTGGCCGGTCCAGCCCCGGTCGTGCTCGGAAGCATCTTCCGGGATCAGCGCGCGCAGCTTCTCCTGCTCGGCGGCCAGATCGGACGGCTGACTGCTCCGATGCAGGCGGTCGTAGGCGCGGTTGAAGGCCGTCGTGAACGCGGGGATGTCCAGGGGCATCGGTGGTCTCCTCGGGGCTGGGGCGGTGGCGGCACGGTATCGAAGGGGACGAGTGGGGCGTGGGAGTTATCCACAGGTTGGGGGGCCGGTAGACTCGGGGAGTTCATCGCTTCGAGGAAACGGACTGTTTCTCGTGTTCGACACGCTTTCCGATCGGCTCTCCACCGCGTTCAAGAATCTGCGGGGCAAGGGCAAGCTGACCGACGCCGACATCGACGCGACCGCCCGGGAGATCCGGATCGCGTTGCTGGAGGCCGATGTCGCGCTGCCGGTGGTGCGGGAGTTCATCGCGGCGGTCAAGGAACGGGCCGGCGGGGCCGAGGTGCGCGGCGGGCTGAACCCGGCGCAGCAGGTCATCAAGATCGTCAACGAGGAGCTCATCAACATCCTCGGCGGCGAGACCCGCGAGCTGCGGATGGCGAAGCGGCCGCCGACGGTGATCATGCTCGCCGGTCTGCAGGGTGCCGGTAAGACCACGCTGGCAGGCAAGCTCGCCAAGTGGCTGAAGGAGACCCGGCACCAGACCCCGATGCTGGTCGCCGCGGACCTGCAGCGGCCGAACGCGGTCACCCAGCTCCAGGTCGTCGGCGAGCGCGCCGGTGTGCCGGTCTACGCCCCGGAACCCGGCAACGGCGTCGGCGACCCGGTCGACGTGGCCCGCAAGGCGATGGACGAGGCGCGGACCAAGCAGCACAGCGTGGTGATCGTCGACACGGCCGGCCGGCTGGGTGTCGACGAGGAGCTGATGAAGCAGGCCGCGGACATCCGCGACGCCGTCAGCCCGGACGAGATCCTGTTCGTCGTCGACGCGATGATCGGCCAGGACGCGGTTACCACCGCGCAGGCCTTCCTGGACGGCGTCGGCTTCGACGGCGTCGTACTGTCCAAGCTCGACGGCGACGCCCGCGGTGGTGCCGCGCTGTCGATCGCGCAGGTCACCGGCCGTCAGGTGATGTTCGCGTCGAACGGCGAGAAGCTCGAGGACTTCGACGTCTTCCACCCCGACCGGATGGCGTCGCGCATCCTCGGCATGGGCGACGTGCTGAGCCTGATCGAGAAGGCCGAGCAGACCTTCGACGCGGAGCAGGCCGCCAAGACCGCCGCCAAGCTGCAGAAGAAGGGCGGCAAGGACTTCACGCTGGACGACTTCCTCGCCCAGATGCAGTCGGTCCGGAAGATGGGCCCGCTGACCAAGATCTTCGGCATGCTCCCGGGTGCGAACCAGTTCAAGGACCAGCTGGAGAACTTCGACGAGCGCGAGATCGACCGGATCGAGGCGGTCATCCACTCGATGACGCCGGCCGAGCGCGCCGATCCGAACATCATCAACGGCTCCCGCCGGGCCCGGATCGCGAAGGGTTCCGGGACCGAGGTGGCGACCGTCAGCGGCCTGGTCGAGCGGTTCTTCGAGGCCCGCAAGATGATGTCCGCGATGGCGTCCGGCAAGGGCCTCCCGGGGATGCCCGGAATGCCGGGGATGCCGGGCATGGGTGGCGGCGGCGGTGGCCGGAAGGCCAAGCAGCAGGCCAAGAAGGGCAAGAAGCGCGGCTCGGGCAACCCGGCCAAGCGGGCCAACCAGGTGAACCAGCAGCCGCAGGCGCCGCAGCCCGGCCAACTGCCGGCCGCGTTCGGCGGCGCCGGCCAGGACGGCGAGTTCGAGCTGCCTGACGACCTGAAGAAGATGCTCGGCGGCAACTGACCCCTTCCCGAACGGGCACAGTCCGAACGGGCACAGTCCGAACGGGCACAGTCCGGACGGGCACA
Source organism: Kribbella sp. NPDC051137 (assembly GCF_040682535.1). Taxonomy (NCBI): domain Bacteria; kingdom Bacillati; phylum Actinomycetota; class Actinomycetes; order Propionibacteriales; family Kribbellaceae; genus Kribbella; species Kribbella sp. NPDC051137. The sequence goes on from NZ_JBFBBI010000002.1 coordinate 500,529, forward strand.
GTCCGGACGGGCACAGTCCGGACGGGCACGGCTGAACGGATGACAGGACTGTCATCCGTTCACCCGGCGCGCTCCGCGGTTTCCGGGCCTACGGTGGTGTGAGTGGGGGAGTGAACACCGGGGGACGAGTAGCTGAACTGACTGTTCGGTACTCGGTCACGGCGCACCGGCAGCGGTTGTGGCTGATCTTCCAACGGTTAGGATCGTCCCTACGCCCAAGAGCAACACCAACTGCGGAATGCGTCGAGGACGGTTCGGATGAGGCAGCAGTTCAAGAACCTGGACACGTGGCGGGGAAAGCTGAACGCCACCTGGGTCTGCCTGGCTCCGCCCACCGCGATGGTCGCCGTGTTCGTGGTCGGTGGAGTCACCTCGAACACCTTCATCGTCGACGCCCACGCGCTGGCCGCGCCGCGCCAGGACGCGGTCTTCGACGACCTGGCGAACAACGTGCCGGCGCAACCCGGAGTCGACGGCAGCCTGCCGACGCAGGCGAAGTCCACGATCCAGGTCCCGTTCACCGGTACGACGGACGGCACCGTGCAGCCGATCCCCGGCGCGTTCGGTGACGCTTCGGGGATCCCGGGCACCGTGCTGGCGGCGTACCAGAAGGCTGCCCGCGATCTGGCGATGTCGATGCCCGGCTGCCACATCACCTGGCCGTTGCTGGCCGGGATCGGCAAGGTCGAGTCCGACCACGCCAGCGGCGGCAAGGTGGACGCGAACGGCAACACCCGCGGCAGGATCCTCGGCCCGGTCCTCGACGGCGGCCCCGGGATGGCGGCGATCGCCGACACCGACCAGGGCGTGTACGACGGGAACCCGACGTGGGACCGCGCCGTCGGGCCGATGCAGTTCGTGCCGGGGACCTGGAAGACGTTCGGTGCCGACGGCAACGGTGACGGCGTCAAGGACCCGCACAACGTGTTCGACGCGGCCCGCGCGGCCGGCGACTACCTGTGCTCCGGCGGGGCGAACCTGTCCGACCCGCAGGGCCTGGTGCAGGCGGTGCTGCGCTACAACCACTCGATGGACTACGTGTCGACGGTCCTGCGCTGGATGCAGTCGTACAGCAAGGACACCGTGAGCGTTCCGGACAAGCCGGGCCAGATCGTCACCCCGGACGACGGCGGCAACGCGGGCGGCGACGAGAAGGGTTCGACCCGGACCACGACGCCGCCGCCGACCGCCACGCCGACGACGGTCCCGACCTCGGCGCCGACCACCGGTACGACCTCGACCACGCGCCCGGTGTCCACCCCGCCTCCGACGAGCAGCGCCACCGGCTCGACGAAGCCGACCACCTCGAAGACGACGCCGGCGCCGGTGACCACGACGACGACCAAGAAGCCGCCGTACACGCCGACGCCGACGCCGACCGGCCCGACCTCGAGCACGTCGACCAGCACTCCGCCCAGCACGCCGACCGATACGCCGACCGATACTCCGACGAGCACGCCGCCGACCACTCCCGCGGACCCGAGCTGCCCGCCGAGCTCGACGCCGACCGAGACGTCCACCACCCCGGCTCCGTCGGACTCGCCGACCCTGACCCCGACCCCGACGCCGAGCCCGTGTGACTCGGCTGCTCCGGCAGGCGACCAGACGAGAACGGCGAACACCGCCGCCGCGTCGCAGCCGGCGAACTGAAGCGCGCCGATCCGGCCGATGAACGCTCTCCGAGGTAGCGCCTGTCGTTACCTCGGTGCCGGTTTTCCGAGCGGATTCTGTGGCCCGTAACTTTGCGTCGTCTTGATGTAACTTTCTGGCGCATGGTTCGTTGAAGGGGCTATGCGCCTAACCCGTAGTGGTAACCGTCGGGTCAAAATCATCATCGCTTCACTCTGTACCGCCCCGCTCCTGGTCGGGGCCGTTGTCACCGTCGCCTCGGGAGGGACCGGTGCCGCCGATCAGCTGACGGCGGGCAGCCCGGTCGCCCCGTCACCGGGAGCCGGGCTGAACAGCGGCGAGTTCGACGAGCTGACGATGATCGTGCCGCAGCGTCCCGGAGTGGACGGGCAGCTCGGATCCGACAAACCCGCCCTCGCCGACGTCCCCGTGCAGGGGGCCACCGACGGGCGGTCGGTCGTCCGTCCCGGGCGGCCGGGTGCCGTGAACGGCATCCCGCGCGGGGTGTTCCCCGCGTACCGCCGCGCCACCGCGAATCTCGCGGTCGTGCGGCCGAACTGTGGGCTGACCTGGCCGCTGCTGGCCGGGATCGGCAAGGTCGAGTCGGACCACGCCGCCGGCGGCCGGGTCGACGTGGCCGGCACCACCCGCGGCCGGATCCTCGGCCCGGAGCTGAACGGACGGCACGGCAACGGCCGGATCGCCGACACCGACAAGGGCAAGTACGACGGCGACCAGACCTGGGACCGCGCCGTCGGGCCGATGCAGATCATCCCGCAGGTGTGGAGCGAGTTCGGGGCCGACGGCAACGGCGACGGCTTCCGCAACCCGAACAACGTGTACGACGCGGTCACGACCGTCGCGGTGGTGCTCTGCGCCGAGGGCGACGACCTGCGGAACCCGCGCGACCTGGTCGCCTCACTGCTGCGCTACCACCACTCCAAGGACTTCGTCGCGACGGTCCTGAAGTGGATGCGGCTCTACAGCAAGGACGCCGTCCTGGTGCCGAACGCGAAGGGCAACATCGCGCCCGCGAAGCCGACCGGCAATGCTGACCGCCGGGTCGACCCGCGCAAGGTGCCGAACGTTCCGGACGACACCAAGACCCCGACCCCGACGCCGCCGCCGGTGACCACCACCTCGGTGCCGACCGAGGAGCCGACGACGCCGTGGGAGACGCCGACGCTGCCGCGGCCGATCGACACGCCGACCGACACGCCGACCCACCGCCCGACGGCGACCCCGACCCGGACGCCGACCAAGACCCCCACCAAGACGCCGACGAAGACGCCCACCAAGACGCCGTCGCCGACGCCGACCCCCACTCCGACGCCGACCCCGACGCCGACCGACACCCCGACGAGTACCCCGAGCGGTACGCCGTGCGCCGGCAACGAGACCACCACCCCGACGTGTACGCCGGGCGGCGGCTCGCACGGGTAGCAGATACGGTCGCTGTATGACCGGTGTACTGAGGCTGGCCGGCACCGTGTTGCCGGCCGGTGAGCAGCAGGAGATCCACCTCAGCGGCGGGCTGGTCGTCGACCGGCCCGCCGCTGCTGACGTGACGACCGTGCACACGGGCGGCTGGATCGTGCCGGGGCTGGTGGACGCGCACTGCCACATCGGCCTCGACCAGCACGGCGGCGTCGACGAGCAGACCCAGGAGCAGCAGGCGATCGCCGACCGGGACGCGGGCGCGCTGCTGGTCCGGGACGCCGGTTCGCCGGTCGACACCCGCTGGATCGACGACCGCGAGGACCTGCCGAAGATCATCCGGGCCGGCCGGCACCTCGCCCGCTCGAAGCGGTATCTGCGCAACTACGGCTGGGAGATCGAGCCTGAGGAGCTGGTCGCGTACGTCGAGCAGGAGGCCCGCCGGGGCGACGGCTGGGTGAAGCTGGTCGGCGACTGGATCGACCGCGAGGCCGGCGACCTGACGCCGTGCTGGCCGGCCGAGGCGCTGGACGCGGCGATCGCGCGCGCCCACGAGCTCGGCGCCCGGGTCACCGCGCACGTCTTCGGCGAGCACGCCCTCCCGGACCTGCTGGCCGCGGGCATCGACTGCCTCGAGCACGGTACGGGCATCGGGCCCGACCTGCTGAGCGAGATGGCCGAGCGCCAGGTGGCCGTCGTACCGACGCTGATCCAGCTGGAGAACTTCCCGCAGTACGCCGAGCAGGCCGCGGGCAAGTTCCCGGTGTACGCCGCGCACATGACGGACCTGTACGAGCGCCGGCTGCAGCGGTTGCGGGACGCGTTCGAGGCCGGCGTGCCGGTGTATGCGGGGACCGACGCGGGCGGGGTGCTCGGGCACGGGCTGGTGGCGCAGGAGATCCAGGCGCTGACCGAGATCGGGCTGTCGGGGGAGCAGGCGCTGGCCGCCGGGTCGTGGGCGGCGCGCGAGTGGCTCGGTGCGCCGAGCGAGCTGCGCCCGGGCGATCCGGCGGATCTGGTCGTGTACGACGAGGACCCGCGGGCGAATCCGGGGATCCTGACGCACCCGCGACTGATCGCGCTGCGTGGACGCGTGCTCTTCTCCCGATGACGGAAAAATCTTCCTGAGAGGGTGGCCTCCGCGGAAGATCTTCCCTTAGCGTGGCTCTCGGGACCGCCGACGCCCCTCGGCGGACCAGATACGGGAAGGACCGCCCCATGTCCCGAGTACCCAAGCTGGCCGCGCTCCTGGGCGTCGGTGCACTCGCACTGACCGCCCTCCCGAGCAACGCGGCACAGTCGTCCCGGTCGAGTCTCGCCGCGGCGTTCGAGAGCGCGTCGGCGAAGTACGACGTACCGCGTGAGGTGCTGGTGAGCGTCGGCTTCGCCGAGACGCATCTGGACGGCCACAACGGTGCGCCCAGCCAGGCCAACGGCTACGGCGTCATGCATCTCGCCGCGAACAACACGAACACAACGATGTCCGAGGCAAGCAAATTGACCGGGCTGCCGGTCGCGAAGCTGTCCAAGGACGACACGTCGAACATCCTCGGCGCTGCCGCCGTCCTCGACTCGTACGCCGACCAGGCCGGCCTGAAGGACCGTTCCGAGCTCGGCGAGTGGTACTCCGTGATCGCGAAGTACTCGCACTCCGCCGACGCGGCGACCGCCCGGCTGTACACCGACGAGGTCTACAAGGTGATCGGCCTCGGCGTCCGGACGGCCGGCGTCTCGACCGATCCGCGGCAGGTCGCGCCGGACCGCGGCGCCTACGCGAAGGTCGCGCCGCTCGGCGCGAAGGTGCAAGGCGCCGACTATCCGGGCGCGAGCTGGGACCCGGCGAGCTCCAGCAACTACCAGGTCGGCCGGACGCAGGCGATCACCACGATCGTCATCCACGTCACCCAGGGCTCGTACGCCGGGACGATCAGCTGGTTCAAGAACCCGTCGGCGCAGGTGAGCGCGCACTACGTGGTGCGCTCCAGCGACGGCCAGATCACCCAGATGGTGGCCGAGAAGGACACCGCGTGGCACGCCCGCAGCGCGAACCCGTACGCGATCGGCATCGAGCACGAAGGGTACGTCGACCAGCCGTCGTGGTTCACCGACGCGATGTACCGGTCATCGGCCGCGCTGGTGAAGAACATCGCCGACCGGCGAGGCATCCCGAAGGACCGCGACCACATCAAGGGCCACAGCGAGATGCCCGGCAACGACCACACCGACCCCGGTCCGAACTGGAACTGGGACTACTACATGCAGCTGGTGAACGACGGCAACCCGAACCCGCCGCAGTACAACTTCACCACCTGGGGGAGTGGCGTGAACGTCCGCTCCGCGCCGAAGCTGTCCGCCTCGGTCGTAACGTCCCTGGCCGGCCCGACCCGCGTGTTCGTCGAGTGTCAGGTCCAGGGCGACACGGTCACCGCCGGCGGCTACACCAACAGCTGGTGGTCCAAGCTCCGCGACCAGAAGGGTTACGTCACCAACATCTACATCGACGACCCGAACGCCAAGCTCCCCGGCGTACCAGACTGCTAGAAGGGGAAAGGTAGAGCCTGCTGTACCGACCTTCCGGACTCGAGTGCCGGAAGATAGGGGCATGCTCTCGAAGATTCTGTCCCGGGGTGGTCCGGCTGCGGCGTACCTGATGGTGCGGTTCCTCAAGTCGGTCACGTTGCTGGCCGCGCTGCCGATCAGCCTGTTGCTGGGCTGGATCATCCCGGGCGCCACCGCTGGGCTGGTGCGGTTGGCGAACAGTGAGCGGTACCGCGCTGCGAAGTACCTGGGCGCTCCGCAGGCGGAGGAGTTGCCTCCAGCTCTGCCGAGGCAGTCCGGGGACGTCGTGACGTTGTTCCGGGACAAGTCCTTCAGGCGCAGCCTCAAATGCTTGCTGATGCCGGTGGTCATGATCCCCGAGCTGTGCGTCGCAGTCTTCGCTGTCCTCGGCGCACCTGCTGCTGTGGCGGGCATGCTCCTGTGGAAGCTTGACCCAGGCAACTTCAGCCTGATGGGCGTGGGGGTGGACAGCTGGTTCGAGGCGCTGACGAACGGCCCGGTGCAGATCTTGGTCAGCCTGGGATTCCTGGGCTGGGTAGCACCTGCGGTAGCGCGTGCCCATGCCAGGGCGGCGCTGACGCTGCTCGCGCCGAGTGCGGAGCAGTTGGAGACCGCCAGGCTGGAGCAGCGGGTGGAAGAGCTGACGAAGAGCAGGGCCGGCGCGGTCGATTCACACGGTGCCGAACTGCGCCGCATCGAGCGGGACCTGCACGACGGCACCCAGGCGCAGCTGGTCTCGCTGGCAATGCGCATCGGCGTCGCCAAGCAGTTGATGGCCGAAGACCCGGAGAAGGCCGCCAAACTGCTGGACGACGCCAGAGACGGCGCAGAACAGGCCATGACCGAGCTGCGCGGAGTCCTGCGCACCATGTACCCGCCGATCCTCGCTGACCGCGGTCTTGCCGGCGCGGTCTCGGCACTGGCCGCCCGCTGCCCGCTACCCGTCGAACTGCGCATAGGCCAGCTGGGCGACGTCCCAGCCGCAGTAGAGGCCGCCGCGTACTTCGTGGTCGCAGAATCGCTCACCAACGTCACCAAGCACAGCGCGGCCGGGCACGTCGACGTACAGCTCGAGCGGCGAGGTTCTGAGCTCTACCTGGCCGTCACCGACGACGGAATCGGCGGAGCCCGGATCAGCGAGCAGAGCGACCTGCTCGGCCGGGGGAGCGGCCTGCATGGCATGCTGCACCGGGTGCGGGCGATCGACGGTCATATGGAGTTGCAGAGCCCGATCGGCGGGCCGACCAGCGTCGAGGTGATCCTGCCGTGCGGGTGATCATCCTCGAGGACAACCCGATCCTCGCCGAGGGACTGAGCCTGCTGCTCGACAACTCCGGCTTCCAGGTCGCCGCGATCACCACCGACGCGGACGAGTTCGCCAAGGCGATCGCCGAGCACGAGGTCGACATCGCGATCGTCGACGTACGGCTGCCACCCACCTTCACCGACGAGGGACTGCGCGCCGCGATCGAGGCCCGCCGTACCCGGCCGGGCCTCCCGGTCCTGGTGTTCTCGCAGTACGTCGAGGAGGTCTACGCCGCCGAGCTCCTGGCAGCCGGCAGCGAGGGCGTCGGGTACCTCCTCAAGGACCGCGTGTCCCGTGTGGACGAGTTCCTGGAGGCGGTACGACGGGTTGCGGGCGGAGGTACCGTCCTGGACCCGGAAGTGGTCAGCCAGCTGATGGTGAAGCGCAGCAGCCCTCTGGACCGCCTCACGCCGCGGGAACGCGAAGTACTCGCGCTGATGGCGGAGGGCCTCGGCAACACCGCCATCGGGGAGAAGCTGTTCATTTCCGACGGTGCTGTGCACAAGCACGTCGGCAACGTATTCCTGAAGCTGGACCTGCCGCCGACGGACTCCGGGCACCGCCGTGTCCTCGCTGTTCTCGCGTACCTCGGCCTGTGAACTCTTGACGGTTCAGCCTCGCTAGTCCACTCTCGTGACCTGAGAGCGCTCTCATCCACCGAACCGCCCCTAGGTGAGGAGAGTTCATGAAGGTCCTACTAGCCGCCGTACTCACGGCGGCTGCACTGACTGCGCCCACAGCCCAGGCACTCGCCGTCCCCGGCCAGGCTGCCGCGATGCAACGTGACTTCGGGCTGAACGAGCAGCAGATGCAGCAACGCCTGGCAGCCGAGACGTCAGCAGCCAAGCTCTTGCCGGCAGCCCAGAAGGCAGCGGGCACAGCCTTCGGCGGAGCCTGGTACGACGCCGCAACGCAGAAGCTGGTCGTAGGAATCGTCGGCCAGGACCACGTGGCCGCCGTACGCGCCACAGGTGCACAGGTGACCGCCGTACCGGTATCGGAGAAGGCCCTGAACCAGCGGAAGGCTGCCGTCGACAAGCTGGCCGGTAAGGCAGTACCAGCTGCTGTGAGCGGCTGGGCGGCCGACCCGAAGTCAGGCACCGTTGTCGTCAACGTCCAAGCAGGCAAGCGTTCCCAAGCCGTTGACGCGTTCGTGGCCAAGCTGGCCACGGCAGGTGCCGTCACGGTGAAGGAGGTCGCCGCCCAGGCGCCCCGTACCTTCGCAGCCGGCACCGTCGGCGGTGACCCGTACTACGTGAGCAACATCCGCTGCTCGATCGGCTTCTCCGTCGTCGGCGGCTACGTCACCGCGGGGCACTGCGGGCGCAGCGGAATCGTGCGCGGCTGGGACGGATCGGACCAGGGCTCGTTCCAGGGCTGGTCGTTCCCCGGCAACGACTATGCCTGGGTGTCGACCGGCTACGGCTGGTGGAACGTCGGCGTGGTGCTCGGCTGGGGACAGGTGAGCGACCAGCTCGTCCGTGGTTCGTGGGAGGCGCCGATCGGTTCGTCGGTGTGCCGCAGCGGCTCGACGTCGCACTGGCACTGCGGCACGATCCTGGCGAAGAACGAGACCGTCAACTACGGCAACGGCCAGCTGTTCTACGGAGCGACCAAAACCAACGTGTGCGCCGAGCCCGGCGACTCCGGCGGTTCGTTCATCACCGGTGACCAGGCGCAGGGCGTCACATCCGGCGGCTGGGGCAACTGCAGCAGCGGCGGCGAGACGTGGTTCCAGCCGGTCAACGAGATCCTGCAGACCTACCACCTGACTCTGCAGACCGCCTGACAAGGCTGTGGGATCCCCTTGCGCACAAGGGGATCCCACAGGGTTCAGCAGAGTGGTACGCCGGGCAGCTGTGCGTTCGGATCACTGATGTAGATGTTGCTGATGAAGCCGTTCTGGTCGCGCAGCTTCGACCACCAGTTGTTGGTGTACCCCTCGGCGTTCACAGTGTCGCCCTGCTTCTGGCAGAGCACCCACACGGAGGTCGGCCCGCTCAGCGTGGTGACGACGGGCGAGCTCAGGTACGCGTCGGAGCGCACGTTCACGCCGGAGCCCCAGGTCATGTAGTTCTTTCCGGGGCCGGAACAGCCGTTGTCGCTGGTCAGGTTGTACGAGCCGTACTGCGACGGGTACGCCAGCGCGGTGCCGTTGATGACGATGTCCTGGCCGACGCCGTTGAGCAGTTGCTCGTAGTGGATGTGCGGGCCGGTGGAGTTCCCGGTGCTGCCGGTGACCCCGATCTGCTGGCCCTGCGAGACAGCCTGGCCGTTGGCGACCGAGTAGGCGGACAGGTGGAAGTAGTAGGTCTTCCAGCCGCCACCGTGCTCGATCGCGATGTAGTTGCCGGCTCCGTCGGGCTGCGAGAAGCGGTACGCCGTACCGGCCGCGGAGGCGAGCACCGGCGTACCGTTCGTGGTCCCGCCGTCGGAGCGGACGAAGTCGAGAGCGCGGCGGACCTCACCGTCGTGGTGGCTGTAGGTCCAGCGTTGGCCACACGGGAACGGGGCCTTGAAGTTCGGTGCGGCCTGCGCCTGCGTCGGCACCGCCACCAGGGCGACGGCACCGAGCAGGAGCGAGGCGAGTACTGCGAGGATTCTTCTGGGCGGCATGTCGATCAGTGTCGGCGGTGAACCGCTCACCGATCAACGCTTTGCGTCTGTACTTAAATGTCAGGCCGACTCGTCCGGGACCGGCTCCAGCTTCGGGGCCTCGTCCTTCTTGGTCGCCAGCGAGTCGATCAGCTGCTTGGCCAGCGCGAAGCCGGAGCCACCCATCGTGATCGTCTTCACCAGGGTGTCCTCGATGCCCTGCGCGCCGTTCAGCACGACCATGTTGCCGACCTTGTCGAACGAGCTCGCCGCCGCGGTGACGATCTCCGGGTACGCCTCGGCGAGCTGCTGGGCGACGACCGCCTCGGTGTTCGTGGCCAGCGCCTCGGCGCGGGCCTTGATGCCGGCGGCCTCGGCCATCGCCTTCGCCTGCACGGCCGACGCCTCCGCCTTACCGGTGAGCTCGGTGGCCTTCGCCTGCGCCTCACCGCGGAGCTGGACCTCCCGGGCGTTCGCCTCGGCGGCCGCGATCTGCGCGTCCCGGCTGGCCTGGGCCAGCGTGCGCTGCCGGTACGCCTCGGCGTCGGCCGGCTTCAGCACCGTCGACTCCAGCTGCTTCTCGGCCAGCGACGCGTTCAGCTTCGCGGTCTCGGTCTCCGCGACCACGACCTCCTGGCGGGCCAGCGCCTCGGCCAGCGGACCGGACTGCGACGCCTTCGACTTCGCCTGGTCGACCTCGGCCTGGTAACCGGCCTGGGCGATCGAGCTCTCCCGGACCGCCGCGGCTTTCTGCGCGGCGGCGGCCTGCTCGCGCTCGGTCGCCTCCCGGTCCCGCTCGGCCTGCGCGATCCGGGCCGCGGCCTCGACCGCGGCGGCCTGCGGACGGCCGAGGTTCTTGATGTAGCCGGACTCGTCGTCGATCTCCTGGATCTGCAGCGAGTCCACGACCAGGCCGAGCTTCTCCATGTCGCCGGCCAGCGAGCCGCGGATGTTCGTGGTCAGCGTCTCCCGGTCGTGCAGCATCTCCTCGACCGTGGTGGACCCGACGATCGCCCGCAGGTGACCCGCGAACAGCTCGTGGATGGTGCCCATCACCTGCTCGTCGCTCTGCTCCAGGAACCGCCGTGCGGCGTTCGCGATCGAGCCGTAGTCGTCACCGACCTTGTACGCCGTGACGCCCTTGATGTGCAGCGGGATGCCCTGGCTGGACACGCAGGTCACGGTCAGCGGGGTCGCCCGGATGTCGAGCGGCAACCGGCGTACCGTCTGGAAGCCCGGCAGCACCGCCGTACCGCGGCCGACCACGATCTTGAAACCGAGGGTCTCGTTGACCTGCTCGTTGCTGGAGTGCGCGCCGAGGCCGGAGATGATCAGCGCCTCGTTCGGCTCCGCCACCCGCCAGACCATCCGGAACACGATGAGCAGCACCACGACCGCGACGGCGGCGATGCCTACGTACGTCCAGAGCATTTCCCCTCCAAGGGAACGTAATTAAAGGGCGCGAGCGACGTAGACGGTGCGCGGTGGGTCGAAGTCGACGACGACCACCTGCGTACCCACCTCCAGCACCTCGTCGGTCGCGGGGTAAGCGTAGAAGGCCTCGGTGGCACCCCGGACCGGCAGCATCACCTCGCCGACGATCCCGGGTGCGATGCGCCCGATGACCCGCCCCCGCTTGCCTACCATCTTGCCCCTCCGACGCACTTCCGGCTGCTCCAGTTCCCCGAAGCCTAGACCACCTCCCGGAGGCCGGTCGCACCTTGTGATCGGCGGCTCACGAGCGCATGGTGGTGGTGTCGGTCGCGCGGCCTGGGGGATGGGGAGGGGCGATGGCCGGGGACGTCCAGGTTGAGGTCGTCGAGACCGCGGCGGACGAGGCGCAGCTCGAGACGCTGGCGCTGCTGCTGCGGCAGGAGTTGCTGCTGCTCGACGTCCATGCGGTCGAGCCGCACCAGGAAGGCGATGCGCCGGAAGGCTCGAAGGGCGGCCTGGCCGCGGTCGCCGGGTTGCTGAGTGTCTCGCTCGCACCGGGATTACAGGCGCTCGGCTCCGTGATCGTGGTGATCCGGGAGTGGGTGCGCCGCGGTGGGGCGAACCGGACGGTGAAGCTCACCGTCGACGGTGACGTGATCGAGTTGACCGGAGCCACTGGCGAGATGCAGCAACAGCTCGTCGACGCCTTCGTACGCCGGCACACCGGAGTGGATGCCTGACATGAGCGGCTCGCGGGTCGCGCTCGTGGTGGCCAACGACCAGTACGACGATCCCGGCCTGCGGCGGCTGGTCGCGCCGGCTCAGGATGCCGCCGCACTGGCCGAGGTGCTTGCCGATCCGGCGGTCGGCGGCTTCGAGGTCGAGGTACTGCGGAACGCGTCGGCGCAGGCGATCCGCGTCGCGGTCGAGGACTTCTTCGCCGACCGCGTGCCGGAAGACCTGCTGTTGCTGCACTTCTCCTGCCACGGACTGAAGAACGCTTCCGGCGAGCTGTACCTCGCGGTCGCGGACACCCGGCCGTCCCGGCTCGCCTCGACCGCGGTGGCCGCGGACTTCGTCAACCGGCAGATGGCCGACAGCAGGGCACAACGGATCGCGCTGTTCCTGGACTGCTGCTACGGCGGCGCGTTCCCGCGCGGCATGGTGGTCCGCGCGGCCGGTGAGGCCCAGGTGCAGGACGCGTTCGCCCGCCAGGCCGATGTCGGCGGCGGCCGTGGGCGCGTGGTGATCACCGCGTCCAGCGCGATGGAGTACGCGTTCGAAGGCGGGCAGCTGACCACCGGGGCCGCCCCTGCTCCGTCGGTGTTCACGGGCGCCGTGGTCGAGGGTCTGACGACAGGCGAGGCGGACCGCGACGGCGACGGCTGGGTCGGCCTCACCGAGCTGGTCGGCTTCGTCACCGACAAAGTGCGCCGGGTGACGCCGAACCAGAACCCGCAGATGTGGACCTTCGGGTCCCAGGGCGAACTGCTGATCGCTCGCAGCCGGATCCGCCGGATCACCGCAGCGCCGCTGGCGTCCGAACTGGTCGAGGCGATGGAGAGTCCGTTGCCGGCAGCAAGGTTCGGAGTGGTCGACTACCTGCGTGAGCGGCTCTCCGACGCCGACCTCGGGCAGGCGTACGCAGCCTGGCAGGCGCTGCACCGGATGACGCTCGACGACAGCCGCAAGGTCTCCGAAGCCGCCGCGGCCGCGATCACAAGCGCCGTACCGAAGGTCACGCCGCCGGAGCTGACCCTCGACGGTGCGGGCGCGGCCGAGGCACGGCTGGACGGACCGCCGCTCGCGCTGACCGCGGTCGCGTCCGCCGCCGACAGTTGGCTGACGGTCGAGCAGGACGGATCGCTGATCCGCGTCCAGGCCGGCGAGCCCGGGCCGGCGCCCGGCACCGCGACCGCGCTCCTGCTGACCGGTCCCACCACGGACCTCAGCATCCCGGTCCGGGTCGCCAACCGGGTCACCACCCGGGACAGCGCTGCCGAGCGCCCACCCCCGCATCCCGAACCGCGGCCCCCGTCACCCGAACCGACGCCCTCGTCTTCCGAACCTCCGCACATCGAGCAGAAGACGCAGGAGGCGGCCGTGGAAGCAACGACACAGCCGTGGTGGCTGGTCGCTGTACTGGTTCTGGCCGCCGCCTTCCTCGTGCTGGTGAACTGGCCTGGCTCTACGGACTCCCGGAAGCTCTGGTACGACCCCGATCCCACCGGCTGGTACCTCTACCGCACGTGGGCCGACCCAGCGATCCTCGCCTCGTTCGTGGCTGTTCTGGCTTCACCACTCCTGCGATCGGTCGGTGCGCCGGCCCTCGGTGTGGTGGTCGGCTGCGTGATCTCACTGCTCGAGTACGGTCTGGTGATTCTCGGCGGGGGCATCAGCGCGGACGAGACCAGCGCATGGGCTGTCACTGTCGGGGTCACAGTCACACTGGTCGTCGTACTCATGCTGACGCAGCGACCACGCACCTGGCCGTTGCGTCCCGTCAAGCCCCTACCCGCCGCCGTGGTTGTTGCCGGTGGCTTGCTTCTGGTCGTAGGCCTGTCGATTCGGGACTCCAGTGGGTACTCGCTGCTGACAGTGACCCCACTGTTCTTGCTGGAGCCCCTGGTCACCCTCGTGCTCGCATGGTCTGCTCTGGCAGCCGTAGACGCTGCACGGCGGGCTTGGCTCACCGCAGCCACGCTGACGCTCGCAGTGCTTGGCGCGATCGGGGCAATACCAACGTGGACCCAAGGGCACCTGGTGCCGGTGTTCCTTGTTTACCTGATGGGCAACGTGTTGCTGGCCGCCGGTGTTCTCATCCCCGGACGTCGCCTTCCGTCGCACCCTTGATGAGCGCTTCCAGTTGGTGGTTGTCGGGGTTGGCGTGCTGCCAGGCCGCGAGGTCTGCCCAGCGCGGCGCGGCGTCCGCGCCGCCGAGCCTGGTCACCGAGATCGCCGCCGTGAGCGCGGCGAACCGCACCCGCTGCTCCAGCGGCAGTTTCCAGAGGGTTCCGGCGATGAAACCGGCGGCGAACACGTCACCCGCCCCGGTGGTGTCCGCCGCCGGGACCGGATACGCCGGCACGTCGACGTACTCGCCGCTGCCCGCGTCGAGCGCGACGGCACCGGCGGCGCCGTTCGACACGACGACCAGCGGCACCTTTTCCGCCAGCCGGCGGATCGCCTGCTCCGGAGTGTCCGTGCGGGTGTAGTGCATGGCCTCGTCCGCGTTCGGCAGGAACACGTCGCAGTGCTCGAGCTGATCGAGTACGGCGCGATCCCACCGCTCGCTGGGATCCCAACCGACGTCCGCGAACACCGTGCTGCCCGCCGCCTTCGCTTTGGCCAGCCACGCGTTGGGCCACGGGCCGATGTGGGCGGCGACCGCGCGGGCGGACGGCGCGGAGGTGATCAGATCGTCGGCGGACAGCGGGGGAGTCGTGCCGCGGGTGACCAGCGCCCGGTCGTTGTCGTAGGCAAGGGCCACGGTGAGCGGCGTCGGCCAGTCCGGGAGCTTGCGGGACAGGCCGAGGTCGATGCCCTCGGCACTCAGTCTGGCCCAGACCCGGTCGCCGAGGTCGTCGGCGCCGAACGCGGCGGCCATCCCGGTGCGCAACCCGAGCCGGGCGAGCGCGACCGCGAAGTTCGCGATTCCGCCGGGGCTCTCGTGCGAACCGGTCGCCCAGACCTCGGTCCCGGGCCGCGGCGCCGTCGGCAGGCCAAGCACGAGGTCCTGGAAGACCAACCCAGACACCACGACGTCCAGTTCATACATCCGCAGCCACACTCCTGCGTGGTCGATCAAACTCGTGCGTGAATCTTGAATCGTGTGCGCAGGATCCGCAATACCTGCTCACAACTGTGACTGAGAATGACAAAGTTTGCGTGATACGGTCAGTGTGTGTTGCCGAAGCAGCGACAGGATCAGATCGTCCGCGCACTCCGGGTCGACGGTGCCGGCGGCGTGAAAGTGCTTGCCGAGAGGCTCGGCGTCAGTGAGGCGACCATCCGCCGCGACCTCGAGCAGCTGCACGCCGAAGGCCGGCTGACCCGGGTGTACGGGGGCGCGCTCGCGGTCGACGGGTGCGACCAGCCGTTCGCGGATGTGAACGCCGTACGGGCCCAGGAGAAGGACCGGATCGCCCGCCGCGCGGCAGAGCTGATCACCGACGGCGAGTCCGTGCTGCTCGACATCGGTACGACGGCACTCCGGGTGGCGCAGCACCTCCACGGGCGTTCGTTGACGGTCGTCACCAGCAACCTCGCCGTACTGGAGGAGCTGGAGAACGACGAGCAGATCGAGCTGATCGTGCTGGGCGGGTTCGTCCGGCGGAGCTACCGGTCGCTGGTCGGATACTTGACCGAGGAGAGCCTGCGGCAGATCCACGTCAACTGGCTGTTTCTCGGCACCAGTGGCGTCCGCCCCGACGGCCGGGTGATGGACAGCACGATGATCGAGGTGCCGGTGAAGCGGGCGATGATCAGCGCCGCGGACCGGGTCGTGCTGCTGGCGGACCGGACCAAGTTCCCGGGCCACGGGGTGGCGCGGGTGTGCGAGCCGGGGGAACTGAGCATGGTGGTGACCGAGTCCGGCGCCGACGAGGCGACCCGGGCCCAACTGGCGGAGGCGGGAGTGCAGGTGGTTCTGGCGTGAACAGGCTGATCCAGGGGGTGTTGCTGTGCGACTGACGATTCTCGGTGGCGGCGGGTTCCGGGTCCCGCTCGTGTACCACGCGCTGCTCGGCGACCACGGCCCCGGCCGGATCACCGACGTGATGCTGTACGACACCGACCGGACCCGCCTCGCGGCGATCGGCGCGGTACTCCGCCAGCAGGCGGCGGCCGCCGCCGAACCACCCGTCGTGACGGAGACGACCGACCTCGACGAGGCGCTCCGCGGTGCCGACTTCATCTTCTCCGCCATCCGCGTGGGCGGCCTCGACGGCCGGACCGTCGACGAACGCGTCGCCCTCGGACTCGGCGTCCTCGGCCAGGAAACGGTCGGCGCCGGAGGCATCGCCTACGGTCTCCGGACCGTTCCGGTCGCCCGGAAGATCGCCGAGCGCATCGCGGCTGTCGCCCCGGACGCCTGGACGATCAACTTCACCAACCCGGCCGGCATGGTGACCGAGGCGATGATCCCGTTCCTGGGTGACCGGGTGATCGGCATCTGCGACTCGCCCTCAGGACTCGGGCGGCGCGCCGCGCTGGCACTGGGCGTCGACCCGGCGACGGCGTTCTACGACTACGCCGGCCTCAACCACCTCGGCTGGCTCCGGGGTCTGAAGTCCGGCGGCGTCGACCGGCTGCCCGACCTGCTGCGGTCGGCCGAGGCGCTGAGCTCCTTCGAGGAAGGCCGGCTGTTCGGCGCGGAATGGCTCCGCTCGATCGGCTCGATCCCGAACGAGTACCTGCACTACTACTACTTCGCGCGCGAGACGCTCGCCGCGGTGTCGGCGGTTCGGCAGACGCGCGGGGCGTTCCTGCTGGACCAGCAGTCCGCGTTCTACGCCGAGACCGGGCAGCACCCGGACCAAGCGCTGGACCTGTGGCAGAAGACCCGCGCCGAGCGTGAGTCGACGTACATGGTGGAAAGCCGGGAGATCGCGGACGCGGGGGAGCGGGACGAGCGCGACATGGCCGCGGGCGGCTACGAGCAGGTGGCTCTGTCGCTGATGCGGGCGATCGGGCACAACGAACGCGCGTCGCTCATCCTCAACGTCCGCAACCGGGGCGTACTGCGGCACCTGGACGACGACGCCGTCGTGGAGATCCCGTGCACGGTCGACGCCAACGGTGCACTGCCCGTGGCGGTCTCCCAGCTCACCGACCACCAGGCGGGCCTCGTCTGCTCGGTGAAGGCCGTCGAGCGGACCACGATCGCGGCGGCCGCCTCGGGCTCCCGCGACACCGCCGTACGGGCGTTCGCGTGGCACCCCCTGGTCGACTCGGTGAACGTCGCCCGCGAACTACTGGACGGGTACGTCGAACAGCTCCCGGACCTGGAGTACTTGCGCGGCTGAGGCCGATTGGTGTCCACGGTGTGGGATCTGGCACAATGTCAGGCTGAGTCCGTCCAGGTTTCGTGCAGCCCTCTAACTCCACGTTCCCGGTGCGGCCCGTTCGAGTTGTCAGGCGTTGTCCCCACGACGCGTTGCGCTGCTCACCCAGTCTGTAATTTCCAAGGGAGACCACCCAAAAGTGGCAGTCAAGATCCGTTTGAAGCGCATCGGCAAGAAGCGCACCCCGCACTACCGCATCGTCGTGATGGACGCCCGCACCAAGCGGGACGGCCGGGCGATCGAGGAGATCGGGATCTACAACCCGAAGACCGAGCCGTCGTTCATCCGCGTCGACTCGGACAGGGCGCAGTACTGGTTGGGCGTCGGTGCGCAGCCGAGCGAGGCCGTCGAGGCGATCTTCAAGGCCTCCGGCGACTGGCAGAAGTTCAAGGGCCTGGACGCCCCGGCGCCGCTGCGGGTCGCCGAGCCGAAGCGGGACAAGCAGGAGATCTTCAACGAGGCGCTGGCCGAGGCCCACGGCTCGCTGAAGACCGAGGCCGTGACCGCCAAGAAGACGGCGAAGAAGGCCGAGAAGAAGGACGACGCCGCCGAGGCCCCCAAGGCCGAGGAGGCTCCGAAGGCTGACGAGGCTGTTGCCGAGAAGGCCGACGAGGCTGCGGCCGAGACCACCGAGGCCTGACGATGATGGAGACCGAGGCGCTCGAGCACCTGGTCCGAGGCATCGTGGACAACCCCGACGACGTCAGCGTCCGGGCCCGGAACCTGCGGCGTGGCCGCACCCTCGAGGTGCACGTCCACCCCGACGACATCGGCAAGGTGATCGGCCGCAACGGCCGGACCGCCACCGCGATCCGCACCGTCGTCGGCGCCCTCAGCTCCGAGTCCTCGCTGCGCATCGACTTCGTCGACGAGTTCAACCGGCGCCCGCGCCGCTGAGCTCAGCAGTCCAAGAGGGGCCGCACCCGGTCTGGGGTGCGGCCCTTCGTTTGCTTGAGGTGCACACTCTCGGTAGACATTTTGTGCAGTGACGCTTGACAGAAGGAGTTGTGCAGGTGCTGGTGACAGTCGGGCGGATCGGCCGGGCGCACGGGATCAAGGGCGAGGTCGGGATCGACGTGCGGACCGACGAGCCGGATCGCCGGTTCGCGGACGGTGCGGTCGTCGTGACGAACGCCAAGGTGTCCCGGACCCTGACGGTGGCCGCGAGCCGCTGGCACAGCGGGCGACTGCTGGTGAAGTTCGCCGAGGTGCCGGACCGGACCGCCGCGGAGCAGTTGCGGAACCTGTTCGTCCAGTCGGAGGTCGACGACGACGAGCGCCCGGAGGACCCGGAGGAGTACTACGACCGCGACCTCGTCGGCCTTACGGTACGGACCACCGACGGCACGGACGTCGGCGAGGTCGTCGACGTCGTCCACCTGCCGGCGCAGGACCTGCTCGAGATCCGCCGTACGGCGGGCAACGTGGTGATGGTGCCCCTGGTCGAGGAGCTCGTCCCGGAGATCAACGTCGACAAGCAGTACGTCGTCGTGGCCGACCGGCCCGGCCTCCTGGACCCGGAGGGCGCCGAGGTGGTCCCGACCGATGAGGCTTGACGTCGTCTCGATCTTCCCGGAGTACCTGGCCGCGCTGGACGTCTCACTGGTGGGCAAGGCGGCCAAGAGCGGCCTGCTGGACGTCCACCTGCACGATCTCCGTGACTGGACCCACGACCGGCACCGGACCGTCGACGACACCCCGTACGGCGGGGGAGCCGGCATGGTGATGAAGCCCGAGCCCTGGGGTCAGGCGCTGGACGCCCTGGCGCCGGCTGACGGACCTACGCAGCCCCGGTTGATCGTTCCGACGCCTGCTGGTCGCCCGTTCACTCAAGAGCTCGCTTATGAGCTGGCCGCCGAGCCCTGGCTCGCGTTCGCCTGTGGCCGGTACGAAGGCATCGACGCGCGCGTGGCGTCGTACGCGGCGGAGCGGATGCGTGTCGACGAGGTCTCCATCGGCGACTACGTGCTGAACGGCGGCGAGGTCGCCGTACTCGTGATGGTCGAGGCCGTCGCCCGCCTGCTGCCGGGCGTGATCGGCAACCCGGAGTCTCTGGCGGAGGAGTCGCACTCCGGCGACGGCCTGCTCGAGTACCCGGTCTACACGAAGCCCCCCGCCTGGCGCGGGTACGACGTACCGGAGGTCCTGCTCTCCGGGAACCACGGCCTGATCGCGGAGTGGCGTCACGAGCAGTCGGTACGCCGTACCGCGGAACGCCGGCCGGATCTGCTGGCGGCGTGGGGCGACGTACTGTCCGATCAGGACGGCGCCGAAGGTGTGCGCATCCTGCCCGCGACAGCGGCCGATGCCGGCGAGATCCATACTCTCCAGCTCGCCGCCTTCCTGTTCGAGGGACGCCTGTACGACGACTACAGCATCCCGCCGCTCACCGAGGACCTCGCCGGAACGGCGGACCGGCTGGAGCGCTTCACCGTGCTGAAGGCGGTTGCGGGCAGCCGCATCGTCGGCTCGGTGCAACTCGGCGTCGACGGTGACGTGGGCAGCATCGAGCGGCTCGTCGTCGCCCCCGACTGGCAACGCCGCGGCCTCGGGATGCGCCTCCTGCGGGCCGCCGAGCAGCTGGCTCCGGCGGGCGTCACGTCGTACACGCTGAACACCGGCGCCGCGAGCGACCGGAACCTGGCGCTCTACCGCAAGGCCGGCTACCGGGAGGTCGGCCGGAAGGCTCAGACACCCAAGGTCGAGCTGGTGTACCTGGCCAAGCGCCGTCGCCGTAAGTAGCCCGCCCGGGCGGATTTCGTCACGGTGTGGGGCGTGTGGCAAGATTGTCTGCTGCTGCCCTTCGGTGCTCCTGCCACAGGGGGTGACCACCGACCGGCAGCCTTCTGATGACTTCATCACCACCGAGATTCGTGGGTGACCTGTGGCACGCGCGAGGAAGAGACACCTGAAGATGAGCAAGATCCTGAACGAGCTCGACAACGCGAGCAAGCGTGACGACCTCCCGGCCTTCCGCGCCGGTGACACCGTGAACGTGCACGTGAAGGTCGTCGAAGGCAACCGGTCCCGCGTCCAGGTGTTCAAGGGTGTCGTGATCCGGCGCCAGGGTGGTGGCCTGCAGGAGACCTTCACAGTCCGCAAGGTCAGCTTCGGCGTCGGCGTCGAGCGGACCTTCCCGCTGCACACCCCGATCGTCGAGAAGATCGAGGTCGTCACCCGCGGCGACGTCCGCCGCGCCAAGCTGTACTACCTGCGCGAGCTGCGCGGTAAGGCGGCGAAGATCAAGGAGAAGCGCGAAGTACCGGCCTCCTGACGCCGCGTAACGACGACGGTCACCGATGGCGCCGAGCACTGCGACTCGCGCTCGCCCTCGCCCGGTATCCAAGAGGGCACGTCGCAGCAAAGGGCGGCATCGTAGGCTGAAGCAGCGGAACCCGCTGCTCAGCCTGCTCGTCGAGATGAGCACCGTCACGGTGCTCGCGCTCGTCATCACGGTGGTCCTCCGGCTGTTCGTCGCCGAGGCGTTCTACGTCCCGTCCGAGTCGATGTACGACACGCTGACCAAGGACGACCGGATCCTCGCCGAGAAGGTCAGCTACATGCACCGCGACGTCCAGCGCGGTGACATCGTCGTCTTCAAGGACCCGGCCAACTGGCTGAACGAGGCGCCGACCGAGCCGGGCACGCTGCGCCGGATCGGTGAGTTCGTCGGCATCCTGCCGCGCAGCGGCGAAGGTCACCTGGTGAAACGGGTGATCGGCATCGGCGGCGACCGGGTGATCTGCTGCAACAAGCAGGGCCAGATCACCGTCAACGGTATCGCGCTCGACGAGCGGGAGTACCTGCTCAAGGACGCCAAGCCGTCGGAGTACCCGTTCAACGTGCTGGTGCCGGCCGGACACCTGTGGGTAATGGGCGACAACCGGGCCGACTCGGCCGACTCACGCGCCCACATGGGCGGGCCTGGCGGCGGATTCGTGCCGGTCGAGAATGTGGTTGGCCGGGCCTGTTGCATAATCTGGCCCTCTGACCGGATGACCATGCTGCGTCCTCCGGATACCTTCAAGAAGCCGGGGCTGAAGAAGTGACCGATACACCGACCAAGACGGACACCAAGGACGGCAAACCCGCCCACCGCTCCGGTTTCGCGGCGGCCGCCCGCGAGTTCGTGCTGATCGTGGTCGGCGCGCTGATCGTCTCGTCGATCCTGCGGGCGTTCGTCGGGCAGATGTTCATCATCCCGAGCGAGTCGATGCAGAACACCCTGCTGGTCGGTGACCGGGTCGTGGTGGAGAAGCTCACCGACGTCAAGCGCGGCGACGTGGTCGTGTTCGAGGACCCGGGCGGCTGGCTGGTCGGGGAGGAGAGCGGCCAGAAGCGCGGCTCGATCGGCCGGTTCTTCGAGATCGTCGGGCTGTTGCCGGACTCCAGCCACGGCCACCTGATCAAGCGCCTGATCGGCATGCCGGGCGACAAGGTCGCCTGCTGTGACGCCAAGGGCCGGATCCTGGTCAACGGCCAGCCACTGGACGAGACCAGTTACCTGTATCCCGGGGATGCCCCGTCCCAGATGGACTTCCAGGTGACCGTCCCGGCCGGCCGGATCTTCGTGATGGGTGACCACCGGTCCGCGTCCGGGGACTCCCGGGTGCACCTGCAGGACCTGGACGCGAACGGCGGCAACCAGGGCGACGCGGCGTTCGTGCCGCTCGACAAGGTCACCGGACGGGCGATCGCGGTCGTCTGGCCGGCCAACCGCTGGGCCAAGCTCGGCGTCCCCGACACCTTCAAATCGGTCCCGGCCCCCGGCCCCGCGCCGGACAAACCCTCGATATCCCTGACACCACCGCCCAAGTGACGCACTGTCCCCCTTGGCGCTCGGAGCACGGCTCCCGATCCCACGCCTACTGCGGGGCACTCGGCACGGCATCTCGCCGCACGGGTGTGAAGGGAACGATGCTCCGCATCGACCCCTTCGCCCCCGCACGCCGAGCTACCGCACCGAGCACCTCCTCGCTACGGCGTGAGATCGGGAGCCGTGCTCTAGGGTGAGTTGTGTGATGCGGAGGGTTGGATGAGTGCGCTGCCGCGCGGGAGCACGGTACGGCGGGACGCCGGGCTGTACGGGTACGAGCGGGCGCTGCGACGCGTCGGCCTGGATCCGATCGCCGGCGTCGACGAGGCGGGTCGTGGGCCGTGTGCGGGCCCGCTGGTGGCCGCGGCGGTGATCCTGCCGGACGGCAAGCGCGGCCAGATCCCGGAGTTGGCCGACTCCAAGCTGCTGACCGCGAAGGCCCGGGAGCGGTGCTACGAGCAGATCCGGCAGCGGGCACTGGCCTGGTCGGTGGTGGCGATCGAGGCACCCGAGTGCGACCGGCTCGGCATGCACGTGGCGAACGTGGAAGCACTTCGCCGGGCGCTGTTCCGGCTCGACGTCCGGGCGGAGTACGTCCTCACCGACGGTTTCCCGGTCGACGGCCTCGGCGTACCGGGACTGGCGATCTGGAAGGGTGACCGCGTGGCGGCTTGCATCGCAGCCGCGTCCGTGATCGCCAAAGTGACCCGGGATCGGGTGATGGAGCACTGGGACAAGGAGTACCCGCAGTACGGGTTCGGGATCCACAAGGGTTACTGCACCCCGGAACACCAGGCGGCGCTGGACGAATACGGCCCGTGCCCACAACATCGACGGCGGTTCGAGAATGTCCGCCGCAGTCTGCGGCCCGACATGGGACAGAATGTGACCAGTCCCACCGGAGTGGAGAGCCTGTATGAGCGCTGACGACCTTGAGAAGTACGAGACCGATATGGAGCTCCAGCTCTATCGGGAGTACAAGGACGTCGTCGGGATCTTCAAGTACGTCGTCGAGACCGAACGGCGCTTCTACCTGTGCAACGCGGTCGACCTGAAGGTCCGCACCGAGGGCGGCGACGTGTACTTCGAGGTCACGATGGCCGACGCGTGGGTCTGGGACGTCTACCGTTCGGCCCGCTTCGTGAAGAACGCGAAGGTGGTCACCTTCCGCGACGTCAACATCGAAGAGCTCGCGAAGTCCGACCTCGAGGTCCCGAAGGACTCCGACTTCGGTCGCTGACGTTGTCCACAGGCGGAAACTGAGGTCCGTTCCGCTGGCCTGATCCCGGCATCTTCATTGTCGGAGGTGGTCAGCGATGCGGACCAAGAACACCGTCGGACGGTACGGCGAGGATCTCGCCGCGAGGTATCTCAGCGGAGCCGGCTTCGCCGTGCTCGAGCGCAACTGGCGCTGCGAGTTCGGCGAGATCGACATCGTGGCACGCGAGGGGAACACACTCGTCGTCTGCGAGGTGAAGACCCGCCGCGGGCTGGGCTACGGCAGCCCCGCGGAGTCAATCACCTATCGGAAGCTGGCGACGCTGCGCAGGCTCGCCGGGCGCTGGTTACAGGCGCATGACCTCAGACCGGCGGAGATCCGGATCGACGTCATCTCGATCCTCTTCGACAACAACACGCCGCCGCGTGTCGACCATGTCCGGGGTGCTGTCTGATGGCGCTCGCGCAGACCTGGTCGGTGGCGCTGGTCGGGCTGGAGGGTCACCTCGTCGAGGTCGAGACCGACATCGCCCAGGGCCTGCCGAAGACCACCCTGATCGGCCTTCCGGACGCCTCGCTGTCCGAGGCCCGCGACCGCGTCCGCGCCGCGGTGGTGAACAGCGGTGAGCGGTTCCCCGACCGCAAGGTCACGATCGGCCTGTCACCGGCCACGCTGCCGAAGACGGGCTCGCACTACGACGTCGCGATCGCGCTGTCACTGCTCACGGCCGCCGGCGCCGTCGACCCGGGCGCCCTCCGCCGGACCGCGATCATCGGCGAGCTCGGCCTCGACGGCCGGATCCGCGAGGTCCGCGGCGCACTCGCCATGACCTTGGCCGCGTCCCGCGCAGGCTTCGACCGCATCGTCGTCCCCGACCTGAACGTCGGCGAGGCCCGCCTCGTCCCCGGTATCCAGGTGTACGGCGCTCGCTCGCTGCGGCAGGTGCTGGCGCTGCTCCGCGGGGTCGAGGTGCCCGAGGAGGCGCCGCCACGGGCCGAGCCACGGCTGGTGTCGGAGTCGCTGATCCGGGTCCCGTCGGTCGATCTCGAGGACATCATCGGCCAGCACGAAGGCCGCCGGGCGATCGAGGCCGCGGCGGCCGGCGGTCATCACCTGTTCCTGCACGGCCCGCCGGGTTCCGGCAAGACCATGCTCGCCGAGCGGCTGGCCGGCCTGATGCCCGAGCTGAGTACCGACGACTCGCTGGAGGTCTCCGCCGTGCACTCGCTCGCCGGCCTGCTGACGAACGACGCCGAACTGGTGGTCCGACCGCCGTTCATCGCTCCGCACCACACGGCATCGCTGGTTAGCCTGGTCGGCGGCGGATCGGGTGTCCCGCGCCCGGGCGCGATCAGCTGCGCACACCGGGGCATCCTGTTCATCGACGAGGCGCCGGAGATGCACCCGCTGACGCTGGACACGCTGCGTCAGCCGCTCGAGTCCGGTTTCGTCGAGGTCCATAGGGCAGCGGCGGTCGCCAAGTTCCCGGCGCGCTTCATGCTGGTGCTGGCCGCCAACCCGTGCCCGTGCGGTCTGGCCGGCACCGAGCAGGGCGTCTGCAACTGCACTCCACAGGTGCTCGCGCGCTACCGGCAGCGGATCAGCGGTCCGATCAAGGACCGCCTGGACATCCAGCGCCAGATCCTGCCAGCGGCCCGCACCACCGCCACCGGCGAGCAGGCCGAGTCGACTGCCGTCGTGGCCGCCCGGGTCCAAGCCGCCCGCGACCGCCAGACACACCGCTACCGCAACACGGCCTGGACCCTGAACAGCGAGATCCCCGGCCCGGTCCTGCGCCGCGAGTATCCGCTCGACGACGCCGGCCAGCAGCTTCTCGAGGCGCACTACACCGCCGGCCGCCTGACCGCCCGCGGCTTCGACCGAGTGGTCCGCCTCGCGTGGACCCTGGCCGACCTGGCCGGCCGCGACATCCCCACGGTCGAGCACACCCACGAAGCTTTCCAGCTCCGTTCCGGCCACACCCTGACGCCGCTCACCGACCACCGCCCCCTCAAAGGACCCACGCCATGACCCACGCCGCGACCCTCAAAAGGACCCTCGCAACAACGCCCACCATCGAGCTCGGCGCGCGGGAAGCCGGATCCGGAGGCGCCGGCAGTGGTGGATTCGGCCCGGGGACGACCACGGTGGTTGCCGACGGCAATGGAGATCAGGAACGCCTGGCCCGGGTCGGCCTGTGCCGTGTCATCGAGCCAGGGGATCTCGCCGCGCTGAAGGCCTTCGACGGCCTGTCCGCGCAGGAGATCTGGGACCGCCTGCACCACAACAGACCGGAGGACGAGCGCTGGTCCACCCGCCTCGCCACGGCCGACCCACACCGCGACCTCGAACGTGCCACCGCCGTCGGAGCCCGCTTCGTGATTCCCGGCGACGACGAGTGGCCCGAGCAGATCGACGTCCTGCACGAGGCAGGCCAGCTGTCCCGGCGCGCCGGCGTACCGTTCGGCCTCTGGGTCCGCGGCCGCGCCAACCTCCGCCGCGCCGTGTCGCGCGCCGTCGCCATGGTCGGCTCCCGCGCCTGCTCGTCGTACGGCGAACACGTGGCAGCCGAGCTCTCCTCCGGCCTCGCGGACAACGGCGTCACGATCGTCTCCGGTGGCGCGTACGGCATCGACGCCGCCGCACACCGTGGCGCCTTGTCCGCTGCCGGACTGACGATCGCGGTCCTGGCCTGCGGGGTCGACGTCAGCTACCCGAAACGCAACGCGGCGCTTCTCAGCCGCATCGCCGAGGACGGCCTCGTCGTCGCCGAGCTTCCACCCGGGTGCGCACCGACAAAGCTCCGCTTCCTGGCCCGCAACCGCCTGATCGCGGCAGTTGCCCAAGGCACCGTGGTCATCGAGGCAGCCGTCCGCAGCGGCGCCCTCAACACCGCCGGCTGGGCCGAGCAATGCGGCCGTACAGTCCTCGCCGTCCCCGGCCCGGTCACGTCCCGCATGTCGGCAGGCAGCCACCTGCTGGTCCGCGAACGCAACGCGGTCCTGGCAACCAACGTCGCCGACATCATCGAGGCAACGTCCCCGCTCGGCACCGGCCTCGCCCCGCCTCCGCGAGCCCCGCAAACCATCACCGACACCTTGAGCCCCGACGTCCAACGCACCCTCGACGCCGTCCCGGTCCAGACCCCCGCCCCGGCCGTCCGGATCGCCACCACCGCCGGCCTCGACCTCCCCACCACCGAACGTTCCCTCAGAACCCTCGCGGCCCTGACCCTGATAACCCAGACCCCAACCGGCTGGCGCCTCCCACCCCCAACACCAACCTAGAGCTCCGGCCAACGGGTGACGGTCAAGTCAAAGCAGGGCGGCGGCGAATTGGTGGTAATGGGCGCTCCACCAGTGGCGTCGGCGGTCGAACTTTTCGATGCCTCCCCTCCGGCTCAGCATCGCGACGGTGTTCGAGCCGCCCGCAGCGATGCTGCGTCGCGCGGCCGCTTCGATGCGGGTCAAGGCATCGGTGACGGCGGTCAGCAATTCTGCGCGGCCACCCGGCTCCAGCCCGTAGGCGTCGGCAACGAGTCGTAGCCGTGCCGCCCTGTCGGCGGGCAACCAGCCGATCCGGTGCTGGTCGAAGTCGTCCTCGATCGGTACACAGAGGCGGGCGAGCTGGGCGAGGTCGTAGACGGGGCGGCCAGGGGCGGCGAACTCGAAGTCGAGCAGCGCAACGGCGATTCCGTCACGGAAGACGACGTTCGAGAGCTCCACATCGTTGTGGCAGACCACAGTTCCGCCCGCGGGGTCGGCGAGACCCTCGTTCCAGCTGAGACCCTGAGGATCGAACTCACGTGCGGCGTCGTGCAGTCCGCGCAGCAGCCTGGCGACGGAGGCCAGCGCGGCGTCGGACTGGCTCCACTCCGGATAGGGCGCCACAGGCACCTCGCCCTCGATGAACACGAGACGCTCGCGGCCGTCCTCGTCGATGCCGACCGGCATCGGGGCACCGTCGAATCCAGCGTCCTTCACTGCCCGCAGGAATGCGTGGACAGATCCCGAGTACAGACTCGACGGACGAAGAACATGCGGACCGGCACGAACGACCTGGCCAGCGTTCGCGATCCCGCCATCCAGCTGCTGCTCGGCCATTCCAGAAGCTTGACGGGCCTCTAGTTGCGCATGTGTTTGCCGCGGTTGGACTTGGGGGGCTGCTGGTCGGGAGGGGTGCGGATGGCGCGGAGCTCGGTTGAGTGGTCGCGATCGGTGCGGATGACTTGGAGGCCGCCGGTGCCAGGGTCGGTGTCGCCCAGGTCGAAGTCCCAGCTGTCCTCGTTGGCCAGGCGGCTGTGCCAGCGGCCGTAGAGGCCGTAGATCGCGATCCCGATGCCCATCCAGATCAGGAACTTGACCCAGGTGCCGGTCTTCATGTTGAGCATCAGCCAGACGGTCGCCGCCAGCGAGAGCAGCGGGATCAGCGGGACCATCGGGACCCGGAAGCCACGCTCCAGGTTGGGCTCCGTGCGGCGCAGGCGGAGTACGCCGACCGCGCAGAACGCGAAGCAGAACAGGGCGCCGATAACCAGCAGTTCTTCGAGGTCCAGCACCTTCGGGTAAAGCGTGAGCACCAGCGCGGCGACGCCGGCGGCGGCCGCGGCGCGGGCGGGGGAGGAGTACACGCGGCTGACCCTGCCGAGGCTCTTCGGCAGCAGGCCGTCGCGGCCCATGTTGAACAGCACGCGGCTCTGGGCGATCAGCACCACCATGATCACGGTCATCAGCGCGAGCAGGGCGCCGACGTTGACGACCTTCGCGGCCCAGCCGACACCGACCGAGGCGAGGGCCTCGGAGACCGGGGCCTTGCCGCCGAGCTGACCGTACGGGCGCATGCCGACCAGGACGACGGCCATCGCGATGTAGAGGATCGTCACCGCTCCGACGCCGAGCAGCATGCCCTGCGGCACGGTCTTGCGCGGGCTGCGCGCGTCCTCGGACGCGGTCGCGATGAGGTCGAACCCGATGTAGGCGAACACGATCGTGCTCGCCGCCGTGAAGATGCCCATCATCCCGAACGAACCGAACGAGGTGTCCAGGATCCAGCCCAGCACCGTCGGATCCGCCATCGCGGGCGCTGCCCGGGCCGGCGGGATGAACGGGTGGTAGTTCTCCATCTTGATGTGGGTCGCGCCGACGACCACGACCAGCAGGATCACCGCGACCTTCGCGATCACGACGATCGTCAGCACTCGCGAGGACAGCTTGGTGCCGGTCACGATCAGCGCGGTGAGGATCAGTAGCAGCAGCGGGGCGACCAGGTTGACCTTGGCCTCGGGCCCGAAGAACTGCGCGATACCGCTCGGCAGCGTGACGCCGAACCCGTCAAGTGTGGCGAGGAAGTACGCCGACCAGACGCGTGCGACGATCGCCGCCGCGGTGACGAGTTCGAGGACGAGTGCCCAGCCGACCAGCCATGCCCACATCTCGCCGAACGTCACGTAGCTGAACGTGTACGCACTGCCCGAGACCGGGATCGTCGACGACAGTTCGGCGTAGCAGGCCGCGGCCAGCAGACAGACGATCGCGGCGATCACGAACGACAGGATCACTGCCGGTCCGGACACGTTCGCCGCTTGCACGCCGCTGATGCTGAAGATGCCGGAGCCGATCATCACGCCCAGGCCGAGTACAACCAGGTCGCGACGACCGAACAGCCGCGGCAGACGGTGCCGTGCGTCCTCGACTCGAGTGAACGCCGACTCGACCGGCAAACGCCGGCCTACGGTCTGTCCGTTCGCTGAGGGGGCCATGGTCAGGGGTGCCTCCGTTGCTACTAGGGCAATCGGGCCGAACAGTAGTCGACCGTTGGGCTATCGACCAGACCTCCTCTTCTCGGCCTCCGCGCGGTGACTTGCAGTGCCGGGTCGCCTCACGCATCGTCGAGGTATGACGCCGGACGAAGTCAGTGGAAACCGTTCCTGGCCGGAAGGTTTCGCTGTGTTACTTGCTGACTACGAAAGGCATCTGACGGCGGAAAGAGACCTCAGCACTCACTCGGTGAGAGCCTACATCGGAGATGTGTCCGATTTACTCGAACATTTGATTCGGCTTGGTCACGATGATCTCGAGGGCCTCGACATCCGGGGTCTGCGGTCGTGGCTGGCCAAACAGCAAAGTCTGGGGAAATCCCGCAGCACGATGGCCCGCCGGGCGACCGCCGCAAGGGTGTTCACCGGCTGGGCGCAGCGGACCGGGCGGATCAGCACGGATCCCGGAGCGTTGCTCGCCAGCCCGAAAGCGCACAAGACGTTGCCAGGGGTCCTCGGCCAGGCAGACACCCGGACGGTGCTCGACGCCGCCGCGGTCGCCGCGGACGACGGCAGCCCGGTCGGACTCCGCGATCTCGCGATCATGGAGCTGCTGTACGCCACCGGGATCCGGGTCGGCGAGCTGTGCTCCCTCGACGTCGACGACATCGACCGGTCGCGGCGCGTCGTCCGGGTGTTCGGCAAGGGGCGCAAGGAGCGGTCGGTGCCGTACGGCGTGCCGGCCGGACAGGCGATCGAGCGGTGGCTGGCCGAGGCCCGGCCGAAGCTCGTGCGCGAGGGGAGCGGGCCGGCGGCGTTCCTCGGTGCGCGCGGCGGCCGGATCGACCAGCGGACGGTACGGCGGATGGTGCACCAGCGGGTGGCTGTCGTCGACGCTGACCTGGCGCCGCACGGGCTCCGGCATACCGCGGCCACGCACCTGTTGGAGGGCGGGGCCGACCTGCGCAGCGTGCAGGAACTGCTCGGTCACGCATCGCTGGCGACCACGCAGATCTACACCCACGTCTCCACCGACCGCCTGCGACAGGCCTACCAGCAAGCGCATCCAAGAGCCTGACCCACCGCCCGACGCACCGCCCGACCCGCGT